>DATMER010000033.1:0-54227 GCA_035556715.1 Thermoanaerobaculia bacterium
CTTTCGACGCAAGTTCCGCCTGACCGCCTGCGCCACGACCGGCGGCTGAGCGGCCAAGATAGGTCCGGGGGACCTTTCCGAGATGATCGGCCCGCTCGTCCGGCTCGCCGGACGGGATGAGAGGATCCTCGTCGGTCCGGAGACCGCGGACGACGCCGGAGTCTACCTCCTCGGAGACCACGCCCTCGTCGCCACGGCCGACTTCATCACCCCGGTCTGCGACGATCCCCGCCGCTTCGGCCGGGTGGCCGCGGCCAACTCGCTCTCGGACGTCTACGCCATGGGCGGCCGGCCGCTGTTCGCGCTCAACCTCTGCTGCTTCCCGCCCCTGGACGATCCCGACGCCAAGTCCCTGAACGGCATCCTCGAAGGGGCGGCCGCGGCCCTGGCCGAAGCCGGAGCCGTGCTGCTCGGCGGACACTCCGTGCGCGATCCCGAGCTCAAGTTCGGGCTCGCGGTCATCGGCGAGGCGGACCGCAACCGCCTCCTCACCAATGCCGGAGCCCGGCCCGGGGACCGGCTGATCCTCACCAAGCCCCTGGGCACCGGCGTCCTCATCAACGCCTTCAAGGTGGACCGGATCGACGAGGCCGCCCTGGAGCCGGTCCTGCGCGAGATGGAGCGCCTCAACGCCGAGGCGAGCCGGCTGGCCCTGGCGCACGGCGTCCACGCCGCGACCGACATCACCGGCTTCGGCCTTACCGGCCATGCCCTCGGGATGGCCAAGGCGTCCGGGGCGGGCCTGCGCCTCGTCTTCGAGCGCCTGCCGGTCCACGACGGCTTCTACCGTCTGGTCGAGAAGGGGATCTCCACGGGCTGCACCGACGCCAACGAGGCCAACGTCGCGCCGGTCTTCACCGACCGCGTCGGCTTGGACCGGGTCCGCCGCGAGGTCCTCTACGATCCCCAGACCTCCGGCGGGCTTCTGCTCTCGACCCCGCCCGAGCAGGCGGGACCGCTCCTGGAAGCCCTCCGCGCCAGCGGCCACCGCGCCGCGGAGATCGGCGAGGTCCTGGACGGCCCGGCGCGGATCGAGGTGGTCTAGCTCCCTCTCCCCCGGTACCGGGGGAGAGGGGGGACGGATCAACCCTAGCTCAGCAGCGACTTCAGCGTCTCGACGTCCTCGGTCAGCTTCGCCACGATCTCCTCCAGCTTCGCGACGCGGGTGGAGAGCGCTCCAGGGAGGGGGCCGGCCGGCAGATCCGGCTCGACCCGCGCGGGCGCTTCCCGGGCCGGGGCCGGCTCGGCCACGTCCCCGACAAGATGGGTCCAGCGGGTCTCTTTGTGTCCTGGGCGGCGGGGCTGCTCCATGACGAGCGGCTCGTCCATGGAGGCCATGCGCTGGAGCGCGTCTTCGACCTCCTGGACCGAAGAGAACGGATGCAGGCGCTCGCTGCGGGTGCGGAGCTCGCCGGGGGTCTGGGGTCCCCGCAGGAGGAGCAGCGTCATCAACGCCTTGCCCGCCCGGTCCAGACCCCAGCGGCGCACGACGCTCTGCTGCCACTTCTCGCTGCGCGCCCCCTCGGTCCGCCAGACCAGCACCTCCTGGCGCAGCCGCTCCAGGGCGTCGATGACCTGCTCCTCGGTCAGGTCCGTGACCGGCTCGCGGTTCGTCTTCTGGTTGCAGGCGAGGAGGAGGGAGTTCACCGTCAGCGGGTAGGCCTCCGGGGTGGTCTGCTCCTTCTCCAGGAGCGCGCCGAGCACGCGGATCTCCGCCGGATCGAGCTTTCTGGGGATGCGGGTCGAGGTCACGGGTTACCTCCAGAGAGAGCGGGAGGGAGGATTGTACCCCTTGCCTCCGACACCCTCTTGTGTTTTCCCTCCAGAGATGTCACCATTCCGTAAAGAGTGACGAACAGATGGGACCCGGCTTCGAAGAATCGCCTGCCTGATTTCCGTTTACCCCCGCAGCAGATCCATCCATAGCGCAACGAAATTCCCGGAGAGAACGAGTGTACAAGGGATCGGAATATCGAGAGCGCCAGGGCTGGGTCAGCCCGGGTTAGGCATACTGGCCGAGCGGTACCGCGGTATTGGAGGGTGGAGGGTGGAGGGCGGAGGGTGCGGGGCTGCTCGGGTGAGGAGAGCTGAAGGGTTTTCTTGATTCTTTTTTGTCCCTCGTAGAGGGGCGGAGGTGGCCGCGGCAACGCGGCGAAACGGAAACACTTGTTTCAAGGAGCTGAGAGTATGTCTGAACAAGGTGTCGTGAAATGGTTCAATGATGCGAAAGGTTACGGGTTCATCGTGCGCCAACAGGGGCCGGACGTCTTCGTCCACCACGCCTCAATCGTCGCTGAGGGGTTCCGTACCCTGAGCGAGGGGGACAAGGTCACTTTTGATGTTGTCGAAGGGCCGAAGGGCCTTCAGGCGAAGAACGTCGTCAAAGTCTCCTGAGCCTTCGACTAATCGCGCGCGCCCCGCCGGGACCCTTCCCGAGCGGGGCGTTTTAGTTTGATCCCATCCTCCCTCTCCCCAACCCTCTCCCTCACCTGCGTGAGGGAGAGGGAGCCTGTCTTTCCCCCTCTCCCCCGGCACGGGGGAGAGGGCAGGGGAGAGGGGGAACGGGATCAATTACCGGAACTGGGAGCGGAAGTTCTGGAAGTTGTTGGTGTCGTTGGTCAGGGAGGAGCGGCGCGGCAGCTTGCTCGCCTCGGCCTGGATGTTCCGGATGCGCTCGTCGGTCAACGGATGGGTGGAGAAGAGCTGCTGGACCTTGTTCGGCCGGCTCTGCCGCATGTCCAGCATCTCGCCGTAGAAGCCGATCATGCCCTGCGGGTCATAACCGGCCTGGTAGGTGTAGTGCACGCCCAGCCGGTCGGCCTCGCGCTCCGCCTCGCGGCTGTAGTTGGTCAGGATGCCGGTGCCCAGGAGCTGGGCCGCGATCTGCTTGCCCTGGCTCGGGTTCCGCCCCAGCAGCAGGCCGGCGATCGCGTTGTAGCCGTAGGCCCGGGTCATGAGCTGCGTCCCGTGCCGTGCAGAACCGTGGCCGATCTCGTGGGCGAGCACACCGGCCAGCTCGGCCAGGGTGTCCGCCTCGGCGATCAGGCCGGAGTGGACGTATACCAGGCCGCCCGGCAGGTTGAAGGCATTCACGGAGCTGTCCTGCACGATGGCGAAGTCCCAGCGCCGGTTGCCCAGCGGGGTCTGGCTGGCGATCCGCCGCCCTACGGTGTTCAGATAGGAGCTGTCCACGACCCGTGCCTGCTGCGACACCTGGGCGCGGAGGTCGTTCCGCATCCCCCACTCCTGGTCGAGGGACACGAGGTTCAAGCCGGCTCCCGCGGTGCTCGCGCACCCGAGCAGGACGGTCAGCAGAACGGCCATGGCGGCCGTGAAGGGGCTCGGTCGGTTCATTCGCGGTCTCATGGTCGTTACCTCCTCTGGGTTATCCGCGTCCCTGGAAGAGGGGAGCCAGGGATCTCCAGTCCCCTCTCTAAAAGGCAAGGCACGTGCCAGCTCCCGCGGATTGCGAAAGCGCTTTGTTTTCAGTGGAGTGAGGAAAAGAGAGGCGGGGCGGTGCCCACGGAGGTGGAGCGGTTGTCCTCTGGAGAGGTCAGATCTTGAAGCCGCCGTGCTTCCGCGCGTGCTCCCAGACGAAGCCGGTCAGACCGGCCGTCCTCGGGTCCCGGCGCAGCAGCTCTCCCAACAGGAGCTGGATCTGGTCCGCGGGAGCGAGGCCGCGGAACTCCCGCCACTTGGGGATGGCGATCTCGACGCGTTCGTCCGGCTTGTTCCGGACGAACCGGCGCGCGACGACGGTCTCCTTCGCCACCAGCTCCTGCCTGACTCCGGAGAGGCCCTCCAGGATCTGCGCCAGACGCTTCGCGGCCGCTGCATCCGGGCTGCCAAGCGCCGTCTCGCCGGAGCTCCTCAGCAGGCCGGCAAGATCCTGGGAAGCCGGCGCGAAGTCCTGCCAGGAGCTGGGTCCGCCCTTGACGGAGTCCACCTCGGAATGAAGGACCCGGATCCGCTTCTCGGCCTGCTCGATGGCTTCCTGGGCCATCGCGACGGCGAGCTCCGCATCCTCTCTTCCGAGCAGCGGCCGGATCGAGAGCGCGCCGGACAGCTTCTCGGATGTCTCGAGCCCCCTTCCTGAGCTCTGGAAGGAAAAGGCGAACGACACGAGGCTGTCCGGGTTCTTCAGCGCGATCGGCGACAGGTCCACGCGCTTGGCGCCTTTGCCCAGGAACTGGAACAGGCGCTCGCCGCGGTTCACGTCGACGACGCCCGGCTGGATCTGGTTGTGGATGGCCTCGTGAGCCAGGACCGCCGTCAGCTCGGCGTCCCGTTGCTCGTCGGATTCCTTCTGTTTCTCCTCGGTCGCCGCCGGATCCACGTTGAACTGGCTCGTGCCGTCGCTTGTCTGCACCTCCCGGACGGCGTCCTCGACCTGCGGAGGGTCGAGCATCTTTTCGGACGACCCGTTGCCCGAGCAGACGACGATGTGGCCGCCTTCGTGAAACGCGGTCGCGTTCCCTCCGCAACCGGCCGAAGAGCTCGTGCTGTCGCAATGGATGTTCTCGCCGGCCTTGGACCTCTTCAGGAACCTTGCGGCACCGTCCAGGACCCGGAGGACCTGGCCGATGTTCGCCCGGGTGGCGCTCCCCTCTCCGAAAGACTGCTCGAAAAGCGGGATCGCATCCTTGGCCGAGCTTCGCAGCTTCCCGGCGGCATGATCGAAGAGGTCCATCGCCTCCTGCCGCATCCCGTCGAGCCGGAGGGTCTGCTTCTCGGAGCAGGCGCACGTGGGGCAGACTTCGGAGGCCTTTTTCGTCGTCTGGCGCGGCTTGGCGACCTGAGAGTCAGCGTGAATGCTGACCTGGCTGAAGTCGTGGCCGGCGGGGGAGAAGGCTCCGGCGGCCGGTCCCATGGGGCGCGGCGCCGGGCCTCTGGCCGGGGCGGGAGCGGACGATCGCTGCAGCGCTCTGGAGTAGATGCTCATCTCGCCGGACTCAGGCGTACCGGCCCGGCGAATTGTTACGGGTGCTTGCCTGGGGAGGGGTCCGGCAGCTCGATGATCACGTCGCCCGGGCGGACCATCCCGAGGTCTTCGCGGGCGAGGCGCTCCAGGGTGCCGGGGTCGGAGCGCAGGCGCTCGATGCGTCCGCGCAGGCCGCCGATCCGGTCCCGGGTCTCCTCGATGCGGGTATCGAGCAGGCGCTCGCGCTCCCGGGCCGCGGCGAGGTCCCGGGAGCTCTTCCAGGCCGCGATCCCCAGGAGAGCGACGAAAAGGAGGACTGTGGCGCCCACCACAGGGCGGAACGAATCGGGCCGGGCGGGCGCGGGGGTCTTGGTCAAGGAGACCAGCGTGGAAACGCCGAAGCCCCGGGGAACGAGGCCACGTTGTCCAGCTCCTCCTCGATGCGCAGCAGGCGGTTGTACTTGGCGACCCGGTCGCTGCGGCACGGGGCGCCCGTCTTGATCTGGCCGCAGCGGATGGCAACGGCGAGGTCGGCGATGGTGGTGTCCTCGGTCTCGCCCGAGCGGTGGCTGATGATGTTGGCGTAGGCGTGGGTCTTGGCCATCTCCACCGCCTCCAGCGTCTCGGAGAGGGTGCCGATCTGGTTGACTTTCACCAGCAGGGCGTTGGCCAGGCCGTTGCGGATCCCCTCGGCGAGGATCGCCGGGTTGGTCACGAAGAGGTCGTCGCCCACGAGCTGCACCCGGCTGCCGAGCTCGGCGGTCAGCTCCTTCCAGCCGGCGTTGTCGTCCTCGGCCAGGCCGTCCTCGATGGAAACCAGCGGGTAGGCGTCGATCCACTCGCGGTAGGTAGAGATCATGTCGGCGCTGGAGAGCCCCTTGCGGCCTTCGCCCTCCAATTTGTAAGTGACCTTGGAGCCGCGGCGTTTCTCGACCAGCTCGCTGGCGGCCACGTCCAGGGCCAGGGCCACCTGCGATCCCGGCTTGTAGCCGGCCCCCTCGATGGCGCGGATCAGGTAGTCCAGGGCGTCGCGGTTGCTCTTCAGGTTCGGGGCGAAGCCCCCCTCGTCGCCCACGGCCGTGACCATCTTCTCCTTCTTCAGGATCTCCTTGAGCGTGTGGTAGATCTCCACGCCCGCGCGCAGCGCCTCGGAGTAGCGGTCGAAGCCGAGGGGGACGAGCATGAACTCCTGGACGTCGACCGTGTTGTCGGCGTGGGCGCCGCCGTTGAGCACGTTGAGCAGCGGGATGGGCAGGACCGTGGCCGCGGGTCCGCCCAGGTAGGCGTAGAACGGCAGGTCGCAGGCCTTGGACGCGGCGCGGGCCACGGCCAGGGAGACCGCCAGCGTGGCGTTGGCGCCGAGCCGGCTCTTGTCGGGGGTGCCGTCGAGCTCGATCAGCAGGCGGTCGATCCGCGCCTGGTCGCGGACATCCAGGCCGCGCAGCGGAGGCGCGATCTCCTCGTGCACGTTCGTCAAGGCCTTGCGCACGCCCTTGCCGCGGTACCGCTTGCCGCCGTCGCGCAGCTCGAGCGCCTCCCGTTCCCCGGTCGAGGCCCCGGACGGCACCGCCGCCCTGCCCCATACGCCCCCTTGCAGGATGACTTCGACCTCCAGGGTCGGGTTGCCCCGCGAGTCAAGGATCTCGTGGGCCACGATTTCTTCGATGACGAACATTCCCCCTCCTCTGAAGCAACTGACGTCCGGTAGACTTCAACCACGAAAGGTTATCCGCAAAACCCTAACGTTTACAAGGAAAAACAACCTGCTGCGCCTGTGGGAAGCAAGCCGGATGCCCGAAACGCTGAAAATATCCCCCGGGGAGGTCCGGCGTCGGCTCGAACGGGGCGAATCCGCGACCGTGCTCGACGTCCGCGGGCGATCCGCCTATGCCCGCTCCGGCGAGCGGATCGAGGGGGATCTGCGGGCCGAGGGGACCCGCGGGCTGCCCGGGATGCTCGATCGTCTTCCGCGGGATGGCTGGATCCTCGCGTACTGCACCTGACTGGGCGACGGCCTGGCCGCCCGGGTGGCGGCGAAGCTGAGGGAGGAGGGCTTCCCCAAGGCCTTCGCGGTCGAGGGCGGGCTCGCCGGGTGTATCGCGGCCGGGCTGCCTGTCGCGCCGAAATGTTAGACTCCCCCGCTCGATGATGGCTGACGAGACCATAACCACCGCCGCCGAGGCTCCCGCGGCCTTCGTCCCGCCTCCCGGCCCCCTGCGCCTCCACGTAGGGAGCGGCAAGGCGCGCCTGGAGGGCTGGGTGAACATGGACATCCAGGCGATCCCCGGGGTGGACGTGGTCTGCGACGTCACCAAGGGGCTGGGCTTCTCGGATGCCGAGGCCGTCTTCGCCGAGCACTTCCTGGAGCACCTGGCCCTCGCCGACGCCGTCAACTTCATCCAGGAGTGCCACCATGTCCTCGCGCCCGGCGGCTGGCTGCGGATGTCCACCCCGAACCTGGAGTGGGTCTGGGTCACGCACTACCGGCTCGACCTGGACGACGAGACCAAGCGGATGGCCGCGCTGCAAATCAACCGCGCCTTTCATGGCTGGCGCCACCAGTTCCTCTGGAACCGCCACATCCTGGGCGAGGCCCTGGAGGCGTGCGGCTTCGACCTGGTGCGCTGGTGCCGCTACGGCGAAAGCGAGCTGCCGGTCTTCCAGGGGATCGAGCGCCACGAGATCTACGCCGACGCTCCGGATCTGCCGCACGTCATCATCGTCGAGGCCCGGAAAGGGGAAGCCCGGCTCGAGCGCCTGCAGCAGTTCCGCGACCTGATCGAGCGGGAGTTCCTGATCCACCTGGCCGATTGATGCGTCCGGCCCTGCTTCTCCTGATCCTGGCGCTCGCGGCCTGCTCCAAGCCCGAGCCGCCGCGCAACGTCATCTTCATCCTGGTCGACACTCTGCGGGCCGACCACCTGGGCACCTACGGCTATGCCCGGCCCACGAGCCCCAACGTCGACGCCTTTGCCGCGCAGTCGCTCAAGTTCGCGGACGCCCGCAGTCAGGCCTCCTGCACGTTCCCCTCGGCCAACTCGATCCTGACCTCGCGCTACCCCTCGGCGTTCCTGGGCCAGCCGCAGCCGAGCCCGCTCGGAATCCCGGAGAGCATCCCGTCGATCGCCGAGATCCTCCAGGAGCGCGGCTTCCGCACGGCGGCGGTCTCGGCGAGCCCGGTGGTGCGCAACACGCCAGGGCGGTTCAACCCGGGCGCCGGGTTTGGTCGCGGGTTCGAGACCTTCCATGAGGACTGCGTCTGGAAGAACGCCGCCTGCGTCAACCGGGCCGCGTTCCCGCTGATTCGGTCCGAAGACCCGCGCCCGTTCTTCCTCTACCTCCACTACATGGACCCCCATGGTCCCTACGCGCCGCCGAAGAACCACCAGCGGCGCTGGGCCCTGGGCCGGCCGGACAAGAAGTTCGTCCGCGACGGCAACCCGAACCCGATCGGCGACATGCTCTACAAGGGCGCTCCCGACCCCGGGACCACGCCGCAGGACCTCCAGTACCTGATGGATCTGTACGACGAGGAGATCGCCTTCTTTGACGCCCAGTTCGCCCGGCTCCTCCAGGAGATCCGCGACGCCGGCCGGATGGAGGACACGCTCCTGGTCTTCGCCTCGGACCATGGAGAGGAGTTCCTGGAGCACGGCCACATCAAGCACTGCCGGACGCTCTTCGACTCCAGCATCAAGACCCCGCTCTTCCTCGGCATCCCTGGAATCGAGCCCCGCGTCCTGACCCAGCCGGTCCAGAACCTGGACCTCGTCCCCACCCTGCTCGACTACCTGGGGATGGATACGAAAGGCCTCACCTTCGAGGGGGAGAGCCTGCGGCCGCTCATCGAGGCGACAGGGGATCTCGATCCCCACCAGTACGGCATGCAGGGGACCCTGCGCAGCGCCGCCGACGGCCGGCACAAGCTGATCCACGACCTCGGCAAGGGGAGCTACGCGCTCTACGACCTGAAGGCCGACCCGAACGAGGGGAAGGACGCGTTGCGCGGAGAGCGGCGGAGCTTCCACCGTCTACGCGAGGCCCTCACCCGGTGGCTCCGCAAGACCGAAGGAGCAGGCAAAGCCGAAGAGAGCCTGGAGGCGGAGCGCAAGCTCCGGGCGCTGGGATATCTGGAATGAACCCGTCCCCCTGCCTGTTGTCATGGAGGCACGGGGCGTTTGACAGCCCCGGGGAGTTGTGAGAGCATCTCCCTCCCCTTGAAAGGGGGGCATTGAAAACGGTGACGCGGGGTGGAGCAGTCTGGTAGCTCGTTGGGCTCATAACCCAAAGGTCGCAGGTTCAAATCCTGCCCCCGCAACCAACTTCAAGCTCAGGAAGGCCGGCGGAAGCGTCGGTCTTTTTGCTTTTCAGGCCTCCGCCTCGGCCTTGACCGGGACGGCCGGCCTTTCCTCCCGCGGCATGCGGAGGGTCAGGAAGCTGACGCTCAGCATCAGGACCGCCGCCATCCAGAACGGGTAGCGGATGTCCACCTTGTAGGCGAAGCCCGCCCAGAGCGGGCCGATCATCCGCGAGACTCCGCCGAAGGACTGCTGCACTCCCAGAACCTGGCCGGTCTCGGACCGCGACGAGCGCCGGGAGACGAGGGAGGTCGTGGCCGGGAAGAGCAGGGCGGTGCCGACGGGCACGAAGACGACCACCAGCGCGAGCCCCAACAGGCTGCCATTCGTGAAGGGGATGCCGGCCAGCCCGATCACCAGGGACAGGGCACCCAGGCGGGTCACCCCGATCTCCCCGAAGCGCCGCACGGCCGGCCCCAGCAGCAGCGCCCGCATGATCAGCGAGATCCCTCCCACGTAGGCGTAGAAGTAGCCGATCGTCTTCTCGGTGACCCCCAGGACGTCCTTCAGGTAGAGCCCCAGCACCCCGTTCATGGCCATGAAGGCCATCATGCCGATGGCATAGACCCAGATGAGCGCGCTGACCGGAGCCGTGGGGTGGCGCAGCACCTCGGAGAAGGTGCGCCGCAGCGACCGCTTCGGGATGAACCCGCCAGCCTGGGCCATCTCGGCGGTGGAGGCGGCATACCGCTTCGGCTCCGGCAGCCACTTCCAGGCGAAGAGGATGTTGAGCAGGCAGAGGCCGGCGGCCATGAAGCCCGGCCCCTCCGGCCCGAGATAGGTCGCGAGAGAGCCGCTGGCCGGGCCGATCATGACCCCCGCGCTGGTCGCCGCGGTCAGCCAGCCCAGGGCCTTGGTCCTCTCCTCCGGCTCCACCGCATCGGCCACGTAGGCCTGGACCACGCCCGTGGTCCCGCCGCCGGCCCCCTGGACGAGCCTGGAGGCGAACAGCAGCCACAGGCTCTCGGCCAGGCCGAAGAGCACGTAAGCCGCGGCCGAGAGCATCAGCCCCGCCAGGATCAGCGGCCGGCGGCCGTAGCGGTCCGAGAGCCGCCCCCAGAACGGGGATACCGCGAGCTGGGCGAAGGGGTAGGCGGCCACGAGCATGCCCACCAGCGAGGCGTCCGCTCCCAGCCGGGTGGCGTAGAAGGGGAGCAGCGGCAGGACCATGGTGAAGCCGATCATGTCCACGAACACCGTGGCCATGAGCACGCTGAGCTGCTTGATGCCGCGGGGCTCCATCAGCGCGTCTCGCCCTGGCCCCACACCAGGAACGCCGCGGCGCTCGCAGTCATCAGCAGGACGCCGTAGACCGCGGCCATCCCCAGGTCCTGGAGCCGGAGGCTCGACAGGATCTCGATGGAGATGGGGCGGGTGTCGAAGGTGTAGAGCACGATGGAGACGACGAAGTCCCCGAGGGCGGTGATGAACGCCAGCCCGGCCCCGGCCGCGATCGCCGGCCGGAGCAGCGGCAGGACCACCCGGCTCAGGCGGCGCCACCTTCCCGCGCCGAGAGAGGCGGCGGCCTCCTCCAGCGCCGGGTCGAGCCCGCGCAGGCCCGCGATCGAGCCCCGGCCCGTGAGCGGCAGGCTGCGCACCAGGTAGGCCAGGGGGAGGATCACCGGCGTGCCGATCAGGACGAACCGCCCGAGCCACGGCTGGTTGACCCCGAAGGTCGTGGCCAGGGCGATGGCGAAAACCGTCCCGGGCACGGCCCAGGGTACGGCCACCAGCCACTCGAGCGCGCTCGCCAGCCAGGGCCGGCGCGGCTCGCCTCCATCCACCGGACGGGAGACCGCCATCCGCGCCGCAGCCAGCCCCAGGGCCACGGCCGCGATCGTGGACACCGCGGCCATCCAGAGGGAGTTGACCACCGGCCGCAGCTTCTCGGCCTGGGCGAGGCCCGCCCAGTTGCCGAGCGCGAGGACCGGCGGCAAGGCCTCAGCCGTCCAGGTGAACGGCGGCACGAAGGAAACCAGGAGCAGCACCGCGTGGGGCAGGAGCAGGAAGGCCGCGAGCAGCCAGCCGAGCGTCCCAGCCGTGATCCGCGCCCAGGTGCTCTCCAACCGCCGGCGGGCCGGAGCCACGCCCCGCACCCCGACCCCGGCGATACTCGCCAAGCCGGAGCGGTCGATCCAACGCATCCCGACCAGTCCCAGCAGGGCGAGCCCGGCGAGCATCACCGTCTCCACCTGCGAAAGCGCGGTCTCGCCGTTCAGCTTCGAGGCCACGATCTGGGTGGTCATCACCCGGAAGCTTCCCCCGAAGAGATAGGGGGCGGAGAACGAGGCGAGCGAGGTCATGAAGGTGAGCAGCGCCGCACCGGCCAGGGCTGGGCGGAGCAGCGGCAGGGTGACCCGGAAGAGGGTCCGCGCCCGGCCCGCCCCCAGGGAGGCGGCGGCTTCCAGGAGCGCGGCGTCGAGGCGCGCCAGCCCGGCCCGGGTGAAGAGATAGAAGTAGACGTACATCGAGTACGCGTGGACCAGGAGGATCGCGCCGGGGCCCACCAGCCGCCAAGGGGGGGACTCCAGCCCCAGCAGGGACTGGACCGCCCGCGAGGCGAAGCCGCTCTCTCCATAGAGGAAGAGGAAGGCGATCACGCCGACCAGAGGAGGGAGGGCGACAGGCAGGGCCACGACCGCGGCGAGGAATCGCCGCCCGGGGAAGTCGGTGCGCTCGAAGAGAAAGGCCAGGGGGACGCCGATCCCCGCGGCCAGGACCACCGAGGTGAGAGAGATCCAGAGGCTGCGCCACAGAGCCAGCCATTCGTCCGGACGGGAGGCGAACTCGCGCAGGTGCGCGGTCGTCCAGCCCTCCGGTCCCCTCAAAGCCTCCACGAGCGTCATCAGCAGCGGGTATCCCACGAGCCAAGCGAGGAGAAGCGCCAGGAGAAGTCCGGCGACTGGAAGCCTCTTCATGCCCCGACTCCGAAGATACGGGGCTGAGGCCCGGAAGTTCCGAGGCCGACTGAGACCGCGTCCCCTTCCGAAGCGGCTCCCGCTGGGGCCATGACCTCCACCTCCAACCCACCTTCCAGAGAAACCAGGAAGTAGGAGACCGGTCCGGCGTAGCGCCGCTCCGCCACCCGTCCGGACAGCCCGCCAGGCGCGAAGGCCAGGGTCTCGGGACGGACTACCAGCTCGACCGCATCTCCGGGTCCCAGCTCGACGGCCGGTACCCCGGACCAGATCAACCCTGAGGGGAGGCGGACCTTGCCGTCTCCTTCATACTTCCCCGGGAACGCGCTCGCCCTGCCCACGAACCCGGCCACGAAGCGGGTCGCGGGCCTCTCGTAGAGCTCTTCCGGAGATCCGACCTGCTGAAGGATCCCCGCGTGGAGGACCGCGACCCGGTCCCCCAGGTGGAAGGCCTCTTCCTGCTCGTGGGTGACCAGGACCGTGGTGATCCCGACCTTCCGAATCGCCCTCCTGAGCTCCCGCCGGGTGCGCTCGCGCAGGGTGGGATCGAGGTTTGAGAGGGGCTCGTCGAGGAGCAGGACGCGGGGCTCGGGCGCCAAAGCCCGGGCCAGGGCAACGCGCTGCTGCTGGCCGCCGGAGATCTCCCCCACCCGCCGGGCCTCGAACCCGGGAAGGTCCACCTGGGCCAGGGCCTCGGAGACCCGCCGGTCCATGCCGTCCTTGCCGGTCAGGCCGAAGGCCACGTTCTCGCCCACGGTCAGGTGGGGGAAGAGGGCATAGTGCTGGAACACCATGCCGAAGCGCCGCTTGGACGGGGGAAGGGCGGTGACATCCTCGCCGTCCACCAGGATGTGGCCGCGGTCCGGGGACTCGAACCCGGCGATCAGGCGGAGCGCGGTGGTCTTGCCGCTGCCGCTGGGGCCGAGGAGGGCGAGCACCTCCCCCTTCTCGATCTCCAGGGAGAGATTGCGGAGGACAGGGTTGGTGCCAAAGCTCTTGTCGAGCCGGTCCAGGGTCAGGAACGGCATGCCGGCTCAGCCCTTGCCGCGGATGGTCCGGTCCCAGGTGGCCATCCACTCCTGGCCGTTCTTCTCGATGAGGTCCCAGTTCACCGGGGCGGGCTTCCAGTCCCGGCTCACCTCCTGGGCCCACTGGGGGAGCTGGTCGGCGGGCATGTCGGTGCGGGCCGGCAGGCGGAAGGCCTCGCGGGCGGCGAGCGCCTGCCCCTCGAGGCTGCCCACAAACTCGATGAAGGCCTTTGCCTCCTCGGGGTGGCGCGCCCCCTTGACCAGCCCCAGCGAGTCGTCGATGACCGGCGTGCCGCTGGCCGGGAAGTGGAAGGCCAGAGGCGAGCCGCGCTTGCGCTGCCAGAGCAGGTCGGTCAGCTCCCAGATGGTGACGAGCCCCTCCTGCCGGTTCAGCTTCTCGATCATGAGGGCCGGCTGCTGGAGGTACTCCTTGGTCTGGGCGTCCAGGCGGCGGAGCCACTCGAAGCCGCGGTCCGGGCTGCCGGTCTCTTCGACGGAGCGGGAGAGGATCATCCCGAACATGGTCCGCATGGTGCCGCTCGCCAGCGGATCGCGGATCAGGATCTTCCCCTTCCACTTCGGATCGAGGAGGCCGTCCCAGTCCTTGGGAGCCTCCTGGGCGGACACGGCCTTCGAGTTGTAGACCAGGACCGCCGCGGTCCGGTACGAGGCGAAGAAGAGGTCGTCCGGCCCCCGGCTCTCCGGGGGGATCGCATCCGCCCAGGTCGGCTGGAAGGGAGCGAGGAGCCCCTCCCGGGCAGCCCGGGCGAGGATGGTCTGCGGCCCGCCGAACCAGACATCGGCCTGGGGATTCGCGGCCTCGGACTTGATCCGGTCATAGACGTCCTGCGAGCCCATGTCGAGCCACTGGACGTCCACGTTCGGGTTCTTGGCCTCGAAGCTCTTCTCCATGAGGCGGAGGAGATCGCCGCCGTGGGGGGAGTAGACGACCAGGGAGGTGCGGCCGTCGCCGCAGCCCAGGATGATGAGCGCCGGGAGCGCGCAGAGCAGGGTTCGGATGGTTCTCATGGCCGGGATGTCTCGAACAGGGGCGGGAGCCCCGGCGGATCTTACCCCGATTGGCATTCTCGTTGGGGAATCATTCCCCCATATAGACTTGGCCAGCATCTATATGGGAGAGCTGTCTACCCATATGGATTTACTCGAAATCCATATGGGAGATGGGAAATTCATATGCCTGAACCAAGCGGCTATATGAAGGGAGACAGATCCATATAGACAGCCGCCCTGTCCATATGGATCTGTCGTCCGATCGGCTCGGGAGAGCTTCCTCTATATAGATCTGCGTCTCGGGTATATGAACTGGCCGCCGTCCATATGGATTGGGGTGGGAAATATATGAGCCTGTCTTCGAGCTAGGCCGTAGGCTCCAGACCGAGCTCGGCCAAGGAGCGTACAGTCAAGATCCGCTCCAGGATCGAGGTGAGCTCGTCGAGTGATCCGATTCCTTCGACCCGGCGGCGCACTTCCTCCGAGGGCGGGCCGAACCGCTGACCGAGCAGTGCCAGGACACTTCGTCTCATCGCCCGCAGTGCCTCCTCCATCGCCTCTCGCCTTCCCTGCCTCACCCAATCGCGGCTCCAGTCGATTCCGAACTCTTCTTCTTCAGGGGTCAGCATGCTCTGGATCTCCTTGATCTCGGACTCGGTAAGACGTTTCGCCGCCAGACGCGACGGCAGCAGCACCCGTCCTATCCACGTCTCGAACGACCGCCTCAGCTCCTCGTGCTCGGGCTCGCGCAGCCAGAGGGCCAGCGCCGACTTCAACTCGCGGTACTCGGCCGGGCCGCGAGCCTGCTCCAGCCGGAACACCGCCGCGGCTAGATTGCGGACCGACGGCAGCTCCGACTCGGCCAGCCTCAGCTCATCCAGCAGGATGTATCGGACGCTGGGCCGGTAGCGCTCCAGGCCACCGGGAACGGGCTCCACCAGATCGGAGATGTCCAGAGCCGCTCCCCAAGGCCGGTATCCATTATACAGAACAATCGAGAGCACCGGCGGCAGCCGGCCAGAGGGAGTCAGGAGCTTCCGCCGGTAGAGGTCCTGGTAGAGCAGGCCCAGATAAGTCATGACCCGCAGGGCCATGGAAGAATCGACCGTGGACTGGAACTCCAGCAGCAGGTAGACGTAGACCCATTCCTCGCCGCCCCAGCGCACTCGCCACACGAGGTCGCTCTCGCGGTCACGCAGGTCGTCCGAGACGTAGCTGCCGTTGAAGGGCTCCAGGGTGGAGAGGTCCAACTCCTGGACCCACTCCTCCCGGACGAAGCCATGGATCAGGTCCGCCACCACCGGTGCGTGGGAAAAGAGTCGCTTGTAAGCCTTGTCGTGATCGGCCATCCGTCCCTCCCAGAATGTTTACCGGGATAAAGACGGAAAACGGTCCGCGGATGTCATTTCAGAGGAACCGCAAGGAGTCCCCTTGGTCTACCTCTACCGTAACGCCAACAGGTTCGCGAACAGCCGGTACGCGCCCGGCACTCCCGCGGGGAGCTGCCGGAAGAAGGCCAGGCCGGTGTAGACGTAGTGCCCCTCTCCGAGCTTCGCCACGAGCAGGCTTCCCCGGGTCTCGGGCTGGTCCGGGTCGGTCATGGCGAGCAGGGGGACGTAGGCGGGGTCCCAGGTGCGGAGGTGGTAGAGGCCGCGCTCCTGGACCCAGCCTTCCCAGTCCTGCGGGCCGATCTTGTTGGGCGTGTTGAAGACCGGATGGGCCGGGTCGAGGAGGGTCACCGGCGCGGTTTCGTCGGTCACCCGGTCGTGGGGACGGGCGATCTCCACCGGGAAGGGGGCGAACTTGCCTTCGACGAAGGCGTATTGCTGGTACTGGACGACCACAAGCCCTCCGGCCCGGGCGTAGCCCAGGAGCCGGGGGTTGGCCCGGGCCAGGGCCGGGTCGGTCTCGTAGGCCCGGCTGCCCACGACGATCGCGTCGTAGGCCGAGAGGTTCCCTTCCAGGAGGTCGTGGGCGTCGAGGAGGTCCAGCGGCACTCCGACCTGGAGCAGGAGCTCCGGCACCCGGTCGGAGGCCCCGCGGACGTACCCGACCCTCTTCAAGGGGGGGAGCTTGACGTCCGCGGCGCTGATCGCGACCTCGGCGGGCTCGGGCTGCGGGGTCGGCCGGATGTGCGGGTAGTCGATCACGGGGGCGGAGAGGTCGTAACGGCTGCCGTCTTCGCCCCCGCCGACCACCGCGGACAGGCGGACCCGGTATCTCCCCTGGGCCAGGCCCGCGGCGGGCTTCAGGGCCAGCTCGACGGCGCGCTCCTCCCCGGGCTCCAATGCAAACTGCACCGGCTCCGCGCCCCAGCCTTCCCCGGATGTCTCCAGCCGGCCACGGACGGCTTCCGCGGCGTGGGAGGTCAGTGTCACCTGGAGCTTCCGGGGCTCCTTCCGGGCCAGCGGCCAGACCAGCAGCTCGTCCGCGGCCGCCACTTCCACCTTCGGGACGACGCGCAGCGGCCGGCGGATCTCGCCGAGGGCCTGGTCCCGGTGACGGTGCACCACCTCGCGCTCGATTTCGATGGGCACCCCCTCCACCGTGAAGGAGAAGCGGGCCCTCATCGGCGGCGCCTCGAAGGGCTCGCCCCTCTCCTCGGGTCGCGCTTCCGACCAGTCGTAGAGACCGCCCTTGAGCGGCTTCCTCAGGAAGTAGGGGGCCGTGACGGGGGCCCCGGCCGGAAAGGACGCCTGGAGGTCCCACTTGGCGAGCGCCCCCGCCGCCGGGTCCTGGGCCGCCCCTGCAATTCCTTGCGGTACCAGCTCCACGATCGCCTTGACCAGGTCGCGACCGCCGCTGTTCCAAAGTACCGCCTGAACCGGGAAGGCCTCTCCGGGGATCAGCGCCTCGCGCTCGGTCGTGACATCCAGGGCGATCCCTGCCGCCGCGGCCAGACCCGCTTCGGCGATGTCGATCTTCTCCGCGAGCAGCTCCCTCGCGGGCCGCTCTTCGGGGCGGTCGAGGTAGGCGTGCGCAGCCCGCAGGTGCTTCAGGATCTCCACGAAGCCGGGCACGGACTCCCCCAGCCGGGACGGGTTGACGGCGGCCCGGGTGCGCTCGGCCACGACCTGCGCCGCGTCCAGGTGATCCCCGGCGTGGCTCCGGCGCTCCGGGTCGGGCACGGTGGAGGCCATGGCCACCAGGCGGGTGTCGATCCCCGCGAAGAGATCTTTTGACTCAGTCGGGGCTCCGGATACCGGGACCACCCGGGTCTCCTGCGGCCCCAGCTCCTGCAGCCGTCCCATGTCCTGGGAGCGGTGCATGCTGCGGCTGGCCGCGGCGATCTGGTAGAGCGACTTGCCCGCCAGGGGATCGACCCCGGCAGTCGAAAGGGAGATCGCGCCCGGCGGCGGATTGAAGAAGGCCGAGCGGTAGAGCGCCTGGGGCGCCCAGGGGAGGAGCCCCTCTTCCCGGAGCTGGGGCAGGGCGTTCGGGTCGCCGGCCAGTGGGAAGGCCTCGTGCGCGGTCACGCCGGCGGCCTGGTGTTGTCCATGATTCGGGTGTGGCTGGCCCGGGAAGATGGAGACCACCACCTGCGGCTTGAAGCGCCGGATGACCCGCACGGTGTCCTCCAGCAGGATCTCTTTCGGCCAGAGGCGGAGGGTTTCCTCTAAAGACCGGGTGTAGCCGAAGTCGTAGGCCCGGGTGAAGAACTGCCGCCCGCCGTCCACCCCGCGGGCGGCGAGGAGCTCCCGGGTGCGGATCAGCCCCAGGCCCACCCCCAGCTCGGGGCCGATCAGGTTCTGCCCTCCCTCTCCCCGGCTGAGGGAGAGATACGCGGACTCGCCCCCCAGGCCCCGAGCCACTAGCGTGAGCAGCGACGTGTCCTCGTCGTCGGGATGGGCCGCGACCACCAGCAGCCGCCGGTGGGTCGAGAGCCGCGCCAGGGCCCGGTCGACCGCGGCCACCCCTCCGGTGGACGGCGGCTCCAGGGCGTTCGGGATCGACTGCGGCGCAACCGGGATCGGGGCGAGCCCCAGGGTCAGGACGAGGAGGAGGGCGAGGCGCTTTGAAGAGGTCATGGCGGCGGGGGAGTCTAGCACCCGCGGCTCCCTCTCCCCCGGCACGGGGGAGAGGGCAGGGGAGAGGGGGAATGGGATCAAACCGGGATGAAATGAATCCTTATGCTATGACATCATATTAGGAGCCGTACCAACCTCGGTGAGGAGGGGACCCGTGAAACGAGCCGTCCTGATCCTGCTGGCGCTGACCACCACGCTGCCCGTCCAGGCCGCGGTCTTCACCGTCACCAAGACCGCCGACACCCTGGACGGCGCCTGCGATCACGACTGTTCCCTGCGCGAGGCGGTCTCCGCCGCCAACTCGACGGAAGCCACCGATGTCGTCGTGGTGCCGGCCGGGATCTACGTCCTGACCCGGGCGGGAGCCGGCGAAGACTCGAACGCCTCCGGCGACCTGGACGTTACCGCCCCCCTGATCCTGGTGGGAGCTGGAGCGGGGAGCACGGCCCTCGACGGTGCCGGTCTCGACCGGGTGCTCGACGTCCAGGCGCGGGCCGAGGTCTTCGGCGTCACGGTCCGCAACGGCCGGGTCAACGGCAACGGCGGCGGCATCCTGGTCCGGACGGTCGGGTTGACGCCCGGCGACCTTCTCCTCCGAAGGAGTGTGGTCTCGGGGAACCTGGCGCAGAACGGAGGCGACGGTGGCGGCATCGCCTCCCACTCCCGGCTCGAAGTGCGGGAGAGCGCGATCCTGGAGAACCGGGCCAAGGGGGACGGCGGCGGGATCGCGGGGATCTTCTCGCTGAGAAGCTCCACCGTGTCCGGCAACGCCGCGGACGGCTCCGGCGGCGGCCTCTCCTTCCCGGCGGACCAGGAGGTCACCATCTCGGGCTCGACCGTGGCCTTCAACCGCGCCCAGGTTTCGGGCGGCGGGGTCTACGCGCAACGGTCGCTGTTCCCGGCTGACGTCCTCTCGCGGATCCAAGGCTCGATCGTGGCGCAGAACCTGGCCGCCGAGGACCCGGATTGCCACAGGGCTCTCTCCGCCGGGTACAACCTGATTGGCATCCGAGGAAGCTGTGCCCTGGAGCCCACGGACAGGAGCGGAACCGCGGCCGCCGGGCTCTCCGTGAATATCTCTGATCTCACCGGCGCCTTCAGCCCCACGCCTGTCCACATCCTGCTCGACTTCAGCCCGGCCGCCGGTTTCGTCCCGGCCAGTCTCTGTGAGCCGGCGGATCAGGCGGGGCAGGCCCGCTCGGCACCCTGCGAGGCCGGAGCCTGGGAGAAAGCGGAGCACCCGGTGTGCATCCCCGGCGGCTCCGTGCTCTGCCTCCAGAATGGGCGGTTCCAGGTTTCCGCGTCCTGGACGGATGAAGGCCTCGCGCGGGACGCCCAGGCAGTCCCCCTCACCGATGACACCGGCAACTACTGGTTCTTCTCACCCGACAACCTGGAGCTGATGGTCAAGATCCTGGACGGCTGCACGATCAACCAGCGCTGGTGGGTGTTCACAAGCGGCCTTACCGACCGGGGAGTGGGCCTCTTCGTGCAAGACCTCGCCACGGGCCTGACCTTGGGCTACAACACGCCGCAGGGCACGACCTATCCGCCGATCCTCGACACCAGTGCCTTCGGGTGCGCACCTGCCGCCCCTGCCGCCAATACCGCCACGGCCTCGGGCGAGCCCACAGACCCCCCGGCGGTCCTCGCGGTCACCAAGACCGAGGACACCCTCGACGGTGTCTGCGACCACGACTGTTCCCTGCGCGAGGCGGTGACGGCTGCCAACCTGCGGGAGGGGATGGGGGTGATCGTCCTCGGCCCGGGCGTCTACACGCTCACCCGCGAAGGGCGAGGCGAGGACCAGAGCGCCACCGGCGACCTGGATGTCACGGACGGCCTGCTGGTCCTCGGCGCCGGAGCCGAGCGGACGGTCCTCGATGGCGGCGGGATCGACCGGGTCCTTGACGTGGGCCCCAGCCTCGACCTCCACGACGTGACCGTGCGCAACGGCCGGGCCACCGGTCCCTCTTTCTTCAACCGCACCGGCGGCGGAATCCTCGCGTTCGGGAGGCTCTCGCTGGTCCGCTCCCTGGTCACCGCCAACCGGGCGGAGCTGAGCGGCGGCGGGATCTATGCCCAGCACGAGCTGCGGGTCCGCGACAGCACGGTCTCGGGCAACCAAGCCGAGGAGGAAGGCGGGGGGATCTACGGGGGCTTCGATCTCGACCTGGAGAACGTCACGGTCTCCGGCAATCAGGCCGGCGAGAGGGGGGGCGGCATCTATCTCGACCTCGACCTCTCGGTGCTCACGCACGTGACCATCACCGGCAACAGTGCCCCGGAGGCGGGTGGCGTGTTCGTGGGTCCCCTCGACTGTCAAATCCTGTGTCCCCAGATTTCTCTTCATCTGGACTGGACGGTCATCGCCGGGAACACGGCCGGGATCACCCCTGACTGCGGAGGCTCCCCGTTCTACGTAGGCTCCCGCAACGTCGTCGGGGTCCGGGAGGGCTGCGGCCTGACGATCGGCGCGGACCGGGAGGGGACGCTTGCGAATCCGCTCGATCCGCGGCTCAGCGCGCTCGGCTTCCACGGCGGCCCCACCCCCACGCACGCCCCGCTCCCGGGCAGCCCGGTCCTGGATCTCGCCTCGTGCCCCGCCGGCCGCGACCAGCGGGGCCGGCCGCGACCAGATCAGACTCTCTGCGACGCGGGGTCCGTCGAGCGCCTCCCCGGCTGCCAGCCGGACGAGGACACCCTCTGCCTGGGCGCCCGCGACCGGTTCGAGGTGACCGTCCGCTGGGCCACGAAGACAGACGACGGCTCCGGCAAGGCCGTGCCCCTGGCCCTCGACACCGGCGCTTTCTGGTTCTTCCAGGCGGACAACCTGGAGCTGACGGTCAAGGTCCTGGACGGCTGCGGCACCAACGACCGGTACTGGGTGTTCCTGAGCGGCCTGACCGACGTCGGCGTCGAGGTGACCGTGAGGGATACGAAGACCGGCAAGACATGGACCCACACCCACGCCGCGGGCAAGCCGTTCCAGCCCCGGTTGGACACGAGCGCCCTGGATGTCTGTCCCTGATTGGACGCCGGAGCCCCGGGAAGCGTACACCTTGACGAACCGACGCTGCAGCGATCGCTCAACCAGCGAGATCGACCAAGGAGAATTGAAGTCATGATGCGTACGTCGTATCGAAACCTCTTCCTCGCGCCCCTCGCGGTCACCCTCCTGCTGACGGCGGCCGCTCCACCGGTCCAGGCCGCCGTGTTCATCCCGACCAAGCTGACCGACAGCGCGGACGGCGCCTGCGACTCCGACTGCTCCCTGCGCGAGGCCATCCTCGCCGCCAATGCCGCGGACGGTTCCGATTTCATCGTCCTCAACGCCGGCACCTACTCCCTGAGCCGCGCCGGCGCAGGCGAGGACCTCGGCTCCACCGGCGACCTCGACATCCGCGAAGACCTGGCGATCGTCGGCAAGGACTCCGCCAGCACCGTGATCGACGCCAACCGGGTCGACCGGGTCCTCGACGTCCTGGCCGGCGTCAAGCTCGAGCTCGTGGGCGTCACGGTCACGGACGGCTCCGTGCAGACCGGAAGCGGCGGCGGCATCCGCGTGGCCGGCGAGCTCGCCCTGACCCGCGGCGTCGTCAGCCACAACCGGGTCCAGGTCGGCAACGGCGGCGGCATCGCCGGCGTAGGCACCTCCTCCGTGCTGGGGATCGACCAGAGCACCATCCTGGAGAACCGGTCCACGGACATGGGCGGCGGCATCGCCGTCGAAGGCACCATCCGGATGGTCAACTCGACCGTGTCCACCAACCTCGCCGAGAACACCGGGGGCGGCGGCCTTTTCGCCAGCGCCGACGCCGAGGGGACGGTCTCCAACTCCACCATCGTCTTCAACACCGCGCAGACCGGCAAGGGCGGCGGCGTCCTGGTGGCGAGCGTGCCGTTCATCTCGATCGGCCATCCCGTCTTCGAGAACACGATCATCGCGGCCAACTCGGCCCCCTCGGACCGGGACTGCTCGGGCGCGGCCAACTCCGCCGGCCACAACCTCCTGGGCGACGGCACCGGCTGCCTGGACTTCGGCAACCACCCCGGAGACCTGGAGGGCACCTCGGGCTCTCCCCTGGACCCGAAGCTGCTCGCCGTGACCGAGACCGGCGGCCCCACCCCGGTCCACCGGCCCACGGACGGCAGCCCGGCCGTGAACCACGGCGCGGAGTGCGAGCCCGTGGACCAGCGGGGCGCGGAGAGGTCGGCCATCGCGTGCGAGATCGGCGCCGTGGAGGTCACGGACCAGTGCATCAGCGGCGGCCCGGTCCTCTGCCTGAACAAGGGACGCTTCCAGGTGAAGGTGACCTGGACCACCAAGACCGACACCGATGCCGGCCAGGCGATCCAGCTCACGGACGAGAGCGGCTTCTTCACCTTCTTCGACCCGTCCAACGTCGAGCTGACCCTCAAGGTCCTGGACGGCTGCAACAACGGCGGGCACTACTGGGTCTTCCTGAGCGGCCTGACCAACGTCGGGGTCAAGGTGACCGTCACTGACACCAAGTCGGGGAAGACGAAGACCTACAACAACCCGATCAACCAGACGTTCGCGCCGGTGCTCGACACGAGCGCGTTCAACACCTGTCCGTAGGAGAGCAGGGGCGAGGATGGCCTGCCGCCAGAGGGGCGGCAGGCCATCTGGGGTATCCTCGACCTTGCTATGGAAACAACCGCAACAGCCCCGCCCCCAGTCTCCACGTCCCGGTCTCTCGACGAGAAGACCCTGGACGCCTTCCGCCGTCTCGGCTACCTCTACGCCGATCTGGACCCGCTGAACCGGCTGCGCCAGGAGCCGGAGGCGCTGCTCGGGGACGCGGATCCCGCCACGGCCGAGCAGGCCCGCCGCTGGTACTGCGGCCCCCTGGCCGTCGAGTTCATGCACATCGACGATATCGAGCGCCGCCGCTGGATCGAGAAGCGGATGGAAGCGGACGCTCCCGCGCCGGCCGACCGCTCCCGCATCCTCGACCTGCTCATCCGGGGCGACAACTTCGAGCAGATGCTCCAGGCGCGCTACCTGGGCACCAAGCGCTTCTCGATCGAAGGGGTCGAGAGCCTCCTCCCCCTCCTCGACGAGATGCTGGAGTCCGCCTGCGAGCGGCAGGCGCGGCAGGTCGTGCTCGCCATGAGCCACCGCGGACGGCTCAACGTCATGGTCCATACCGTGGGCGCGAAGACTGCCGAGATCTTCGCCGGCTTCGAGGACGTCGACCCGCGCAGCATCCTGGGCGGCGGCGACGTCAAGTACCACATGGGCGCCACCGGCGACTTCTCGGGGCGCTGCGGCCACACGGTCAACATCCACCTGGTCTCGAACCCCAGCCACCTGGAGGCCGTCGATCCCGTGGCGGTCGGGCGGGTCCGGGCCAAGCAGACACGCCTGGAGGATCGGGACCGCGAGCGGGTCTTTCCCATCGTCCTGCACGGCGATGCCGCCTTCGCCGGCCAGGGCCTGCTCGCCGAGACCCTGAACTTCGACGGCCTGCCCGGCTATGACGTGGGCGGGACGGTCCACGTCGTGGTCAACAACATGATCGGCTTCACCACCGAGCCGAAAAACCTGCACTCCTCGCGCTTCGCCACGGCCGTGGCCCGCCGGCTGCCGATCCCTATCTTCCACGTCAACGGCGAGGAGCCCGACGCGGTCGCCCGCGTAGCCCGGCTGGCCGTCGAGTACCGCCACACCTTCAAGAGCGACGTGATCGTCGACCTGATCGGCTTCCGGCGCCACGGCCACAGCGAGGTGGACGACCCGACCATCACCCAGCCGCTCCTCTACAAGAAGATTGCGGCACATCCGCCGATCTGGAAGATCTACGCCCAGGCGGCCGGCGTCTCCGAAGAGGACCTCGGACGCCGGGTGGCGGCCGTCCGCCAGGAACTGGAAGCCGCCCACGAGGAGGCGTCCCGGATCGAGAAGAAGCCGACGCTACGCACCCTGCCCCCCTACTGGGACCCGTATCCGGGCGGCAGGCACAAGCCCGAGTACGAGGTGAGCACGGGGGTGCCGGCGGACCAGATCGCCGAGCTGACCCGCCCCCTCACCTCCTGGCCCGAGGGCTTCCACGTCCACGACAAGATCAGGAAGCTTCTGGAGCAACGGGCGGAGATGGGGCAGGGCCGGCGCCCGATCGACTACGGCATGGCCGAAGCCCTGGCCTTTGCCTCGCTGGTCAAGCAGGGGATCCCGGTCCGGATGACCGGCCAGGATACCCGCCGCGGCACTTTCAACCAGCGCCACTCGGTGCTGATCGACGTGGAGAACGGCCAGGAGCATGTGCCGCTCGCCCACGTCGCTCCCGGGCAGGCCTGGATCGAGATCTACGACTCCTTCCTCTCCGAGCAGGCGGTGCTCGGGTTCGAGTACGGGTTCAGCCGCGACTACCCCGAGGCGCTGGTGCCCTGGGAGGCGCAGTTCGGCGACTTCGCGAACGGCGCGCAGATCATCATCGACCAGTTCGTCACCGCGGGCGAGGACAAGTGGGGCCTGCTCTCCGGCGTGGTCCTGCTCCTCCCCCACGGCTACGAGGGGCAGGGGCCGGAGCACTCGAGCGCGCGCATGGAGCGCTATCTCCAGCTCTGCGGCGAGGACAACATCCAGGTCTGCCAGCCGTCCACCGCGGCCCAGTACTTCCACCTGCTGCGGCGGCAGGCGCTGCGGCACTGGCGCAAGCCGCTGGTCGTCATGACCCCCAAGAGCATGCTGCGCCACAAGGACTCGTCCTCGTCCGTGGCCGACCTGGCCCGCGACCGTCACCTCAACGTGGTGCCCGACCCCCAGATCCAGGATGCCCGGCGGCTGATCCTCTGCACCGGCAAGATCGGTCACGAGCTGAAGCGGGAGCGGGAGAAGAGGAAGGACACCACCACGGCCGTGGTCTTCCTCGACCAGCTCTACCCCTTCCCCGAGCAGGAGCTCGCGGCGGTGCTGGAGGGGTATCCCAACCTCCGGGACATCCTCTGGGTGCAGGAGGAGCCGGCGAACATGGGCTCCCTGTTCTTCGTCCAGCCGCGCATCGAGCGCCTGGCGGGGCGGCCGATCCGCTCCATCAAGCGCTCGGCCAGCGGCAGCCCGGCCACGGGCTCGGCCAAGGCCCACGCCCTGGAGCAGCAGACGCTGCTGACTCTGGCCTTTATTTGATCCCATCCCCCTCTCCCCGGCCCTCTCCCCCGTGCCGGGGAGAGGGAGCAAAACCCCCTGAAACCCGCCGCGGGTGCCTCCCGTAGGATTCTGCGGGAGGTGAATGAAAATGTTCGAGCTCATGGCGGCGCTGTTCGTGATCCTCGTAGCGGTCGGGGTGATCGTCCTGGCTTCGGCCCTGATCGGCTTCGTGTTCGAGCTCCTGTTCCTGCCCTTCGCGCTGATCGGCGGGCTGGTGAAAATGGTCGTCGTGTCGGTCCTGTGTCTGGTGGGGGTGGTGCTCGCGGTGGTGGTCGGGCCGATCCTGCTGGCCCTCGCGGCGGTCTTCCTGTTGCCCCTGCTGCTCGTGGGCGGGCTGTTCTGGGCCGTGGCCGCCGCGGTCTAGAAGAGGAAGCGGCGGGCGCCGCCGATGCGGAACCAGCGGTAGCCATAGGGCTGCAGCTCGATCTCCCGGTCCCGCTCCAGCGTCTCGTTGGGGCGGTCCCCCAGGAGCTCCACCATCGGCTCTCGGTCCCCCGCTTTCCAGGGCAAGCGGATGCTGGCGGGGCGGTCGGCCAGGTTGTGCACGGCCAGGACCGTCCCGCCGCTCCAGTCGCAGCGGTGGGCGAAGACAGCCGGGTCGCCGTTCTCCAGGATCTCGCAGCTCCCCCAACCCAGCTCCGGGCACTGCTTGCGCGTGGTGATCAGGCGCCCCATCCAGTGGAGCAGAGATCCGGGATCCCGGTGCTGCTCCTCGACGTTGACCCCTGACAAGTAGCCGAACGTCCCCTCCGCGATGGCCGGCCGCGGCAGCTCGGAAGCGGTCGAGAACCCGCCGTGGGGCTCCCGCGACCACTGCATCACGGTGCGGACGCTCTCCCGCTCGGGCCGGGAGAGGTCGTCGCCCATGCCGATCTCTTCGCCATAGCGCAGCACCGGGGTGCCCGGCAGGCTGAACATCAGACTGTAGGCCAGCTCGATCCGGCGCCGGTCGCCGCCGAGCATGGGCGGCAGCCGGCGGCGGATCCCCCGCTCGTAGAGCCACATGCCGGGATCGGGCGCGAATTGGCCCGCGATCTCCTCCCGCTCCCCGGGCGTCAGACGGCCGAGATCGAGCTCGTCGTGATTGCGCACGAAGTTCGCCCACTGCCCGGCCGGAGGCAGAGGCGGCAGCATCCCGAGACCCCGGACCAGCGGCTCGGCCTGCTGCCGCGCCAGCGCCAGGAAGAAGTGCTGGTTGACCAGGAAGCTGAAGAGCATGTGGAGCCGCGCGCCCTCGCCGACTCCGGCGCCGAAATACTGCGACATCTTCCCCCGCTCCACGTTGGCCTCGGCCAGGAGGATGGCGTCTCCCCGCCGCCAGGAGAGGAAGTCGCGGAACTCGCGCAGATAGGCGTACTGGTCCTCCCCCACGGCGCCTGCCCCCTTCATCTCGATCAGGAACGGCGCCGCGTCCAGTCGGAAGCCGGAGACTCCCAGCTCCAGCCAGAAGCCCATGATCCGGCAGATCTCCTCGCGAACCGCCGGATTGGAGATGTCCAGGTCGGGCTGGTGGGCGTAGAAGCGGTGGAAGTAGTAGGCCTTGGCCTCCTCGTCCCAGGTCCAGACTGCATCCTGGTAGCCAGGAAAGACCATCCCTTCGCGGGCGTTGGACGGCAGGGTGTCTGACCAGACGTAGAAGCCGTGATAGAGAGAATCCTTGCTCCGGCGAGCGGCCTGGAACCAGGGATGCTGGGTCGAGGTGTGGTTGACCACGAGATCGAGCATCACCCGCATGCCGCGCTCCCGCGCCTGGTGCATGAGCTCGACGAAGTCGCCCAGGGTGCCGAGGCGGGAATCGACCGCGTAGTAGTCCTGGACGTCGTAGCCGTTGTCGAGGTTCGGGGTAGGGTGGATCGGCAGGAGCCAGAGACAGGTCACGCCCAGGCTGGAGAGGTAGTCCAGCCGCTCGGTCAGACCCCGGAAGTCGCCGATGCCGTCGCCGTTGGAGTCCTGGAAGGTCTCCACGTCGAGGGAGTAGATGACGGCGTCCTTGTACCAGAGGTCGATCACGGCTTCAGGACATGGCAAGATGCGGGCCAGGGAGGCAGAATGAGCGAGATCCGGAAGATCGACGATCAGCTTTACCGCATGTTCGAGGGGGGCGCCTGATCCATCCCGTGGACCCCGAGCGGGTGCGGCAGAGCCTCGGCCAGGTGATCTGGTCCGCGGCCGGCCGCACGCTCACGGCCGGGGACCTGGTCTCTGCCCTGGTCGACCGCGGGCTGCGGGTCTACGCGGTGGGAGGCGCCCCTCGGGAATGGCTGGCCGGGCGCGAGGCCCAGGACCTCGACCTCTACGTGGAGCGGGACCTCGACGAGGTGCACGGCCTCCTGCAGGAGGCGTTCCCCGGCGCGAACGCGGCGCGCCGCCCCCGGGAGCAGGGCATCCTGCTGCGCTGGAGCGACGGCCGGCACGCCGAGGTGGACATCAGCATCCTGCGCAGCTACCGCGATATCCAGGGCGGGGATACCTGGACCACCCGCTTCCCGCCGCGGAGCGACCTGCGGGAGGATGCGTTGATGCGGGACTTCTCGATCAATGCCTTCTACTACGACTTCGGGCCGGGCATCCTCCTCGACCCCCTGGGCTGCGGCGTCGACGACATCCGGACCCGCACCTTGAGGGTGATCACCCACCCCGACGTCCTGGCGAGCAACTATCTCACCACGCTGCGGATCGCCCTGTTCTCCTGCCGCGGCTACACCCCGGGGGAGAACGCCCTGGAGCACCTGGAGCGCCTGGCCGACCGGGACATCCTGGGCATGGGGCCGCGGCTGTGGAGCTGGATCCCGAAGAACGTGGTGCGCAAGGGGATCGATCCCGGGGAGTTCGCGGGCCGCATCCGGCCGTGGCTCCGCGAGGAGGAGTCCCGCCGGCTCCTGGACCAGGCCCTCTCCGGCCAGGTATCTGGCCAAGCCATCTGATGAGACGCGTCCGGGAGGACCTGCTCGAAGGGCCGGTCGGTCCGACCCTGGTCCGCCTCACCGGACCCATGGTTCTCGCCATCCTCTCGACCTCGTTCTCCGCCCTGGTGGACGCCTGGTTCGTCGGCCGGTTGGGCAGCCGGGAGCTGAGCGTCCTCGGGTTCTCCTACCCGGTGATCCTGGTCCTCACCAACCTCGCCATGGGCCTGGGCGTGGGCACGGGCTCGGTGGTGGCGCGCTCCCTCGGGGCCGGGGCCATGGAGAAGGTCCGCCCGCTCGTCGCCCACAGCCTGGAGCTCGGCCTGGCTCTCTCGCTCGGCGTGGGAGGGCTGGGGCTCCTCACCCTCTCCCCCCTGTTCCGGCAGCTCGGCGCCACGGAGGAGGTCCTGCCTCTCCTGCGCTCCTACATGGCCGTCTGGTACCTGGGCCTGCCGGTCCTGTTCCTGGCCCTGGTCGCCAACAGCGTGGTCCGCTCCACGGGCGACACCCGCCTCTCGGCCTCCGCCCTGATCGTGACCGCCGTCCTGGGAGCGCTGATCGACCCGCTGCTGATCTTCGGCTGGGGACCGTTCCCCCGGCTGGAGGTGGTGGGGGCCGCCTGGGCCGCGCTGATCGCCCGCGCCGCGGGCCTGGCTGTCTCTCTCTGGGTGCTGATCCGGAGAGACCGCCTGCTGGGCTGGAAGGGGTCCGAAGGCCGGCTGCGGAGCTGGAGCGCGGTACTTGGAGTCGCCGTCCCCGCCACGATCACCCGGCTCGCCTTCCCCGTCTCCATGGCGATCATCACCGGCATGGTCGCCTCCTACGGACCCACGGCCGTGGCCGCCCTCGGTCTCTGCAACCGGATCGAGACGCTGCTCATGGTGGTCGTCGTGGCCCTGGCCACGGCCCTGCTCCCCTTCGTGGGACAGAACTGGGGGGCGGGCCGGATCGGTCGGGTGCGGCAGGGGATCGAGCTCAGCGGGCTGGCCTCGTTGCTCTGGGGAGGGACCATCTTCCTGGTCATGGCCCTGGCGGCCCCGGCCGTTGCCTCCCTCTTCAGCCGCGACCCCCAGGTGGTCGAGGTGACCTCCGCCTACCTGCGGATCGTCTCCCTGAGCTACGGCTTCCAGGGCATCTCGACGGTAGTTGCCTCGGCCTTCAATGCCGTGAACCGGCCCCTCGCCTCCAGCGCCATCACCCTGGCACGGATGTTCGCGCTCTACATCCCTCTCGCCTGGCTGGGCAGCTCCCTCTGGGGCCTGACCGGGGTCTTCGTGGGGGCGAGCACCGCCACCGTGCTCACCGGCGTGGGAGCCTGGATCTGGGGGCGGCGGGTCTTCGCTGGTATGATTGAGGACTCATGAAAAGATCTGGGCTTCTGACAGTGGCCGTCCTGTTCC
The DNA here is from genome assembly GCA_035556715.1 of Thermoanaerobaculia bacterium. GTDB lineage: Bacteria > Acidobacteriota > Thermoanaerobaculia > Multivoradales > UBA5704 > DATMER01. Next base: position 29,742 of record DATMER010000033.1, read on the forward strand.
TCGCCTGTGCCAGGGAGATACCGCCGCCTCGAGTGACGGCCCTGCCGGGTCCCGAGACGCCGGACGGCTCCCGGCTCTCGCGGCTCACCAGCTCTCACCACCTCGAGGTCTTTCCCAGCTTCTCGCCCCGGGGGGACGCCCTCGCATTCAGCTCCGACCGCAGCGGCAGCCTCGAGATTCATGTCCGCCAGCTCACTGGCAGGCGCGGTGAGCGCAGGCTTACCTCCGACGGGCGACAGAACCTGCAGCCCGCCTGGTCTCCGAACGGCGAGCTCATCGCCTACTGTTCGAGGCTCCGCGGCGGCATCTGGGTGATCCCGGCTCGGGGAGGCGAGCCCCGGCGGCTCACCGACTTCGGCTCCAACCCGGCCTGGTCGCCGGACGGGACAACCCTCGTCTTTCAGTCCGACCCGTTCACCGAGCTATCGCTGTTCGTCTTCCCCGCGCTTCCGCCCTCCACCCTTTGGCTGGTGCCGGCCAAGGGAGGGACGCCGCGGCAGCTCACGCGACCGGGAGGCCCTTCCGGAGGGCATGGAGCCCCTACCTGGTCGCCGGACGGCCGGCGCATCGCCTTCACCGCTTTTACCCTCTGGGGGGGGAAGCTCTGGACGGTCTCCGCGGCCGGAGACGACCTGAAGCTCATCGAAGGGCCTCGCCTGCCGCGCGAGCCTGTCTACTCCCCGGACGGTCAGACCCTCTACTATAGCGGGCCCGATCCCGCCCTCGGGTTCACGGTCTGGAGGATCCCCGTGACCGGGGGCAAGCCTGTCCCCGTTCAGTCCGCGCCGGCCCGGGACCTGGCCCTCTCCCCGGACGGCCGGCGGCTGGCCTTCAGCCACATGGACCTCGACGGCCGCCTCTGGTCGATCCCCGTCTCGCCCGGAACGGGAGAAACGGCCGGGCCCGCGACCGCCCTGACCACGGATCCGAAAGGGCGCGAGTCCAGGCCCACGTTCTCGCCGGACGGCAGGCGGATCGCCTTCTACCAGCCGAGCCCGGAGACGAACCGCATCGAGCTGTGGATGATGAACGCCGACGGCACCGGGCGCGTCCGGCTGAGCGAGGAGGGCACGTTCGCCTCGGGCCAGCCGATCTGGATGGCGGGTGGCAGCCAGATCGCCTTCCTGTCCCGGGCCAAGGGCCCGGCGGCGGTGTGGAAACGGATCGACCTCGAGAGCCGCGCAGTGGACACCGTGGCGCAGCCCGACGAGGCCTGGACCTGGACCCGGCCCTCGCCGGACGGCCGCCGGCTCGCCATCGAGCTCGCCGACCCGGAGGGCACGGTCAACACCTGGGTGCTGCCCTCCCTCGACGGCGAGCCCCGGCAGATCACGTCCGACCCCGAGTTCGCGGGCTCGCCGATCTGGTCGCGCAACGGCGATCTCCTGGCCGTGCGCCTCCGGCGCGGATCGGATGGCCAGATCGGCCTGATCCCGGCGGACGGCGGCCCGCTCGAGCAGGTGACCTCCGGCTTGAACGTGGTCTCCCAGCCGGGCTGGTCGCCCGACGACCGCAAGCTGGTCTTCGCCGCCGAGCGGGACGGCTTCTGGAACCTCTGGTGGGCCTCGCGGGACGGCGGCCCGCTCCACCGCGTCACGGACCTGCCGAAGAAGTTCAACCTCTATCTCCGCTTTCCGGACTGGTCTCCGGCAGGGGACCGCATCGTCTACGAGTACGGGGAGATCCTCGGCGAGCTCTGGATGCTCGACCTCGGTCCGGGCCTCGCGGCTACTCCTGGCGCAATGTGATGACCGGGTCCACCCGCGAGGCGCGCCAGGCGGGCACGGAGCAGGCCACCAGCACCACGGCCGCCAGCAGGGCGGAGAGCGTGGCATAGATCGCCGGGTCCGTGGCGGCCACGCCGTAGAGCTGGCTCTCCAGGATGCGGACGAAGACAAGGGACGCGGTCAGCCCGAAGACCAGCCCGAGGCCCGCCTGGCGCAGACCGCTCCGCAGGACAAGGGAGAGGAGGTCGCCGGGCTTGGCGCCGAATGCCATCCGGATGCCGAACTCCCGTGTCCGCTCCGCCACTCCCGAAGAGATGACGGCGTAGATCCCCGTCACCGCCAGCACCAGGGCCAGGGAGGCGAACACGGCCAGCAGGACCAGGCTGAAGCGCGACTGCCAGTCGGCGTCGGCCTGGCTCTTCTCCAGCGTGGTCACGGCGAACGTGGACATCATGGGGTCCTGGCGGAGGATCGTCTCCTGCACGCGGGCGCTCAGGGTCTCGGGCTCGCCCCGGGTGCGCACCACGAAGGTCATGATCTTCGGCGGCTTCTGGGCGGCCGGGATGTAGATCGTCGGCACCGGCTCCGGCGGATTGACGTAGACCCGCGCCTCCCGGACCACCCCAACGATCCGCCGGACCTCGCCGCCGCCATCGGTCATCACCAGGCCTCTCCCGAGGTGCTCCCGGCCCTTCAACCAGGTCTCCGCGAAGAGGCGGTTGACCATGGCCACGGGCGTGGATTCGGGCCCGTCGTCATCCCGGAACGCCCGCCCCTGGACCAGGGGGATCTCCAGCGCTTCGAAATACTCGGGGGTGACGAGCTGCACCTGGACGATGGGCTCCGAGCCCGGTGCGGGAACCGGGTCCCCTTCCACGAGGAAGCGCTCTCCTCCACGCGGGTTGCCCAGGAGGACCAGGTCCGTGGCGCCGGCCATCGCCACTCCCGGCACCTGGCGGATGGATTCCAGGGTCTGGCGGAAGAACCGGGCCCGCACCGGACCCTCTTCGTACCGCGGGCCGCGCAGGGCCGTGCGCAGCAGGAGCACGCGCTCGGGATCGCGCCCGGCCTGCTCCTCGCTCAGGCTCAGGAAGGTCTTCGCCATGAGCCCGGTGCCGATCAGGAGAACCAGCACGAGAGCCACCTCGGTGACCACCAGGGCGGCGCGCAGGAGGCCGCGCTGCCGGCCGGCCGTGGCGCGGGCGCTCCCTGCGCTCGCCCCCTCCCCCGTCCGGGAGAACGCCATGCGGGCCGGCACCAGGCCGAAGGCCACGGCCGTGACCAGCGCGACCACCAGGGTGAAGAGCAGGACGCGGCCGTCGATGTCCAGGGCGTCCAGGCGCGGCAGATCGAACCGCATCGGCACCAGCGTCTTGATCAGCGCCAGGCCGAGGCGGGCCAGGAAGAGGCCGGCCGCAGCCCCGGCGAGGGCCAGGATCACGCTCTCGGTCAGGAGCTGCCGCAGGATCTGGCGCGGGGCGGCGCCGAGGGCGGTGCGCACGGCCATCTCCCGCTGGCGGGAGAGCGCCCGCACCAGGAGCAGGTGCGCCACGTTGCTGCACACGATCAGGAGCAGGAAGCCGCCCGCCCCCAGGAGGACCAGCAGGGCGGGCCGGATGCCGCCGACGAACACCTCCTTGAGCTGCTCCACGCTGGCCCCGCGCCCCTGCATCTCCTCCGGATAACGGCGGACCAGCTCCGCGTTCAGGCTGGCCACCTCCTCCCGCGCCGTCTGCAGGGAGATCCCGTCGGCCAGTCGCCCGTAGACGAGCAACTGGCGCTGCTTCCGGTCCGGAATGGGGCTGGGAGCGAGAGGGACCCAGAGCTGGACGGGCACCGCCTCGACCGGGCTGCGGAAGTCGGCGGGCATCACCCCGATCACCTGGTGCGGCTCGCCATCGAGCCCCACGGTGCGGCCGACGATTCCCGCGTCGCCACCGAACCGCCTCTGCCAGAGCCCGTGGCTGAGGAGAGCCACGCGGTCGCCGCGCGTCTCCTCCTCCTCGGAGAAGAGGCGCCCCAGCGCGGGACGGACACCGAGGACCGGGAAGTAGCCCGCAGTGACCCGGTGCGTGAAGAGCGTCTCGGGCAGGTCCTGACCGGTCAGGCTCAGGCTCACCGCAAACAAGGCGGCCAGCGACTTGAACGAGTGCACCTCCCGCTGCCAGTCCCGGAACGTGGCTTCCGACGTCATCCCCATCCGCCGTCCGGCCTGGGTCGCGTCGCTCTCCCAGAGGATCGTCAGGCGGTCCGGCTCCTCGAGCGGCAGCGGCTCGAGGAGCAGGCCGTTGACGACGCTGAAGATCGCCGCGTTGGCCCCGATCCCCAGGGCAAGCGACAGGCCGGCGGCCAGCGAGAGCCCCGGGTTGCGGCGCAGCATCCTCAGACCGAGGCGGACGTCTTGCAGGAGGCCGGACATGAGACCTCTATTTTAACGCTTCCGAAGGTTGAACCCGGCCAGGATCACGTCGCGGTCCGTGGCACGCAAGGCCGTGTCGGGAGTGGAGCTCAGGCTGTGCGGCATCGGCGAGTTGAAGTGGAGCACGTCGATGTGCGAGAACCGCTTGCGCAGCGCCGGGCTGACCAGCATGTGAGAGAGCGCCTGGCCGTTGCCGTGATAGATCCAGGTGTAGGCGGTCCCCTCTTCGGCGAGCGGCAGCAGACTCTCCAGCCGCACCTCGTTTCCTACTCCCAGGATGGTCTGGACAGGCCCCTCCCCCTCTCCCGGCTCCGGAAACTCGAAGTCCCCATAATCCCCGGCCACCATCACCAGGGCGTTCGGGTCCTTGGCCAGGATGTCGTTGACGCGGTTGCGCACCACGCGCACCTGCAGCTTGCGCTGCCACTCGGTGAGACGGTCCGGCGTCGGGTCGAGGTTGGGATTCGACGGCTCCTGCCTCTTGCTCTTGAGCTTGAGGTCGAAGATCGTCACCGGCGGCCCGCCGGGCGAGAGGCGGAAGATGCCTACGATGGGCTCGCGGTTGCGAAACGGGCTGGTCAGGCCGAAGGCGTCCTCCACGTCCTTTCCCTTCAGCAGGTAGGCATCCACGAGCTCCACCCGCGCCTCGTCGAAAAGGAAGCCGGCTTCGAGGCCGCGGCGGTCGCTCGTCGTGAATGAGACCGCGCGGTAACGAGTCCCCTTCCTGGCATTGACCTTGTCGCCGATCCGCTGGAGGAGGGCCTGGTTCTCGAACTCCTGCATCATGAGGATGTCCGGCAGGCGCATCTCGTCGATCACCGCCAGCGCGAACTTCGTCAGGCGCAGCTCCACGTCCTCGTGCGACGGGGTGTGCAGCCGGCCCGAGGAGGGGTCGTTGTTTTCGTCGAACGTCTCGGGGTCGTCGGTCTCGTCGAAGAAGCCGCCGCCGCTCATGTCCGCGATGCGGACGTCTTCCGGCGAGCCGCCGATCGTGCTGACCGGCGACCGGGGGGGCGGCTGCACTGTCTTCATCTCGAGCCTCTCCACCTGGACCTTGTAGTGGCCGAAGCTGTAGTCGACGTAGCCGACCATCGAGGCGACCTCGTCGCCCGGCCGGACCTCAGCCATCTTGCCGAGGATCTTGTCGCCGATCACGATGCGCTCGGGGTTGTAATCCACCCGGTCGCCGCCGACGTTGCGCAGCAGGAGCGCGTTGTGCTTCTCGTAGTACCCGGAGCCGGGGACGGCATCCGCCTCGGCGATCACAGCGAACTCCCCGAACCGGTTCGAGGGGCCGACCACCCGAGCGTTCGCCAGGGATACGCGCATGCCCTCGAGCGGCTCCCAGAAGGTCAGGGCGTCGGCGACCTCGAGGTCCGGCAGGTCGCGCAACGGGACCGGCTCGGGCAGGGGGTTGCCGCTCGACAGAACCTCGGGGGGGATGAGGTTCGCCATCTGCGTCCGCGGCAGCTCGACGCCCCGGTGCACGTCCTGGATCCTGCCGATCACCCGCACCAGGTCCCCGGGCTTGGGGCGCTCGGGCCGGGGAGGCTGGCCGCCCCAGATGACATAGAGGCCGTCGGAGGTGGCGGGGTTGCCGTCGCCCTTCGGATCCTGGATCCAGAAGCCCGCGCCGTCGGCGGTAACTGCCGTTACCACTCCGGTGGTCGCGATCGTCTCGTCCGCGATCGACGAGAAGGTGTCCCTGCCCTGGATCTCCATGATCGAGTAGGTCTCGAATCCACGCAGGTCGGCCGTGAACTTGACGGCCGGTATCGGGGTTTCACCAGGCTGCCCGGCCGCCGCGACGGGAAGGATGGCGAGGAGCGCCAGGGGGCGCAGCATCTTGGCAAAGGAAATGACCATGCAGTGGCTCCTCGGACGTCAGATGTAACCGAGCGCGCGCAGGCGCTCTTCGAGCTCCTTGTCTCCGGCCGCAGGCTCCTGGCCGCCCTTCCCACCCCGCAGCCGCGGGGCCTGGGACGCGGGGATCGACCTCGGCGGATGCCGCTCCAGCCACTCCGGAGCGATCAGCGCCTTGGGGAGCTTGCCTTCGAAATCGTCCGGGACCGGCTGCCCGGCCAGGTAGGTCATGAGCGGCGCCACGTCGAGCACCGACAGGCGGAGCCGTCCAGGCCGGTGGCGGATCGCCCCGCCCGCCGCGAGGAAAATCCCGACAGGGTCGTGGTCACCCGAGAAGTCGTGCCCTGCTGCGAACCGGCCGGCCGGGTGGCGGACCCCGCCGACCTCCACGGTCCCTTCGCGGACGACGCGCTCGAGCACCTTCAGAACGGGATCGGCGAAGAAGAAAGCGTACGCCGGTTGCTGGCGCTTGATCATCTGCTGCCGCAGCTCGTGGCGCTCCTTGACCTCCGATGGCCTCTCCGGCACGTGCACGACGTCCAGGTTGAACACGGGATCTCCCCCGGGCGCGCGCACCGAAGAGAAGAGCTCCTGGAGACGCGCAATGGCAGCTTCCCGCTCGGCCTCCGGGCCGGGATTGACCTTGATCGCGACGGAGAACCAGCTCGCCACGACCGTCAGGCCGTCCCGCCGCGGGTCGATCCCGGCGCCCTCCAGGAGCCAAGCGGTATTGAACCCCCATCGCCGGCTGCGAAAGCCCGGCTTGAAGCCATGGTCGGAGACGACGAGCACGTGATCGCCGGGATCGAGCGCTCCGACGATCTCGCCCACAGCCCCGTCCACCCCGCGCAGTGTGCGGGACAGGACGCCCGCGAAGCGCGGATCGACTTCGGCGGGGGGGTCGTACTCCTGCGGGAACTCCGTGTGCCAGTAGCGGTGGCCCAGCACGTCGAGGGCGTAGAACGTCACGGCGCCCACGTCCGGCCGGAGCTCCTTCCAGAGGCGGTTCCAGACCTTTGGCTTTTCGGCCACCTCGCGGTCGATGTTGGCGATGACCTCCTCCGGCCCCCCGACCTCGACCACCTTGTAGATGTAACGGGGCTGCCCGATGCGGTCGAAGAGGTCGGCCGGCCACACGGACTCGTCGCGCCGCAGCCAGCCAGGCACGACGAAGCCGCCGGGCAGCTCCTGGGGCGGCCACGTAACCAGGTAATCATAGAGGCCGACGCGCAGGCCGGCGCCCGCGAAGCGCTCCCACATCGTCGGCACCTTGATCGAGAAGCGGTTGGCGTAGAAGAAGTCGACGCCGTGCTGCTTCGGGCTCCGGCCGGTGGCAATGGAGGTCCAGACCGGCGGCGAGAACAGGGGCTCCACCGAGCCCAGGTCGGCCGACACCCCCCGGTCCATCAGCGCCTTGAGGTGGGGCAGCTCGCCCTTCTCGGCCATGGGGCCGATCATCTTCCAGGAAGCGCCGTCCAGGCCGATCAGAACCAGCCGCGGCGGCTTGCCGGGCTCCTTCCCGGGGCAGGCCGCCAGCATCAGCGCGCAAACGAAAGCCAGCGCCAGAAGCCGCCGTGGATGGAACCGGCGGAAAGAGTCGGCAGAGACCCTCGATGTTGAGTCCATAGGCTGAGATATCTATACTACACCGGCTATGCGGAAACTCAAGGTTGCTTTCTGGTGTCTCTGTGCGGCTCTCCTGGCGGCTTTCGCGAACCCGCCGGCCGCTCCTCAGCCCGAGGCGGCCGGGACCCGGCTCACGGCCACGCCCGACGAGCTGGAGGTCTTCCCCGCTCTCTCTCCCTCCGGGGATTCCCTGGCTTACAGCTCCGACCGCAACGGCGGCCACGAGATCTACATCCGCCGCCTGGATGGCCAGGGGAGCGAGCGCCAGGTCACTTCCGACGGCCGCCACAACCTGCAGGCGGACTGGTCGCCCGACGGCAAGATGATCGCCTTCCACTCGGTGCGCAGCGGAGGGATCTGGGTAGTGCCTGCCCAGGGGGCCGAGGGCGGCAAGCCCCGGCAGCTCGCCGACTTCGGTTCGGACCCCGCCTGGTCGCCCGACGGCAAGATGATCGCCTTCCAGTCCGCGCCCCTGGAGGCGCTGTCGTTGTATACGTTCCCCGCCATGCCGCCATCCACCCTCTGGCTGGTGCCGGCCGCGGGCGGCAAGCCCCGGCAGCTCACCCGGCCGAGCGAGCCTCAGGGGGGCCATGGCGCCCCGGCCTGGACCCGGGACGGGCAGCGCATCGCCTTCACCTCGAACGACATCGGGTCGTCCGGCAAGCTCTGGACCGTGTCGGCCAAGGGGGACGACCTGCGGCTCGTGGACGGCGTCTCCCTGCCCCGCGACCCGCTCTTCGCGACGGACGGGGGGAGCCTCCTGTTCAGCGCCCCGGATGCGGGCCGCGGCTTCCGGTTCGGCGTCTGGCAGGTCTCGGCCGCGGGCGGCAAGCCGGCCGCAGTGAGCGCGCTGTCGGCGCGCCACCTCTCGCTCTCCCGGGACGGCTGCAAGATCGCGGTGAGCGAGATGGGCCTGGCTGGAAACCTGTGGACCATCCCGATGTCTCCGGAGACCGGCAAGGCCACCGGGCCGGCCGCGCCGTTCACCAATGATGCGGACGACCGCAACTCGCAGCCCGTCTTCTCACCCGACGGCAAGCGGCTCGCCCTCCACCGGGTCGTCGACGGCGAGCGCTTCCAGATCTGGCTCGCGGACCCTGAAGGCCGCTCGTTCTCCTTCCTCACCCGCGAGGCCACGTTCGGCGCGGGACCGCCCGTCTGGCTGCCGGACGGACGGCACCTCGTATTCCTCTCCCGCCCCGAGTCCCGCCCCGGGGCCGGCAAGATGCTCCTCAAGAAGATCGACGTGGAGACGAAGCAGGTCGAGCCTTACGTTGACCTCGACCCAACCTGGAGCTGGATCCGGCTCTCGCCCGAGGGCAAGCGCGTCGCCTTCGCCCGCACCAACGAGAGCACCATCGGCAACATCTGGATGCTGCCGGCCCTGGATGGCCAGCCGAAGCAGATCACCTTCGACAAGGAGTCCGCCGACTTCCCGATGTGGTCGCCGGACGGCAAGTACCTGGCGGTCCGTCTGCGGCGGGGCGAGGACACCCACATCGGCGTCGTATCCGCGGAGGGCGGTGAGGTGACGCAGCTCACTTCCGGCCCCGGCGAGAACTGGCTGCCGAGCTGGTCCCCGGACAGCAGCAGGATCGCCTTCGCCGGCATGCGCGACGGGATCTGGGACATCTACTGGGTCGCCCGGACCGGTGGCCCGGTCCACAAGGTCACCTCGCAGCCCGACAAGCTGAGCACCTGGGTGCGCTACCCGGTCTGGTACCCGAAGGGTGACCGGATCATCTTCGAGTACTCGCGGACGCTGGGCGACCTGTGGCTGCTGAACACCTGCCCGGGGGAGCCGCAGAAGAAGGCCCGCTAGCCGGATCAGGCGGCGGACCACGCGGAGAGATCGCGGCCGAGGAGCTCGCCCAGGGCCTTCACGTCCGGAGCGCAGGCTTGGCGCAGCCGGCTGCGCAGCTCCGGGCTCGGCCCTGTGCGCGGCACGGTGTGCCTCCGGCCGCCGCCCTTCATCTTGTCCCGGATCTCCTGCGGAGTCGTGTGGAGCTGGCGCAGCACCCGGGAACGGATGAGCTGCGCGGCGCGCGCCAGGTCGAGCTCGGGCACGAAGCCGGGGTCGACCTCCAGGAACTCCAGGGTCTCGCGGTAGACCCGGAGCGGCTCGGACGCGAAGTCGTCGAACACGACCACGTGCACCCGGTCGCGTCCGAAGACCTCGAAGTACCGCCCGAGCTTCTCCGCGAAGGTCGCCGCCCGGGTGTAGATCAGCCCCTCGGGGAAGTACGCCCCCGCCGGGATCCTCTCCCCCCGTGCACGCTCCTCCTGGGCGCCCAGCGCCTCCTCGAAGTCCAGGATCTCCTCATTCCCCGTGCGGGTGTAGAGCGCGTGGAGCGAGGCCATCATGTCCACCGGGTTGCGCAGCATCACCAGGATGCGGGCCGAAGGGGAGAAGCCGCGGATCGCGTGGGGCGCGTCGCGCGACTCCAGGTACCAGACCGATCCCTCGCCGAGCCTCTTCTCGTCTTCGGCGCCGGCGAACAGGCCGCGGTAGAGGGACTCGTCGGCGACCGCCTGGGGGGGCCGGGAGAGGTCCGTGCTGAAGAAGTGGGGCTCCTTCAGCACGGACAGGTAGATCTCCGGGTGCTGCTTGAGGTACGTGTACATCGACGTCGTGCCGCTCCTCGGGGCACCGACGAGAAAGAAGTCGGGGACTCGGGAGCCCGTCACGGCGTCATCCTGCCTAGCTCGCCAGGGTCTCGATCGACGACGCCAGCACCTTGCCGGAGTAATCGCCGTACAGGATCCCCTTCTCCGTCAGCGTGATGGCATCGTCCGACACGGTCAGGAAGCCGTCCGCCTCCAGGCGCTCGAGCTCCGGGCCGCAGATCCGGACCAGGTCCATGCCGTGCCGCTTCTTGAACGCCTTGCGGTCGAAGTGGATGAGCTTCATGCCCAGGATGACGTCGCGGGCCATCATGTCGAGGCTGCTGTAGAGATAGCCGCGGAACGTGGGCAGCTCGCCGGCCTCCAGTTGCAGGGTGTACTTCTCGAGGTCGCTCGTGTTCTGGTAGGCCCAGTTGCCGAGCATCCCGAAGGCCGAGGCGCCGAAGGCATAGTTGTCCACACCCAGCCACTTGCTCGTGGTGTGGCGCTGGACGTAGCCGCCGCCCTTCGTCATGGTGAAGAAGTTGATCGTCTCGTACCCGGCCTTGCGCAGCGTGTCGATGGCGTAGCGCGCGTACTGCATCTCCTCGTCGTCCGTGGGCAGCGTGATGTGCTGCCGGCGCAGCTCCGTGGAGTACTCGGTGTTGGCATAGATCTCCAGCTTGTAGAGCGAGATGCTGGGGGCCCCGCAATCGATGGCCCGCTGGACGGAGTAGGCCCAGTTCTCGGGGGTCTCCCCCACCAGGCCGCTGATCAGGTCGATATTGACCACCGCGCCGGTGTCCATCGCCACGCGGATGGACTCCATGGCCTGGGCCTCGGTGTCCTTCCGGCCGGTCTTGAAGACCACCTCCTCACAGAACGACTGGATGCCGATGCTGATGCGGTTGACCCCGTGCTGCTGAAGGATCTTGGCCTTGCGCTCGGTCAGGGTCACCGGCTCACCCTCGACGGTGAACTCGGGGTCCGCGAGCGTCAGGTTCTTGCGCAGCGTGGTCACGATGTTGTTGAGGTTCTCGCCGCTCAGCAGGCTGGGCGTGCCGCCGCCGAAGTAGATTGAGGTCACCGGCCGCTCCCGCAGGTGGAACCGGGCCGATGCCATCTCGATCTCGCGGCACAGGGAGCTCACGTAGCGGTCGATCTCCGCCTTCTGGGTGTCGTATAGCGTCGTTGTCTTGTAGTAGCAGTACGCGCAGTGCTGCAGGCAGTACGGCAGGTGCAGGTAGAGGTTGAGCGGCTTCGGGGCTGTTCCCTCCCCGGCCGCCTCCGTGCGCCAGTTCCGGAACTGGGGGTAGTTCGTGATGAACCCCCGGCGCGTGATCTCGGGTTGTGCAACTTCATCCTGGACGATGTTCAACATGATCGTTTTCTCCGCGGGTTCAAGCTGTTTTTCTCGTCGCCCTGCTCTTGTCGCCGACGAACTCCGCCAGCGTGGTCAGGTTCTCGAAGAGATCCACCCGCAGGTTCTGATCGTCGAAACGAAAACCGAACTGATCCTCCATGTGCCCGATGAACTCGGCGATGACCACCGAGTCCAGTGCGAGCCCTCCCTCCAGCAGCGAAATGTCATCAGGGATATCGGACTCCCTGAGGTTGAGCCCGAGATCCTTCACCAGGATCGTCTTGAGCTGTCCAACCGTGTCCTTTGTCTCGTACGCGCTTTCCATCATTTCGGGCTCCTCTTTGGTGAGGCCGGCCGGTCCGCCCACCATTGCGGCAAAAGGGGCAGTCGGGCCCCGCTACTCAGTTAGGTATCCGGCGGTGCCAGAACCGTGACACTCTTGTTACGGAGGAGAGGGGGCACTTGTTTACAGAGCAATCCATTTAGTTATCTACCTATATCGCTGTTATGTTAGCATGGTTCGGCCATGCTCTCGCGACTGCCCCGTCACTCGGCTGTCACCTCGGCTTTTAACCAATGAGGGGCTCCAGCGACCGTCTCCAGGAGGCCTTGCGGATCTCCCGGGCGATCCGGGAGTTCGAGGGCACCATCCGCGACGACCGCGAGCCGATCGCGCGCAAGGTCCGGCGATGGCAGCGGCTCCGGGCTCCCCATGTGCCGGACTGGGCGCAGGAGCTGCGGCCGCACGACCCGGCCTGGGGGGAGCGGTTCGCGCGGGAGGCCGGCCGGATCCGCGAAGCCCTCGGAGAGGACGCCGTCCACGACGTGCAGCACATCGGCAGCTCGGCGATCCCCCACCTCTGCTCGAAGCCGGTGCTCGACATGATGGTCGCGGCGCGAGGGGAGCTGCCCGCCCTGGTCGAGGCCTTCGCCCCCCTCGGCTACGAGCACTACGGCAACAGCCCCTGTGACCACGAGGCCGACTGGTTGTGGAACACGGAAGGGGAGGACTGCCTGCTGGTCGTCCACCTCTGCGCTCCGGGGAACCCCTGGCGCGGCACGGCGGTGAACTTCCGGGACTACCTCTGCGCCCACCCGGAGGAGGCCGATCTCTACGACCGGAGGAAGAAGGAGCTGTCGGCCGGCGACGGCTCGCTCCTCGAATACAGCCTGGGCAAGCTGGCGCTCTTCTACGAGCTCAGCGGGCGGGCGGATATCTGGAAGGCTTCCACGCCCGGGAGCCCGGTGACGAAATCGGCCCCGAACGCCCTGGACGGGGTCCAGGCGCCGGGCGGCACCCCGCCCTGAGCCGCCCGCTCCGCGGCCTCGACCGCGGAGACCGCGGTGAACTGGTAGCCCTCGGGAGTGACCAGCGTGCCGGTCACCGAGCGGCCGGCGGCATTCCGGACCTCTCCCCAAAGCTCGATCCGGGCCGTCCGCCGGATCTCTTCCGAAGGGCCGGTGATCCTCTTCTCCACCTGCTTCTGAAGAAAGCGCTTGACCGGCTTCCAGGCGAGCAGCGGCAGGAACGGAGCAATCCGGCGCATGCGCCGGATCGCCTTCGGCGGGGTCCCTGTGTAGACGCGGATGTTGGGGATGCCGGTCGACCACCAGGCGGTGGCGACGTCCCCCCAGGGGATGGTCATGGCCCAGCGCCGGCCGCCGGGGAAGTCGATCTCCCGGGCGTGGAAGGCCGGCGGCACGGGCAGGATCCTGCCGTCGCGCCGCACCGCCCCGGCGTGGGGGAGGCTCTCGATCATGGTCTTCATCGTTCCCCGGCTGATCGACCCGCGGGTGGAGGCGAAGGCCAGGGTCAGCTCGGTGGCGTCCGGAAGCTCCGCGGCGAGCCGGGCGGCCAGGCAGTCGCTGGGCACCACATCGAACCCGACCCCGGGGAGCAGTGCGATCCCCTTCTCTTCCGCCTCCCGGCTCCGGGAGAGCACCTTCTCAAAGACCGCGATCTCGCCGGTGATGTCCAGGTAGTGGGCTTTGGCCGCCAAGCAGGCCTCCACCATCAGACGGCTGGTCCGGACGAACGGCCCCGCGCAGTGGAGCACGGCCGAGACCCCCTCCAGCCGGGGGGCATCCAGGGAGAAGGCGCGATGCGGGAGACCCAGCTCCGAGGCGAGAGTCCCCACCGCCTCCGCGTTCCTCCCGGCAAGGATCGGCTTCAGCCCCCGCCCCGCCGCCTCCCGGGCGACCAGCTCGCCGGTGTAGCCGTTAGCGCCGTAGATCATCCAGTCGCTCATCGCCGTTCTTCCCTCCTGAGGGCCTCCCGCGCCGTCAGCACCCGCTCCCTCGCCTCTTCCGGAGTGTCTGCCAGCGCCGTCAAGTGTCCCATCTTACGGCCCGGACGCGCCGCGGCCTTTCCGTAGAGGTGCAGCTTGACCTCCGGGAAGCGGCAGGCCGCGGCCCAGTCCGGCTCGCCGCCGCTCCAGAGGTCGCCCAGGAGGTTGGCCATGGCCGCCGGCCGGAGCAGCGCGGCCGAGCCGAGGGGCAGGCCGCAGATCGCCCGGAGCTGCTGCTCGAACTGGCTCGTCACGCAGGCATCGAAGGTCAGATGGCCAGAATTGTGGGGCCTGGGCGCGAGCTCGTTGACGAGCAGCCGGCCGTCCCGGGTCAGAAACATCTCCACGCAGAGGACTCCGACCACCTCCAGTCCCTCCAGGATGCCGCGGGCGATCCCGACCGCCTCCCGCTCCACCTCCGGAGAGACGGACGCGGGAGCCACGGTCACGTCCAGGATATGGTTGCGGTGGTCGTTGGCGAGCACTCCGAAATGGGCGAAGGAGCCGTCGAGCCCCCGGGCCGCCACCACCGAGACCTCGCGCTCGAAATCCACGAACGCCTCCAGGACCGCCTCCCGCGCTTCGAGGGAGATACCCAGCGAGGCCCACGCGGAGTCCGCCTCCCCGATCCCGTCGATCCGGACCTGCCCCTTGCCGTCGTACCCCCAGTCTGCGGTCTTGAGCACGGCCGGCACGCCGATCGTCTCCAGGGCGGCGCGCAGCTCCTCCGCCGAGCGGACCGCCGCGAACCGGGCGACCGGGAACCCGCCGCCGGCAAGGAACCCCTTCTCCCGCAGCCGGTTCTGGGTCGTGTGGAGGACCGATCCCGCGGGACGGACCGCCGCGTGCTCCGCGGCGGCCTCGGCAGTGCCGGCCGGAACGTTCTCGAACTCGAAGGTGACCACGGACACTCCCCGGGCGAAGTCGCGGACCGCGTCCAGGTCGTCGTACGCGGCGGTCACCTCGCGGTCGGCCACCTGGCCGGTGGGGGTGTCGTACTCTGGGGAGAAGGTATGGACCCGGTAGCCCATGCGGCGCGCGGCAATGGCGAACATCCGGCCGAGCTGACCGCTGCCCAGGACGCCGACCGTGGCGCCGGGCGGGATCATCCCGCTCACGGAAGCTTCTCTTCCATCACCCGCTGGGTCTGCTCCTCGGCCATCTCCCGCAGCTTCTCCCGCAGCTCGGGGCGGGTGCGGGCCAGGAAGCGGACCGCCAGCAGGGCGGCGTTGGCCGCTCCGGCCTTGCCGATGGCCAAGGTCCCCACGGGCACACCGGACGGCATCTGGACGATGGAGAGCAGCGAGTCGAGGCCGTTCAGGGCCTGGCTCTGAACGGGGACCCCCAGCACTGGGAGCAGCGTCTGGGAGGCGACCATGCCGGGCAGGTGGGCGGCCCCGCCGGCACCGGCGATGACGACCTCGATGCCGCGCTCCTCCGCGCCCTGAGCGAAATCGCGCATCCACTCCGGAGTGCGGTGCGCGGAGACGACGAGGCACTCGTGCGGGACGCCCAACCGGGCGAGCATCTCGTCGGCGTGGCGCATCGTCTCCCAGTCGGACCGGCTCCCCATGATGACGCTCACCAGGGGAGGAGCACCGGAGTCGCCGGTCCGGGGGTCGGAAGACATGAGTTGCGTGTCGGGTGTCGGAAGCGGCTCGTCCCGGAGTATAATTCCCCGGATCAAGCATTGGGGGTGGAGCTTAGCACAGGGCGCGCGGCGCCCATCCGGCATCTCGGCGCCATGAGCTTGTCACAGAGAGCTCACAATCGAACCTGTGGCGCTCCGCCCTCCTCGCATACTATTTCGTCCGAAACCGACGCACTTTCCAAGGAGGACTTTTCTATGGTGCGTGTCTGTTCTGCCTCTCGCGCACAGCGCAGATGGGCGTGTGTCCTGGCGTTCCTGGCCCTGTTCACAGGCTTGGCACCCTGGGCCGCAGCCCAGACCGATGTGACCACCAGCCGCATCTCGGGCTCGGTGGAAGATGCCGACGGCTCCCCGCTCCCGGGCGTGACCGTCACGGCCAGCAACACTGAGACGGGGCTGCAGGTGACCGGTGTCACCGAC
This sequence comes from Thermoanaerobaculia bacterium, assembly GCA_035556715.1. Classification (GTDB taxonomy): domain Bacteria; phylum Acidobacteriota; class Thermoanaerobaculia; order Multivoradales; family UBA5704; genus DATMER01. Next base: position 45,703 of record DATMER010000033.1, read on the forward strand.
GAGCGCGGCTTCTACCGTCTGCTCAACCTGCCGACCGGGACCTACACCCTCGAGGCCGTCCTGGACGGCTTCGCCACCGCCACGGCGGAGAACGTCCGCCTGCTGCTCGGCTCGACCCCGACGGTGAACTTCAACCTGCAGAGCTCGGCAGTGGCGGAGACCATCACGGTCACCGCCGAGGTGCCGGTCGTCGAGGTGACCAACACGGCCTCCGGCACGACGATCCAGCAAGAGCAGATCGAGGCGCTGCCGGTCTCCGGCCGCGACTTCAAGGGCCTGGTGCTCCTGACCCCGCAGACCCGCCTCGACTCCGAGCGCGGCAACCTGTCGATCTCGGGCCAGCGCGGCATCAACACCAACGTGACCATCGACGGCGTGGACTACAACAACGCCTTCTTCGGCGGCACCGTGGGCGGCGCCGAGGGCCGCGCCCCGCTGTCCATCTCCCAGGAATCCATCAAGGAGTTCACGGTCATCACCAACGGCGCCTCGGTCGAGTTCGGCCGGTCGGGCGGCGGCTTCGTGAACGTCATCACGAAGAGCGGCACCAACAACATGCACGGCTCGGCCTTCTACTACCAGCAGCCGGAGAGCCTGATCTCCGACTTCGCCGACGGCCGCGAGCCGGCCGACCAGGACAAGGAGCAGTACGGCGGCTCCCTGGGCGGCGCGATCGTCCAGGACCGGGTGTTCTACTTCCTTTCCTATGACAACCAGGACCAGAGCCTGACGGTGCCGATCGCGGCCGGGGTGCTCGACCCCGACATCTTCGCCCGGTATCCCATCCTCGCCTCGCCCGACAATTACGTCCAGACGCGAGACGGCAGCGTGGCGTTCGGCCGTCTCGACTTTCAGGCGAGCTCCGCCCATCGCTTGATGGTGCGCGGCAACTTCACGGATTACGAGGGCATCAACGGCACGTCGGATTCGCAGACCCGCACCGCGAGCTACAACGGCATCGAAGGGCTGAACAGCGACTCCTACGTCGGCTCCTGGTCCGGCCAGTTCGGGGCGAACCTCCTGAACGACCTCAACCTGAACTACATCGAGGAGAGCACGCCGCGCGCGGACAAGGGGCTCAACCTCCCCGAGATCCAGCTCGGCGGCTTCCGCTACGGCGAAGTCAGCTTCCTCCCCATCGACCCGACCATCACCGAGCGCAAGGCGTTCGGCGACACCGTGACCTTCCTGGCCGGCGACCACGTCGTCAAGGGCGGCGCCGAGTACAACGACACCTCCATCGACCAGGTCTTCCGCGGCAACTGGCGCGGCGTCTTCATCTTCAACAACGAGGCCGACTTCCTGGCGGGCCGCTGGAACGAGTACCGGCAGTTCGGCGGCCTGGGCGGGCTCACCTCGATCGACGCCGGCCGCGCCAGCTTCGGCCAGAAGGAAGAGGCCATCTTCTTCCAGGACCAGTGGTTCGTCCGCCAGAACCTCACCCTCCAGGCCGGCCTGCGCTTCGAGTCGCTCGACAACCCGAACGACCCGGTCCTCAACCGGAACGACCGCAACGCCGACGGCTCCTTCCGGCTGAACGGCGAGATCCCGGACATGGACCTGACGGACCAGATCTCCCCGCGCCTGGGCCTCTCCTGGGCTCCGGACGAGAAGACCGCGGTCCGCTTCTCCGTGGGCCGCTTCTGGAGCCGGACGCCGGCCATCCTCCTGGCGCAGCTCTTCACCTCGAACGGCCTGCGCGGCACGCAGTACAACATCTTCTCCACTCGCGACTCCGCCGGCAACGTGATCGGCGCTCCGAACGATCCCCTCGCTCCGGGCTGGGGCGCGAACTTCAACCCCGAGGGCGTCGAGCGCATCGACTTCACCAAGGTGCCGAACGTCCCGCGTCCCGGCGTGTTCATCATCGACGAGGGCTTCGAGAACCCCTACACCGACCGCCTGACCCTGGGTGCCGAGCGCGAGGTCTTCTCCAAGATGGCCCTGGCGCTCGACTTCACCTACGCCGAGGGGCACCAGCTCCAGCGGCTGACGAACATCAACCGCGTATACGACGGGACCACGGCGGCCAATGGCGTGCCGCGCTACAGCTCGACCACGCCCTTCCCCTACTACGGCCGCATCGTCAACAGCGTCTCCGACGGCGAGTCCGAGTACACGGCGCTGACCGCGACCCTGCGCCGCCGCTACGCGGACAACTTCAGCCTGTACGGCTCGGTGACCTACTCGCGCGACAAGGACGACGACTCCAACGAGCGCAACTTCTCCGGCATCCAGGCCGAGGACTACAACGACCTCGACCTGAACTGGGGCTACTCCAACCGCGATCAGCGCTGGCGCGGCGTGATCAACGGCCTGTGGGACACGCCCTGGTGGGGCATCGGCCTCTCCGGCGCCTTCCGCTACACCAGCGGCTCGCCCTACACCGCCTTCGTGGGCGCCGACGTGAACAACGACGGCGAGAGCGGCACCGACCGTCCGACGGTCAACGGCGTGCACTTCGAGCGCAACAGCTTCCGCCAGCCCGACTACTACAGCCTCGACCTGCGGCTCGCCAAGGACTTCAACATCGGTCCCGGCGACCTCTCCCTCTTCGCCGAGTGCTTCAACTGCACGGACGCGGAGAACCGCTTCGTGACGGATACCCGCTGGGGCACGGGCCAGGATCCCCGTCCGCAGTTCGGCCAGGAGGTCGGCGTCGGCACGCCGCGCATCTTCCAGCTCGCGCTCCGCTACGACTTCTGATCCGGACCTGAGGATCGGAAACGCGAAGGGGGGCGGAAACGCCCCCCTTTTTCTTTCCCGACGCGTTTCACGATGGGGAACTGTCCCTCAACGTGGACCGCGGCCTTCAGACGTTGGGGAACGGCTCCCCAAAGTAAACCTGCCTCGGCTTCCAGCAGGGGAGCGGTTCCCCACCATGGACGGAGGGCGAGAGATCGTTGGGGAAGGTCTCCCCAGCGCGAACTGGCTTCACGTCCCGCTGGGAAACGGGCTCCCCAGCTCCGTGCGGCTCAGAAGCACGTTGGGGAACGGCTCCCCAACGGGATGGACGACACGGATCGGCTCCGGCACCTCGGAAACAGGGAGATGGTCGAAGGAGGGAGAGGGAATTGGCTGGGAGGCAGGGATTCGAACCCCGATTCTGCGGGTCAGAGCCGCATGTCCTACCGTTGAACGACCTCCCAGCAGGACAGGCCCGGTAGGATAACCGAGCCCGCTTTTTCGGTCAACCAGGCCAATCAACCCGGAAAACCGGTGGCCGCATTCCCGGCCCGGAGGTACGCCAGGAAGCGGTCCAGGTGCCTCTTCGACGCCTCCCGCCCCATCACCTCGATCAGGTCGAAGAGCGGCGGACCGCCCGCGGCTCCCGAGAGCGCCATCCGCACCGGGTGGATCAGCACGCCCGCCTTCACCCCGCGCTCTTCCGACAGGCCGCGCAGCCCCGCCTCCAGCGCCTCCTTGGTGAACTCGGACAGGGCGTCGTAACGGTCCCGCAGGATCTCCAGGAGCTCCGGGAGGGCCGGGTCCTTCAGGAACTTGGCGCAGGCCGCCGCGTCGTACTCCAGCGACTCGCGGAAGTAAGGGAGGACCTGCTCCACCAGCTCCTTCAGGGTCCGGGAGCGGGTCCGGTGCAGCTCGAGGGCCGTGGCCAGACGCTGGGGATCGGCATCCGCCAGCCCGGCCTGCTCCAGGAAGGGCCGCAGGTGGGGCATCAGCTCCCCGGTGCTCAACCGGGACATATACTGGGAGCTCATCCAGAGCAGCTTCTCGCGGTCGAACACCGCGGGCGAGGCGTTCAGGCGGTCCACCGAGAAGAGCTGGATCATCTCGTCGCGGGAGAGGATCTCCCGGTCGTCCCCCGGATTCCAGCCGAGCAGGGCCAGGAAGTTGTAGAGCGCCTGCGGCAGGATACCCTCGTTGCGGAACTCCTCCACCGAGGTGGCGCCGAAACGCTTGGAGAGCCGCTTCTTGTCCTGCCCGAGGATCAGCGGCAGGTGCCCGAAGGTCGGGACCTCCCCGCCCAGCGCCTGGAAGAGCGGGATGTGCTTGGGCGTGTTGGACAGGTGGTCCTCGCCCCGGATCACGTGCGTGATCCGCATGTCGATGTCGTCCACCACGACCGACATGTGGTAGGTCGGGTTGCCGTCGGAGCGCAGGAGGATGAAGTCGTCGAGGGCATCCGGCGGGAAGTCCATGTCGCCCCGCACCATGTCCTGGAAGCGGATGTGGTCGTCCGGCATGCGGAAGCGGACGGCGAAGGAGCGGCCCTCGGCGAGGCGCGCCTCGACCTCCTCTTGCGAGAGCTGGAGGCAGGTGCGCGGGTAGCGGAAGGCGACGCCCTTCTTCTCGGCCTCGGCGCGCTGGGCGTTCAGATCATCCGGCGTGCAGAAGCAGCGGTAGGCCTTGCCACTGGCGAGCAGCTCCTCGGCGCGCTCGTGATGGCGCGGCAGGCGCTCGCTCTGGAGGAACGGCCCCTCGTCCCAGACGGTCCCGACCCAGGCCAGGGCCGACTGGATCTGGCGGGTCATGGCCTCGTCCGAGCGCTCCTTGTCGGTGTCCTCGATACGCAGGATGAAGGCGCCGCCCAGCTTCTGGCGCAGCAGGTCGTTGTAGATGGCGGTGCGGGCGCCACCGACGTGCAGGAAGCCGGTGGGCGAGGGCGCGAAGCGCACGCGGACCGGACCTTGAATCTCGTTCATATTGATCCCATTCCCATTGATCCCATTCCCCCTCTCCCCAGCCCTCTCCCCCGTGCCGGGGGAGAGGGAGGCTTCCAAGGGGCCGAAACGGTATCATGGCGGCCATGGAACCCGGAACCTCCTCCCGCCCTGTGATCCTGGCCGCCACCGACTTCTCGGAAACCGCCGAAGCCGCCCTCGACTGGGCATCCGAGCTGGCCCGGCTGCAGGGGGCGCGGCTCGAGCTGATCCACGCCGTGACCGTGCCTCCGTCCCTTCCCGGCTTCGTCCCTCCCGCCCCCCTCCTGGACGGCGAGCTGCGGACCGCGGCCCAGACGCGCCTCGAAGAAGTCGCGGCCCGCGTCCGGGAGGCCGGCGGAGAGGTCTCCACGCATCTGGGGGTGGGCACGCCCTCCCAGGTGATCCTGACCCGCGCCGGGGAGCTTCCGGCCACCGTCATCGTCATGGGCACCCGCGGCCTCACCGGGCTGCGGCACCTCCTCCTCGGGAGCACCACCGAGCGGGTCATGCACCGGGCGCCCTGCCCGGTCCTGTCGGTCCATCCCGGCGACAAGGGGCGGCACCGGCCGATCCGCTCGATCCTGGTGCCCACCGACTTCTCCCAGGATGCCGAGCTGGCCATCGACGCGGCCCACCGGCTCCTCGCTCCCCTGGAACAGGATGCCCGGCTGATCCTCGTCCACGCCTTCAACCTGCCCATCGAGTACACCGCCTACGGGCCGATCCCGACCTCGATCAACTTCCTGAAGGACACGGGGCTGGAGGCCGAGCGGCGCCTGGAGGAGATCCGGGAGCGGCTGCTCCGCGAGGGGTTGGCCGTGGAGACCCTGGCCCGCGAGGGGGACCCCGCCGAGGTGATCGCCGATGAGGCCGAGAAGCGCGGGGTCGACCTTATCGCCATGGGCACCCACGGCGGCTCCGCGCTCCGGCATCTTCTCCTCGGCAGCACCGCGGAGCGGGTGCTCCACCACGCCACCTGCCCGGTGATGACGCTTACTTCACCCAGACCGTCTTGATGTTGACGAACTCGCGGATGCCCACGTCGGCGAGCTCGCGGCCGTAGCCCGAGCTCTTGATGCCGCCGAAGGGGAGGCGGGGGTCGGACTTCACGATTCCGTTGACGAACACGGAGCCGGCCTCGATCTCGGCGGCCAGGGCCTCGGCGCGGACCGGATCCGACGTCCAGAGGCTCGCCCCGAGGCCGAAGCGCGAACGGTTCGCCAGCTCGATCGCCTCGTCCTCGTCCCGGGCGCGGATCACGGCCGCCACCGGGCCGAAGGTCTCTTCGTCGAAGGCGGGCATGCCGGGGCGGACGCCCGAAAGCACGGTCGGAGCGTAGAACCAGCCCTGCCCATCAAGCCGCCGTCCCCCGGTCCTCAGTTGACCGCCGGCCTCCACCGTGCGGCGCACCTGGTCGTCCAGATCGCCCAGCAGGTCCTCCCGCGCCATGGGTCCGACCTCGGTGGCCCGGTCCATGGGATCGCCCAGCTTCAGGGCCTCCATGGCCTTGACCATCTCCTCCTCGAAGCGGTCGGCGATCGACTCGACGACGATGAAGCGCTTGGCCGCGATGCAGCTCTGGCCGGAGTTGATCGTCCGCGCCTTGACCGCCTGCCGGGCGACCTCGACCGGATCGGCGTCGGCCAGGACGATGAAGGGATCCGAGCCGCCCAGCTCGAGCACGCTCTTCTTGAGCTGCCGGCCGGCCTCCGCGGCCACCTCCATCCCCGCCCGCTCGCTGCCGGTGAGGGTCACGGCGCGGACGGCCGGATGGCGGATCAGGTCCGCGACCCGCGCGGAGGGGACCAGCAGGGTGGTGAAGACCCCCTCGGGGAAGCCGGCGTCGCGGAAGACCTCCTCAATGGCCAGGGCGGTGCCCGGGACGTTGCCGGCGTGCTTGAGCAGGCCGACGTTGCCGGCCATGAGCGCCGGAGCGGCGAAGCGGAAGACCTGCCAGAAGGGGAAGTTCCAGGGCATGATCGCCAGCACCGGCCCCAGCGGGTCGTAGCGCACCATGCTGCGGCTGGCGTCGGTGGTGACCGTCTCCACGGACAGGAAGCGCTCGGCGTTCTCCGCGTAGAAGTCGCAGACCCAGGCGCACTTGTCGACCTCGCCCTCGGCGGCGGCGATGGGCTTGCCCATCTCCTCGGTGATCAGGCGGCCGTAGTCCGCGGCGCGGTCCCGGAGAAGGTCGCCGGCCGCGGTCATGAGCCGGGCGCGTTCGCCAAACGGGACCTTGCGCCAGGCGGCGAAGGCCTGCTCGGCGCGCTCCAGGCGCGCAGCGACTTCGGATTCGTCGTGGTCGGGATAATCCCGGATCGGTTCGCCGGTGGCGGGATTGACGGCTTGCATCTGAATAATGATGGCGGAGAGGGAGGGATTCGAACCCTCGGTCCGGGTTTACCCCGGACAACTGCTTAGCAGGCAGCCCTGTTCGGCCACTCCAGCACCTCTCCTGCGGGTCCGGCAGGGGACATCATTGTAGAGGCCCCCGGCCCGGGAGTCAAAAACAACTCCGGAAGGTAAACTATTCGCCCGGTCGGCCCCGGCGATCATTTCCTCTGGAGGGAGGGCGAGATCATGGGAGAGAACGAGACGCAGGACGTGGACCAGTTGGCGATCGGCACCATCCGGTTCCTGTCCGTGGACATGGTGGAGAAGGCGCAGTCGGGTCACCCCGGCGCGCCGCTGGGTCAGGCGCCGCTCGCCTACCTTCTATGGACGCGCCACATGCGGCACAACCCGGACAATCCGGACTGGCCCAACCGCGACCGCTTCGTGCTCTCCTGCGGCCACGCCTCGGCCCTGCTTTACTCCCTGCTCCACCTCGGCGGCTACGGCCTGCCCATGGAGGAGCTGGAGCGTTTCCGCCAGTTCGGCTCCAAGACCCCGGGGCATCCCGAGCACGAGCTGACCCGCGGCGTCGAGACCACCACCGGCCCGCTCGGCCAGGGGCTCGGCAACGCGGTGGGCATGGCCATGGCCGAGAAGATGGGCGCCGCCACCTTCAACCGCGACGGCTTCCCGGTGATCGACCACACCATCTGGGTCATCGCGAGCGACGGCGACCTCATGGAAGGAGTGGCCTCCGAAGCGTCCTCCCTCGCCGGCCATCTCAAGCTGGGCAAGCTCAAGGTCTTCTACGACGACAACGAGGTCTCGATCGACGGCCCCACCTCGCTCGCCTTCTCCGAGGACGTGGGCAAGCGCTACGAGGCCTACGGCTGGAGGGTGCTGCGGGTCGAGGACGGCAACGACCTCGCCGCCCTCGAGCGCGCTATTGAAGAGGCCAAGAAGGAGTCCGAGCGGCCGACGCTGGTCGTCGTTCGCACGGTGATCGGCTACGGCAGCCCGAAGAAGGGAGGGACGGCCGAGGCCCACGGCGCTCCCCTCGGAGGCGACGAGGTGGTGGCCACGAAGAAGGCCCTGGGCTGGCCCACGGAGCCGACCTTCCTGGTCCCGGAAGGCGCCCGCGAGCCGTTCGAGCGGGCGGGGGAGCGCGGCCGGAAGCTGGAGCGGGAGTGGAACGAGCTGATGGAGCGCTACCGCCAAGCGCATCCCGACTCCGCGGCCGACCTGGACGGGCGGCTCTCCGGCAAGCTGCCCGCGGGCTGGCAGGACGCGCTCCCGAAGTTCGAGGCTGGCGGCAAAGACATCGCGACCCGGGCCGCTTCGGGCCAGGTGATCAACGCCATCGCCGGCAAGCTGCCGCAGCTCGCGGGCGGCTCGGCGGACCTGGCGCCGTCGAACAACACGATCATCAAGGGCTCGCCGGACTTCTCGGCCGCGCACCCGGAGGGCCGCAACCTCCGCTTCGGGGTGCGCGAGCACGCCATGGGCTCGATCCTGAACGGCCTGTCG
>DATMER010000034.1:0-19520 GCA_035556715.1 Thermoanaerobaculia bacterium
CCGGGCATCCAGAGTCTTGCTCTCCAGCCGCGCCAGTTCCTCCAGGCCTGCGTTACGAATTCCCATGTCAGTCTCCTCCCTGAGGTATCCCCAATCGGCACATTGTACCGGTCGGACATATGTCAGGAAGGTAGGGGCGACAGCAGGGCCAGGGGCGTCAGCCCCGCGGCAGGGAGGGGGAGGAGCGGAGACGGATGGGAACCAGTTGAGGCGTCACACGCCCCCCTCTCCCGGGGGTCCGGGTGTGCGGCTGGGAGAGGGGATGGGGGTGAGGGCCCGCCCATCGATCCATCCCACCGCAAGCACCCCGATCAGACTGTTCGTAAGGAGAACCTCGCTCGCCCTCTGAAGATCTTCGGGACTGAGAGATCGCTCTGCAATCTCACCCCTTTCCAGGAGACGTCGCCGCACGGTCCCGGGCAGACATCCATCCTCTTCGGGAGGGGTAAAGACACCGTCCGGGAGGACCAAGATCACATTGCTGCGGGAGCCTTCCACCAGCCGGCCGTGCTCGTTGAGCAGGAGAGCTTCGAAGGCGCCTTTTTCCTCGGCGCGGCGCAGGGCGAGACGGTTCGCCTGGTAGGAGAGACTCTTGAGACCGGCGAGAGGGGAGCGGGAATGGACCCAGGGCTCCGGGAGGAGGATGGCGGAGACGGGACCGGATGGGGGAGTGTAGAGGGCGGTGGTGATGAGGCGCGTCTCCCGGGTCACCGTGATCCGCATCCGAGCGATGGGGGAGGGCGCCCCTTCCGCTACGGCCATCACCGCGTCAGTGAGGGCCTCCCGGTCCTCGGAAATCCCGATCCTCTCCAGCCCGGCGAAGAGACGGTCGAGATGGGCCTCCACGTCCCCGGCTTTGCCGTTCTCGACGCGCAGGGTCTCGAAGAGGCCGTCTTCCAGGAAGGCGGAATCCCCGAGTCCGATCCTCACCTCGTCCCCAGGGACTAACCGGCCGTTCCAGTACGCGAGGCTCACTCCGCCGCCCCCAGGGCGGTGAGGAAGGCCCGCGCCTTGACCGCGCTCTCCTCCAGCTCCAGCTCCGGATCGGAGTCCGCGACGATGCCGCAGCCGGCGTGGTAGACGAGCCGGTTTTTCGAGAACACCGCGGTCCGGATCGCCACGGCCAGCTCCAGGTCCCCGGTCAGCGAGATCCAGCCGAAGGCGCCCATGGCCGGGCCGCGCCGCCGCTCCTCCTCGCCGGTCAGGACCGACATGGCCCGGATCTTGGGCGCGCCCGTGATCGAGGCGGGAGGGAAGGAGGCGCGCAGCAGGTCCGCGGGATTCGGGCCGAGGAGCCGGCCCCGGACCGTGGACACCGTGTGGTGCAGCGTGGGCAGCGTCACCAGCTCGGCGTGGGCCGGCACCTCGATCGATCCCGGGTCGCAGACCCGGCCGAGATCATTCCGGGCCACGTCCACGATCATGGTCAGCTCCGCCCGGTCCTTCTCACTCTCCGCGAGCTCGCGAGCGAGGGCGCGGTCCTCGCGCGGGCTCGAACCCCGCGGCCGGGTCCCCTTGATCGGCCGCGTCTCCACGCCTGCCCCTCGGACCGAGAGAAACAGCTCCGGGCTCACCGACATCAGGGTCCGCCCCTTCCCCAGGTCGAAGAACGCCCCGTGGTCCGCGGGGCTCGCTTCGCGCAGGCGGAGATAGAAAGGCCAGACCGCCTCCTGGGGAAGAGGAGCTTCGAGGCGCCGGCAGAGGTTCGCCTGGAAGATCTCGCCGCTGGCGATGCGCTCCCGGATCCGCGACACCGCGGCCTCGAACCCGCCCCGGTTGGGACGGCTCACTACGGGTCCCGCGGCCAGCCTCCCGGAGGGGATCTCCGGATCGGGGCGGCGCCGGGCAGCGTCGAGGAGACGCTCCGCTTCGATTGGAGAGAGCGCGGAATTCCACGCTCCGGCCGACTCCAGAGTCCAGCCCTTGCCGTCCCAGAGCAGGGCCGAGGCGAACAGCTCTAGGTGGAGATCGGGGAGCCCGAGGTCGTCCGGCGGCGGCGGAGGGAGCGGCTCGAGCTCGCCGCCCAGCTCGTATCCGAAGTAGCCCACCAGCGCCGCGCCTCCGGCGCCTCCCCAGGCCTCGAAGGCAGCTTCCAGCAGGTCGAACCCTCCGGCCCGGAACGAAATTTCGCCGGCCGGGCCGGCCGGGCCGGCAGGGCCGGTCACCGTGGCCCGCCCCTTCCTCACCTTCAGCGTGGCGAGCGGCCAGCCATAGAGGCGGTGCCCTCCGGGGCCGCCGTCGAGCCAGAAAAGCCGGGTCTGCTCGCGCAGCTCCCCGGCCACGGACTCGGGCCGGGGAGCTGCGCCACCCCGGGGAACCCTCAGGGGTGTCCTGGAGCCCCGCGAGCCCTCGGCGGGCGCGGGGAGGACCGACCTCAGGCGCTCGGCCAGCCGCAGGCGCCTGCGCTCGGGGAGCCGGTCCGACCACATCGGATTACCAGATCTGCGCCTGGTAGAGGAAGTTGAACAGTATGTCCTGCCCGGACCGCGTCGAGAACCACTTCGTGTCGACCTGCACGCCTTCCAGGCCGAGCCCCCAGACGCGGCAGCCCACGGTCGTGCCGTTCTCGTCCCAGGCGCTGACCTCCAGGTCGTTCGAGGGCCGCCTCCGTCCGTCCAGGATGAGTGAGGTGCCCGGGTCGCGAGGAGCGTTGATGGGACTGGGGAGGCCGGCGAAGAGGTTCTTGCCGTCGTGACGGATCGTCGCGGTCTTCCGGCGGACCTTGCGGGCCGGGACGAGGGGATAGTGCGTCACATGGATGATCACCTGCATGCCCAGCCCGATGCCGGCAACCGGGATCTCCCCGGCGAGGCTGATCACCACGTCCAGACAGGCTCCGGTGTCCTCGGGACGACCCGGTCCCGGAGTCATGAGGATGCGCTGCGGGCTCATGTCGCGGATCTGCCGCAGCTTGAGCGAGCCGGATGGGCGCACCTCGCACTCCGCGCCGAGCTCCCGCAGCGGACCCAGGAGATTTTCCAGGCACGGGTCCCCATTGTCGAGCACGAGGACGCGCATGCCGAGGAGTCTATAACGTGCCCCCTCCAGGCTGGAGAGAGGATGTTTTCAGCAACATTTTCTAAAGAGCGGCGCCTACAATCAGGAGGAGGTCCGTCCTTGAGGATCATGAGCCGTCTCTTTCGGTCCACCGCTGTCCTGGCCCTGAGCCTGGCCCTGACCCTGGCCTGTGCCGGCTGCGGCCACGCCGTGCGGGGCGAGTTTGCCCCAAATCATCCGGGAAGGCAGTTCGACTTCCGCCGCCCGGGGTGCGACCCGGCGCGGCGGCCTGCCGGGACCGGACCTGAAGAGGTCTTCGTCCGCTACCTCGGCGCCGGCGGCCTCTATGTCGAATGGCGGGGTACGCCGATCCTCGCCGGCCCCTTCTTCTCCAACCCCTCCTTCCGCCGCGTTCTCCTGGGGCGGCTGTCTGCGGACCGGGTCCGGATCGACGGCGGCCTGCGCGGCATGGACCTGGCCGACGTGCGGGCCATCCTCGTGGGCCACGCGCACTACGACCACCTGGCGGACGTGCCGGAGATCGCCGGGAGCATCAGCCGCAAGGCCAGGATCTACGTGAACCAGAGCGGGGCCAACATGCTCGCCGGGGTGGACTCCGTGAAGGAGCGGGTGATCTCGCTGGAAGAACCGGACAATCAGACCTGGATCTACACGGACGACGGCAACATCCGCTTCCGGGCGGTCGAATCCGGGCACGCCCCCCTGTTCTGGCACCTCCACTTCGCGCGGGGAGAGGTGAAGAAGGCCTGGGAAGAGGGCTGGGACCGCCGCCGCTTCCGCCACCTCAAGGCGGGCAAAACCTTCGCCTTCGTCATCGACCTCCTGGACGACCTCGGGGCGGTCCGCTACCGCATCTACTACCAGGACTCGGCCAGCCCGGAAGGCAAGGGGATTCCCGACTTCGGGGAGGAGCATCCGCCCGGTTATGACCTCGCGGTCGTCTGCATGGCCTCCTCCCAGTTCGTGAAGAACCACCCCGGCGGGCTTTTCGACAAGCTCCAGCCGCGGCACGCGCTGGTCACTCACTACGAAGACTTTGCCCGCGATCCACAGAGATCGCTGAAGTTCGTTGCGCTGCTCACGAACGGCGCGGCCAACCGGTTCCTGGGCAGGGTGCGGACGTCGCTCGACCCGGAGGGGGCGAGGGGGCCGGCCGACCCCGTCTGCGGCCCGTCGAGCCCGGTCTCTACCATGCCGCTGCCCGGAGAGTGGCTCCGCTTCCGCGTTTCGAAAGGTGATTCATGAAGTCTGTTCTGCTTTCCCTGCTCTCCGTCCTTGCCGTCGCACCCCTGCCCGCGCTCGCCGACCACACGAGCTGCGAGAGCTCCCTGCCCCAGGTCCTCAACCTCGGCCTGCCGCGCTTGCCCGAGGCTGAAGAGTTCAACGCTGAGGCCCTGAAGGAAGGCGTGCGCCGGTTCATGAGCGACTTCTACCAGGAGCACGGCCGCTGCCCCGGAGAGCGGCCCCTCCACGTGAACATCACCGTGGCGAGCGAATACGAGATCCTCGACTGGCTCAGCCAGGGGACGATCCAGGCCGCCGTGGTCCCCGACCTGACCCTCTACCTCCTCACACGCCGGGACGGTCTGGACCTGAGGAGCATGGACCTCGGAGGCTATCCCGTGGGAAACCTCCTGTTGCCGGCGCTCTCCGGCCGTCCGGTCTCGGGCCGGCTCGTCGGCGGACATTGGCGGCCGGGGCATGCCGGCAAGGACCTGGAGGCATTCCGTCTCCAGCTCTGGAAAGAGGCATCGGGCGGCCGGACCGGCGGAAGAGAATACCGGGCCGTGCTCGCCTCCCACCTCTCGACCACCGGCTTCCTCGACCCGGTCCTCGCCACGGCCGGCTGGCTGGACCAGAAGCTGAGCGAGGTTCCGGAGAACGAACGGGAAGAGCAGAGGGAGCGCTTCTGGACGGCCTTCTTCGAGAGCTCCCGCTTCGCCGTGGGCTGCAACTCCCTGGAGCCCAGCCGCAAAGCCGGGAGCTGCTGGGAGCTGCCCAGGTCCGAGGAGCTGGCGGGCGAGGGGCCGGCCGAGATCCTCTTCCCGGGGGAAGGCGCCCTGCGCCGTACCCTGCAACAGAACGACCCTGACGAGCCCGCGATGGCCTACCGCGAGCACCTGGTCATCGCCGGTCCGGACGCCGAGGCCATCTTCGAGCAGGGGGACCACTTGAAACCGGCGTCCGCGGCGAGCGAGGCCGACCTCCAGGCGCTGTTCGGCGATCCCAAGACCGGCCGGCCGCCCCGGGCCTTCCTGCCGATCCTGGAGCCCGAACCCCTCTTCGGCGTCCGGACCTTCGGCTTCACCGTGGACGAGACCGTCCGCCTGCTGCGCCAGGACCAGGCCACCTCCGGCCGCGCCGAGCTGGCCCTCGTCCTCCCCGGCGGCGGAGTCAAGGCGGCCTACCAGTCGCGGATCGTGGACGAGCTCTACGGCCAGGGCTACCTCAAGAACTTCCACGCGGACTCCCAACTGCGCGAGCCCCTGGACGTGCGCTACGTCATCGGCACGAGCGGCGGCGCCCTTCTCGGCTTCTTCGTCTCCCAGCTCGGGGAAAACGGACCCCGCAACCTGACCGACATCCTGTGGAAGAAGGATGTAAGAAAGGGCATCTACCTCCGCAGCACCGACGTGTTCGGGTGGACCGACCTGCTGCGCTACCTGAGCGTGATCGTGAGCTTCCTGGTGCTCTGCGGCCTGCTCGCCCTGGTCTCCATCCCCGAGCGGGCGCCGCTCAACCCCACCACCCGGGAGGGGGCCACGGCCTGGCGGATGCGGCTGACGCTCGCCGTCTTCCCGCTGCTCATGGCCGCGCCGCTGCTCGTGCGGCTCTCGAACCAGAGGTCGGCCACGGCCCAGGAGCAGATCCCCGAGTTCGAAGGGCTCCTCTACGCCGTGCTCGCCATGGTGGCCATGTTCGCGGACCAGTGCCTCGTCCTGGAGCGCGAGCCCAGGGAGAACGGCCGCCCCTGGGGACCGCCCTGGCTGCCGGTCCTGCTCGGGGGCACGCTGATCGCGGTCCCCCTCCTCACCGATCCCGCGGGCTGGGCATCCCGCGGCCTCTCCTTCGGACCCGCGTACGTGATCCTCGCCCCCCTGGTGCTGCTGACCGGCTTGATTTTGCCGTTGAGGAAAGGTCTGAGAAGCGCCCGGGCCCTCACCCCCCTGGCCCCCCTCTCCCACCTGCCCGACCCCCTCCCTGGGAGAGGGGGGAACTGGTCCACCGGGCGGGCGGAGGCGCCCCTCTCCCGGCGAGGGGGGTGGGGAGGCGGGAGAGGGGACGGGGGTGAGGGCTCCGGCGCTCCCCTCGCCCGCGTCCTCCTCGAAACCCTCCTCCCAACCGCCCTCGCCCTCCTCCTAGGCCTCACCCTGGCAGGCGACTGGCTGAGCCTCGCCGGCCTCCCGTTCTACATCACGGGCTTCGGCCTGGTCCTGGTGCTGGTGGTCGCCAACTTTGTGCTCCGGCGCCCCTGGCTCCAGGGGAGATCCTGGTGGGCGGCCTATGCGGCCTCGCTGCTCCTGGCCTCCTTCCTGGTGATGAACCTCTGCTGGTCGGGGCAGAAGGAGCAGGCCGGGAGCAGTATTGGGAGCAGTATTGGGAGCAGTATTGGGAGCAATATTGGGAGCAGTATTGGGAGCAATATTGGGAGCAATATTCTGAGCAAGAGGAGCGCGCTCTCCGCCCAGACCCTGGAGATCTCCGTGGGCACCTTCCTGGTCTGCGTCGGCCTGCTCGTCCTCCTTCTCGGAGGCATCTCCTGGGCCTACGCCGCCCAGCGCCGGTACCACCTGCACAAGACCCAGGACTTCCTCGTGGGCTTCATGGTGCTGCTGACCCACCTGGTCGTGGTGGCCTTGACCCTGTGGGTGGTCACCGAGGTGCTGCCCGACTGGCTCTCCCCCCTGGAGCTGACGGGCGAGTTCTGGACCTGGCTCCTGGGCACCAGCTCCCTGACCGGGCTCGCCCTGCTCCTGCTCGCCCTGTACGGCCGGCGGGGGAGCGCCCTGGTCGGCCAGCTCCGGCGAAGCTTCGTCTTCCTCTGCTCGCACCATCCGAACGGCGACTTCGTGACCCGGCGCTTCCTCCGCCTGGCCGTGCTCTGCGTCGTCGCCCTGGGCTGGTGGAACGTGGTCATTGCCCCGGCCCTCTACGGCAACCGGCAGGCGCGGGCCTACCTGCTCGGCGCGGTCGAGCGCTTCTACGAGAAGGCGGGGAGGAAGGAAGAGTATCGCCCGACCTCCCGGTTCATCGCCCCGGCCAACCTCCTGGAGCGGGACGGCACCCGCTACTTCCTCTTCGTGCCCAAGGGGGACGAGTGCCCGAGAGTGCCGCGGAGGCCCTCCAACGGCGCGATCTGGTACCCCTACGCCATCGGTTCCGCGGTCGAAAGCTGCCCGCAGGTGAAAGACGAGCAGTTCCCGGTCCGGGTCATCTTCGCGTCCGGCTCGCCCTTCCCGATCTTCCCGGCCCACCGGCTGACCCTGGACGGCCAGGAAGTCTCCCTGGTCGACGGCGGCTACTCCAACAACATCCCGGTGGACGCGGCGCGCACGCTCTCGGCCGAGCAGGTGCTGATCGTGGAATCCACGAACCCGCTCAAGAGCGTGGCCGAGCCCTCCCGGCTGTCGCGGGCGGTGCTCGGCATGCGGGGCAAGCTGGTCGAGAACCTGGGCCGCCTGCCCGGCTTCCTCTTCGAGCGCTCCCAGCAGGTGGACCGTCTGAGCCGGCGAGACCTCTTCGTGGTCTCGATCTCCCCGTCGAGAGAAGAGAAAGACTGGCCGCCGCTCTTCGACTTCCGCCGCCAGACCGTCCAGCGGATGGAGAGCGTGGCCTCCGCCGACCTCGCGAGACGGGTCGGGATGGTCCAGAGCTGGGGCCGGCCCGCGTTCGTCCTGAGCGTGGAGGTCCTGGGGGAGCACCGGAAGGAGCTCCGGAAGGAGCCCCTGAAGGAGCCCCTGAAGGAGGAGACTCCGCACGAGCACACCGGGAAGGAGCCGCACTCGCACGTGTAAAGCGGCGGCCCCTGCCAGTCAACAATGTGCCGAATGCCGGGTCTCAGGGTAGAGTAGAAAGCTCTTTCCAGGAAGCGGGGGCACCATGACTGCTGCGAAGCGCCTTGGACTCTCCGTGGCTTGCGCCTTCTTGCTCGCCACGGCCAACCTCAAGGCCCAGGAACCGGAGAACCTCATCGGCGAGACCGTCATCGGCACGCTGTCCAAGATCGGCAAAGCCAAGCAGTACTTCGACGTCGCCGTTTTCTACAGCGAGCTCCCGGACCTGTTTGGCAGCTTCAACACCTGCCTCTCCAAGGGGTTCGGATACGACCTCTGCCGCTCGACGTTCAACTACTGCGCGTTCAGCGAAGTCCCCCTGGGAGGCATCGCCGGAGCCTTTCTCGATCTTTTTCAGTTCAGGGATGTGTTCAGCGTCAATTGCAGTGGTGGAGCCGGCGTCGGGGTCTGCTTCGCGTGCTGCTTCGTGCCCGGAGGCTCCGCTCCCTGCCACTCGGCCTTTCACCGCGAATGGCGGCCCGATGTCATCAACTGCAATCAGCACTATGGCGGAGGCACTTTCGAAGCCGGCTCCACCCTGGTCGTGGACCCCAATCCTCAGCCGGGGCAGGCCTGCCTCGGCACGCCCCAGACCTGCGACCACATCGGGATCTGCAACAGCAACAAGACCCCCGCGCAGATCGGGGCGATCAACGGCAACCCCGGGCACATCATGAAGTCGGCCGGCGCGGTCAATGCGAGGGGCCTCGCCTTCGGCTCGGGACTGCTGGAGGACTGGTCCCGCTTCCTCTCCGACTTCCACACCAGCTACGACGTCCCGTCCGGTTCGATCCGCCAGCGGGTTCAACCCCTGTCCGAGCTCGGCGGCTTCATCACGGGACGCGGGTGCGCAGGCTGGAAGAACAAGTATCCCGAGTCCTTTCCTGAGGACTGGAGCGAGCCGGACTTCCGGATCGAGGACGCGAACGGCAACTACGCCGAAGAAGTGTCGCGCCTCAACGGCCTTCGCCAGTTGGGCGTCCTCCGGCTGCTGGCCAGCGTCCCCAACCTGTTCGAGCGCTGGAAATTCGTCGAGTCCCAAGTGTGGACTCCCGCCGCGATCGAGCAGTACCTGGCTCCAGTCGGCGATCCTGACGCGGCGTTGCTGCAGTCCATGAGCCCGGTGGCGCTCGACGTCCTGAGAAAGAGCACGCTGCTGCAGGATTACCGGCTCCTGGCCGTTCCGCTTCCGGGGGAGACGGTTTCGCCGCGGCTCTACAACGGTTGCCTGCTGGCCGACCCGCCGGCTCTCGAGCTGAGCTATGCCAAGAGAGGCTCGCTCGGGATCGATCTTCAAGTCCAGGCCGCGGACTCGGCGGTCTCATCGGCTCTGGAAGTCGAGCTGGTCGTCCTTTGGGGAGACGGCGGCGTGACGCGGCTGACGGTCCCGGCGGGCGGCCAGCCGCAGACGGTTTCTCATGACTACAAGACCGGCGGCAGGTATCAGGTCCTGGCGGTGGCTCAAAATGAAGCCGGCCTGAAAACGATCGGGGCTCTGGTCGCCGAGACCACGGGTACGGGCACCAACCCTGCCAATGCTCCCGTTCCGGTCCTGAGCGAGATCCAGCTCGTCGACCTGCTGGCGCAGATCGATGCTCACGGCAACACGTTTTCGATGATGTTCGAGATGGAGGGGTGGCGGACCTCGAGCGAGGGATTTGCCCTGGGCATCAGCCGCGCGTTGCCGGTGCCTGTCAATACGGACGTGCGCTTTGGCACCGTCGCCGGCTGGAACATGCACGCGGTGCCTCTGCAAGGCGTCACGATCCGGCCCTCCCGGTTCGGCGACGGCTTCCTGAACGGTTTTCAGGGAATCTACTTCTCCCTCGACCGGGTCCGGGTCGGCGTCTACTCGACGCAGGACAACGGGCTCCGTTTCCAGGACGTTCCGGTGACGGCTCAGATGGTTCGGCTCTATCCCGCGGGCAGCAGTGTGCCGGTGCTGCTGACTCAGCCGACCTACAGGCCGGACGGCCGGCTCAAGATCCCCGTGCAAGCCGGAGGCGTCCTCTATTCGCGGGTCGATCTGATCTTCCCGCAGTCGGTTTTCACCCAGGCGGTCCAAGGGCCTGTGACGCAAGGGGATTGGACAGGTGTCGCCGGCACCTTGCCGGAGGTGAAGCCGGGTGTGGGCGACGAGCCCGCTCCGCCGCAGCCCCTCGAGCTCCATACCCTGACACCCTGCCGCCTGGTCGACACCCGCGGGGCTGCGGAATCGCTCGGAGCACCGGCGCTGCAGCCCTTCCCCGACCGCACGTTCGACCTCACCGGAGCCTGCGGCGTCCCCGGCGACGCCAAGGCGCTGTCGCTCAACGTCACGGTGACCCAGGGCGGCGCCGGGGGAAGCCTGCGTATCCAACCGGCCAAGGGATCGCTCACCCCCGCCACCGTCATCAGCTTTGCCTCGGGAGCGACGCGGGCCAACAGCGCCCTCATCGGGCTTGCGGATGACGGTACCGGAACCGTCAAGGTGCACCTCGACGCCCCGGCGCCCGTGCACCTCATTCTCGATGTGAACGGGTATTTCAAGTGATTGGGTAAGCTTATCCAGCGGCCCAGAAGCTTCCCCGGTGACCGGATAAGCTTCCCCGGCAGTTCAGAAGCTTCCCCGGTGACTGGATCAGCTTATCCAGCGGCTCAGAAGCTTTCCCAAGGACTGGACAGGCTTTCCCGGCGGCTCAGAACCTTCCCCGGCGATTGGATAAGCTTACCCAACGGCTCAGAAGCTTGCCCAATGACTGGATAAGCTTCCCCGGCGGTTCAGAAGCTTCCCGGGTGACCGGATCAGCTTCCCCAGCGGCTCAGAAGCTTTCCCGACGACCGGACAAGCTTCCCCGGCGGCTCAGAAGCTTCCCCGATGACCGGATAAGATTACCCAGCGGCTCAGAAGGTTGCCCGATGACTGGATGAGCTTCCCCTGCGGTTCAGAAGCTTCCTCGGTGACTGGAAAAGCTTACCCGGTCGCCCGGAAAGGCGACTGGAGCCCGTGGCAGGGGCTCTGCGGTTCAGGGAAAAAAAAGGGGGCGTGCAGAGCACGCCCCCGAGGTATAATCCAAAGATCGAGCCGTTTTAGAGACCGGTGAGATCGGGAACAACCGCCGGGGCTGGCGCCTCCAGCCCTGGCGGCGTCTCCGGCTCCTGCACCTTGCGGTTCCGGCCGCGGAACGGCTGGATCCCGAACTCCACGAGCTTCTCCGAGTCGATCCCGTAGTGGTGCTTGACCGCGAGGCGCAGCACCGTCGCCAACCGCTGCGTCTCCGTCATCTCATGCTGGAACTGGCGCGTGGTCTCCTGCTTGCTCGCCGTGAGGGCCGCCTGCTCCTGCGTGAGCCCCTGGAGCTGGCCCACCTTGCCCCCGAACGTGTTCCGGCTCACCTCCAACTGCGGAAGATCCCCGGCATTGGCCTCCAGCGCCATGTTCAGGCTCTGCAGGCTTCCCAACGACTCCAACTTGTTCCCAGCCATGATCCTTCTCCTTTCAAAAAGCGGTGCCGGGATTGGCACCGCGAATCCGTCTGTCCCCCGGGAGCCTGCATGAAGTGCGCATAGTGTCTCAGAGTTGCAGGCGCCTGTCAAGCCCCTTTCTCCTTGTTGCGCCATGCAAAGTATGTTACCGTTGCGCAAGTCATTTAGGAGGAAGGAACATGGGGCTCGACCGTGAAACGCAGCACCGGCGCCAGAAGGAGATCCTGAACATCCTCAACGGACCCGACCGGGTCGAGACGCAGATCGAGCTCATGCACCTGCTCAAGGAACGGGGCTTCGACGTGACGCAGTCGAGCGTCAGCCGCGACATCAAGCAGTTGGGGGTCGCCCGGTCGAACGGCCGCTACGTGATCCCGAGCTGGGAGAGGGGCAACGACCCCCTCAAGAAGGTGGACGACTTCATCCGCAAGGGAGTGGCTGCCGGGCCGTACCTGACGATCCTGCACTGCTACCCGGGAGCGGGAAGGGCAGTGGCCCAGGCGCTGAAGACCGCCGAGTGGGACGAGATCATGGGCATCGTGGCCGACGACGATACGGTGTTCGTCGCCACGGCCCACAACTTCGACCAGAAGCTCGTGCTCGGGAAACTCAAGAGAATCCTCGACAAGTAGGCACAACCCGGCCACAGCTTGCACCCCGTAAGGAGGCTTCGATCAAAGACACCGCTCGCCCTGCTGATCCTCGCCGCGCTCGTCCTGATCACGGCTCCTGCCCGCGGCGACCAAGCGAGAGCGCGCGAGAAGGTTGAAAAAGCCGGTATCACGTTCACGCCGGAGGTGTTCCTGCAGAAGGTGGCCGAAGGCGACGTGCATACGAGGAGGGCGGCAGGGTCCTGAATCCGGGGAGGCGAGTAAGCCTCCTTTCGAGGCCTGCTCGTTGGATGCCGAAGCGTTTCGGGAAAGCCTAAGGTATGTCTAGGTATAGTGCGGCAAGCCATCTGTTTGAGAGGGATCGTTGCTTCCCTCCAGCGTGGCCTGGCATGCCAAGGGCAAGGGGGCAAAACCGCGGCACGGCTTATGTTCCATAGTCTGAAGCTGGAAGGATTGTCTGTCTTGTGTTGTCTGCCTGATCGTCTCCACCCTAGATTGACACTCGCAGCACTAGAGTTTAAACTTATTAAGTCTGTGTCTGGCGAATCTTGCGAGAGTCGTCAACTTGGACCAACAGGCGCCGTACGACATCTAACTTCTATGAGGCCACCGGTGGTCAAGGCACAGACGCTCCGTAGTAGCTGGGCGGGGGCTCCAGCCAGATAGAAGATTGCGAGACGGATCGAGATGCTCTCCTCTGCTTCGTTTCTAACTCGGCGCAGGGACTGCCTGCACCAAACACCTATCGAGGCTCAGCCGCCGCCTGGGCGGCGGTGCGAAGCGGTGGCTCCGCGTCCTAGAAACATTTCTGTGCCCTCATCCCGGACCATTCAAAGTGCGGGTTCGCGGTCAATCGACCGTGTCCAGTTGTGCAGCAGGCTCGGGCGAGGGGCAGAGCAGTCATCTTCCGTTGCTCGTAATCCTGATGTGTGCAAGACACCGATTTCCGATCCTGATTTTCTCTTGGAACCAACCGTCGTCGGGCCTGTGGAGCCTGTGGGCGGCGCCCGAAGGGCGTCCGTCCAAGGAGCTGTGGGAAGCGCGGCTCGCGCGCTTCCCACAGCTCCGGCAGGATCCATAGGCCTTGGGCGGGCAGATCAGAGCTCGGCGTCTTGGCGAAAAGCGGAGCGAGAGAGGGTGTCCAATCCCAGGCATGGGCTGCCAGGCTCTGTGCCTATGGACCTCGGACGCGCTCTGAGGCGCACGGACTTGCCGAATCGAAAGGTCCTTTGTGGCTCGGCCCTCTGGGCTCCAGTTAGGCGTCGGGCTCACCCTCTCTCCTCCTTAAACCGTTACAAAGCGTTTCATGTCGAAGGGCTTCTTGCGCAGCAGCATGTAGTAGACGGCGCGGCCGAGTTTGGCCGCCAGGATGCTCAAAGCCCTGCCTTTGCCGTGCTTCTTCTCGATGCGGGTGAAGTACTTGCGCCCTGCCACGTTCCAACGCAGGAACAGGGCGGCGGCTTCGGAGAAGGCCCACTTGAGGTGGACGTTGCCCATCTTGCTGCCTGCAGACTTCTTGACCTTGCCGTCGGACTCATGCCTTCCCTTGACCAGCCGAGCGTAGGACAGGAAGTCCTGGACACGAGCAAAGCGCTTCAGGTCGTTAATCTCGTAGAGCAGAGTCAAAGCCAGGACCTCGCCGATTCCTGGGATGGAGCGCAACAGGGAGAACTCGTGCCCGTGATCCTTGCGGACCTCGTGAAGCAGGTACAGCTCGAGATCACGGATGACCTGGTCGTAGGCTCCCATCAGGGTGACGTCGGCGGCTATGGACATCTGGACGCTGCTGTCGTCGAAGTGCTCGATGATGGCTCCGCGGTCTTGGGTTTTGTCGATCCTCTCCTCGAAGGCGGGGAGGTTGTATTGGGTGTTGGTGTTCTGGATGTGGGTGAGCAGTTCAGCGCGCTTTCTGACGAAAAAGGTGCGCCGGCGCATGAGGTCGCGGGTAGCCCGCTTGTCGCGGGGGTAGACATAGGAGTAGTGGAGGTTGCCGCCGCGCAGCAGGGCGGCGATCGTGTAGGAGTCGCGTCGGTCGTTTTTGACCTTTCCGCCATGGATGGCCTTCATGCCGAGGGCATGGCCGAGGACGAAGACGATGCCCTCTTCGGTGCACAGGTCAGCGATCCAGTACCAACAGAAGAGGCACTCGACGGCGACGACGAGGTCTTTACGGTACGGTCGCAGGGTCCGGAGGAGCTCGTCTCGGTCACAGTCGATCTTCTTGTGGACCAGAGTCTTACCGGTTTGATCAAGAATGCAGATGTACATGTTGCGAGCATGGAGGTCAATCCCGCAGTAGTGACGGTGCTGTTGGGTGTAGAATCTCATCGAGGCCTCCTTTCTTTGTCCTCATCACCACGAGCCTACCGCAGGCTCGGAGAGAGGGGGCCTCAACTAGTATCCAAGGCCGGTCGTGGACGAGTGGGCAAGCGAGTTCGATAAGCGCTAAGACGATTTTCTAGCAAGGCTCTTGGCCATGATGTTTCTGAGGACATAGTTCGGGAGCCTGAGGAGTTAAGTGCGGCTTCATAACCTACCGCTCAACCCGGCGCCTCCAGTGGGATCTGCCGCTTTGCACCCACTGATCGGTGAGTTAGAGCCACAAGTTAGCTGACTACGATGTAAGAGAGGTCTACCCGAACCGTGTAGGCGACAGTGCCATTCGTGCACAGAGGTGTAGGAGGGGCCCGCGAGGGTATTCCCATTCCGATCATACTATTTAGGGGTGACAATGCTTAAAGATACAAGAGAGCGTAACGATATCGCAGCTTATCAGAGCTTTCTTGGCAGGTTATATGGAGAGGTCAACAAGGATCTCAGTTGGGAGTATATTTTCGGCTATCTCTGCAGATCCGTCGGCTATCTTTGCAAGAACATAGCTGACAATAAGCCCTCTGAGAAGGACATGCTGCGGGCTCTTTCATGGCTTCTGGCGTTTTCTAATCAGGTAAAGGGTGATGCGCAGAAATCTCTGATCGATAAGTACCCAGGTCTTTGCCCGTACTGTATCGAGCAGACCTGTGTCTGCTTTCGAACTGGCAAGCAGCCGTCTCGCTACACGCCAGCGTATGAGGTAAAAGAGAAGCTGGAAGGTTACCGCAATCACCAGCGGACACAGCAGAACAAGCCATTAAACCTGGATCTCGCTGTTGATATAATTTCCAAAATTTATCCTAATAACGAAGTTATCTGGCGCTATGCTGGGCCCTGGCATCTCTTCGCTAAGCTACAGGAGGAGACGGCAGAGCTGCATGAAGCAATGGCAGGATTCGTTCGCAAGATTAAGCCATTTGATGTCGTAAGCCAGGAGATGGCAGATGTATTTGCTTGGCTCCTTGCTTCTTGGGGTATTCTTTTTCGAGAAAAATCGCTCGATGGCGAATTCATTAGCTACTACCTAGACGGATGTCCGGTGTGCCGTCGAAATCCCTGCAAGTGCCAGCCTTATAACAGTCGCCCCGAGGGCCTTATTGACGTTGTCACTCTAAAAGAAATCAAACATCACTTAGAGGAGCTCACAAAGCTTCTGCCTGAAAGCCAAGCGCTGCTTGGAGATGCTATTCAATCCGTTACTGTCGCAGCTGAAACGCAGGATGAAGCGATAGCGAGACTCTCTGTGTCGCAGACTACTGACAAGCTTGAGGAGTTTAAGAAGAAAATTACGACTGCTGATGAAATTGGGAAGAAGAGTTTCTCGCTGGTGAACACGATTTTATCATTGGCTGACAAGTTCATGTAGTGGTCGTAGTGGCGGTTAAGCGAATAGCCCTGAGGGAGGACTGAATAGGTACCCGGAAAGTGTTAAAGAAGAACGTGTAGCTCTCCTTTCTGACCGGCGCGGACAGCGCCTGCAGCGCTTCCAAGGTGCCCCTTCCGAGCCGTGCTAGCTGTGTGACCGCGCAGAATCGTTCAGAAAGCGGACTCTCGTGAGCCTGTCCGTAGCTGCTCTCGTCCTGCGGGGCGCACCTCTCCTGTCCTGAAGGGCATCCAGCTTCTGAAAGTCCTTGACCTGTGAGGCTCGGCAGCTTCCGATCGCCGGCTACGGCGATGCGGTTGCAGGCAAACCCATGAACGGCAGGGCCGGGGAAGCAACCGTTGGTAAATCTCGCCAAGCGGTCTCCAGCCTTCAGCCTTTCCGCCTTGGAGCAGGCCCAGGTCGCCGAGCGCACCGGGATCTCGCAGAACCGCCTCTCCCGCTATGAGAGCGAGATGC
Source organism: Thermoanaerobaculia bacterium (assembly GCA_035556715.1). Classification (GTDB taxonomy): domain Bacteria; phylum Acidobacteriota; class Thermoanaerobaculia; order Multivoradales; family UBA5704; genus DATMER01. The sequence goes on from DATMER010000034.1 coordinate 16,362, forward strand.
AGCTCCCGGACCTGCCGACCCTGGACCGGCTTCTGGCCTGCTACGGCGTGGACATGGAGCGGCTCGGGCGCGCGCTCAAGGAGGTTCGAGGCAAGCGGGTAGCCAATACCGCGGGCATCGATCCGGAGTTCACGGCCAAGGTCAAACAAGCGCTGATAGAGCTCGGATACATCAAGCCCGAGGAGCCGGACTAGGCTCCGGTCGGCCAGGAGCCTTGAAACACCCCCTAAGGCGGCTGCCTCTTGAGGCAGCCGCCTCTTATCCTTAGGTGAGCCTCGCCGGTACGAGGGAGAGAGCAGGAAATTCCCACGGTCGAAACGTCATTTACAAGAGTGTAGGGAGCGCCGTTCGCTCCGCTAACCTCCGCGGTGCGGTCTTTCCGGTCGAGAAGAAATCTCCTTAGGAAAGTAGTCCTCAGAGGGCACTCCCCCTTACAGAAACATGCTGCTCCTCATCGACGCGTCAACTCACCATAGGAGAAACCACCCATGCGATCGACAGCGTTGCGCTTCGGCGCTTTGTTCTTCATTCTGGCCTTATCCACCGTCGCCGCGTATCCGCAACAACCAGGCCTCACGCCGGGGACTTGGGAGGAGACAACCTTCGAGGATCTCGATGGCGATGGCATTTCGCAGGAGCTCGAGCTCCGGCTCGCCCGGCACTTTTTCCCGACGATCTGGTACGACAGCGGCGAGGACACCAGCTCGCCCGGCGGCAACCACGACCATCGCGTGAACAATCAGCCGGGCCGGCTGCTGTTCCGCGTCCGGCCGCACCCGCAGTCGCCCTCTCACATTGCCATCACCTACGCGTTGTTGTACCGAGTCGACGGCGGCGAAGGTTTCGGTTCGACTTGGGCCTGCCACATGGGAGACGTTGAGCCCTTTGCGATCACTCTGAAGCCCGATCCATCCTGCGCTCTCGGCTATAGCATGGAATCGATCGATACGTGGGCGCATGATGGGGACGCCGGTGACCCCAAGTATGCTGATGGCTGCAATTGGGGTTTCTCCGCTGCAGCGGTTTCGTTTACCGATGTTGTACTTGCGTCCGAGAACAAGCACGGGAACTATCTGACCGAGGCGGAATGCGATGGCGGTCTTGGTGGTCTGGAGAACTGCGATTCCGACTGGACCGCCGGCGACGTGAACGCGTGGATCGGTCTCAATGTCGGAGAGTCTGATCCTGTGTCCGCCCGTCGACATGCCGATCTTTCTCCGCTTGGGTTCAACAACCGATTGTGGGCCAACCAGAGCTTCTGCGGCGGCCCGCACTCGGGTGATGATCTGGGCGAATGGAATGACTGCTTTCCCCAGAACAGTTGTCCGGCAGCAGCGGAAACGAAATTCACGGACGAGTTCGTCGCTCCGGTCGTCTCGCCGCCACCGCCGGGAGGCAGCATGCAGGCCAACTCGGCCGTCCGCGGATGCTCGGGCTGGAGCTGGTGGTCCCCAGTCTACCAGCCCGACCCGGGCTCCTGCTATACCTACTGCGCCCAAAACGGCGCCAATGCTTGCGAGTGGAACGAGAACGGCGACTGCTACGTGGAGTTTGGCAGCGGTTGTTCTGTGCAGGGCGGTTTTCCAGGATGGTGGTCGGCGGTATTCTGAGACCCGAACGGCCTGCGGGCGAGCGACGGTCCAAGAGAGGGTCGCTCTGATATCTGCGGTCTCTGGTCCGCTAAATAGGTTCCAGGGGAGTGTCCGGAACCACGACTAGGCCGTGCGCCGGATCGTAATCGCCTGCCGGTCGCCGCCCAGCAGCGACGCCAGCGACAGGATCACCAGGGTCACCAGAAAGATCACGTAGGCCAGGATCTCGGGCGAGAGCCCCACCACCTGGACCGGCAGCGCCGGGTCGTGCCGCATGATCGCCGCCTTCATGCCGGTGTAGTGCATGCCGCACACCGCCAGCCCCATCACCAGGGCGCTGGCGACGATCTGCCACAGGCGGGTGGTGTTGAAGACCAGCCACAGGGCGGCGATCGACGCCACCACCGCGATCCCCAACGAGATCCCCACGATCATCAGGTCGTAGGAAAGTTGGGCCTGCATCCGCATCGCGGCCATGCCGGTGTAGTGCATGGCGGCCACCCCAACCCCCATGGCCGTGCCCCCGCCGGTCAGCCGCCACGGGCTGGTCGGCCCCTTGCCAACCACGTAGATCCCGAGGCCGGTAACGACCACCGCCACCAGCAGAGAGGCCAGGGTGATCGGCACGTCGTAGGCCACCGGCATTCCCATGTCGAAGGCCAGCATGCCGATGAAGTGCATCGACCAGATCGCCCCCGCCCCCATCGCCAGGGCCCCGGCCAGGAGCGAGCGCCACTTCTCGGCGCCGCGGGCTCCGGCGTGCTGGCGGCAGAGCTTGAGCGCGGTGAAGGAGCCCAGGACCGAGATCACATAGGAGAGGGCGACGAGGAACAGGTTGTAGTGCTGCGGCATCGTGTCCATGACATCTCCCGGCTTCAGGGTTGGAGGTCGGCGATCGCGCCCGGCCGTGAGCTCAGCCCCGAGGCGTCGCGGTCGGCCGCGGCCCGCTCGAGGCAGATGATGAGGTAGCTCCGATGGCTGCGCCAGGTGATCGGGATGACGAAGCTCTTCAGGTGGCGGGGAAAGGAGATCTTGTCCGGCCGCCCGAAGAGCACGATCGGAACCGAGATCAGGAACTCGCTGCCGAAGTACTGGCGGGCGTTGCCGGCGATGGTGTTGGCGACCTCGCCCACCAGGTCCTCGTGCTCGGAGAAGCCGACCTCGGTCTCGCCCAGGCGGCGCAGCAGATCGGTCAGCTGCTCGGCGCCGGAGGTGAAGTACACCGCGCCGCGGTGGCGCCCGGAGATGCCGATCACCCCGGTGAAATCCAGGGTGACCGAGTCCTCGCCCTTGAGGTACGGCGGATCGACCTGCGCGGGCTCGCCGGTGACCTTTTCGAAATAGCGCACCACGCCGTCGATGAAGACCTTGATCTCCTCGTCGCTCATCGCGTCCCCAAGGCCTCAGAACCCGGCGACCAGGTTGGCGAGCGCCAGGTTGAGGTCCTCGGCCGAGAACGGCTTGACCACGTACTCGTTGGCGCCCCGTTCCACCGCCTCGATGGCGGTCTCGGCGTCGCCCAGGGCCGAGATCACCATCAGGCGGGTGTCCGGCTTCAGGGTCATCA
>DATMER010000035.1:0-43269 GCA_035556715.1 Thermoanaerobaculia bacterium
GCCTGCTTGGCGTAGATGTCGCTCGCCAGCACCGCGGAGCGATGGAGGATCTGCAGGATGTTGGGGAACGGCCGGGCCGTCTTGCGCCAGCGGTTCAGGAGGAGCTGCCAGGGCGAGGGCGCCTCGCGGTAGCTCAAGTCGGCCCGGACGTCCACCGCGGCCGAGACGTCCACCGCGATGATCGGACCCTCCCCGAGACGGCGCATCACGCCGGTCGGCAGGTTGTCCAGCACACCCCCGTCCACCAGCAGGTCGCCGTTCTCCACGGTCGGCGGGACCACCCCGGGGAGACGGATGCTCGTCCCGACGCAGCGCTCCAGGTCGCCGCGCCGGTGGATGACGGTTTCCGCCCGCGTCAGGTTCGTGGACACGCAGTAGAAATTCAGCCAGAGGTCCTCGATCATGTCGTCCCCGAACATCATGTCGAGCATGCGCTCGGCCTTGCGCGAGGAGACGAGCGAGATCATCGGCAGCGTGTAGAGCTTGTGCGGCTGGTACTTGACCCAGCCCCAGCGGTTGAGCCGGATCATGTCCTTGCAGTCGAAGCCGCGGGAGTAGAGCCCGCCGATGACCGCGCCCATGCTGGTCCCTCCCACCCGGTCGATGGGGATGCCGGCCTCTTCCAGCGCGCGGATGACGCCGATGTGCGCGAAGCCGCGGGCCCCGCCTCCACCCAGCACCAGCCCCACCGCGCTGCCGTCCAGGAAACGGGCGAGGCGGCCGAAGTCGCCCGCCACCCCCTGCCGGATGTGATGATGGCGGTCGAACGGGCGCAGCGCCAGCCACCGTGCCGTGTCGCGCGGCCTTTTCCTTGGATTGGCGTGGAGCAGCACCAGCTCTTCGCGGGACCTGCTTTCGAAACTCTCCAGCTCCCTGGCAAGGAAGCCGAGAGACGGATCGGCGGCGGCATCCGCGAGCACCAGGATGCGATCCGCCTGGCGTAGCGAGCGGCGAGTCCAGGCTGTGGGGCCGGGATCCGCTTCATAAACGAGGAAGGCGTGACAGGCCTCCTGGCCGTCGATCCAGGCCGCCACCCGGCCATGCTCCGCGCTGCCGTCGGCGCTCGAAGCGGAGCCCGGTCCGAAACGCCCTTCGATCTCGCCAGCGGTCAGGTGGAGGGTCGGACCGAGCGCGGATAGCGATTCCGCGAGCCGCCGCGTGAGGTCCGTCAGGGGGATGCTCTCCTGGGCGGCGGCCACGGCGACCGCGATGCAGCCCCGGTTCTTCTCGATCTTGGGCACCGGCGAGATCCAGCCGGCGAGGCGCCGGGTGAACGCGAGGGCGATCCTGGGGTGCTCTTCCAGAAGCAGGGAGAGCCCCGCCCTGTCGATCCGGGCGATCACCGAGTCCCGCAAGGCGCGCACGGTGGCCGAGCGGGGATTGCCGGTCAGCACGGCCACCTCGCCGACGCTTTCGAACCGGCCCGCGTGGCTCAGCAGGACGTCTTCGCCGCTGGGCAGCTCCCGGACGACCGCGAGGCGTCCGCTGGCCACGAGGTAGAGGCGGTCTCCCTCGTCCCCCTGGCGGCAGACGACGTGACCGCCCGGAACGAGCATCCAGTCGAGATGCGGGATGATCTGGTCCAGGTCGGCCTCGCCCAGATCGCGGAAAAGAGGCACCGCGGCCAGAAAGGCGCGGACATCGACCGGCGCGGGGGCAGGAATCGGGGGCATGTGGGCTCCTGGGTAGATCCTACACCGGGGACCGCCGCCCACCCAGGACCAAAAGGACTTAAAGGACGTAAAGGACAAAGAAGCCCGGATCGGATGTCCTTTGGGTCCTTTAGGTCCTTTGGGTCCTTTGGGTCCTTGACTACCCGCCCTTTTCCAGAATCCCCAGGATCTCCCGGCCGTACTTCTGCACGATCGTCGGCCCGATCCCGGGGACATTCAGCAACTCCACTTCGTCTCCGGGGCGGGCGCCGGCCAGCGCGTTCAGGGCGCGGTCGGTCAGGATGCGGAACGCAGGCACTCGACGTTTCTGCGCCTCGACGCGGCGCCAGGCCTTGAGGGCGTCGATCAGGGCCGGAAGCGGCTCATCCATGAGCTCCTCGGCACCGGGCAGGATCTCCTGCACCCTGCCCTTGCGGCGCTCGCGGATTGCCTTGATCGGCGCGAAGATGTCCAGCTTCTTCCGCTCCCGCCGCTTGGGCTTTGCGGCCGGGGCGTCCTCCAGGAGTTGGACGAACAAGGCGAGCGCCGCGGCATCGGGCGGGGTGCGGAAGCCGTCCGCGGTCAGGGCCGCGCGCTGGAAGCGGATGGTCTTGCCGTCCTTCTCGAACTCGTCCTCGCTCAGGCGCACCAGGCCGGACCGGGAGAGCCCCCCGAGGAGGCGCTCGAAGGCCTTGCGGTCGAAGCCGTCGGGCAGACCGTCCTCGGCGGAGATCTCGCGGAAGAGCTGGCCCGTGCTCTGGCCATCTCTCCGGCGCAGGGCGTGCAGCACTTCCGAGAGGACCCGCGCCTCGGCGTGATCGGGCAGGCGGAAGCGGCGGACGAGACAGGCTTCCGGGTCGCAGACGTCGCAGACGCCGCAGGGTTGGCCGGAGTCCTCCTGGTCGCCGAAGTGTTGGACGAGGTGGAGCATGCGGCAGCCGTGGGCATCGGCGCAGCGCACCATCTGGTCGAGCTGGGCGAGCTTGTGGTCCCGTTGCGCGAGGTAGGGGCGCTCCCAACCGTCGGCTCCGCGGGTCACGTTGCTGTCCGCATCCACCAGGGCGCCGCCGTGAATCCAGAGCTTTTCGAGGGCTTTCTCGAACGGCTCCTCGTCGATTCCGACCCGCTTGCGGACCTTGTCGCTCGGCTGCGGCTCCGCCGTGAGCGTCTTGAAGATCTGCCGGAGGACGCTGGAGTCCGGATAATCGCGCGAATGGAAGAACTCATGGCTCCGGCGGTCGGCCCAGGAGTAGAGGAGGAGCGCGCGGGAGGGTTTGCCGTCGCGGCCGGCGCGGCCGATCTCCTGGTAGTAGCCCTCCAGGCTGCCGGGCAGGCCGGTGTGGATGACGGTGCGCACGTCCGCCTTGTCGACTCCCATGCCAAACGCAATCGTGGCGACGATGACCTCCAGCTTTCCGGAGAGGAAGCCGGACTGGACCCGGTCGCGATCCGCGCCGTTCATGCCGGCATGGTAGGCAGCGGCCGAGAAGTCCTGCCGAAGCTCGGCGCCGAGGGCATCGGCCTCTTTGCGGCTCGGAGCGTAGACGATGGCCGGCCGGCGCTCCGGATCGGACAGGATGCGGCGCACGGCATCACGGCGCTGGGACGGGGGCATCTCGGCCACCTCGACCGCGATGTTCGTGCGGCGGAAGCCGTGGATGAAGCGTCCCGTGCTCTGAAGCCCGAGCTGTGCGGCGATGTCGTCCTGGACGACGGGAGTCGCGGTGGCGGTCAATCCGATGACGGGCGCCGGCCGGAGCAGAGGCAGCCGTTGGCCGAGCATGCGGTACTCAGGGCGGAAGTCGTGCCCCCACTGTGAGATGCAGTGGGCTTCATCGACTGCGACGAGCACCGGCTTGCGCTTGGCGAGCATCTCGGGGAAACCCGGGACCGCCAAGCGCTCGGGAGCGATAAATAGAAAGTCGAGCCGGCCGGCCAGATAGTCGAGGCAGACTTGGCGAGACGAGGCGCGGTCGCGTCCCGAATGGATGCGCTCGGCGCGCAGCCCCAACTCCCGCAGCTTGGCGACCTGGTCTTCCATGAGGGCGATGAGAGGAGAGACGACCAGTGTCGTGCCTCCCCGGGCGAGACCGGGGAGCTGGTAGCAGAGGGACTTGCCCGCTCCGGTGGGCATGACGAGGAGGACGTCCTTGCCTTCGGTGACCGCGCGGCAGACGGCTTCCTGATAGGGGCGGAAGGAGGGGAGGCGGAAGGTGTCTTTGAGGAGGATGCCGAGATCCTGGCTGCCGTTCCCCCTCCCGAGGCCCTCACCCCCCGGCCCCCTCTCCCGGTCCACCCAAGCACTCCCTCCCCGGGAGAGGGGGAGACTTGCAGGGGACGGATTGGCCGATTTCGGCTCCCGGGTGGGGGTTCCTCCCCCCGGGGAGGGGGAGGGTTGGCTCTGTGTTAGGAGGGGGGCGCTCCGAGTCCCCACGATCGTGGACTTCGGAACTCCGTCTCTGAAGTAAGTCTCCCCCTCTCCCGGGGCGGGCGTGCTCGGGGGACCGGGAGAGGGGGCCGGGGGGTGAGGGCCCCCCACCACCTCCCGCACATAAGCCTCAATCCCCCGCAGAAAGCTCCCCAGCTCCCCCTCCCCCCGCTGAATCCGCTTGAGCTCGGCCTCCCACTTCCCGGTCATCGCCGGGCTCTTCACATGCGGATGAACCACCTGGATCAGCCGGATCCCCTTGTCCGTCGCCACCAGCGTCTTCCCCTGCCTCTCGATGTACTCCCGGCGTAGCAGAGTCTCGATCATCTCCGCGCGGGTGGCTGGCGTGCCAAGGCCGCTCTCTTTCATGGCGTCGGAGAGCTCCTTGTCGTCGAGCGTCTTGCCCGCCGTTTCCATCGCGGTCAGCAGCGTGCCTTCGGTGAAACGCTTGGGCGGACGAGTCTGCTTCGCGACTGCCTTGGCGTCCAGAACCTCCTGCAACTGACCGGTCGTCAGCGTCGGGAGATCCTGAGCCTCGTCGTTTTCTTCTTTTTTCTCCTTCTCCTTCTTACGGTCGAGGTCGAGCACCTTCCAGCCCATCTTCTCCACCATCGTGCCCGTGCTGTGGTAGCGGTCCAGGAAGGGATCGCCGATGCCGGAGCGGGGCGGGGTGCTGATGGCGGTGATCACGGTGGTGACCGACCAGAGGTGGTCGTCGTGCCAGGCGGCGAGCAGCCGGCGGCAGATCAGGTCGTAGATGCTCCGCTCGTCGGGGGTCATCGACGCCCCCTCGGGCGAGGTGGTCGTGGGGATGATCGCGTGGTGGTCGGTGACCTTGGCGTCGTCCACGAAGCGGCGGCCGAGGGGACGCTCTCCCGTGCCGGGGGCCAACAACTCGCGGTACGGCCCCTGAACGACCTTCACGATCTCGCCCAGGGTTGCAGCCATGTCCTGCGAGAGATGGCGGCTGTCCGTGCGCGGGTAGCTGATGAGCTTCTTCTGCTCGTAGAGCGACTGCGCCAGGCCGAGCGTCTTCTGGGCGCTGAAGCCGAAGAGGCGGTTGGCGTGGCGCTGCAGCTCGGTCAGGTCGTAGAGGAGCGGCGGCCCCATCCGCTTCGTCTCGGAGCGGACGGATTCGACCTCGGCCCGTCCGGTCCGTGCCCTCTGGACGATGCGCGCCGCCTCCTCGAACTCCTTGCCGGGATGCGCCTTGTCCCCCTTGAGGCGCTTGGCTTCGGGCGTGGGATCGTCGCCTTTGAACCATGTTCCCCTGTACGCGACTCCTGGGCCTGGGGAGAAGGTGGCGACGACCTCCAGGTAGTCCTCGGGCACGAAGGCACGGATGGCCAGCTCGCGCTCGACCACCATGGCGAGGGTGGGGGTCTGGACCCGGCCGATGGACAGGTTCTCGTCGAAATCGAGGGTGTAGGCGCGGGAGAGGTTCATGCCCACGAGCCAGTCGGCGCGGCTGCGTCCGCGGGCGGCATCGGCCAGCGGGTCGAAGTCGCGGCCGTCGCGCAGCTTGGCGAAACCCTTGCGGATGGCGTCCGGGGTCAGCGACGAGATCCAGAGGCGGGAGAACGGCTTGCGGCAGCCGGCGGCCTCGTAGATGTAGCGGAAGATGAGCTCCCCCTCGCGTCCGGCGTCCGTGGCGCAGACCACCCTATCGACCTTGGGGGAGCTCAGGATCTTCTTGACGACCTCGAACTGCTCGCGGGTCTCCTTGGAGACCACCAGGGGCCACTCGCCGGGGAGCATGGGGAGCTGATCGCGCCGCCACTTCTGCCAGTCCGGGCGGATCTCCCCGGGCTGGGCGAGGGCGACCAGGTGGCCAATGGCCCAGGTGACGGTGTACCCGTTGCCGTGGAGATAGCCGTTGCCCCGCTGGTCCGCGCCCAAGACCCTTGCCAGGTCCCGGGCGACGGACGGCTTTTCAGCGAGGACGGCGATGGTGTGGTCGGCGGACATCGGTTGGCGGTCGATTTTACCCGCAATCGACGCCCGCCGACAGTCAGAGTTTACCCGCGGGCGCTGCTCAACGGATGCACCGGATCACGGTCTTGGCAGGAAACTTCTTGTCCGTGACGCTCGTCGTGGCGTTGACGCCGTTGGTGCATCGGCCGGACAGGAAGACTCCCCCGTCCACCGTCGTCTCCGCCTCGAGATTGTCCTCGAAAGCGTCCTGCAGATCCTCGAGCGCCTCCTTCTTCTCTGCATCGCCTTGTGCCGTGACGAACGTCACGTTTGCGATGTCGAGACAGAGCTGCTTGATGAATTGAGCCGAGAAGCTTGGCAGGTTCACCAGCGGCTTCTGCAGGTTCTTGGTGGTCGAAGTCAAAAATTCGTTGAGACTGTGGTTGCCACCGGCAGCGTCCTTCACCGAGAGGCTCTGCAGTTGCACGCCGCAGCGCGCATCGACCTTCCACGAGAGCTTGGCCGCGTTCTCGGCACTTCCAGCCACCACCTTCCATACCTTCTTGGGATCGGGGTCGGGGTCATCTTCGAGAGCGACACTCACCGTGGTGAACACCGGATCCGGGGTGAGCGTGAACGATTCCTTCGCCTTGATGTTACCCGGGATCTGGGGCTGGGCGATGGCGGTGCCGGTGCAAAGCGTGATGGCGAGCAGGAACAGCGCGGCAGGGATACGAATGGATTTCATGATGCTTCCTTTCTTCTTCGGCCCGTTTCCGGGGGCCTTTCTGGTTACGCCCTCTTCGGGGCTCGGCGTGCAGAAACGCCCGCATCGAGGGTTTCCCTCACCAGAAAACCGAAAAAAGAAATCTTTTTATAATGTGTAACGAACCGCTCTGCTCTCGCGCCTCAAGTCAGTTTTGCGTGACGGTCTTCCCCGCCTTGGCTCCCGTGTGCGCACCCCCGTCGATGACCGGCAGGCCGTTGACCAGGACAAGGGAAAAGCCCGCCGCATAGGCATGGGGCTTCTCGAAGGTAGCGGCGTCACCGATCTTGAGAGGATCGAAAAGGACGAGATCCGCCGCGTACCCCTCTTTGATCAATCCGCGATTGGAAAGTTTGAAATGAGTGGCGGGAAGTCCGGTCATTTTGCGTATTGCCTCTTCGAGAGGGATTGCTTTCTTCTCGCGTACGTAGAGGCCGAGGACCCGCGCGTTGTTGCCGTAGGCACGCGGGTGGGTGGCGTCCTTTCCAAAGACGGGAAGGCTGCCATCTGAGGCAATAGCAACCTGCGGATGCTTGAGGATCGTAGCGATATCGTCCTCGGACATGAGGTGGTAGACCATGCCGGCGCCGCCGGCACGAAGCATGTCCCGCGCCGCTTCGAACTGAGCGTCGGCCGAGCTGCTTCCCTTGAGCCGCACTGCCACCTCTTTCATGGAGAGACCCTGAAGGGAGGGATCGGGAGGATAGGAGGCGACGACGGCGAAGGAGAGATCCTGGAACCCGCGGGCCGCGAGAAGCTCTCTCATCCCGTCCCGGACCTTGGCCCAGGTGGCGGGATCATCCAGCCGCTTGCGGACCTCTTCCTGTCCCCCTTCGAGCACCCAGTCTGGAAAACGGATCGAGAGGGTGGAGGCGGCCGCGGTGTAGGCGTACTGGTCCGCCCGGACATCCACGCCCCGTGCCCGGGCGGCGTCGAGGAGGGAGAGAGCCTTGGTGCTCATCCCCCAGTTGCGCGGGCTGTCGATCTTGAGATGCGAGATCTCGACCCGGCATCCGGCCGACTCCCCGACCGCAATGGTCTCGGCCACGGACTTCTCGATCTCCGTCCCCTCGTTCCGCATGTGGGATGCGTACAGCCCTCCCGCCGCGCAGGCCACCCGGGCAAGCTCCGTGATCTCGGCCGGATCGGCCCACGTCCCGGGGGTGTACTGGAGCCCGGTGGAGAAACCGACAGCGCCCTCCTTCATCCCCTGAGCGACAAGCGCCTTCATCCTGTCCATCTCGGCAGAAGTGGGAGCGCGGCGCTCCTCCCCCATCACCGCCTCCCGGACCGTGTTGTGCCCGATCAGCGTCGCGTAGTTGATCGAGGGACCGGCCTCGCGGACGGCGGACAGGGCCTTGCCGATGTCCAGCGCTGAGGATCCGCAGTTCCCCGCCACGATCGTGGTCACCCCCATGCGGAGGTAGTTCTCCGCCCGGGGCTTCTCCGCGAGGTCGTCCGTGTGGGTGTGGACGTCGATGAACCCGGGCGCGACGATCAGACCGGAGGCGTCGATCAACCGCTTTGCTTTGGCTTCGGGAAGGTCGCCAATCTTCGCGATCCTGCCGTCCTGGACGGCTACGTCGGCGCGCACTCCAGGGGCGCCGGAGCCGTCGATGACCGTGCCTCCGCGGATCAGGAGGTCGTATTGGGGACTCAGGAGCGAGAGGAGCAGGAGCGCGAAGACCATGAGGGCAACGATACACTTCCTTGAGGTTGGGAGCCCCTTTTCCGCGAGCCTCCCATGCTATCCTGTCGTCTTGGAGGACAACGGGGAAGAGCCCGCCTCTTGCCCTGTGCCGTGGATGCGTTATAGGATGCCCAAAGGAACGACTCCGCAAGGGAGCATGCCATGAGCCAGCCGATCCGGGCGCTCGCGCCACTGCCCTTCGAGCTCGTCTACGACGACGGGGAGCCCTTGGACAGCCCTTGGCACCGCGACCAGATCACCCTCGCCCTCGACCTGATCCCCCAAGCCATGGAGGAGCAGGGACGGACCGACTTCTACACCGGCGGCAACAACTTCGTCTACTACTCCGTCGAGCAGGCGCGGGAGGTGGCGCTGGAGGAGGAGGACCCAGGCCGGAAGAAAACGGCCTTCCGCGGTCCGGACATCTTCTGGGTGGGTGGGGTCGATCCCACGCGGGACCGCGAGGCCTGGATCGCCTGGGAGGAGGACGACCGGCTCCCGGACCTCATCATCGAGCTGCTCTCCCCCAAGACCGCCAAAAACGACCGCACGGTCAAGAAAGACCTCTACGCCCGGGTCTTCAGAACGTCGGAGTACTTCCTCTACGATCCCAAACACCGCAAGCTGGAGGGGTTCCGCCTGGCGGCACCGGGGACCTACCGGCCCCTGCTCCCGGACGCGGATGGCCGGTTCTGGAGCGAGCAGCTCGGCCTCTCCATCGGCCTCTGGCATGGCGTCTGGATGAGAAGCGAGGCGGATTGGATCCGTCTGTTCCGTCCCGACGGCAGCCTGGTGGCGACGAGAGTGGAAGCCGAGCGGGAGCAGAAACAGGCCGAGCGACGCCGGGCTGAGCGGGCTGAAGCCGAGCTGGCCCGTTTGCGCGCCCCGCTCGGAGAACGCGACTCAAGCTGAGCCTGTTCACCGGCGCTGATTGTCGAGGCGAGCGCGCATGACTTCCGCGAAGGGGATGCCTTTTGAAGCAGGCGCCGGGGGGTAGGGCGGCTCACTTTGCCAGGGAGAGGGGTGGGGCGTCCTCTCCCGCGGAGCGGGGGTAGAGGAGGGGGGTCTTCATCCCTTTCCGGGCTCCTCCGGCTCAGAAGGACCGGGAATAGGAGGATCGAGCTTGAGATTGAGCGCTTGGACAAGGTCCCATCGCCCGATCTCAGCCCATGCCCTCCCCGCCGCCCTGACGTGTTCAAACTGCTCATCTTTACTACGCAATACCCGCGCGAGCTGTTCGTGCAGTTTGCCGATCAGCTCAAGATTGGGGATGCGTTCAAAAAGAGCGAGAGATTTCTTGTAAAGACCAGCGGCCTCTGCACGCCTGGATTGCAGGGCAGCAATGTCGCCAAGCCTCCTGAAGCAATGGGCCTTTCCGATGACAGATGTGTCTTTGTCGTAGAGCCGGAGCGCTTCCTCGAGTTGGGTACGGGCTACGGAATAGTTCTTCTGAAGCAGAGCGATCTCACCAAGTTTCCGAATGCAATTCGCAACTCCTCGCAAAGCACCGAGACGTCGGTATAGCGGAGCTGCTTCCTCAAAGTGACAGGCGGCAGTTTCGTAGTCTGACTCAGTGAGAGCAATCTCACCCAGGTCCGTAATGCAGTTCGCCTCCCCCATCACCTCGCCGATACTACGATAGGCAGCCAGAGATTCCCCGAAGTACGCGCGAGCAGCGAAATGATCCGACCGGTTCAGGGCAATCACGCCCAGATTGCGTATGCAGTTGGCTGCTCCAAGGTCTCCACCGGCGGAGCAGCGGAAACGAGCCAATGCGTTCTCGAAGAGGGTCAGCGCCGTCTCACGGTCAGACCGATCGAGAGCGACCTCGCCGAGACCAAGCTCGCAATAAGCCTCTCCGAGAACATCCCCGACACTGCGGGCGAGAGGCAATGCCTTTTCGTATAGAGCTTGAGCCGATTTGGGATCAGACAGCCGAAACGCGACATCGCCGAGCTTGCGCGTGCAATACGCCTGCCCCTGAGCATCGTCGACCTCTTGGAAGAGGAGAAGCGCCTCCTCGAAGTGAGCACGCGCACTTTCGCGCTCTGAACGCGCCATTGCGACGTCACCTAGCCTGGAAAGTACACCGGCAATTCGGTTTGGATCCTTGATGCCTCTCGCCTTCTTCAACGCCTCGGAAAGAACCGTTTGGCAGGTTTCGATGGCGAAGGAGAACTGCGCAAGGGCTAAGGCAGCATCGATTCCCTTCACAGGGTCGGATCGATCGAGCGCCTCGATGACCATGGCTTCCAGGTTACCTGCCTCCGGTGCGAGTCTCCCTTTCGCCTCCCCGTTCTGGATGAGCGCCAGAAAGTAGTCAACGCACCTGTTTAGATCCTCGCCCTCAGGGGGATAATCTGATCGAGCGTACTCCCGAACTGGGGTGTACATTCTCGAGCGGGTTTCGCCGCGGATTGTGAGGCCGACTCCCCGGAGAGTTGCGGCTGCGGCCTCACCGGCCCTAGGCAAAAGAGCCTCGACATCTTCAGGTGCAATCCCATCTGGTAAACGGCCCAAGAGAGTCAGCAGACGCCGTGCATCGGCGGTCATTCGAAGGCACTTGATCGAGATCTCTAACGAAACCTCCAAGTCGATATCACGCTTACCTCCGCCGGAGCGCCGCAGCAGTTTCGTCTTCTCGTGTTGCCAGCGCTTCCAGAGAGCAGCTAGATCCGATTCTGGCTGGGCCTGGAAGGCCAGCAGTGTGATTGCCAACGGCAAGCGGTCCATTGCTCCTAGCAACAGGTCGAGGTTGGGGTCATCCCGGAATCGCGATCCGGCCACTCTAAGGAAGGCTTCACGAGCCGCAGATGGATCCAAAGGCTTAACTTCGATCGGCTCACGCCAGCACGGACCTGGAGGGTAGTGACCACCTCGAAGAGAGACGATAAGAGCCAGATGCTTTGAGGCAGCCAGATGTTCGAGGAGCTTCTCCGTAGGACCCTGGTCCCGTTCCCAAGGAGTTTCCAGGTTGTCCAGGACGAGGAAAGCTGGTTCACGTTCGAGCTCTCGAAACACTTGCGTCTCCAGTTCCAGACCGGGTTTCAAATGCAAAGCCTGGGCAATCTCGGCGAGGAGGCCTTCGCTGCTCATGGCACCTTCGCACCACGCAAAGAACTTTCGCTCTCCGAAGCGTTGGCGAACCCGGTCGTCATAAAATGCCGCGACGGTTATAGTTGTCTTCCCAATGCCGGCTGGACCGAGCACGGGAATAGGTGCAGGAAGCTGAGAGCATACAGCCGTCACGAGCAGGTGGAGCTCTGCGTCCCGGCCGGGACAGTAAGGGGGCGGCGGAAGGCGTGGCGATGCGGAGGTATGGGGCGAATTGGATAAGACACTGCTGCTCGACTCAGGAGCCAATCTCCGAAGGAACGGGGCTAGCTCGGAGTGAGTACCCCCATAGCAGATCACCCTGATTCGATCATTGGCTTGGTGTTGTTGCCGAACAGCGTTCTCTTCCTCTGCGCAGCACAGCCGAAAGTGGTGGCTTGTAGACTCGCCGAGGATCTCGCGCAACCACCCTAGAAATTGGTCGAAGTTTGGATCCGTCAGACCGTCACCACAGCCGATGAACAGGAGAGTCTTGGCCGTTCCTAAGGTGTGAAGCGCATTTTGGGCGTGTGAATCACTCCCGTGCCTCCCGTAGGAGGTGTAATCCAGAATGATCGACTCCGGCGTTCTCCAGTGTCCATGCAGGTGAAGAACAACTCTTCTTTCCCTTCCTTGGAGGAAGTCATCGACGCGCGCATGGTTAAGCCAGGTCACTGGCTCCAGACCCGTCACTGTCTCCAAGAGGTTGTCATAGTTGGTGGTCGTAAGCAGGATACCTAGATCTGCAAGCGCTCGGATGACCGAGGGATCAGAGGCTTGAAGCGAGCCCACAGTCTCTTTCAACCATCTCAGGAAGTTGCCTCCCTTGGGGGCTCCCAATATCTTCGAAATCTTGCCCGCTGCCGAGAGAAGCTCGACCATATTGCCTGACTTGATCTCTTCGCGAATACGCCCAGCCACTCCAGAATCGAGGCTGGGATCGGCGGCCCGACAGTGTTCCAATCCGCTTTCCAGGAATCCGGTCCAGGAGGCGAGGCGCTTGTCTTTCGAGGCTCCTACTGAAACGCCCGTTCCGACGACAGCCACCACACGGCCCTCGGCAATGTCGGTTTTGAGGCGCTCTAGGTCGGAGTTCATGGGAGGCAGACCTCTATAGATTCTATCTTTATATAAGAACTCACGCCGGAAGACCACCCCGGGATCCGCCACCCTTTCAGGGCTCCGGCTCAGTGCCTCTTGCCGAGTGCGATGCGGTACACTTTTCCTCAGATGCCGAGCATCTCCCGGGCTACCGGAAGGAAGCCGAAGAGAGGGCTTAGCGGAGATCCGAACGGCATGTACAAGACAACTCTTGAAGTCGAGCACCTGCCTGAGGGCCTGTACCTCGGCACAAGCCCGGACCTTCCCGGCCTCATCGTGCAGGGCGGCACCGTTCAGGAGGTCCTCAGCCTGGCCCCCGACGTGGCTCATGACCTGATCGCAGTGATCATCGAGACCAACCAGCAACTGCCTGGGCGTTTCCAAGAGGATTCTTGATGACGGCGATATCCGCAACGCCCCTCCTCTCCCGCATCCTCACCAGCTTGAGCCTCCGCGGTTACCACTACGAGCCGAGCTTCGGCCCGGGAGACGACGGCGGTGCCGAGCTGGTACGGCTGGCACGAGCCTTTGGAGAGGTCTTCGTGGCCGGGGGCATGGATCCCGACCTGCCAGTGCTCGTCACCGAACCGACGGCGGACGCTCCCCCCTGGAAGCCGTTCGACCACCCGGAGCGGATCGGCTGGCACAATGACTTCTCTACCCTCGCCGACCGCCCGGTCCTGAGCCTCGCCTGGATCGCCCGGGGTGATCCCACACCAGGTCTTGGAGACTGGCGGGCGGCCTCCTGCGCGGACGTCCTCGACGTCCTCTCGCGGGACTCGCGGGTGAGCCTGGAACGGCTTCGCCGGGAGCCGCTCCCCTTCGGTTATACGGATGGCGGGGAACCCTCCCTCCTCCCCGTGGTCCGGTCGACCCCCGGCGAGGCAGGCCGGGAGGAGCTGCGCTTCTATGGCCGGGCTCTGCGCGAGGGGGCGCTGGCGTGCTTCGGCTCGATCCCGGCCGAAACCGAGCGCCTCGTGATGACAGTCGAGCAAGCCGCGGATGCCGTCGGCGAGACTTTGGCCGCATCGACGGGTGCGCTCCTGGTCTGCCACAACGGGCTGTCACTGCACGACCGGACGGAACAGACCACCGAGGGCGGCCGGCCTTTTCGCAAGTCGGTCCTCTGCTTCGTCGAGAGGCTGCGCGGCCGAGGGCTATCGAGCGGGCCGGACGGCGAGCAGGAAGGGTGAGAGGGAGCGGGAGAACGGCTCGCGGCGCCAGTTGTCATAGATCCGGATCTCGTCGAAGCCGGCCTTCCTGGCGAGCTCGCCCAGCCGCAGGACATCGGCCGCTTCGAGCACGTGCTCTTCGAAAACCAGCTCGTTGAGGCTGCGGCAGGCATAGACGTATTGGGCTATCAGCCGGGGCTCTTCTCCGGGCTCGGGCGTGAAGCGGTAGAGGAAGCGGATGTCGTCCGGCTCACCGTCCGGACCCGGCTCGGAGTCCTCTTGCAATCGGCCGGTGGCATTCGCGGCATGGGCGGTCTGAAGGATCAGGAGCCCGCCGGGCCGGAGCGCACGGAAGAAGCGCGCCAGGATCTCCCCGGCCTCGGCGAGGGAGGCGCAGTAGTTGAACGACCAGCAGAGCGAGACGATCGCGTCCTGGGCTTCCCGCTCGTCCAGGTCCTGCATGCGGCCGAGCCGGACCACCTCGGGGCCGAGACGCTCCTGTGCGAACGCGACCATTTCCGGAGCAGCGTCGAGGCCGAGCGCGTCCAGACCGGCGGCGCGCGCGCGTTCGAGGAAGACTCCGGTCCCGCAGCCGACATCCAACACCCGGGCAGGAGACGGCAGCCGGCTCAGCTCCTCCAGCACGAACCGGTGGTCGTGCTGATAGTGGTGCGGCGGCGTGTGCAGGTCGTACCGCGCGGCGGCCTCTCGGAAGAGCCGATGCTCCATGGCAATCAGCGGACGATCCCCAGGGAGGTGAAGGAGCGGAGGACCTGCTCGTAGACGGCCCGGCCGAGCACCGGATCGCCGATCGGCTCACGGAGCCTCGCCTCAGACTTCCGGGCTAGCGGCTCGAGGCAATGGAGCACCCGGGCGAGGGTCCTCCGCTCGCGCTCGGTCTGGCAGGAAGACTGGCGAAACGCCTTCTGGATCTCGCCCGCGGTCCCGCGCAGGACCCAGTCGTGGAGCGAGCGCCCAGCCCGCTCGACGACCCGGCTGTGGAAAGCAAGGCCGGTACCCTGGCAGACGAAGCAGGTTCGCTGGTGGAGCGACTTCCGGACTGTCTCGGCCCAGTCTGCGTCACGGCTGCGGTCGAGCTGCTCCAGGACGTGACGGACGAGACCGTCCCACCGCAGCCAGGAGGAGACCTCCTGCGGGTCGGAATTGCGGTCCTTGAGAAAGCTTCCCGGCCCCGGCCGATGCCAATAGCCGTGGAGAAAGAGGTCCTTCTCCTCCCGGCCCAGCCGATCCAAGTGCTTCCGTACGTCCCAGAGCCCTTCCTCCGCCAGGCGGCGGAAGAAAGGAAGCATTATGCTGCGCCGCACGCCTTTCAGGATGGCGAGCGCCTCGCGTGTGAAGAAGGTCTCCGATTCCGGGCTGGCGGGACGGACGAGGAGGTCCGGGTCGAGAGCGGGAAGGGTGCCTTTCCCCCTGCAAGCCGGGCAGGTGCCTGACACGTGAGAGCGCGAAAGACCGGCCGAGGTCAGGGCCAGGGGAGCGACGATCCCTTGCGCGAGGTCCAGGCAGCGGGTCCGCGCCAACCCCAGGACACGGCCTTTCGGATCGCGGAGCTCCACGTACCCCCCTCCCAGGCTGAGCGCATCCGCGAGGGCCCGCCTGCGAGCGTCCGGAGTCGTGGGCTCCGGCTGGACGCTCACCCGAGCGCGCAGGTCCACCGGTTCGGTCTTCTCGAGATGAGTGGCGGGCACGAGGCGCAGGGACTTCATTCGAGCAATCGCGCTCTTCAGGGCCGACGCCGGAATCCGCGGACCCCAGACCTGGAGCTCAGGAAGAAGCGGCTGGACCACCAGGTGGCCATCCGGTGTCTTGCCCCAGATCGTGGCGAGCCGTTCAAGATCGGGGGGAGGGAGCGAGGCGGCGAGGAAGAGACGGCCCAGCTCGAGGTCGATGTCCCCGATCTCGTGCGGACGCCGGGTCGCGAGGAGGCCTTCGTCGATCTCGACCGCCAGTGTGAGATCCCGGTCATCGTCAGAGGCAGACTCCGGAATCGCGACCTCGTGCCCGAGCAGCCGTTGGAGTGAGGCGCGGGCCGCCCGGGCGCTCGCCGGATCCACTTCGTCCGGATGTGGTTGACCTGCGGCTCCAGCCCGGGGTGACGAGGGAAGGCCTTTCCACGAAGCAGGCTCTCGGAGCGCCTTTCCTGTAGGTGTTCCGAGGCGAGTGATCGCTTCGGGAGGCCCTTGGCCGACGATCTTTCCGCCAGCGGGGCCGCCACCCGGGCCGAAGTCGATGATCCAGTCGCTGATCCGCATCAGGTCCAGGTTGTGCTCGATCAAAACGACGGTGTTTTCTCCCTGACCGACGATGCGGTCGAGGACCACCAGCAGGCGCTCCACGTCGCGGGGATGAAGGCCGGCCGAGGGCTCGTCGAGGATCAGGAGCAGCCCCTTCGTGCCCCGCTTCCACAGGCGGTGCGCGATGCGGAGGCGCTGGACCTCGCCGCCGCTGAGCCGGTCCACCCGGCGGCCGAGCGTGACGTACCCCAGGTCCAGATCGACGAGCAGACCCCAGAGAGCGGAAAATCCCTCCGGGAGGGGCAGGTCCCGGGATGCCAGTTCCTCGACGGGCAGGTCGAGGAGCTCGGCGACGTTGAAGCCGGCCAGACGGACGGCGAGGGCCTCTTCGCCGAACCGCCGTCCGCCGCAACGCGGGCAGGGGACCCAGCCTCCCGGCTCCTCGCGCTCTCCCAGTCCCAGGCAGTCGGGGCAGCGGCCCCGGCCCGCGTTCAGACCGAAATCGGTCGCCGCGAGGCGGAGCCGGCGGGCTTCCGGAGCCGCCGCGAAAGTCTTGCGCAGCCCTTCGGCAATCCCGAGATACGTGGCCACGAGGCTGCGCCGGTTGGCTTCCGGATTGCGCTGGTCGAGGGCGAGCACTTCCGCGATCCGGCCGGCGCCTGTCAGCTTCTTCCATGATCCCTGCTGGCGCAGGGAGAACCCCTCCACATCCACCTTGCCGCCCAGCTCGGCCAGGAGTGCCGGCACCAGAATGCCGCGCACGAAGTTGGACTTGCCTGACCCCGAGACGCCGGTGAGGCAGACGAGCCGTCCGAGTGGGATGCGGCCATCGATGTCCCGCAGAGTGTGAAGGTTGGCGCCGCGGACCTCCAGGAAGGGATCGTTGTCACGGACCGGGAGCTGCCGGCGATCGAGGCGCGCTTCGGCCCCGGCCTTCAGGACCTCGGCCGGAGGTCCGCACCGGACGATCCGGCCGCCGCGCTCGCCAGCTCCGGGACCGAGCTCGACGACATGGTCCACCCCGCGCGCGATGGACAGCCGATGATCATTCAGGACCACCGTGTGGGACCGCGTCAGCCTGCGGAGGCTCTCGACGAGTCCGGCGATGTCCTGCTCGTGGAGACCTCGGGCTGGCTCATCGAGCAGGAGGCCAAGGCCCTGGCCCCGGACTGCGAGCAGGCCGGCCAAGCGGACCCGCCGTGACTCTCCTTCGCTCACGGTGAGCATGCCGCGGTCTCCGGAGAGATGGCCGAGCCCGACCGCTGCGAAAGATTTTGCCTGGTGGTGGAGCAGCGAGATCATCGTCGAGGCGCTTTTCGGGGCCGATCGGGCGAAGGGTCCGCCCGGCTCCATCAGGAGGGTGAGCTCGCTGAAGGAGGTGGCGAGGAGGTCGGCGATCCCGAAGTCTCCGACCCGCAGCGCGCGGGCCTGAGGCGACCAGCGCGTGCCCCCGCAGGACGGGCAGGGTCCCTGGCGGACCAGGTGGCCGAGGCGCGCTCCGGCGCTCGATCCTGCGCTGTACCGCCGCAGGATCGCGGGCACGAAGCCCTCGAACGGCCGCGGCGCGCTGAGCCGCCGGCCCGTGCGGCGGTCGCGGTCCTCGATGCCCTGGCCACCGGAGCCCTGGAGCACGAGCTTGCGGGCCTTCTCGGTCAGCCGTTTCCAGGGCACGCCGGGGTCGAAACCCTGGAGCCCGCGCAGGCCTTCGACCGTCTCGTGCTGGATGTTGACGTGCTTGTAGTTCTTCTCGGTCCACAGGCTCAAGGCCCCCTCGTGCAGGCTGCGATCGGGCCGGGTGACCAGCGCCTCTTCCGGAACGGTCAGGGCCTGCCCGGTTCCCAGGCATTCGCGGCAGGCGCCGCTGCGCTCGCTGCCGGGCATGTTGAACGAGAGCAGGGGCGCGCTCGGTGGGAAGAACGGAGCAGCGGCCGCAGGGTGGACGTGATGCAGGTCGCTGTCCAGGCAGAGGCCTCGGGGACCCTGGAGCACCTCGGGACCGCCGCCGTGGAGCTCGACGACGACCGTGCCGCGGCCGGCTTCGAAAGCCTTTTCCAGGAGAGATTCCAAGCTGCCGCTCTTGCGGGAAGGAAGTGTCTCGGTGCCGACTTCCACCTCCAGGATGTGCCGCACGTGGGCTGGAAGGGGCTTGAAACCGGCAAGCCGAACCGGCCTGCCCTTCTCCCAGACCGCGGGAGGATCTGTCTCGCTACGGAGGACCGCGGTTTCGAATCCCAGGCGGCTGAGGCGGCGGGCGGCCTCGGCCCCGTCGCTCGCCACGAAGCGGAGCGGTACCGCCGAGGCCGTCAGGCGTCCGCGATGGTGGCGTCTCAACCAGGCTGCGTAGGTTTCCGGCGAAGGAGGAGGCACGGGCTCACCCGGGGGATCTGCCCAGGGAACCGAGTGCTTCAGGAAAAGCCGGCGAAGGGTCCCGAGCAGGCCCGAACAGGTGGCGACCGTGGTCCTCTGCGAAGCGCGGAATCCCCCCTGGGCAAAGTGGATGCACGGCGGGAGAGCGCCGAGGAAGGCGGGGACCTCCTTTTCTTCCAAGTGGTCCTGTGCCACGCCCAGGAAGCGCTTCAGGCGCGCGTTGGCCTCGGTTGCCAGCGTGTCCGCCAGGAGCGAGCTCTTGCCCGAGCCCGAGGGCCCGACGAGCATCGTGGCGGCGCCCCGGGGGATCTCGATGTCGACGCTCTTCAGGTTGTTGGCGCTGGCGCCGACGATCTCGATGGAGGCTGTGCGGGACGGCCCCCCTCGGCTCATTGCGGCTCGCTCATCTTGTGGAGCACGTGGATGGCTCGCGAGCGGAACTCCAGGGGGAAGTCGATGAAGGCCACCGAGCATTCCCCACGGTAGTGGAGGGCGCGGTGATTGGAAACGAAGAGGATGTCCCCGGCGTTAAGCTCGAACGGCGCGGAGACAGCCAGGGCAGCCGCGTGGATGGCCGCGAGATGCTCCTCGATCTCCGGGACCTGGATCTCGAAACGCCGGGTGGCTGCCCGAATGGTCTCCGGATGGAAGCGGATGCGATCGTCTTGGACGATCGGGGCGGTCCAGGCGTCCTGGGAGCGGTCGTTGACCATGGTCACCGGAGTCTCGCACAGGAACCGGAGGACGTCCTCGCTTCCGTTCGCCTCGAGGTATGCCAGCAGGTCCGCGGCACGGGCGACCCGGTTGACGCCGTAGCGGGGCGCTCCAGGATCCGGGGTCAGGCACTGGATGGCCGTGACCGCCGGAGGCTCCGGGTCGGTGTTGATATCGGTGTGAAAGTCACCTTCCCGCGTCGTGTGGGAGAGGTCGGTCGTCCAGGGAGACATACGGAAAGTCTTGACGATCCTGCCGTTGCGATAGGTCTTGAAGGGGCCGGCAAGACAGAGCGAAGCCAGGAGGAGAGAGGCGCCTTCCGCAAGAGCTGGCAGGCCACGGACGATGACGTGGTCCCGCTCCCTCCAGAGTTGGAGGACGGTCTGACAGAAGGTCTCCCAGGCATCACTTGCGAAGAAGGGGACCGCGACGGAAGTCGTCTCGCAGGCCTCGCGTTCCAGCTCCGGCAAGCCTTGTGGGCCATCACAGACTGACCGGATGGCGTCGGAAAGCTCGGAGTTGGCGGTGATCTCTGGGAGAGGGCGATCCATGTCTCAGGTCTCGGACGAGCTGCGCCGTATAAGTCGGAAAAGGAGCTTGTGCCGGAACTGGTGATCGAACATCTCGGCGACGCTCGGGTACTGGAACTCAGCCGTCAACGGATCGTAGATGACCCAGCCGTCACGCCGCAGGGGCCGGACGGAAGTGTGAAACCCGGCGGCCGATGCCGCGCCGAGGACGTCCATCGGGAAATGGTCGAGCACCTCGTGCCCGAGCCGGGACACCTGCGGCTTCCAGCGCTGCCACATGGGGTTTTCCTGGTGGCAGCCCAGAACGACGAAGGCCCATGCGCCGGGCCGGACCACCCGCGCGAGCGAGCCCATGAAGGCTTCCAGATCGCCGACAAGGTGGAGCACCTCGTGGCAGGTGGCGAGGTCGACGCTGGCGCTGGGGATGCCCGGCCACCTGGAAGAGTCCTGGATCTGGACCGAGGGAGCGCTTCCCTTCAAGCGGAAAGCCGCCTGCTCGCGGGCGCTCGCCAGCGGCTCCAACCCGAGCAGGCGCTCAGGCTGGAAGTGCCGGGCGAGGAGCTCGAGCAATCCCCCGCGGTGACAGCCGATATCGAGGATGCACCGCACCTCGGGAGGCGGCACCTCGGCGCGGATATGGCCCAGCAGAGAGCGCCAGAACTCCTGGTTCCAGCGCTCCAGTTGCTCGTCCTGCCTGGTAGAGCCGAAGAACGCGTCGTTCACGGGCCGGCGACCCGCCTCAGGGACATCTCTGGGGCGAGCAGCCGCGGGCCTCCGCTTCTCCGGAGCATGGGTCGATGCCGAAGTGGCGGATGAAGAGGGTACGGCTCTCGGCGAACGCCGATTCCAGGGCCTGCCGGTCCTCGGGGCCGCGCATGCCGAAGTAGGGAAAGTGGTGGAGGAACCGGCCAAAGAGCCTGTCGCAGTCCGCGGCATAGGCACGGGTGTCGAGGATGTGCGCGTGCCAGAAGTCGTCGATCGGTCCGGTCGGGCAGATCTTCGTGTCCGGGTAGACCATGTTCAGTGCCAGGAACTTCCGGTAGAGGTCCTCGACCTCATCCTGATACTCGCGCGTCCACCCATCTTCCTCACCGAGCTTGTGCTTGAGCATCGTAAAGTCCAGAGATCCTACCTTGGCCAAGGCCTGCTCGATGGCCTCGTTCGTCTCGGTCAGGCTTTGGCAAACTTCCCATCCCAGGGGCTGTTGAGTCTGATTTGGCAGTGCCACTATGTTCTCCTGTTCTCCTTTGAACGCCGGTTATTATAGCTGAGCCACCGGTACCTTCGCTGCTGGGAGGACCTCCTCCAGCTCCCCCGACTGGATGTGCCACAAATCCGCGTACGTCCCCCCGCGGACCAGGAGGTCGTCGTGGTGGCCCTCCTCGGCGACCTTGCCATCGCGGAGGACGAGGATGCGGTCGGCGTGGCGGATCGTGGAGAGGCGGTGGGCGATGACCAGGGCGGTGCGGCCGGCCGTGATCGTCCTCAGGCTCTGCTGGATGGCGCGCTCGGTCTCCGTGTCCACCGAGCTGGTGGCCTCGTCGAGGATCAGGATGGGCGCGTCCTTGAGGATGGCCCTCGCGATCGAGAGGCGCTGGCGCTGTCCGCCGGAGAGCTTGACTCCGCGCTCCCCCACCAGCGTGTCATACCCCTGCGGGAGGGAAGCCACGAAGTCGTGGAGCTGGGCGAGCTGCGCGGCCCGGACGACCTCTTCGAGCGGCGCGTCCGGAGTCACGTAGGCGATGTTCTCGCGGATCGTGCCGTGGAAGAGGTAGACGTCCTGGCTCACCAGGGCGATGTTGCGCCGCAGGTCGGAGAGGGCGAGGTCGCGCACGTCGTGGCCGTCGAGGCGCACGGCTCCTCCCGTCACGTCGTAGAAGCGCAGGAGGAGCTTGATGATCGTCGACTTGCCCGCCCCCGTGGGACCGGCGACCCCGAGCGTTTCTCCCGGTGCGATGCGGAAGCTCAGGCCATCCACGACCGGCACATCCCCCTGGCGGCTGGGGTAGCGGAACTCGACCCGGTCGAAAACGACTTCGCCGCGGGCCCGGGGCAGACGCTCGGGGCTCTCGCGCTCCACGATCGTCGGCGGCGTGTCGAGCAACCCAAAGATCCGGCGGGCGCTCGCCTTGGCGCGCCCGTACTCGTCGAGCGTGGTACCCAGGCGGGTGAGCGGCCAGAGCAGCCGCTCGGTCATCATGGCGAAGAGGACGAGCTCGCCCACGGTGAGGATCCGTCCCTGGAGCACCCAGTAGCTACCCACCAGGAGCACTCCGGCAAAGCCCATGACGATGACCATGCGGATGAGCGGAACGTAAACCGAGGAGAGCCGGATCGCCGAGAAGCTGGCCTGCCGGTACTCCTGGGAGACCCGGCGGACGCGCTCGGTCTCGAAGGGCTCGGCCGTGAAGCTCTTGATCACCTGGATACCCGCGATGTTGTTCTCCAGCCGGCTCGCCAGGCCGCCCACCCCTTCGCGGATGCGGCTGTAGCGCGGCGCGATCCGGCGCTGGTAGTAGACGCTCCCCCAGAGGATGAGCGGGATCGGCGCCATGCCCACCAGCGACAGCTCCCAGGAGGTGGAGAACATGATGATGCCCGCGAAGATGAAGAGCACCACGATCTGGAGCAGCTCGTTGAAGCCGGTGTTGAGGAACCGCTCGAGCTGGTTCACGTCGTCGTTGAGCATGGAGAGGATCTCGCCCAGCCGGTGCTCCTCGAAGAAGGCGACCTCCCGCGACTGGATGCGGTTGTAGGCGTCCATCCGCAGGTCGTGCTGGACGAGCTGGGCCAGGCTCATGAATCCCAACTGGTAGAGCCACTGGAAGAAGCTTTCGAAGAAGAAGATGGCCACCGAGAGCCCGGAGAGGACCACGGCCATGCTCCAGGGGTCGGAGGTGCCGGCCAGGCCGGCGATCCATCCCGGCGGCGAGCCGCGCAGGGAATCGATGACCCAGCCCACGAGGAGCGGAGGCATCAGGTCGAGGATCTTGTTGAGGACGCTCGATCCACTCGCCCAGAGCAGCCGTCCCTTGTACGCGCGCAGGTAGCCGAAGAGGCGCTGCATCGGGCGGCTCGACTCGGGAAGGCGGGCAGCGGAGGCGACGGCGGCTTCCATCCCCCGAAGTCTATGCCTTTTCCCCCCGCGGGCAGGACCGCACCGGGCGGGGATGGACCGTCCCCGGAGCGCACGGCGTGGACGGGGAGGGGATGCCTCGTACCCGGCGGGTAGGACCCGCTACCCGGCGCGCGCGAGGCGTACGCGGAGGGGCTGACTCGTACGCCGCGGGTAGAAGCCGTACGCGACGGGTAGAGCTCTCTACCCGAAGCGTACAAGGCGCACGCGGCGGGTAGGACCTGCTACCCGGCGGGTACGCCCCCAACCTGGCGCGTACAAGGTGGAACCAGCGGGAGGGACTCTCTACCCGGAGCGTACGGCTCGTCCCCGCCGCGTGTGGGGGGCACGCCACTACCAGCCGCCCTGGACTCCGATTCCGGCGTAGGGAACACTACTTCACCGCAGCAGCTCTTCCGCAGCTTCAAGGTACTCCCGGATCGCATCTTCTATGTTGACCAAGGCCTCCTCCCTGGTCTCTCCTTGAGAAAGGCATCCCGGGAGCTCCGGCACGGAGACGCTGTAGCCTTCTTCGGAGCGCAAGAGGATGACGGTGACTGTCATGATCCTCCTGGAGGATATGGATGCCCCGGAATACATGTCACTCATGCCGTAGGATATCATCCGCGCATGCCTATCACCGTCGCCACATGGAACGTCAACGGCATCCGCGCCCGGGAGGCGCAGTTCCTGGAATGGGTCGGGCGCGACCGGCCCGATGTGATCTGCCTGCAGGAGATCAAGGCCTCCCCGGACAAGCTTTCCGAGACCGTCTGCAGTCTGGAAGGGTACTGGTGCTACTGGCATGGCGCCGGCGGGTACTCGGGGGTGGGGCTCAACCTGCGCCGGGATACTTTTCCGGAGGAACCCCGGTTCAGCCATCCCTCGTTCGACCACGAGAACCGGATTGTCACCGCTGAAGCAGGCGGTACCACCTTCGCCTCGGTCTACGTGCCGAACGGCGGCAAGGACTATGAGGCCAAGCTCCGGTTCCTGGACGCCATGCGGGACTATGCCGCCGGACTGGAAGCGGAGGGGCGGCCGCTCGTCCTCAGCGGCGACCTCAACGTGGCGCTCACCGACCGCGACGTCCATCCCAAGGAGCGCAAGCCGGGGATCATCGGCCAGCGGACCGAGGAGCGGGACCTTCTTGCCCGGGTGATCTCCCGCGGACTGGTCGACGTCGGCCGTAGCCTGGATCCCGACAACGACAACCTGTTCACCTGGTGGGCACCGTGGCGCAACATGCGCCAGCGCAACATCGGGTGGCGCATCGATTACATCCTCGCCAGCCGCCTCCTCGCCGAGCGCGCCGCCGCGTCCCGGGTTCTCGCCGACGTCGGCACCAGCGATCACGCGCCGGTCGTGGCCACTTTCGAGATCTGAAGGACCCCGGCCGCCGCGCAGACGCGGTTCCGACCCTCGGTCTTGGCGCTGTAGAGCGCGCGGTCGGCCGCCTCGACCATCTCCTCCGGACGCTGGCCGGGCGCGGGAACCAGGCAGACCACGCCCACGCTCGCGGTCACGCGGCCGGACGGGGACGCCAGATGGGGGATGGCGAGGTCTTCGATCCCCTGCCGGAGCTGCTCGGCGACGATCAGCGCGCCGTCGAGCCCGGTGTCGGGGAGGAGGATCGCGAACTCCTCGCCGCCGTAGCGGGCCACGACATCCGAGTGGCGCCCCAGGCTCCCTGCCAGGAGGCGGGCCACGACCTGGAGGCAGCGGTCTCCCTCGCGGTGGCCATAGGTGTCGTTGAGCAGCTTGAAGTGGTCGAGGTCGAGCAGGGCGAAGGCGAGGAGCGAGCGGCTCCGGCGGGCGCGGCTCCACTCGTCCTCCAGCACGAGCTGCAGACGGCGGCGGTTGGCCACGCCGGTGAGCGCGTCCTTGAGCGACAGCTCCTCCAGCTTCTCGTTGGCGACCTCGAGCTCGTCGTGGGCTCGCTGCAGCTCGTCGAGGGTGCGCCGCAGCTCCGCGGTCTGGGCGGCCACACGGGCCTCCAGCTCCGCGGCGCGCCGGCTCAGGGTCCGGCCGCGGAGCCGGGCATTGGCGCTCACTCCGGCGAGCGCCAAGGCGGCCCAGAGCAGGAGCGCCCACGGCGTCCGGTACCAGGGAGGCAGGACCCGGAACGACCAGGCGGTCTCCGGGCTCGTTTCGCCGCCCGGCCCGACGGTGCGCGCGTGGAACGTATAGCTGCCCGGTGGCAGCCGCGTCAGCTCGGCGAAGGGCTCGGTCGCCCAGGAGCTCCAGCCCGAGTCCACGGGATCGAGCCGGGTCTGGTAGCGCAGGCCGGCGCGGAAGGAGAGCGGAGCGAGCTCGATGCGCAGCCGGCGCAGGTTCGGCTCCAGCTCGGGGGATGCCGGGACCGCGCCGGGCGCCCCGCCGAAGAGGAGCTTTCCTCCTCCCACCGTCACCCGCGCCAGGCCGGGGGACGGCAGGGGTTCTCCCCCGCGGCGCAGGCTTCCGGCATGGCGGAGCAGCCCGGCGTCGCTCGCCACCCAGACCACGCCGTCCAGCCCGGGCACGATCGAGACGACGGTGCGCGCCGGCACCTCGGCGAGCTCGCGCGGCTCGCTCCATCCGCCGTCCCCGCGTAGCGCCACCGAGAGCGGACGGGTGTTGAGCCAGAGGTTCCCCTCGGCGTCTTCCGCCAGGGAGTGGATCTCGCCCCTCCCGCCCAGGCTTGAGAGAGCGGGGTCCTGGACGAGCTCGCCCCGTTCTTCGTCCAGACGCAGCACCCGGTTCCCCTGAGTGGCCAACAGGCGGCCACCGGCCAGGAAGGGGAGAGCCTCCTCGCTCTTCGGGACCCGCTTCACCACGCGACTCGGCAAAGCCACTTTGACAATCCCGTCGAGCCCGGTGCCGCACCAGAGGGCTCCCTGGCGCTCCACGATGCTCCGGACCTCGCGCGGCACGCCCTCGACCATCCCTTCGTACCGCCACCCGTTCCCTTCTCTGCGGAGCACGGCGAGCCCGTCCACCATCCCCACCCAGACCCGGTCCGGGTCGGCCGAGGGCGCGAGAACGTAGGCGGTGCGCTGGTCCGTGCCGCTAATGACCCGGGGAGGTCCGTTGCCGATCTCATAGACGCCGAAAGCCGTCCCCACCAGAAGGTCGTCCCCCAGGGAGAGCAGGCTCCAGCCCGAAAACAGGCCGGGTACGAGACGCATCCGCAGCGGTCCGCCTCCAGGCTCGGTCCGGAAGACGCCCGCCGAGGTCGCGGCCCAGAGCTCACCCTGGTGGAGGGCGGCGTGGTAGACGGTCCCCTTGAGCCCGGAACGGACGTCGATCACCGACAGGGGCGACCCGACCTCCACCCGCGCGAGCCCGTTGTTCAAAGCCACCCAGAGCGCCCCCTCACGGTCCACGGTCAGCCCGCTGACGAAGTCGTCGGGCAATCCCACCGCCGTGTCGATCACCTGGTCCATCGTGCCGTCCGGCTGGAGCAGGAGGACGCCGCCCAGAACGGAGCCCAGGGCCCAGCGGCCATCGTCCAGGCGGCGGCCGGCGAGCAGCCTGTGCTCGGCCGTCCAGCGCGATGCCTCGGGCGCGAATGGCTCGGACAAGCCGTTCCGGAGGCGGAAGAGCCCCTCCCCGCGCACGGCCACGAGCAGTCCGTCCCCGGCCGGACCGGGCAGGATCAGGTCGACCCGGCGCCCCTGGAAGACCTCCCCTCCCGCCACCGGCTGGAGTCTCGTCCCGGCCACCCGCCAGAGCCGCTCCCTTGTCCAGACGTAGACCGTCCCCTCCACGTCGAAGCTCGCCGCGTAGGGGCGGTCGCCCGGGAAGGTGGCCACGGTGTGGAGGACCGTGCCGTCCCAGGCCAGGAGCCACCGTTTGGTCAGGTAGAGGAATCCGCCCGGAACGGGATGGACCCGCATCACCTGCCCCAGCTCCCGCTGCCCGGGCGCCAGGAGGCCCCGGAGCGAGACGAAGCGGAGCACCCCGCCCGCGTCCGCCCTCAGGTATCCGAGGTCGTCGACCCCGCCCACCCCCACCCGTCCCGAGGCGTCGCTGGCCACGGAGAAGGCGCTCCGCGCCTCCCCGATCGCGAGGACCTGCCACCAGGCCCCGTCATGGACGAGCAGGCCGCTGATGTTGGCGACGTAGAGGACCCCGCGGGGGTCGCGGGCGATGTCGAAGCTCTGGGATTCGACCTCTGGCAGGTCGGGAGAGTAGGTCCGGATCAGGGGGAAGCCGCGCTCCGCGGCCCACGCGGGCACCGCGGCCAGCAGGAGCATGATGGCGAGAACACCGGCGAGAACACCGGCGAGAACACCGGCGAGACGGACAGCAATGCGAGGTTGCATCTCACAGGTTTGTGTCCGGCGGACGCGAAGCATTTCAAGGCGCAGGATGGCGTAATTCCCTGGAACGGATATACTTTGTTGACGATCCCCGTTGACCCGGCCCGACGCGGAGGCCCCGAGCGTAGATGCGAGCCCTGCTTCTGAAGGATGCATCCGTCCACCAGGACCCCTTGGTGGAAGACGGGTTGCGCACGCTCGGGCTGCTCGCACTGGACGTCGCCGAGGTGGACGATCCTTCCGAGGCCCTGGAGCGGCTGCGGCTGGAGCCCAACCCGTTCCTCATCCTCTGGAGAGCGGACCCCGCCGAGGCCGCGGGGATCTGCCGCCAGGCCCGCGCCCTGCCCAACGGCGGGCAGGGGTTCATTCTCGTGGTGACTCGCGACAGCAGCCCGGCGCACGCGCGGGCCTTGACGGAGGCCGGCGCCGACGACTGGCTGGTGGAGCCGTTCGACCCGGAGCTCCTGCGGCTGCGCCTGCGCGTGGCCGAGCGCCGGCTCTCGGAGGCCGCGGAGCAGAAGAAGGCCGAGGCGGCCCTGCGGGTGACCCAGTTGCTCCTCGACCGCGCGCCGGAGGGGGCCGGCTGGGCCGACTCCCAGGGCAACCTCCTCTACATGAACGAGGTGGGCTGCGCCGCGCTGGAGTACACCCTGGAAGAGCTCCAGCGGATGAAGGTGCAGGACGTCGTTCCGGAGAGATACGCGCAGATCTTCGAGGAGCACACCCGGACCCTGCGCAGCCACGGGAAGGTGACCTACGAGTCGGTGCACATCGCCAAGAGCGGCCGCGAGTTCCCGGTGGAGGTGGCGCTCAACTGCCTGGCGTTCGACGGCAGGGAGTACTTCTGCGCCTTCGTGCGCGACATCACCGACCGCAAGCGCTCGGAGGAGGCGTTGCGCGAGTCGGAGGAGCGCTACCGCAGCCTCTTCGACGGCGTGCCCATCGGCCTGTACCGCACCACCCCGGCCGGGCGGCTGCTGGACGCCAACGACTCCCTGGTCCGCGTCCTCGGCTACCCCGACCGCGAGACCCTGCTCGGCGCCAACGTCGGCGACATCTACTACGACCCCGAGGACCGGCAGCGCTGGCAGCGCGCGGTCGCGGCCGAGGGCGGCTCCCGCATCCGGAGCTTCGAGGCGCGGGTGCGGCGCTACGACGGTCCGGTCATCTGGGTGCGCTTCAGCCTGCGCGCCTTCCGCGACGAGGAGGGGCGGGTCATCCGCTACGAGGGGGCGCTCGAGGACATCACCGACCGCCGCGAGGCCCAGGACGCGCTGCAGGCCAGCGAGGAGCGCTTCCGCGCCCTGGTCCAGAACGCCTCGGACATGATCTCGATCCTCGATCCGGACGGCTCCGTGCGCTACGCCAGCCCCTCGCACCAGCGCCTGCTAGGCCATCCGCCCGAGGATTTCGTGGGCGGCAACTTCCTCGACTTCGTCCACTACGAGGACGGCCCGCTCGTGGCCAACGCCCTCGGGTGCCTGGTCGACCTGCCGCACGAGAACCTGACCATCGAGTACCGCTGCCACCACCGGGACGGCACCTGGCGGACGATCGAGTCCACGGCCTCGAACCTGCTCGGCCATCCGGCGGTCACCGGCCTCATCCTCAACTCCCACGACATCACCGACCGCAAGCGGGCCGAGGAGCGGCTCCTCCACGACGCGCTGCACGACGAGCTGACCGGGCTGCCCAACCGCGCCCTGTTCATGGACCGCCTCTGGCAGGCCATGGAGCGCGCCCGCCGCGAGCCGGAGCGGCTCATGGCCGTCC
Source organism: Thermoanaerobaculia bacterium (assembly GCA_035556715.1). Classification (GTDB taxonomy): domain Bacteria; phylum Acidobacteriota; class Thermoanaerobaculia; order Multivoradales; family UBA5704; genus DATMER01. Next base: position 28,875 of record DATMER010000035.1, read on the forward strand.
TCTTCCTCGACGTCGACCAGTTCAAGATCATCAATGACAGCCTCGGCCATCTCGTCGGGGACGAGTTGCTGATCCAGATCTCCAGCGCCCTCTCCTCGGCGCTCCGCCCGATGGACACGATCGCCCGCATCGGCGGCGACGAGTTCGCCATCCTCATCGAGGGCGGGCACGGCGTCGACGACGCGGTCCACGTCGCCAACCGGATCCACGAGCGGCTGGCCGCGCCCATCAACCTGGGCGGGCACGAGGTCTTCATCACGGCCAGCATCGGCATCGCCGTCCACACGGCGGACTACGAGAAGCCCGAGGACCTGCTGCGCGACGCGGACACGGCCATGTACCGGGCCAAGGGCTCCGGCCGCGCCTGCCACACGGTCTTCCATCGGGGCATGCACCACTTCGTCATGGCCCGCCTGCAGCTCGAGAGCGAGCTGCGGCGTGCCGTCGAGCGCGGCCAGATCGAGGTGCACTACCAGCCGTTCGTCGACCTGTCGACCGGCGTGGTGACCGGAGTCGAGGCCCTGGTGCGCTGGAGCCATCCGAAGCGGGGTCTGATCCTGCCCGACGACTTCCTCACCGTGGCGGAGGAGACCGGGCTCATCGTGCCGCTCGGGCGCTACGTGCTGATCCAGGCCTGCCGCAAGGTGCGCGAGCTGCAGCTCAAGTACCCCGATCATCGGCATCTCCGCCTGAGCGTGAACCTCTCGAACAAGCAGTTCTTCCAGTCGGACCTGGACGAGCAGATCGCCGAGGCCCTGAAGGCATCGGGCCTGGAGCCCGAGTACCTGGGCCTGGAGATCACCGAAGGAGTCATCATCCGCCACGCCGAGAGCGCGATGAGCCGCTTCTCCCGCCTCAAGGCCCTGGGCGTGCAGCTCTACCTGGACGACTTCGGCAAGGGCTACTCCTCGCTGAACTACCTCCACCGCTACCCCATGGACATCCTCAAGATCGACCGCTCCTTCGTCTCGCGGATCGGCGAGGAGGGGGGCAACGTGGCCATCGTGGCAGCGATCGTGAGCCTGGGCCACCAGCTCGGGATGGGGATCGTGGCCGAGGGCATCCAGAGCCTGGAGCACGTAGCCAAGCTGCGGGGCCTCGGCTGCGAGTATGGCCAGGGCTTCTTCTTCTCCCACCCGGTGGACGGCGCCGAGGTCGAGGAGCTGATCACCCGCGCCATCCACGAGTGGCCCAGCCCGGTGCCGTTCTCGGGGCGATCGGTGTCGTAGTTCTGGGAATGCAAGACGCTGGTACCGTTGTTCTGGAACAACGGTATGGCTGAAGCATCCAAGATCTTCCTCCTCTCCCCCGCCAGCCTGAGCGGGGAGCGCGCCCGGCAGCTCCTTTCGCCGGATGCCCGCTTCGACACGGCCAGGCGTTACCGGAGCCCCGAGGGGGTGCCCATCGAGGAGGCCTTCGCCTTCCTCAGCTCGCTCTACTTCCGCGGCAAGATCGCCTATGCCCAACACTTCGCGGATCCGCCGGACGGTCTGCCCTCCTCCGGCGTCCTGGTCATCGCTCCCGGATTCGGCCTGGTGCCGGAGGGGTGGGCGCTCACGGCCGGGCGCATGGAAACGCTCCGCCGCACTCCGATCGACCTCAAGAACCCTGATTACGCCGAGCCCATGCGGCAGCACGCTCTCCAGCTCCGGGAGGCGCTGCCGGACGACACCCGCGTGGTCCTTTTGGGCAGCATCGCCACGGGCAAGTACGTGGACCTCCTCCTGCCCGTGTTCGGCGACCGCCTGCTCTTCCCCGGCTGCTTCGTGGGGATCGGCGACATGAGCCGCGGCTCCGTGCTGCTGCGCGCCGTGCGCGAGGACAGCGAGCTTGAGTACTCCACCCTGGATGTTCCCCGCCATAAGCCCCGCCCCAAGAAGGGGGGCTAGTTGGCACGCCCCCTGCAATCTACCTGAACCGAGAGAAGAGCCCGACGTGACGCTCCGAACTCGATCGAAGATCCAGGAGCGTTTTCACGCAGGGCCAAAGCGAGACGAAGCTTCGGTTCGCTGGATATTCGGGAAGGGAACAGAAGGGAACCATTGAAAGGAGATACCACCATGGTCCGTTCTCAGAAGAAGCAGAGCTGGATGGCCTTCATTCTGCTGTTGGCCCTGATGACGGTCTTCGCCACCGGCTGCCGGGTGCGCCAGACCGAAGAGGGCGAGATGCCTGACGTCGATGTTTCCGCCGAGGGCGGCAACATGCCCGAGTATGACGTCGACGCGGCCGATGTGGACGTGACGACCGAGAAGAAGGAGATCACCGTGCCCGACGTGGACATAAACATGCCGGGCGAGGACAAGGCCGACGACGCGGGCGAGGAAGAGAACAAGCCGCCGCAGCCGTAACGGCTCATCTTCGATGCGATCCAAGGGGGCGGGTCCTGGACCCGCCCTTTCGCTTTTTCCTCAGGCCCTCAGATCGTCCGCCCGCCAGCTCCGGATCGCCCGCTTGATCTCGTCCGACTTCTTCAGGCGCCCGTCCAGGACCTGCCGCGTCAGCTCGGGAAGCTCCTCGTCGGCCGCGAAGCGCAGGGCGATGATCTGTCCCCGCCGGAGCTCGCCGATCCGTGCCCGGAGGTCCGGCGGCAGCGCCGTGGCCAGCCGGACCTGCATCTCGTTGCGGATCACCCGGTCCTGTACCCTCAGCGGGAACATCCGGGCGTAGTAGGCAAGACCGAGCAACGCCCCGGCGACCAGAACCGCCAGCAGCCGGTCGAAGAAGTGGATTTCAATCCCTGGATACCCCCGGAAGAGCCGGTACAGCGCCCAGACGAGATTGACGGTCAGGATGCCCAGCGTCACGAAGTGGAAGCCGGGGACGATCTTGCGGTGGGTCGCGTAGCTCTGCTCCGCCATGAGTGGTCTCCTGTGGGATCGACTGCGGGAAAATCCTACCCGATCGCCCGCGGGAGCGTGCGCTTCCGATAAACTCCCCCGTCATGGACGTGGAAGCGAAGGGTCTTCCCTGCCTGGACGTCTCGGCCGTGGCGCCCGCCTGGGACCGGTTCGTCGAGTCGTTCCTGGAGGGTTATTTTGAGCGCAACCCCACCTTCTCCCAATGGGCGGGGAAGCACGAGCATGACGGCCGGCTGCCGGACTGGAGCCCCGAGGGGATCGAGTCGCGGGCCGACTGGCTGCGCGGCGAGCGGGAGCGCGCCCTGGCCTTCGACCCCGACTGCCTGGACGAGCGCCGCCGCGTCGAGCGCGAGGCCGTGGCCGCCCAGATCGACGGCGACCTCTTCTGGGTCGAGGCCGGCTGGCCCTGGCGCAACCCGATCTATTACGCCGGCCCCATGGACCCGGCCCTCTACCTGACCCGCAATTACGCTCCTCTGGAGCAGCGGATGCGCGCCTACGTCGAGTATGCCCGGGCGGTCCCGGCGACCGCGGCCCAGGTCCGCGCCAATCTTCGGACCCCAATGCCGAAGACCTTCGCCGAGCTCGGCAGGATGTCCTTCAGCGGCCTCGCCGGCTACTTCGAAAGCGACGTCCCGCCCGTCTTCGCCGCCGTGGAGGACCCCGGGCTCCAAGCCGCGTTCCGCGAAGCGAATGCCGCGGCCGCCGCCGCGGTGCGGGAGCTGGGCGCCTGGTTCGAAGGCCAGGTCGCCTCCTCTCCCGAGGAGGGCTTCGCCCTCGGTCCCGACCTCTTCCTGAGGATGCTGCGCGACAGCGAGCGGGTCGACGTCCCCCTGGCGGAGCTGGAAGCGGCCGGACGCCGCGAGCTGGAGCGCAATCTGGAGGCGCTGCGCGAGGCGTGCGCGGCCTGGGCTCCCGGTGTGTCGATCCAGAAGTGCCTCGCCCGGGTGCAGGCCGAGAAGCCGCCGGAGGGTCCGGTCGGGGGCGCCCGTCGCCAGCTCGCGGGGCTGCGCCGCTTCGTGGAGGAGGCCGGGCTGGTCAGCATCCCCGGCGACGAGCAGGCGCAGGTCGAGGAGGCGCCCCCCTACCAGCGCTGGAACTCGGCTTACATCGACATCCCCGGCCCCTACGATCGTCACCTGCCCGCGATCTATTACATCTCGCCCCCGGACACCTCCTGGTCGCCGGACGAGCGCGCCGCCTACCTCCCGGGCGAGGCGGACCTGTTGTTCGTCACGGCCCACGAGGTCTGGCCCGGGCACTTCCTGCAGTTCCTGCACTCGAACCGCGCCGAATCCCTGGTCGGGAGGCTCTTCGTGGGCTACGGCTTCGCCGAGGGATGGGCTCACTACTCCGAGGAGCTGATCTGGGAGGCCGGCTTCGGAGCGGGGGACGCTAAAACCCGCATCGGCCAGCTCCAGAACGCCCTGCTGCGCAACGTCCGCTACCTGGTGGCAATCGGCCTCCACACCGGCGGGATGACCGTGGCGGAGGCGGAGCGGATGTTCCGGGAGAAGGCTTTCCAGGATCCGGCCAGCGCCCGGCAACAGGCTGCGCGCGGCACGTTCGACCCGGGCTTCCTGAACTACACGCTGGGCAAGCTGATGGTGCGCCGGCTGCGCGAGGACTGGACCGCGCCCCGCGGTGGCCGGGCCGCCTGGCGCGAGTTCCACGACCGCTTCCTCTCCTACGGCGGGCCGCCGATCCCTCTCGTGCGCTCAGCGATGCTCGGCGAAGCGGGAAGCGGTCCTCTGTTCTAGTCCTAGTACGGCTCCCTCTTCCCCGCGCAGGCGGGGGAGAGGGTCGGGGAGAGAGGGGATGGGATCAACTGGACCCCACGGCCTTGCACAGCCGGTTGTCGTTCGGCTGGCAGATCCGCCCTTCGGCCTGCGGCGCGATCCCTCCACCTTCGAAGACGGAGGTGCCGGCAGCCCGGAGGGCGGCCTCGACCACCTTCTTGAGGTCGCGGCCGTCCGCGGCGCAGCCCGCCACCTTCTGCTCCAGGCTCAGCATCGTGTAGCCGTCCTGCTTCTTGTCCCCGACTTCCGGGTTCACGAGATAGTCGTTGGTCGCCACCAGGATCGTCTCGTCCGGGCGGACCGGCCGTGCCCCTTCAGGAGCGAGGAGGGTCAGGTTCCGGGCAGCCTTGGCGTTCTGATCGTGGTCGTAGGCAAACCCCGAGATCTGAAGCCAGCTCCCGCTCCCGGGCCAGTTCTGCACCGCGTGATCCACCACCTTCTGGAGCGTGGCGCCGTCGATCCGGATCAGGCGCAGCGGGGTCTCATAGCCGAACAGCTCCTCGACGTGGCGGCGGGTGATCCGGGTACCCGCGGAGAGGTCCTGGTTCAGCCGCAGGGTACCTGAGTTGATGAAGGCCGCCTGGGCGCCGCAATCCTTCATCGTCTGGACCATCTGGTCCGTCACCCAGTTCCCCAGCGAAGTCTCGGAGCCGCGGATCTTGTTCTCCTCGCCTTCCAGCAGGGTGCGGGTGAGGCCGTAGATCTCCCCCAGGCAGCCCGGGGGAGAGCCGGCCTTGGTGCAGAACTCCTGCTCGTGCTTCGCCTGCCAGTCTCCGACCAGTTGCAGGGTGTCCGGGTCCGGCAGGACCAGCCGGCGATCCAGATTCCGGAAGTCGTGCGAGACGTTCACGCGGCCGTCCCGGCCCACCGAGAGCCGGACTACCGTTGCCGTGCGGGCGTCGGCATCGGCCTTCAAGATCCGGCGCCGCCCCACGTCGATGGCCATCTTCTCGTGGTCGTGGCCGCCGAGGATCAGGTCCGGCCCGGCATCCCCAAGCGTCTCCAGGAGGCGCCGGTCGTCCGCCGCGTTGAGATGGGTCAGGGCCACCACCACCTCGGCCCCCTGGCCGCGCAGCTCGGCGGTCAGCTCCCGCGCCGTTTCGATCGGATCGTCGAACCGCTCCACGTAATCCGCGGCGGTGGGAATGGTGACTCCGAAGATCCCGATCTGGATGCCGCCGCTCTCGACCAGGGCGGTCCGCGCCAGGTTGGGAGCGTCGACGAGCGGCTTGCCGTCCTCCCCGTTCTTGAAGACGAGGTTGCCCCCCAGCCAGCGGAACTGCGACGTCTCGATCCGCTTGTCGAGCATCGCCGCGTCCTGAAGACTCTTCTTCTCGAGCTCGTGGTTGCCGAAGACCACGAGCATCCGGTCGTCGAACGCGCTGTTCCCGTCGAGGACGTTCAGGACCTCGACCATCTGCTTACCGTTGTACATGCGGCTCGCGAAGGAGGGGAAAAGGAAGTCGCCGCCGTGGAGGAACAGCAGGTCCGGGTGCTTCTCCTCCAACTCCTTGCGCAGGGTGCGAAGCCGGGCCAGCCCGCCGGCCTGCCCGTCCTCGACCCCTTCGATGCGATAGACGTCGTTGATGTGCAGGAAGACCGCGGTGCGCGTCCCTTCGACGGGGGCATCGGCGGGGGTCCTCGTCCCCGGCGAGGCGCAGGCGGCGAGCACAAGGCACAGGAGGAGAGAGATTCGCTTCATGCTCAATCGTCTCCGAGCTCTTCGTCCGTGAGGGGGCGCTCCGGGAGCGGCCGTTCGAGGATGCGGTACTCGCGCACGACCTTTCCGCCGATCAGGTGCTCCTGGAGGATGCGCTCCAGGACCGGCGGGTCGCAGTGCCCGTACCAGATTCCATCGGGGTAGATGACGGCGATGGGTCCGCCGGTGCAGAGGTCCAGGCAGTTGGCCCGGGTGGCGTAGACGCCCCCCTTCCTGGCCAGACCCAGCTCCTTGAGCCGCTTCTGGAGGTACTTCCAGGCGCGGATCGTGTCCTTGCGGTTGGCGCACTTGGGCTTGGTCGGGTCGCAGCAGAGGAAGATGTGCCGCTGGATGCGGTCGAGGCGCAGCTTCTCCGCGACGCGGCGCTGCTTCCTTACGACTTCTTTCGGCGGCTTCTCGAAGGCTTCCATGGGCTATCCCATCCATCATCCCATCCATCCGGGACCGCCTACTCTACCAGCCGCGGGCTATCATGGCGGCATGAGACGCCTGCTGTTGCCCCTCCTCCTCCCGCTCCTCCTGGCCATGACCGGTTCAGCTACCGGTTCAGCACCGGAGCGGCCGAACGTCCTCCTGATCCTGACCGACGACCAGACCCTCGAATCCATGCGGGTCCTGGAGAAGACTCAACGGCTCCTGGGCCGGGAGGGGACGACCTTTGCGAACGCCTCCGTCTCATACCCGATCTGCTGCCCGTCCCGGGCCACGGTCCTCACCGGGCAGTACGCGCACAACCACAAGGTGATGGGGAACAATCCCCCGGAAGGGGGCTACAGCCGGCTGGACCATTCGAACACGCTGCCGGTCTGGCTTCAGGAAGCAGGGTACGCGACCGGCCATGTCGGCAAGTATCTGAACGGCTACACCGGGCCGGAAGTGCCCGCCGGCTGGTCGCGCTGGTTCGGGCTCTCCGACCCGAGCACCTACCGGATGTACGACTACACCGTGATCGACGACGGCGAGCGGGTTCACTACGGCAAGGCCACGGACGACTACCAGACCGACGTGCTGGCCGTAAAGGCGGAGGAGATCCTGCGCGACTTCATCCGCTCCGGCGATCCCTTCTTCCTGAGCGTGGCCCCGGTCGCCCCGCACCAGGAGCGGAGCGACGAAGCGGGCAAGGGGACGCCCCCGCGGCCAGCCCCGCGCCACGCCGGCCGGTTCGCCCGCGAGCCGCTGCCCCACTCGACGGGAACAACTGCTTTTGATGAAGCGGACGTCCAGGACAAGCCACCCCACATCCGGAAGCTCCCCCGGCTGAGCGAGGCCAAGCGGGCTTCGATCCTCCGCACCTACCGCTCCCAGCTCGAGTCGCTCCTCGCGATCGACGACCTGGTCGAGCGGCTGGCCGGCGTCCTGGAAGAGACCGGCGAGCTCGACCGGACCGTGATCGTCTTCACCTCGGACAACGGCTTCTTCCACGGCCAGCACCGGATCATGGACGGCAAGCTCCTCCCCTATGAAGAGGCCGTGCACGTGCCCCTGATCGTCCGGGGCGGAGGGTTCCCGAAGGGACGGACGGCGCTCCAGCCGGTCTCGAACATCGACCTCGCCCCGACGATCGTAGCTCTGACCGGGGTCGCTGCCCGGAGGAAGATGGACGGCCACAATCTCCTTCCCCTGGCGCTGGACCCGTCCCAGGGGCAGGACCGGGCGCTGCTGGTCGAGGGCCTGAGCCGCAACTCCGCCCGCCCCTCCTACGAGGCGGTTCGCACCTCCCGCTGGATGTGGATCGAGTACCGCAACGGCAACCGGGAGCTGTACGACCTCAAGGCGGACCCCGGCCAGCTCCAGAGCCGGCACAAGGCGCCGGCGTTGTCCAAGGTGCGGGCCGACCTGGCCAGACGGCTGGCCGGGCTGCGGAAGTGCGTCGGGGCGGGGTGCAGGTAGGAGACCTCACCCCCTGTCCCCCTCTCCCATCTCCCTTCCGCCCCCCGCCGGGAGAGGGGGGACGTATTTGAGGCAGCCGTGCCTGATCGAAGGCAAGATCGTCCCAGCAACGTTCCCCCTCTCCCGGGGCAGGCAGGGCGGGAGATGGGAGAGGGGGACAGGGGGTGAGGTCCTCGGCTAAAATCCCCGTCCCATGCGAAACGGCTACCCCCTGGTCGAGCTGCACCGCCACCTGGATGGCAACGTCCGCCTCAAGACCGTGCTCGACCTCGCCCGCCAGCACAAGGTGGAGCTTCCGGCCTGGACGGTCGAGGGCATCCGGCCCTATGTCCAGGTCGTGGGCCGGGAGCCGAGCCTCATGGACTTCATCGCCAAGTTCGAGATGCTCCGGCGGGTCATGGTCGACTACGACGCCGTGCGTCGGATCGTCCGCGAGAACCTGGAGGATGCGGTCCGCGAGGAGATCGACTACATCGAGCTGCGCTTCAGCCCCGCCTTCATGGCCGAGCACCACAAGCTCGACCCCTTCGGCGTGACCGAAGCGGCGTGCGATACCCTCGAAGCGGCTCATGACCTCCCGGTCCGGGCCAAGCTCATCGGCATCATCTCCCGCCACTACGGACCCGAGCGGGGATGGACCGAGCTGGAGACGGCCATCCGCTTCCGGGACCGGGGGATCGTGGCGCTCGACCTGGCCGGAGACGAGGCCCGCTTCCCCGGCGACCTGTTCGTGGACCACTTCCGCAAGGCGCGGGATGCCGGGCTCCGCGTCATCGCCCACGCCGGCGAAGCGGCCGGGGCGGAGAGCGTCCGGCAGGCGGTGCTCGGCCTGGGCGCGGAGCGCATCGGGCACGGCATCCGGGCGATCGAGGACCCCGCGGTGCTGGATCTGCTGGCCGAGCGGGAGATCCCCCTGGAGGTCTGCCCCACCAGCAACGTCCAGACGAGCACCGTGCCCGACCTTCGATCCCATCCTCTGCCGGCCCTGCTCGCCCGCGGGCTGGCCGTCACCCTGAACACCGACGACCCGAGCATCAGCGGCATCGACCTCGCTCACGAGTACCGGATCGCGCAGGAGGAGCTGGGCCTGAGCGAGCACGACCTGAGGAAGATGCAGGAGAGCGCGGTGGCCGCGGCCTTCCTCAGCCATGAGGAGCGCGACGACCTGCTCGGAGTGTTGCCACCCTATTGAGGAGGAGATTCCATGGCCAAAATCGACCTTTCCAAGCTCTCCCTCGAAGAGCTGCAGGCCCTGGCGCGGGAGATCGAGCAGGAGATCATCGGGCGCCGGGAGGCAGACCGGGAGCGGGTGCTCGCCCAGATGCGCGAGCTCGCCGGCAGTCTCGGCATGACGTTCGAGGAGCTTCTGAAGCAGGAGCGCGGACGTGAGCGCGCCCGGGTGCCCGCCACCTCGGTGCGCTTCCGCCACCCCGAGAACACCGCCCTGACCTGGTCCGGCCGCGGCAAGCGCCCCCAGTGGATCAACGAGTGGCTGGCTTCGGGGCGGACGCTGGAAGACCTGTCGGGCGGAGAGTAGGTGGCTTGTAACCCCGCAAATTGAAAGCTAGACTTTCAAAATGCAGGGTTACTATCTCCCTCGCAAGATCCAGGGCCAGATCGAGGCGCGGCTGGCGGACTTCCCCGTGGTGGCGGTCCTGGGGCCGCGCCAATGTGGCAAGACCACGCTGGTCCGCGAGACCGTCGGGAGCCTTCCCGGGGTCGTCTACCTCGACCTGGAGCGGCCGTCCGACCTGAACAAGCTGCGCGATCCCGAGCTCTTCTTCAGCCTGCAACGCTCGCAGGGCACCGCGTCTCTCTTCTGCCTCGACGAGATCCAGAGAATCCCGGAGATCTTTCCCCTGCTGCGCAGCCTGGCCGACGAGGAGCGGCGCAACGGGCAGTTCCTTCTCCTGGGCTCCGCCTCGCGCGACCTCCTCCGGCAGACCTCCGAGACCCTGGCGGGCCGGATCACCTACCTGGAGCTGACGCCGTTCCTGGCGAGCGAGATCCCCAAGGACGATCCGGGGGCGATCCCCCGCCTCTGGTTCCGGGGTGGGTTTCCCCGCAGCTTCCTCGCTGCCAGCGACGAGAGCAGCCGCGCCTGGCGCGAAAGCTTCACCCGGACGTTCCTGGAGCGGGACATCCCGCAGCTCGGCTTCAACGTCCCCGCCGCGACGCTCCACCGCCTGTGGCGCATGCTGGCCCACCTTCACGGGCAGACGCTCAACAGCTCGCAGCTCGGCGCGGCACTGGGAGTCAGCCACACCACGGTCCGGTCCTATCTCGACCTGCTCACCCAGACCTTCATGGTGCGTCTCCTGGAGCCCTTCGCGGCCAACACCAAGAAGCGGATCGTCAAGTCGCCGAAGGTCTACCTCCGGGACTCGGGCATCCTGCACAGCCTGCTCCAGATCGACAGTCTCGACAACGTGCTGGCCCATCCCGTCTGCGGCACATCGTGGGAGGGGCTGGTGATCGAGAACGTGATCGCCGCCCTGCCCGGCTGGCAGGCCGGCTTCTACCGCACCTCGGACGGGGCGGAAATCGACCTCATCCTGGAGCGGGGCCGGCGGCGGATCGCCGTCGAGTGCAAGGCCTCCACGGCCCCCGCGGTTTCCCGTGGCTTCTGGAGCGCCCTCGATGATCTGGATATAGAAGAGGCCTGGGTGGTGGCACCGGTGGCGGAGGTCTATCCGATCCGGGAACGAGTCAGGGTGACTCCCCTGAGGGCGCTCGTCGACCACGTGGCAAACGCATGAACCCCATCACCCACGGCCCCTCGGCTGGTCCCCGGCTCATATCGCGCTGGGCCTTCGATAGTTGACCTCCCCGAGGGGGCGCGCCGAGTCGCGCCCCCTCCTTTTTCCTTCCCCTTGCAGCGAGCTGAGCTATTACCCCGGCCTTTCGATTGTCGCTACACGTCGCGAGAATCAACGGCGGCGAGGTCTTCCCGGATCGGGAATTGTCGTATCACCGATACGAGAATTTACCTGGAACCATCCGGCACGAGTGCGCGGAACCAATTGGCCGCCGCCGATGGATTTCGGCGAGCTCCATAAGGCATAGGCGTGTCTCCGTAACCGATCGGCCTCCCTCCGTAACCGGTTGGCAAGCGTCCATGACTATCGGCGAGCCGCCGACGGACTTCGGGAGCCGCCGACGGAATTTGAGGAGACGGCGATAGCCAGGGGCAGTCGCCGACAGGTCAGGGAGAGTCGCCGACAGGTTGTCCGAGTCTCCGATCGGTTGGGGCAACACGGCCATGGATTTCGGGTCTCGCCGATAGGCCATGGAGAGTCGCCGATGGATTGCGGGGGAGCTTGCGATAGGTTGAGTGACACGGCGACCGTTGTGGCGAGAGGCCGATAGGTTTCGGGAGACGGCGATGGCTATGGGGAGCCGCCAAAGCATTGCGGCGACACGGCCATAGCCTTGCCGAGTCAGCGAAAAGTTATAGAGAGCCGCCGATCTGTGATGGATAAGCACCGCGGCCTATCCGTGGCATGCCGAGCCTAGAAGCCGTCCTAGGAGATGCATGGCAAGTCATTGTCTTTTCTGCGCGGAGCGGTGCGGCGCTACGCCGCCATATCAGCCTATGATCAACTGTATAAGCTTCCACTCCCCCTGCCGCGAGCCTCCTTATCGGCCGGAGCACTACCATACCTTGGTCGTACGCCTCTCCCTGCAAGAGAGATGTCCTGGGCCTGGAAATTCGGATAGGCAGGAATCCCCTGATCTCCAGGAGGGGTAGGAGAGTTCCCGGCTTGGAGGCTTGGATTGACTCGTTACCAGCACGGGCTTAAACTCTCGAAGTTGTTGTACTCCTGACTGTTGCAGAGGGGACGACCACATCCGCCGGGGGACCGGCGCCTTGGGAGTCTGGCCTATACGCAGGCGGAGGCGCGAAGCTACACAGAGTTGGGCGCAGAGAACTCGTATATGGCAAGCGAAAGCAAGCGACCCAGAAAGCCTGTCCCTCCTGCTGGTTGGGTGGTCTTCCCTAAACACGGCCCGGCCCGAGTAGAGATTGAGCCCCTGCCCGCAGATCAGGCTGACCTCGAAACGAATGTGGCTAGAAAGTTTGCAGGGGCCATGGCCCATTTTATCAACAGAGAACTCGTTGGGGTAGAGAAGAATGAGCCTTGGCCGGACTTCACAACTCGTGAAGGTGACCAGCCTTGGGGGATCGAGCTTATCGAGGTTGTCGATCCCATGCATGCCCAACAATACCGCATTCAGCAGGACTACACGGAGGCTCTGCTAAAAGAGTTGGGTGGCGTACCCGATTACCTTGCCGGCGTGGACACTCAAGTAGTACACAACTACCAATTATCTATGTTCCCAAAAGCTCTAAGTTCCGGCGGCCAGCAGATCATCAAGGAACTCATCCAGCTACTTGAACAGGACACAGAGGAGATCCAGAATCTGCCCATTGAGGGCGTATTGCTTCGCAAAGCAAGACCCGACTCTCCTCATCCGGAGCTTGGGTTTATCTTTGATAGGTTCTCTCCACCGACCATGCCTGGACGCCTCAGATTCTCGGAGAGCATTTTGTTCTCTTCGACTCAACAGAGACTCCTTCTGCGCAATGCGATTTCAGCAAAGCTACAGAAGCGGTACCATAAGCCTACGAATTCCAAGCTAATGCTGCTTGCCTATGAACTTCGTATGATTAGCGTTATGCCGGATGGCGAGGAAGTCGAGTTAGCCCGAGACCTACTAAGAGAAACTGCACATCCCTTCAACGAGGTCTGGTACCTCTATCCATATCCTTGGGCCAACATGGGGCATTTAGTACAAGTGTGGCCAGCGCCCAACCCAGCTGCTCCAGCGGACCAAAAAGCTCCGCTTTCCGGCCGCTGAGCAGCGTAACCGTTCGGCGGCAGAAACCGATTTTAATTTACGAACAAGTGCGTGGATTCGATGAGACATGCAACCATCACGCCATTCGGTAAGTTCCTGCTGGGTTTCTGGGGGATGCTCATTCTTAGCTTGCTTTGGAGCATTCCGCTCTATATTCTTGGTGGAGCTGATGGAAGCTGTAGGTTATACACTATCAACTGGCTAAAGAATCATTTGACTTATGGGCTTACCCACCATCTATTCTTTCCCGTTGCCGTTGGCCTTTTCTTGGCGAGCGTTCGATTAGACATCATTCGTAAAACTGGATTGGTCTCCAGGTTCTGTCTCGTGATTCTACTTGTGTTAGGAACTCTGGTTACCATTGAAGATTCAACGGGGGATCGACGCTACCAGCCATATGAACTTCCCGATGCTTGCCAATGGCTCTGCGCCGAGACCAGATTGAGAACAGAATCTCACCCTGACACTATACAGTTCGACAAGATAGCTAGTTGCTTTTCACCAAGCAGGGTTAAGCAGGTCTCGCCAACGGGAAGTGCAGTCAAGTATTTTAACTCTATGCGTATGCGTAGCACACTTGCGGAAATTTCCGTCAGTACAAATTGGATCGCCAAGACAGCAATACTACTTACTTGGCTTCTGATACTGATGGGAGCTGCTCTGCTTTGGTACTCAGGAGTGACGGCACTTGCAGGTCAGATGGATGATGTCATGCGCCTTCGCCTTTCCGCGGTGTTGCTTTTTCTCTCGCCTTGGGTGCCAGCCCGAATCTATGTAAATTGGTATCAGCATGAGTATGTGGGTCTCAAGTCTAGCCAGATCACGCCTCTAGTCGCCGCGGTAATTATCCTAGGGATCTTTTCTTTTTTGCTCTTCATGGCGGTTCTGAAGAGTCGCGTCAAGCGAGAGGCCGTAGTTGATATATTGGGTATTATGGTGCCAGTGTGCGGCTTCCTTCTTGTGAAATACGCGCCGCTTCTTGGAGAAATTAACAAAGCATTGAACGCGATCAGCTTGCTCTTGATTATTACTGTTTGCTTTGCCCTTGGCTTCCTGCTTGTAATCGCGGGAAGGTTGGCATTGTTGAGTGAGCTACCGAAGGTGCCGAACCCGGAGCCTCAAGCGGTCGAGTAGCCAGGGGAGTTTGCACTCCCCCGGCTCTCACAGAACCGGACTTGTGGGCGCACATCCGGCTCTTCGGGACACCGACGTTCAGGACCGCTCCTGTAGTTCGGTGCCGGTGTTGCCACCCGCAGCTATCC
>DATMER010000036.1:0-8851 GCA_035556715.1 Thermoanaerobaculia bacterium
TTCGCCGGGCTGCTCTCGCACTTCGGGGATGCGGACGACCTCGCCAGCCCGCGCAACGACCTGCAGGCGGAGCGCTTCGCCGAGGTGCTCGCCCTTCTCACCGGGGAGGAACGGGACCGGATCGAGATCCACATGGCGAACAGCGCCGCCTCGCTCTACCGTCCCCAGAGCCGCTTCACGCTGGTACGGCTGGGCATCGGCATCTATGGCATCGATCCCGCGGAACGGCCCGGGGAGCCGCCTTCGAAGGAAGCTGACGGACTGCGCCCGGTCATGTCGGTGCGGGCGAGCATCGTCCAGCTCCGGGAGGTCCCGGCGGGGACGCCTCTCTCCTATGGCGGGAAGACGGTCACGCGACGCCACAGCCGGATCGCGGTCGTGCCGGTAGGATATGCGGACGGCTACGCCTGGCGGCTGACCGGCAAGGCCGAGGCCCTGGTGCGCGGCCGGCGGGTGCCGGTCGCCGGATCGGTGACCATGGACATGACGCTTCTCGACGTGACCGGGACCGGCGCCGAGCCGGGGGACGAGGTCGTCCTCCTCGGCCGGCAGGGGAGGGAGGAGATCACGGCGCTGGAACTGGCCAACCACGCCGGCACGATCTCCTGGGAGATCCTCTGCCACCTCGGCCTGCGCCTGCCGCGCCGCTACCTGCGCGGCGGCCGGATCGAGGAGCTGGTGACGCGCTTTACTCGGGAGGATGGATGAAGATGCCCACGGCCTTCGAGAGCTTCTTCCTGGAGATGGGCCGGTTTTTCCAGCTCGTGGGCCGGATCTTCGCCTGGACTCCGCGGCCTCCCTATGACGTGCGGGAGCTGTTCCGCCAGATGGTCAAGGTGGGGTTCAACTCCATCCCGGTCGTCCTCCTGACGGCCATGTTCACCGGCATGGTCATGGCGCTCCAGATGTTCACCGTGCTGCGGCGCATCAACGCCGAGAGCTTCGTGGGCTCGGGCGTGTCGCTCTCCATGGTCCGCGAGCTGGCGCCGGTGCTCTCCGGCCTCATCGTGGCCGGCCGCGCGGGCTCGGCCATGGGTGCGGAGCTGGGCACCATGCGCGTCACCGAGCAGATCGACGCCCTCGAAGTCATGGCCACCGACCCCGTGCACTACCTGGTCGTGCCCCGGGTCTGGGCGACCACGATCATGCTCCCCCTGCTGGTCGTCATGGCCAACGGCGTGGGCATCCTGGGCGGCTACCTCGTGGCCGTGGTGCTGATGGGCGCCAACCCGGTGAGCTACACCGACCGGAGCTTCCAGTTCATGGACCTGAACGACGTGTTCTCGGGTCTCATCAAGGCGGCGGTGTTCGGTTTCCTGATGGCGGCCATCGGGTGCCAGCAGGGGTTCTACACGAGCGGCGGCGCCGAAGGGGTGGGGCGCGCCACCACCGCCGCCGTGGTGGTGGCGAGCATCGCCATCCTGGTCTCGGACTTCTTCCTCACGCGGCTCCTCTTCTGATGCCCGATTTTCTGAGACCCGAACAGGTCAAGATCCGCATCCGGGACCTCTACAAGTCCTTCGGTCCCAAGCTGGTGCTGGACGGGACGAACCTGGAGGTGGCTGCCGGCGAGTCGCTGGTCATCATCGGCGGCTCGGGCACGGGCAAGAGCGTCCTCCTCAAGCACATCATCGGACTGCTGCGGCCCGACTCGGGCACGGTCGAGGTCGACGGCGTCGCGGTCGAGCGGCTCGGCAACCGGGAGATCACCGAGTTCCGGCGCAAGTTCGGCATGTCCTTCCAGGAAGGGGCGCTCTTCGACTCGATGACGATCTGGCAGAACGTGGCGTTCCCGCTCCAGCGGCTGAAGAAGATGAGCCGCGGGGAGATCGACGAGAGGGTCAAGGAGTGCCTCGCCATGGTCCGCCTGGAAGGGGTGGAGGAGAAGCTCCCGTCCCAGCTCTCGGGCGGCATGCGGCGCCGGGTGGGCTTCGCCCGCGCGGTGGCCCACAGCCCGGAGATCCTCCTCTTCGACGAGCCGACGACCGGCCTCGACCCGGTCACCACGGCGCTTGTCGACGAGGTCATCGTGGACCTCAACGACCGGCTCAAGACCACCACGGTCACCATCACCCACGACATGGCGAGCGCGTTCCGGATCGGCGACCGGGTCGCCATGATCAACAAGGGGCAGATCATCGCCTCGGCTCCTCCCGAGGAGTTCAAGCGGCTGGAGGACCCCCGGGTGCAGCAGTTCATCCACGGCGACGCGGAAGGTCCTCTTTCCGACGAGTCGGGAGCGCGCACAGGGCCAGGACGGCCAGCGACGCCAAGCCGGTGAGCAGCCAGCCGGCGGTCCGCGACCACCCCCAGCGCTGGAAGCGGAAGCGCACCTCCCTCTGACCCGCGGCCACCCGGGTCCTCAGCACGCCGGTCCGGGTGTGCTCGGCCTCGCGCCAGCCGTCCTTCGCGAGCACCTGCCAGCCGGGGATGTACTGCTCCAGGACCACCACGACCCCGGGTTGGCCATCCAGCTCGACCACGACCTCGCCACCCTCCCGTTTGAACTTCCGCGGCTGAGACTGACCCCGTTCCCGGCGCCAGGAGGCGTACGGCTCCGGGTCCAGCCGAACGAGCCTCTGAGCACCGGGTCCGACGAAGAGCCCGACGCCGGCCCGGGCGAGCACCTCCCGGTTCCGCGTCGGAGAGAAGGAGACGCGGACGGCGGGGGTCTGGAACTCCGGGTAGGAGCAGCAGAAGAGGGATACGTCACCGAGCGTCCCCACCCCCCGGGCGGGTGGCAGGAACAGCCCGGACACCCGGAGCGGATAGGGGGGATCGACCGGCACGTGCTCCCAGCGGCCTTCGGACCGCCGGACGTAGCCGAAGCCCCGGTAGCCCGGATACCAGTCGGGCGCGCCGGTGTAGGGGAAGGCGTCGAGCATCAGGAGAGCGGCGAGAGCGCCCGGCACCAGAACCGTCCAGCGCTGGTCGATATCCAGAAGGCGGGCTGCCGCGACCCCTGCCGCCGCAGCCGCACCGAATGAGGCCAGGCCCAGGAACCTCCAGGGGAACTGGATCGCCGCCAGCGGCGGAAAGATGGCCGCGAGCCAAGAGCACACGGGATCGATGGCCAGGGCGAGAGCGGCGAGGCAGAGCCAGGGCAGCCCCTTCGGCGCCTTCCTGCCAAGGCCGAGCGGAAGCAGCCCGAGGAGGACTAGGCCGAAGTAGTAGGGCATCTCCTCCTCGGTCCCGTTCCTCGGATCGACCTTGGGGATGGTGGGCTGAAGCTCCGTCCAGGCGCGCCGGTGGAGCAGCTCGCCGGGGCGGAGCCCGTACTCGGAGAAGATGCTCCGCTCCTCGCCCCGGGCGAGCCGGCCCACGTCCAGGTGCTTCACCTCGGAGAGGAACGGCACCACGAAGAACCCGGCCAGGGCGATCCCCAGGACCCAGACGCCGGCCAGCCGCAGGATTTTGCGCCAAGCCGTGCGCCAGTCCCTCAGGGCCTCGGGAAGGCTCCAGATCCCCAGGCCCAGGGCCGTCATCAGGGCGCTGATCGGATGGGTGAGGACCAGCAGGGCCGCGACCGCCGCCCCCGCGGCCATCCGGCGCCTTCCCCCCTGCCGCGCGGCTTCTCCTGCGAGGAGGAAGACCAGGGGAAGGAGGGCCAGGGCGGCGCTCTCGGCAAAGGCGCCGCGGTACTGGGTGTCGAGCAGCCGGTAGGGCGCGAAGGCGTAGGCCGCCGCGGCCACCAAGCCGGCGCGGCGGTCGCCGGTCCAGCGCGAGACCGCGGCATACATGAAGACCGCGGCCAGCGCTCCGAAGCCCAGGAACCCGGCCTTGAGGGCGTCCGCCGGACTCAGGCCCGCCAGGGAGAAGGGGAGGGTGGCGTAGAAGGCCAGCGGCCCGTAGAACTGGAGGAGCGGCATGCCCAGGCCGAGGCGGTGGAGCCAGAGCGCGGCCAGATCCCCGCCGGCTGCCTCCTGCCCCACGGCCCAGACGCCCCAGATGTGGGACATCGTGTCGTGCCCGCGCGGGATGCCCGGAGAGAGGAGCAGGTGGCCCGCGGCGAGACCCAGGACGATGGCGAGGGGCAGGTCGAGCCAGGGCCGGGGCTTCCGCCCGCCGAGCCCGGCCACCACGGCGAAGAGGAGGGCCGCCGCCACGATCACCAGCCCCTGCGGGGGGATCATCTGGAAGACCGCCGCAGAGCGAGTCCCAGGAGGGATATTGCGGTCAGACTGGTGAGCAGCCAGCCCGCGATCCGGGGCGGGGTCCAGCGGTGAAAGCGGAAGCGGACCTCCCGCTGGCCCGCCGTGACCCGGGCCTTGAGAAGGCCGGCCCGGGTCGGCTGGACCTCCTTCCATCCCGCCTTGCCGAGCACCTGCCAGCCGGGGAAGTACTGTTCGAGGACCAGGACGGTCCCAGGCCGGCCGTTCAGCTCGACCGAGATCTCTCCGCCTCCCCGGGTGAAGCGCAGAGGCTCGACCCTCTTCCGCTTCCCGAGCCAGGCGGCGTACGGCGCCGCGTTCAGCCTCACGAAATGCTGGCTCACCGGCCCGACGAAGAGCCCCACGCCGGCCCGGGAGAGGACGTCGTGCTGCCCCACCGGCGAGAAGGCGGCGTTGGTGGCCGGGGTCATGTACTCGGGATAGGCGCGGAAGAAGAGTCCAGTCTCCGTGTCCGCGCTCGGCGGCGGGAGGAACAGCCCGGCGGCGCGGAACGGGGGATCGACCGGCTCGTGGTCCCAGCACCCCCAGGAGCGGCCGCAGTCCGGGTCCGGCCTGTGGAGCCACCCGAACCGCTCGTAGGAGGGGTACCAGTCGGGAGCGCCGGTGTAGGGCCAGGCGTCGAGGATCAGCAGCGCCGCGATCGCACCCGGCACCAGGAAGGCCCAGCGGCGGCCGCGCCAAGCGTCCAGGAGCCGGGCCGCCGCGAAGCCCGCGCACGCCGCCGCTCCGAATGTGGCGAGGCCCAGGAACCGCCAGGGGAACTGGATGGAAGCGAGCGCCGGGACCCAGAGGGAGATCCACCCGGCCAGCTTGCCCATGGACAGGAGGAGGGCGGCCAGGACCACCACGGCGAGGGCGGCTTTTTCTCTGGGAGCGCCGGCATCCTGCCGGCCTTTGTCAGGAAAAGATGCCGGCAGGATGCCGGCGCTCCCAGGGAAAAGACTCCCCGGCACCTTCCCCAGCCCCACGGCCAGCGGCAGGAGCGAGAGGAGCCCCATACCAAAGTAGAACGGCATCTCCCGCTCCGTACCTTCGTCCGGGTCCCCGGCGGGGGTAGCGACTCCCACTACGGGCCAGGCGCGCCGCCAGAGCAGGTCCCGCGGCTCCAGCCCGTGCACCAGGAGGAAGTGGCGCTGCCCCCCCTCGGCGATCCGCCCCACCTCCAGGTGCTTCACCCCCGCGACGAACGGCACCACGAAGAAGCCTGCCAGAGCGGCCCCGAGGAGCCAGACGCCCGCGGTTCGCCCTAGAACGGCCGGGAGCCTCCGGAGCCCGGCCCGGCCGTCCGCCACGATAGCGGCAAGAGTCCACACCCCCAGGCCCACGGCCGACATCATGGCGCTGATCGGATGGGTGACGATCAGCAGGGCCACGGGCACCGCCGCGAGGGCCAGGTGGCGCCATCCCCCCTCCCGCACCGCGGTCGCCCCGAGCAGGAAGACGAGCGGCAGGAGGAGCAGGGCGGCGCACTCCGCGAACGCCGCTCTGTACTGGGTATCGAGCAGCCGGTAGGGAGCGAAGGCATAGGCCGCCGCCGCCACTAGGCCGGCGCGACGGTCCTCGGTCCACTGGGTCACCGCTATGTAGATGGTCATGGCGGCCAGGCATCCGAAGGCCAGGAAGCCCGCCTTGACCACCCAGACCGGGCTCATCCCGGCCAGGGAGAAGGGGAGGGTGAAGTAGAAGGTCCCGGGCCCGTAGAACTGAAGCACCGGCATCCCCAGGCCGAGCCCGTGAAGCCAGAGGGAGGCCGGGTCGCCCACCGCGGCCTCCCGTGCCACGGCCCAGACGCCCCAGAGGTGGTGCACGGTGTCGTGCCCTCGCGGCAGGCCCGGCGCGAAGAGGATGTGGCCGGCGGCCAGCCCGAGGGCCGTGGCGAGGGGAAGGTCGACCCAGGGCCGCGGCTTCCTCCCTCCGGTCCCGGCCAGGACGGCGAACAGGACGGCCGCCGTCACGAGCACCGCCCCCCGCGGCGGGATCGCGGTCTCTCCCGAGGTCGTGATGAGGAACAGGGGGAGGGCCAGAAAGGGCAGGGACAGGGGGACCAGGGCGAGCGCCTTCCGGAGAGAGGTCACGCCGGTCTCCGCGCCGGGATGAGCGTCAGGACCAGGAGACCGAGCGCCGTCAGGACGCTGAGCAGGCAGCCGGCGATCCGGACCGGGGTCCAGACCTGGAACCGGAGCTGGAGCACCTGCTGGCCCGCCTCCACCGGCGCCATCAAGAGACCCTCCCAGTTCGGTCTGGCGTCGCGCCAGCCATCCTGCGTGAGCACCTGCCAGCCGGGGAAGTGCATCTCCAGGACCAGGACGGTGCCGGGCCGGCCGTCGAGCTCCACCGCGATCTCCCCTCCGCCCCGGACGAACCTGCGCGGCTCGGGCTTGCCCTTGCCCCCCCACCAGGACGCGTAAGGCCTGGCCGGCTGCTGCTCGACGCGGCCGGTCCCCGGGTAGGCAATCCACTGCACACCCGCCCGGGCGAGCACGGACGGCTTCATCGCCGGGTAGAACGCCTCCTCGGCCGCGGGCGTCATGTACTCGGGGCTGTAGGCGCAGCAGAAGAGCGCCAGGGGTGCCGGCTTCGGCGGCGGAACGAACATTCCGGCGATCCGGAACGGGCCGGGCGGACCGGCCGGCGCATGCTCCCAGCAGCCCCATCGACGGCCGCAACCCTTTTGCTCCTCGATCCGTCCAAACTCCTTGTAGGCCGGATACCAGTCGGCCGCGCCCGTATAAGGGAAGGCATCGATCAGGAGGAGCGCGGCCACGATACCCGGCACCGCCACGGCCCAGCGCCGTCCCTGTCCGGCATCCATGAGACGGACCACGGCAAATCCCGCCAAAGCCGCGGCCCCGCACGTCGCCGGCCCCAGGAAGCGCCAGACCCACTGCAGCGATCCGATCGGCGGCAAAACCAGGACGAGCGCCTTTGTCATGGGCCCGATCGTCACGGCAATGGCCGCGGCCGTCATCCAGGCCAGCCCCCTCGCCGGTCCCCTCGCCGTCATCGGGGACGGCTCCTCGCCGGGCAGCCGGCCCAGCCCCGCCCCGAGCGGCAGCAGCGACAGCAGGACCAGGCCGAGGTAGTAGGGCATCTCCCGGTCCGTCCCGTGGCCGGGCTCTCCGGGGCCGAGGCTGAACTGAAGCTCGCTCCAGAGCCGCCGCCGGACCAGCTCCGCGGGGTCCAGGGCATGCCCCACGAAGAAGTCCGAGATCTTGCCCTCGGCGAACCAGCCCACCACGAGATGCCGGGTCCCGGCCACGAACGGCACCACGAAGAACCCGGCCAGGGCGGCGCCCAGGACCGCAACCCCGAGGAGCCGCCCGAGCCGGCGTGCGAGCACCGAAGGCTGCCGCAGAGCCTCGGACAAAGTCCAGATCCCCAGGCAGAGCCCGGCCATCAGGACGCTGATCGGATGCGTCAGTGTGAGCAGGGCGATCGCCGCCGCCGCCGCGGCCATCCGGCGCCGTCCCCCTTCGCGGGCGGCCTCCATCCCATAGAGGAACACCAGCGGCAGGATGGCCAGGGCGGCGCTCTCGCCCAGCGCCGCCCGGTAGTGGACGTCGAGCAACCGGTAGGGGGCGAAGGCGTAGGCCGCCGCCGCGACCAGTCCGGCCCGGCGGTCCCCCGCCCACCGGGTGACCGCGAAGCACTGGGTCACCGCGGACAAGGCCCCGAACACGAGGAGGACCGCCGCGAGGGCCGCGGCCGGGCTCATCCCAGCCAGGGAGAAGGGGAGCGTCGTGTAGAAGGCAGCCGGGCCGTAGAACTGCAGGAGCGGCGTCCCCAGGTTGATCCCGTGCAGCCAGAGCGCGGCCAGGCTGCCCCCGGCCGCCTCGACCGCCACGGCCCAGATGCCCCACAGGTGATGGAGCGTGTCGTGCCCGCGCGGCAGGCCGGGAGCGAAGAGGAGATGGCTGGCGGCGAGCCCCAGGAGCCCGGCGAGCGGCAGGTCGATCCAGGGCCGGAGCGTCCGTCTCCGCGTCCCGGCCGCGACGGCGAAGACGACCGCCGTGGCCAGCACCACGATCGCGGAGGGACGGATGGCGGTCTCTCCGGACGTTGTGGCCAGGAGCAGAGGAACCGCCAGGATTGGCAGGGCCAGCAGGACCGCGGAGAGCGCCTTCATCTTCGAAAGCGGGAGTATATCCCGCTCCCTGATAGACTCCCGCGCGGAGGGGCGTAGATGAGTCAAGTCGTCAAGGTAGGGATCTTTGCGACCATCTGCCTGGTCGTCCTGGCAGTCCTGGTCTGGCAGATAGAAGACATCAATCCATTCGCGGATGAGGGCCGGCGGATCGACGCGCTCTTCGACTCCGTGGCCGGGCTCGACGAGAAGGCCTCCGTGCGCGTGGCCGGCGTCCGCGTCGGCCGTGTCGACGGCGTGGGCCTGGAGGGCCGCAAGGCCCGCGTGACGCTGCTCCTCGAGAAGCCGGTGGATATGCCCCAGGGGACCTTCGCCCGGGTGGCGAACCTGGGCCTGCTGGGGGAGAAGTACATCGAGATCATCCCTGGTCCCACGGGAGGGCCGCCGCTGCCCTCGGATGCCGTGCTCCCCGGCGTGACCCCGCCCTCGATCGACGAGGCCATCGCCAAGTTCAACGAGATCGGCGACTCGATCCAGGAGATGACCGGCTCGCTCTCCGGCGCCGACATCGGCGGCGGCATCAACCGCCTCGTGG
>DATMER010000037.1:0-25329 GCA_035556715.1 Thermoanaerobaculia bacterium
TCCCGCCATCCGCCTCTACGGCGTCGAGCCCGAGGCCGGCAACGACATGCAGAGGTCGCTGGAAAAGGGCGAGCCGGTGACCATTCCCCTGCCCACGACCATCGCCGACGCTCTTCAGACGACCCGCCCGGCAGAGCGCACCCTCCTTATCGTCCAAAGCCTGACGGAAGGAATCGTGACCGTCAGCGACCTGGAGCTGCGCCGGGCCATGGCCGTCCTCGCCTCGCGGATGAAGCTCCTCGTCGAGCCCGGAGGCGCCGCCGCCTTCGCCGCCCTGCTCCACGGCAAGCTCCCCGACGTATCCGGACGCAAGGTAGGCATCGTCCTCTCGGGTGGCAACGTGGATTTGGAGCTCTTCGGAAGCCTGGTCGCGGGGATTGAGACGTAATTCCGGGGGCGGCCCTACCGCCCTCGCCTCAAGCCGACTTCCCGAGATACGCCTTGAGCTTGGGAGCCACGCTCCTGCGGACCAGTGCGCTCTGCGCCTGCCAGCGGGTGGCGGGGTCGAGATCCACCAGAAAGCGGGGCTCCTTGCCGTCAAGCACCGCGATGGGCACGCCGTCGCGGTAGAGGAGACGGTTGCCGGAGAGGGCGGGAAGGCGCTCACCCGGAGTCGCGATACCGATCAGATTCAGCGGATCAACGGCGCTCACCGAGACCAGCGTCCCCTTCTTCGGCTGCTTGCGGATCGCTCTCAGGCGGCCTACCGCGTCGGGCAGGGCGTACTGCTCTCCTGAAAAACCGTCCACGAAACGGCCGCCCCGGATCTCGCCTCTCGCTTCCAGGCGGCGGAAGACCCGCAGCAGGTCACGCCAGGGCGGAAGCAGGGTCTCCCTCTCCAGGAGACGGCGGAAGACCACTCCATAGCGCCGGAGGAGGGTCCAGGCGATCCGCTCGGCGGCTTCCGGGGAGACGGTGTCACCCGGGGCCGCTCCGGCCCTCGTCAGCGACCAGCGGCCGGCGTTCTCCATGCCGAAGACCGCGACCGAGCCCTTGCGGCGGTTGCGGTCCACGGGCGCACGCAGGTGCGCAGGGACCAGCAGCGCCCTCAGACCCGTGAAGCTGTCCGAGGTGACCAGGCCCCAGGCGACCAGCTCGGCCAAGGCTGTCTCCACCTGGGTGTGGAGGAGGCCCGCACCTTCCGCGATCTCGGAGAAGAAAGAGGCGCCACGGTCCTTCAGGTAGTCGTGGACGCCCCGGGCCGCGGCGGTCAGGTCGAGCCCGTCCGGCTCCGGGCGCGGGGCGATCTCCCGCCAGAGGGGCAGGTTCGGACGGCCCAGCAGCGAGATGGGCGTGGCCCGCACCGGACCCGAGCGCCTGGCTCCCGCCTTCTCCGGCACCGTAGCCCGTCCCCACACCCACCGCCCCGCGAGACAGAGGGCGTCCAGCCAGACCGGGTCGTACTCCTTCATCCGCGACGGCAGGATCTCCCCCTCCCAGGCCGCGGCAGCGGCTTCGAACCCTTCGAGCTGCTCCAGCAGGGCCTGCACGCTCTCCGGCCCCTCCATCCGCTCGTCCGGCTCCAGCCGGTTCCAGGCCAGGAGGAAGCGCACGAAGTCGGCCTGCGTGACCGGCTCGATCTCCCGCCGCAGACGGTCCAGCGTGTAGCGGTGGATGCGCGCCAGGAGCCGGCGCTCGCACCACTCCAGTTGATCCCCCTCAGGCCCAGGCCCCGGCGTGAATCGGCCGCGGAGGACGAAGCCCTCGCCTTCGAGAGCCGCCAGGGCCAGGTCGATCGCCCCGCGCTTCACACCCGCGCTGCGGGCGAGCGCTTCCGCGGTCGTCGGACCCACGGCCTCTACCCGGCCGCGGACCAGCTCGACCATGGCCTCTTCGGGGGACCATTGGCGGGCGGCAAGCCGCTCGGGCAGGACGATCTCCGGCTCGACCGGAGCGTCCGGATGGACCGTCCGGACCTGCGGCCAGCGCTCCGCCGCCACCCAGAGGCTCATGTTGCCGGCCCGCACCACCGTGGCGCGCCGGGCTTCGATCAGGCGGTGGAAGAACGGCTCCCATCCCGAGCGCCGCCCCTCCTCCTCCATCACGTAGCCGAGGGTCAGGAGGGCGTCGTGCAGCTCGTCAGGATCGAAGGCCTCGGGCCAGGCCTCGTCCCGGACCCGGCCGATGGCCGCCGCGTCGAGCGCTCCGAGATCCGAGGCGGTCTCCGGATCGAGCCAGCGCCGGGTGATGACCGCGTGGGTGCGCCGCTCTTCGAGAGGCGCGTCGTCCAGGAAGGCATAGACCTGGGCGTTCAGGATCTCGTGGGCGAATGGGGACGGCTCCGTCAGGTCCCGCGCCACCAGCTTCAGCTCGTTGCCCTCGATCCGCTGGAGGAGCTTCTCCAGCGCGTCGATGTCCATGGCCTCTTCCAGGCAGTCGCGCAGGGTCTGCTCGACCAGGGGATGGTCCGGGACCTCCCGCTCGCCCACGATGTTCTCCAGGCAGGCGAGCTGGTCGGGGAAGACGACCGCGGTCAGGTCCTCGGCCTGCTGGCGGAGCAGCGGCGGCGGCACCCGCCGGCCACCTCTCCAACGGGGGACCGCCAGGGCCCGGCCCGCGTTCCAACGCCAGCGCACCCCGAACAGCGGCGCGTCCAGAACCGCCTGGGTCAGCACGTTCCTCACCGACGAGGAGTGGAGGAAGCGGAAGGCGTCCTCCAGCGGGAAGCTGTGCGTCGGACCGAGAGAGAGCACGATGGCGTCCTCGGTGGCCGCGGCCTGGAGCTCGAAGTTGAACATCCGGCAGAAGCGCTTGCGGAGCGCCAGGCCCCAGGCCCGGTTCAGACGGCTCCCAAAGGGGGCGTGCACGACCATGTGCATGTCCCCGGCTTCGTCGAAGAAGCGCTCGGCCACCAGGGTTTCCTGGGTCGGCATGGCCCCGAGCGCGGCCCGGCCCGCCGCCAGGTAGTCCACGATCTGCCGCGCCGCTTCGAACGGGAGCCCGAGCTCTTCGGTGAGCCAGTCCAGGGCGGCGGCCATGCCCCCCTCCTCCAGCTTGCGGGCGATGTCCTCCCGCAGCCGGGATACCGCGCCCGAGAGCTCCTCGGTCCGCGACGGGGCCTCGCCGAGCCAGAACGGGATCGTGGGCGGCTGGCCCTTGGCGTCCTCCACCAGAACTCGCCCCGCTTCGATCTTGAGCACCCGCCACGAGGCGTTGCCGAGCTGGAAGATGTCCCCGGCGTGGCTCTCGACCGCGAAGTCCTCGTTGAGCGTGCCGATGACCGTGCCCGAGGGCTGCAGCACCACTTGGTAGTCGGCCAGGTCCGGGATCGCCCCGCCCGAGGTGATCGCGGTCAGCATGGCGCCGCGCCGTCCCCGCAGGCGGCCGTTCACCGCGTCGTGATGGAGGTAGGCCCCCCTGCGCCCGCGCCGGGTGGCGAACCCCGAGGCGAGCATCTCGACGATCTTGTCGAAGTCCTCCCGCGTCAGGTCGCGATAGGGCCAGGCCCGCCGCACCAGGGCGAAGAGGCCGTCCTCGCTCTGCTCTTCGACCGCAGCCGCGGCCACGATCTGCTGCGCCAGGATGTCCAGCGGCCGTTCCGGGATGATCAGGTGGTCGAGCTCGCCCCTCCGCGCCGCGTCCAACAGGGCGGTGCACTCCACCAGCTCGTCGCGGGTCAGGGGGAAGATCCGCCCCTTGGGCAACCCTCCGAGATGGTGGCCCGACCGGCCCACCCGCTGCAGCAGCGTGGCGATCGAGCGTGGCGAGCCGAGCTGGCAGACCAGCTCCACCGATCCGATGTCGATCCCCAGCTCCAGCGAGGCCGTGGCCACCAGCACCGAGAGCTGGCCGGTCTTGAGCCGGTGCTCGGAGGCCAGCCGCTGCTCCTTGGAGAGGCTGCCGTGGTGGGCCGCGACCCGCTCCTCTCCAAGGCGGTCGGCCAGGTGGCGGGCGACCCGCTCGGAGAGCCGCCGGGTGTTGGCGAAGACCAGGGTGGTGCGGTGCTCCCGCGACAGCTCGGCCAGACGGTCGTAGATCTCGGCCCAGACCTCGTGCGACATGACCGCTTCGAGCGGCGAGCCCGGCACTTCGATGCCCAGGTCCATCCGGCGGCCGTGGCCGGCGTTCACGATGACGCAGCGAGGCGTTCCATCCGGCTCGACGTTCGCGGTCCCCACGAGGAAGCGCGCCACCTCCTCGATGGGCTTCTGCGTGGCGGAGAGGCCGATGCGGGTCAGGCCGTGCCCGGTGTGCTCCCGCACCAGCTCCTCCAGCCGCTCCAGGGAGAGGGAGAGGTGCGAGCCGCGTTTATCGTCGGCCACGGCGTGGATCTCGTCCACGATGACCGTGCTCGCCGTGCGCAGCATGCCACGGCCTCCCTGGGAGGTGAGGAGGATGTAGAGCGACTCGGGCGTGGTGACCAGGATGTGCGGCGGCCGCTTCGTCATGGCCGCGCGCTCGTTGAGCGGCGTGTCCCCGGTGCGGACCGCGGTGCGGATCTCCACGTCCGGCAGGCCCTGGGCGGCCAGCTCGGCGCGGATGCCCGCGAGCGGCTCCACCAGGTTCTTCTCCACGTCGTTCGACAGCGCCTTGAGCGGCGAGATGTAGACCACCCGCGTCTCGTGCCCCAGCTCGCCCGCGAGCCCGCGGCGGACGAGGTCGTCCAGAGCCGCGAGGAACGCGGCCAGGGTCTTGCCCGAGCCGGTGGGCGCGGCGATCAGCGTGTGCCGGCCGGCGTGGATCTCGGGCCAGGCGCGGGCCTGCGGCTCGGTCGGAGCGCCGAACCGGCGCTCGAACCAGGAGGAGACGGCGGGGTGGAAGACACTCAGCGGCATAGGTTTTTCAACCGGGAGGACAGGCCCGGTATTCCGGCTTATTTTCGCCTCTCTCGAAGGAGAGATCAATCCCGGGGGGCGAGGATCTCCTCAACCCGCTCCGCCAGGTGGATAGGATGGATCCACTCCACCTCGGAGGTACCGGCGCGCTCGCGATGGACGAGCCCGGCGTTGACCACGAGGACGGTGGCCGGGCGGTACGCGTCCAGGAAGCTGCGCAGCGAGCGGGAGAAGACCGGCCGCCCCAGGCGGCTGGCCTTGACCTCCACGGGGAGGATGCGCTCTCCGCGAACGACAACGAAGTCCACCTCCGCCCCGGAGGTGCTGCGCCAGAAGTGGAGCGTCGCGCCCTCGGGGAGGGCCTTCCAGAGCTCCGTCGCCACCCAGCTCTCGAGAAGGGGACCGGCGTCGGTCCGCTCCTCCAGAGGGCGGAAGTCAAAGACCAGCCGGTTGCGCAGGCCGGTGTCCACCGGGAACACCTTGGGCCGAGCGGTGAGCTCCACACGCTTGCCGCCTGCGAAGGGGGGGAGCACCATGACGATGTGGCTCGATTCCAGGATCTCCAGGTACGAGGCCACGGTGTCGCGGCTGATCCCCAGGACCGACGCCCATTCCGAGAGATTGACGAGCTGGCCGGCCTGACCCGCCAGGAGCCGCAGGAGCTGGCGGAACGCGTCCGGGCGGGTGATGCGGAACAGGTCGCTCGCATCGCGCAGGACGACCGCCTCCAGAAGGTCGTTGAGCAGGACCTCCGGAGTCTCGGACGTCCAGACCGCCGGATAACCTCCGAAGACGAGATGCCGGGCGAAGCGCTCCTCCCGCAGCCGGTCGCGGACGATCTCCGGCCGGTCCTCCAGGTCCTGGCACACTTCGGGGAACGAAAAGGGCAGCAGGCGGGTGCGGGTGGCACGGCCGGCGAGCGATTCCCGGGTTCGGGCCCCGAGATGATAGGAGGAGCTGCCCGTCACCAGGACGGGTACGCCGATCTTCCGGTCGATCAGCCCCTTGACCAGGAGGCCAGCCTCCTCCAGGTGCTGGATCTCCTCGAAGAAGAGCGGCACAGGCCGGTCCACCAGCTTCTCGAGGTCCGCCAGCAGGAGCGGGGCGGATCGGCACCACTCGCGGACCAGCTCCTGCTCGCAATCGAGATAGAGCGCCGGCCCCCCGCGCTGCGCCAGATGAGCCCAGATCGCCGTCGACTTCCCGGCCTGGCGCGGCCCGATCATCAGATGAGCCCGGTCGCTCTCGTTCCAGCGCCCCCCGGCCAGGGCCGCCATCCGCCGCGGCAGGTAGACGGGAGGAAGGCGGCGGCGGAGCCACCCGTCGAGCTGCGCCGGATCCAGCAGCCAGGGGTTGTCTGCCAGCAGAATCGTCTGGAGATCGCGGTCCATACCCGCGATTATCCCTGAAAACTGCGGATTCCCGGAAATCAATCTCTACGGCCCGCGAATCGCCTGAAAATTTCGCGGAGAGTGTGTCCCGGGGCTCACGCCCCGGGCTAGATGCTGCGGCCCCTTTGGGGCTGGACTACCGCCCCACCGACGCATGCATCTCCTGCAGCGACCGGACGGCCAGGCCGTCGCGGCGGAGGGCGGCGATGCCTTCGGCGGCGGCCATGGCTCCGGAGAGGGTCGTGATGCAGGGGATGTCGTGCTTGAGGGCGGTGCGGCGGATGATGCCATCATCCTCGTGCGACTCCCGGCCCAGGGGAGTGTTCACCACGAGGTCGATCTCGCCGTTGATCAGGTGGTCCACGACATGGGGCCGCGCTTCGTCGTGGACCTTCTGGACAGTCCTTACCTGAAGGCCGTTCTCCTCCAGGAACGCGGCCGTTCCGGCCGTGGCGACCAGGCTAAAGCCCAGCTCGGACAGCCGCCGCGCCACGGGGAGAAGGAACGGCTTGTCCCGGTCGTGCACGGAGAGGAAGGCCGTCCCCTCCAGGGGCAGCTCGTGCCCGGCTCCGAGCCAGGCCTTTGCGAAGGCGTTGCCGAAGGCGTTGCTCGCTCCCATGACCTCGCCCGTGGACTTCATCTCCGGCCCCAGCACCGGATCAACCCCGGGGAACCGCCGGAACGGGAAGACCGGCGCCTTCACGAAAACCCCGGGCACCCGCGGCTCTTCCGTGAAGCCCAGCGACTCCAGGCTCTCCCCGGCCATCACCCGCACCGCCAGCTTGACCAGCGGCACGCCCACCGCCTTGGCGATGAAGGGCACCGTGCGCGAGGCCCTCGGGTTCACCTCCAGCACGTAGACCTGGCCGTCCTTGAGCGCGAACTGGACGTTCATCAGCCCCACCACCCCGAGCCGCAGCGCCAGCCGGCGGGCGATGTCGCGCATCACGTCCTGGTCCGCCTGCGACACGCGGTAGGGGGGCAGCACCGCGACCGAGTCGCCGGAGTGGATGCCCGCCTCCTCGATGTGCTGGAGCACGCCCGCCACCACCGCGGTCCGGCCGTCGGAGAGGAGGTCCAGGTCGACCTCGAAGGCATCCTCCAGGAAGCGGTCCAGGAGCACCGGGTGGCCGGGCGAGACGTCCGCGGCCTCCTTCATGTAGCGCCCCAGGGTCGACTCGTCGTAGCAGACCGCCATGGCCCGACCGCCGAGCACGTAGCTCGGCCGCACCACCACCGGGAAGCCGATGCGCCGCGCCACCTCCACGGCTTCCGGTTCCGAGGTGGCCGTGCCGTTCTCGGGCTGGCGGATCCCCTCCTCGGCCAGGAGCGCGCCGAAGCGCTTGCGGTCTTCCGCGAGGTCGATGGCGTCGGGCGGCGTCCCCAGGATCGGCACGCCCGCCGCGGCCAGGCCCCGGGCCAGCTTGAGCGGCGTCTGGCCGCCGAGCTGCACGATCACCCCTTTCGGCCGCTCGCGCTCGATGACGGCGAGCACGTGCTCCAGGGTCAGCGGCTCGAAGTAGAGCCGGTCGGAGGTGTCGTAATCCGTCGACACGGTCTCCGGGTTGCAGTTGACCATGATGGTCTCGTAGCCGATCTCTCTCAGCGCGAAGGCCGCGTGGACACAGCAATAATCGAACTCGATCCCCTGGCCGATCCGGTTCGGGCCCGAGCCCAGGATGACCACCTTGGGCCGGTCGTCCGTGTCGGCCTCATCCTCCTCGCCGAAGGTGGAGTAGAGATAGGGGGTCGTGGCCGGGAACTCGGCGGCGCAGGTGTCCACCCGCTTGTAGACGCGGCGGATTCCGGACTGGGCCCGGGCCGCGGCGAGGTCCTTCTCCTTGCAGCTCAGGAGCGCAGCGATCCGCGCATCGGCCAATCCGGTCAGCTTGGCCTTGCGCAGCAGCGGCCGGGGGAGCGAGCGGAGGTCCCAGCAGGCGAGCTCGGCTTCGAGCTCCACGATCTCCTGGATCTCGCGCAGGAACCAGGGGTCGATGTGGGAGACCTGGGCGACCTCCTCGACCGACCAGCCCTGGCGCAGGGCGGCGAAGACCGCGAAGAGGCGCTCCCAGTTCGGGTTGGCGAGCCGGCCGCGCAGACGCACGGGGTCGGACATCCGCCGCTCGCGGTCGGCCATGCTGCCGTCGAGCTCCAAGGCGGAGAGCCCCTTCATGAGCGCCTCGCCGAAGGTGCCGCCGATGGCCATGACCTCCCCCACCGACTTCATGGAGGTGCCCAGGGTGGGCGGCGACTCGGGGAACTTCTCGAAGGCCCAGCGCGGGATCTTGACGACCGTGTAGTCCAGGGTGGGCTCGAACGCCGCGTAGGTCTTGCCGGTGATGTCGTTGGCGACCTCGTCGAGCGTGTAGCCAACGGCCAGGAGGGCCGCGATCTTGGCGATGGGGAAGCCGGTCGCCTTGGACGCCAGGGCCGAGCTGCGCGAGACCCGCGGGTTCATCTCGATGACCACCCGCTCGCCGGTCCCCGGGTGGACCGCGAACTGGATGTTCGAGCCGCCCGTGGCCACGCCGACCCGCCGGATGACCTTGAAGGCATCGTCGCGCATGTCCTGGTACTCGCGGTCGGAGAGGGTCTGCTGGGGGGCCACGGTGATGGAGTCGCCGGTGTGGACTCCCATGGCGTCCACGTTCTCGACCGAGCAGACGACGATGGCGTTGTCCGCCGTGTCGCGCATGACCTCCAGCTCGAACTCCTTCCAGCCGAGGACGGACTGCTCGACCAGGATGCGGCTCACGGGGCTCGCCTGGAGCGCGGTGGCGACCACCTCCTCCAGCTCCTCCCGGTTGTAGGCCACGCCGCCCCCCTCGCCGCCAAGGGTGAAGCTCGGACGGATGATGACCGGGTAGCCAATCCCATCAGGTCCGGAGACGATCTCGCGGGTCTCTTCGAGGGTGCCGGCATAGCCGCTCTTCGGGACCTTGAGCCCGACCTCTTCCATGGCCTGCTTGAAGAGGAGGCGGTCCTCGCCGAGGCGCAGGGCGCCGACGTTGGCGCCGAGCACCTCGACGCCCAGGCGCTCGAGCGTGCCGCGCTCGTCCAGGGCCAGGGTGAGGTTGATCCCGGTCTGGCCGCCGACCGTGGGCAGCAGGGCGTCCGGCCGCTCGCGCTCGAGGATCTTCTCGACCACCTCGGGCACCAGGGGCTCGATGTAGGTGGCGTCGGAGAACTCGGGGTCGGTCATGATCGTCGCCGGGTTCGAGTTGACGAGCACGACGCGGTAGCCCTCGCGCCTCAGGACACGGCAGGCCTGGGTGCCGGAGTAGTCGAACTCGCAGGCCTGGCCGATGACGATCGGGCCGGAGCCCAGGACGAGGATGGAGCGGATGTCGGAGCGCCGGGGCATGGTGGTGGGGGAATATACCCCAGGCCCCCGCCTGGGGTTGAAACTCAGGGGTTGGCAATTCGTTAGGGAAGTGTTACAAATCTCCCAGCAGTACGCAGTCTTCCGTTCTTTGACCGCCGTGAAGCGGCTCGTCCTGGGAGTGCAGCATGGTGAGCAAGCCCCTTCTCGTCCTGATTGCCGGCGTAGTCCTCTCTGCCGTATCGGGTTCCGCCGCGGTCCTGCGATTCGACAACACCGACGTGGTTCTGAGGTCCAGCCAGACCTTCGATTCGCGCTCGGGCACGAACCCGTTCACCAGCGTGACGCTCACCGCCTCGGTGGGATCGCCTTCGGGCAAGACTTACACGGTGCGCGGCTTCTTCGACGGGGATGGCGAGGGCGGACCCGCGGGCGACGTGTTCAAGCTCCGCCTGTTCGCGGACGAGCACGGCACCTGGACGTGGACCACCACGAGCAACCGGGCGGAGCTGAACGGCAAATCCGGGAGCTTCCTCTGCTCCGGGACCCTCCCCGGCGTCTTCGCCGACGGACCGATCGTCATCAACCCCGCGCAGCCCCGCGTCTTCCGGCACCGCCACGGCCGGCCGGTCTACCTGATCGGCAAGTTCCTCGACGCCGAGGCCCCCGCTGACATCCGGTTCTCCCACACCCTCTTCTCCGAGGAGATGGATGACGAGGACAAGGAGGCCATGTTCGCCCGCCACCAGGACATGGACCTGAACAAGATGAACGTCTACGTGGCGAACAAGGGGGACTACCAGCACGTCTCCACCACTCCCTGGATCGGCACGTCGACCAACAACGACAAGACCCGCTTCGACCTCGGTCGCTGGCACCAGTACGAGAGCTGGGTGCGCCGGCTGCGCGACTCCGGCATGGCGGCCCAGCTCTGGTTCTTCGCCGATGACTCCGGCTTCGGAGACCTCCCCGACGCCGACCGCAAGCGGCTGATCGAGTACGGCATGGCCCGGCTCTCCGGGTATGTGAACACCCTGTTCATCCTCGCCCTGGAGTGGCAGGAGGGATGGACCCCCGCCGAGGTCGAATCGCACGCGGAGTACCTCCACGCGCACAACCCCTGGGACCGGCTGGTCAGCGTCCACGGCATCACCGGGAGGTTCCAGTTCCCGAGCGAGCCGTGGGCCGACTACATGGACATCCAGGCCGGCAACAACTCCTGGCACGGCCAGGTCCATGACACGGGCCTGCTCCACCGGACGCTGGCGGCGAAGCCGCTGATCCAGGAGGAGCACGGCATGGGCGAGGAGGATACGGCTCACCGGCAGAAGGCTTGGGCGGCGTTCACCGCCGGGGCCGCCTCGACCGGCACGGGCGCCTTCCTCAAGCCGCTGTCGCGGTTCGCCTCCACGGTTCGCTTCGAGCGCCTGGAGCCGTCGCTCCTGCGGGTGCTCTCGGGCGACGCCTACGCGGCCGAGGAACCGGGCCGCTTCTACCTGGTCTACTTCCATGA
Source organism: Thermoanaerobaculia bacterium (assembly GCA_035556715.1). GTDB lineage: Bacteria > Acidobacteriota > Thermoanaerobaculia > Multivoradales > UBA5704 > DATMER01. The sequence continues at coordinate 11,002 of DATMER010000037.1, forward strand.
GGGCGGCCCCGCCCTGCTCGATCTCCTCCTGGTCTCCGGACCGCTGAAGTCGGAGTGGTTCAATCCCCGCAACGGGACCTTCTCGCCGGGGCCGGCGGTCGCGGGCAATGGCCTGCGCACGGTGACCCCGCCGGACTACCAGGATTGGGTGCTGACCCTGTCCACCCCTCCAGCCCCCCCGGAGGAGTCCTCTTTCTACACGGTCCCCCCCTGCCGGGTGCTCGACACGCGGACGGAGGGGACGCCCTGGCCCTCGGCGGAGCGGCGCCGGCTCGGGCTCGGCGGGCGTTGCGGCGTCCCGGCCACGGCCAAGGCGGTCGCGGTAAACGTGACCGCCATCAATCCTGCCGGCCAGGGTCAGTTCACGTTCTGGCCCGCGGGCCTGCCCCTGCCCACGGCCTCCGCCGTCAGCTTCCTGGCCGGGAAAAGCCGGGCCGCCGCGGCCATCCTCCCCTTGGCGGACGACGGCACCCTCCTGGCCCAGCCGTCGGTCAGCGGAGGGGCGGCGGTCCACCTGGCGGTGGATGTGAGCGGATACTTCGAATAGCGGTTGATCCCATCCCCCTGGCACGTTGTTGGCATGTCTCTTAAGCAACCCTGAACGGGTAAGGGAGACTTCTATATGGACAAGGCCAACGTCGAACGAATTCACCTCCTCCTCAAGCGGCACGAGCAGATGCTCGAGGAGAAGCGGATCAATCCGGAGGAGTTCCTGCGGCAGAACGAGCCGTTCCAGGAGGCCTTCGGCCGGGTGGCGCGGTCGATGATCGTTCCAGTCCTGGAGGAGATCAAGGACATCCTGGTGGGCAAGGTGGAATCCGCCTCGATCTTCCACCGCCGGACCGCCGCGGGCCTCAATGTCAAGCTGGACCGCTGGGAGGACTTCGAGCGGTCGGTGCTGTTCTTCGGCGACGCCTCCACTCAGAGTGTGCGGGTCACCCACGAGGGGGTGGGCTTCGGCCTACTGAGCCAGAAGATCGGGCTGCACCAGGTCACGCCCGAGCTGGTCGAGGAGGAGGCGATGAAGTTCCTGAGGCGCCTCTTCGGCCAGGAGCAGCTCCGCCGGCCGATGCACTCGCCGGATGCCTCCGACCGCCGGCGCGTCATGGCCTCGTCAGCCTCGCAACGCTCCGAGCGGTTCGAACGCTCCGATTACCAGCTTGTCCGAGTTTGAATTCCTGCAGAACAGAAGAGGGGCTCCCACGGGCGCCCCTGACTTTTTTCGCTTCGACTGTCCCGGTTCGGCCGTCTGACGGCACTACCCTCTGCGGAAGGCCCCTCTCTCCGGTTTTGTGACCACCTGGCAGTCTCAGGACTGCAGGTCCCCAGGTACGCCCTGGGGGAAGGTCTCGGCGATCATCTGCTGGATGCGTTCGATCCGGCGGCCCGGGTTGGGGTGCGTGCTGAAGAACTCCGGCTGGCGTCCGCCGCCCCCGGCCTCCTCCAGGACCCTCATGACATCGACCATGGCCCGCGGGTCGTAGCCCGACTCAGCCATGAAGCGCACGCCGAGCCGGTCGGACTCGAGCTCGTCCTCCCGCCCGAAGCGCATGTTCACCATCTGGCCGATGAGCATGGCCACCGCGGCGTTGTTGCGGCTGGACGGGTTCTCAGGATCGTAGGTGGCGAGGACCGCCGCGCCGGTCAGGCCCTGGGTGAGCCGGGCCTTGGCCATGTGCTCGGCGCCGTGTCGGGCCACCACATGGCCGATCTCGTGCCCGAGGACGCCTGCCACCTGGCCCTCGGTCTGGAGCTGCTTGAGCAGGCCGGCGGTGATGAACACCTGCCCGCCGGGCAGCGCGAAGGCGTTAACCGTCTCCTCGTCGGCCAGGACGTGGCACTCGAACTTGTACGGGCTCTCCTTGGCCGCGCTGCGCGAGACGATCCGGGCGCAGATCTGGTCGACGACTCCCTGGGCCTCCTGGTCCGGATGGAGGCCGCCGTGCTGCTGGGCCATCTGCGGCGCGGCCTGGAGTCCGAGGGCGATCTCCTGCTCGGGCCTCAGGTCGACGTGCTGCACCTCGTCGGTGACCGGGTTGTATTCCTTGGTGCCGAAGTAGCTGATCAGGGAGAAGGCTGCGATGGCGAGAGCGATCAGGATGCGGCCCCCGCCGAAGCCCCTCCGCTGAGGTTGACGTCCCATGGGGATCATGGCTTCCTCCTCACACGTGGCGCGGCAGAGATGCCGGCCATGGAGGGGTAGAGCAAGGAACGTACCCGGCCTCACCCCCTATCCCCCTCTCCCATCTCCCCTCCCCGGCCTTCGACCGGCCTACCCCGGGAGAGGGGCAACGTAACTGAAGCCACAGTGCCTGCGCTTGGGCAAAACTGCCACAGCAACGTTCCCCCTCTCCCGGCGGGGGTCTGGGAGGGAGATGGGAGAGGGGGACAGGGGGTGAGGTCCTACCGCTTCGCTTCGTACCAGCTCGGCCCCCACCCGGCATCCACCTCCAGGGGGACCTGGAGCTGCGCCACTCCTTCCATCTCCTGCTTGACCATGGCGGCCACGGCCTCGGCGTGGCCCTCCGGGACCTCCAAGACCAGCTCGTCGTGGACCGTCAGGAGCAGACGCGATTCCGGGTGCTCCTGACGCAGCCTCCGGTCGATGGCGATCATCGCCAGCTTGAGCAGGTCGGCCGCCGTGCCCTGGATGCGGGCGTTGATCGCCATGCGGCGGGCGTTCTCCCGCAGCGCCCGGTTCTTGCTCTGGATGTCGGGCAGCCAGCGCACCCGGCCGTAGAGCGTCTCGACCTTTCCTTCCCGCTCGGCGCTCTTCTGGGTCTCCTCCACGTAGGTCCGCACCCCGGAGTAGCGGTCCAGGTAGGTCTTGATGAACGGCTCGGCCTCCCGCGGCGAGATCCCTAGGGCCTGCCCCAGGCCGAAGGCGCTCATGCCGTAGAGGATGCCGAAGTTGATCGTCTTGGCCGCCCGGCGCTGCTCGCCCGTGACCAGATCCGGGGCCACGTTGAAGACCGCCGCGGCCGTGGCGCGGTGGATGTCCTCCCCGGCGGCAAAGGCCCGGATCAGCTCCTTCTCGTCCGCGATGTGGGCCAGGATGCGCAGCTCCACCTGGCTGTAGTCGGCCACCAGCAGGGCCTTCCCCGGCGCGGCCACGAAGGCGCGGCGGATGCGCTGGCCCAGCTCGGTGCGGATCGGGATGTTCTGCAGGTTCGGGTTGGCCGAGGACAGCCGGCCAGTGGCCGCCACCGCCTGGTTGAAGCGGGTGTGGATCCGGCCGTCCGGCCCGACCATCAGCGGCAGGGCGTCCACGTAGGTGGACTTGAGCTTGCTCAGCTCGCGGTAGCGGAGCAGCAAGTCCGCAATGGGATAGCCCCGGCCCGCCAGCTCCTCCAGGGTCTCGGCGCCGGTGGAGTAGCTCTTGGTCTTCTGGGTCCGCTTGAGCACCGGCAGGCCCATCTTCTCGAAGAGGATGGTGCCGAGCTGCTGGGGAGAACCCAGGTTGAAGCGCTCGCCTGCCTGCTTGTAGATCTCCTCCTCCAGCTCGGCGAGCTCCTTCCCCAGCTCCTCGGACATCGCCCGGAGGTAGCCCGAATCCAGGAGGATGCCGGTCTCCTCCAGGCCCAGAAGGACCGGGAGCAGGGGGGCTTCGATCTCCCAATAGACCTTCGCCAGCGTTCCGTTTCCCAGCTCGGCGCGCATGGACTCGGCCATGCGGCGGGCGAAAGTCACCCGCTCGCAGGCATAGGCGGCCAGGCGCGAGTCGCCCACCGGCGGGTCCTGCCCCTTGTCCCAGCCCGCCTCCTTGGCCGTCAGCGGCTTGCAGCTCAGGCGCTCCAGCGCCAGCTCATCCAGGGTGTGGCCGTGGACCGAGGGCTTGAGGAGATAGGAGACGAGCATGGCGTCGAACAGTCGGGCGCGGCTGTCGCGACCCTCGGGCGAGAGGCGCAGGACCTCCTTGAGGTTGTGGCCGGAGAGACGGACGCCCGGGTCGGCGATCCAGCGGTTGAGGGTTGCCTGGGCGGCCGCGCGCATGTCGTCGCGGCGGAGGTCGGCGACGACGACCGGCGTCTCTCCTTCCTCTCCCACGGCCAGCCCGATCGGCCTGTCCTCCCCCAGGACGGCGACGAAGACCTCCTTCCCTCCCTCTCCCAGCCGGGCGGTCCTCTCCTCCCAGGCCTGGGCCGTGGGTGCCTCCTCCACCGGGGGCAGCTCCTGGCCGGCGGCCGGGGCTGACGATTTCAGCTCGTCCGCCAGGGAGAAGAACTCCAGCTCGGTGAAGAGCTGGCGCAGGGCCGCGGGGTCGGGCTCGTCCAGCCGCAGCGCCCCGGGATCGAAGGCCACCTCCAGGGTGGTGTGGATGGTGGAGAGCTCCTTCGAGAGCCGCGCCTGCTCCTGGTGCTGGACGAGCCCCTCGCGGTAGGCCTTGCGCGGGATCTCCCCGGCCCGGGCGAGCAGCTCGTCGAGCGAGCCGTACTGCTGGATGAGCGACTTCGCCCCCTTCTCGCCGATGCCCGGCACGCCGGGGATGTTGTCGACCGAGTCGCCCATCAGGGCCAGGACGTCGGCCACCTTCTCGGGCGGTACGCCGAAGTCCTCCTCCACGTCCTTGGGGCCGTACAGCTTGGTCCGGCCCGTGTGGAAGAGGGAGACGTGGGGCTCCACGAGCTGCATGAGGTCCTTGTCGGCGGAGACCAGCACCACGTCGAAACCGGCCTCCACGGCCCGGCAGGCCAGGGAGCCGAGCACGTCGTCGGCCTCGTAGCCCTGGAGCTCCAGGATGGGGATTCCGTAGGCCTCCAGCACCCGGCGGATCCAGGGCATCTGGCTCTGGAGGTCTTCGGGCATGGGCGCGCGGTTGGCCTTGTACTCCTCGTACTTGTCGCTGCGGAAGGTCCTGCCCACGTCGAGCGCCACGCCGAGGAGGTCCGGCTTGTCCTCGCGCAGGAGCTTGCGCAGCATGGTCACGAAGCCGTAGACCGCGTTGGTCGGCTCCCCCCGCGAGTTGGAGAGGTTGCGGATGGCGTAGAAGGCGCGGAAGATGTTCGAGTACCCGTCGATCAGGTAGAGGCGCGGGCGGGTTCCGGACGGTATGGTCTCCATGGCGGCGACATTCTACGTCCTGACTCCTATCTCCTGACTGGGGGATCACGCTGGCATGGGACTGGCACGAATCCTCCGGAGGGAAGAAAGGAGAGCGGTATGGGCGATATCGAGGGAATGAGCCTGATTGCGTGGATCGTGCTGGGCCTGCTGGCCGGAGCCATCGCCAAGATGCTGATGCCGGGGAGGGACCCCGGCGGCTGCATCATCACCATCGTCATCGGGATCGTGGGGGCGCTGCTCGGCGGGTTTCTTTCAACGGTGCTGGGTTTCGGCGGTCTGGGAGGGGATCTGGACTGGCGGAACCTGGTCATCGCCGTGCTGGGGTCGTTCGTCCTTCTGGCGATCTGGCGGATGTTGCGCGGCGGGCGCCGGAGATAGCAGATGGTGCTAAGATCATCAAGCCATAGGAGGTTCGTCATGAAACGAGCATTCCGTGTTTCGGCGCCGGTTCTGTTCACACTCCTCCTCTTCACACCACTCCTTCTGTCGCTGTCCGGTTGCGCGGACTCGGCTGAGGCCAGGCAGTTCCAGGTGACGTACTACTACATGCCGGGCTGCTCGGACTGCGGTCAGGCACAGACGGACGTGGCGGCGCTGGAGAAGGACTTCCCGGGGCAGGTCAAGGTCGAGAGCCTGGACGCCACCTCGCCCGAAGGGGCGAAGATGGCCAAGAGGCTCGGCTTCAAGGAGCACGGCCTGGTGATCCGTTCGCACCGGGGAGCCGTGCTGTGGAAGGGGACCGACCACAAGCTCAAGATGGAAGACGTCCGCGAGGAGCTGAAGAACCAGATCGCCTACCAGGAAGCGAGCTGAGGTCCACGAGCTGAGCCCTCCGGTCCCCCGGAGGGCTCACGTCTCCCTGCGCGCCTGCCCGAGCAGGTGTCCTGCCTCGGGGAGGATCAATTTTTCCATTGCGAGCGAGACCGCCTTGGGAGACCCGGGCAGGAGGAACACGGCCCGGGTTCCGGCCAGGCCGGCGGCGGCGCGGCTGAGCATGGCCGCGGACCCCACCTGCTGCCACGAGAGCATCCGGAACAGCTCGCCGAACCCCTCGATCGGCTGCTCCAGGAGAGGGCCGACCGCGTCCAGCGTGACGTCCCGCGGAGAGAAGCCGGTGCCCCCGGTGAGGACGACCACGTCGACCCCGTCCCGGGACAGGGCCTGCCGCACCGCGCCGCGGATCGCGGCCACGTCGTCCGGGACCAGGAGGGTGTCCTCCACCCGGTGCCCTGCCGCCCGGGCCATCTCCGCGAGGGTGCATCCGCTGACGTCGTCCCCGGAGGAGCGGGTGTCGCTGACCGTGATCAGGGCGAATCCGAGCTCTGTGGGGGCGGCCCGGCGGTGCTGCTCGACGCTCATAGCTGAAGGCTAGCACCGTTCCCTCTGTCCGGAAATGGGACGCGCCTGTTCCACCACCGGACAGCCCGCACGCCCCTCAGCCTGTCTGTTGAAAGCCAAGTCGCTGATCTCAAAGATCTTCCACCCGCCTGCAACCTCTGGCACGCCGGCTGCGTAGTAGGAGCTTCATGGACAAGCCAAGGACTGGATTCGCAGAAAAGCGCCGTTTGCGCCGCACGCTCATGCTGGTGGCCGCCGTGGTGGTCGTCATTCTGGCTACCGTCGGGATCACCAAGATCGAGCCGGCGGCACCTCCTGTCGAGAGAGAGACGCTCTGGATCCAGACGGTGGAGCGCGGTCCCATGTCGCGCGACGTGCGCGGCCCCGGAACCCTGGTGCCGGTGGACGTGCGCGTGATCTCGGCTCCGGTGGAGGGCCGTGTGGAGAGCATCCCCGCCCTGCCGGGCGCGCAGGTGCAGCCGGATACCATCCTGCTCGAGCTGAGCGATCCGCAGGTGGAGCAGGCCGCTCTCGAAGCCGAGTCGCAGCTCCGGGCGGCCGAGGCCGATTACCAGAACCTGCGCGCGCAGCTCGAGAGCCAGCTCCTGAGCCAGCAGGCCGAGGTCAGCTCCTCGACCTCTCTGGCCGAGGAGGCCCGCCTCCAGTCGGAGGCCGACGAGGTCCTCGCCAAGGACGGCATCATCCCCGAAATCAACCTCAAGCGGTCGCGCCTGCGCGCCGAGCAGTCGGAGAAGCAGAAGAAGATCGAGGGCGAGCGCTACCGCCAGAGCGAGCGCGGCAACCAGGCCCAGCTCGCGGCGCAGCGGGCGCGCGTCGACCAGATGCGGGCCATGTACCAGCTACGGCAGCGCCAGCTCGAGTCGCTCAAGGTGCGGGCCGGCATCCCCGGCGTGCTCCAGGAGCTGCCGATGCAGGTGGGCCAGCGGGTCACCCCCGGCACCACCCTGGCCCGCGTGGCCCGCCCGGAGAACCTGAAAGCCGAGCTGCGCATCCCCGAGGGCCAGGCCCGCGACGTGGTCAGGGGCATGCAGGCTTCCATCGATACCCGCAACGGCATCGTGCAAGGCCGCGTGGACCGCGTCGCCCCCTCGGCCCTGGAGGGAAGCGTGATCGTGGACGTCGTCTTCGACGGACCCCTCCCCCGCGGCGCCCGCCCCAACCTGCAGGTGGACGGCACCATCCAGCTCGAGCGTCTCGACGACGTCATCCATGTCGGACGTCCCGCCGTCGGCCAGGCCGGCCAGACCGTCCAGCTCTTCCGGCTGGAGCCGGACGAGAAGGAGGCGGTGCGGGTGCCCGTGCAGTTGGGACGCAGCTCCGTCACCACCATCGAGATCGTGGGCGGCCTCAAGCCCGGCGACAAGGTGATCCTGTCGGATACCTCGGCCCAGGACGGCTTCGACCGCATTCGCCTGGAATAGCCACTTGAATCGCCGAATCACTATCGCTAGATATTCGCTAGATACCGCTAGATACCGCCGCACCAACGGCTTGATGAATTGAGGAGGAATCAATGAGCGCATCCACGGACTCTCTCATCCACCTGGACGGGGTCACCAAGGTCTTCCTGACCGACGAGGTCGAGACGCACGCCCTGTCCGGCATTCACCTGGAGGTCAAGAACGGCGAGTACGTCTCCATTGCCGGCCCCTCCGGTTGCGGCAAGACCACCCTGCTGTCGATCCTCGGGCTGCTCGACACGCCCACCGACGGCAAGTACGTGCTGAACAACAAGGAGGTCTCCGACCTCTCGTTCTCCGAGCGGGCCCGCATCCGCAACCAGGAGATCGGCTTCATCTTCCAGGCGTTCAACCTGATTGGCGACCTGACGGTCTACGAGAACGTGGAGCTGCCCCTGACCTACCGCGGCATGGCCTCCAAGGAGCGCAAGGAGCGCGTGCAGGAAGCCCTGGAGCGGGTCGGCATGTCGCACCGCATGAAGCATTACCCGTCGCAGCTCTCCGGCGGTCAGCAGCAGCGCGTGGCCGTGGCCCGCGCCGTGGTCGGCAAGCCCTCGATCCTGCTCGCGGACGAGCCCACCGGCAACCTCGACTCCCGGAACAGCGAGTCGGTCATGGAGCTGCTGGAGGAGCTGCACAAGGACGGCGCCACGATCTGCATGGTCACGCACGACCCGCGCTTCGCCCGCTACGCCGGGCGCTCGATCCACCTGTTCGACGGCCGCGTCGTCGAGGAGGAGCAGGGCGTGCAGCGGCAGATCGAGCAGCGCGAGCTTGAGCAGAGAGGCTTTGCCGTCTAATAGGCAGGTATAGAGTTGGGGTGATGACGGTCATCGCCCCAACTGCTCAATCCCCCCGCCCCCGCGTCCTGATCGCCGACGACCAGCGCGAGATCCGCGAGGCCCTCCGCCTCCTGCTCAAGGGGGAAGGGTACGAGATCGAGACCGCCGCCTCCCCCGCCGAGGTCATCCAGGCCGTCACCGCCCGCGATCTCGACGTGGTCCTGATGGACCTCAACTACACTCGGGACACCACCTCCGGCAAGGAGGGGCTGGACCTCCTCGCCCGGCTGCGGGCGATCGACGAGACCCTCCCCGTCGTCGTCGTCACGGCCTGGGCCAGCGTCAGCCTCGCCGTCGAGGTCATGCGCCAGGGCGCCCGCGACTTCGTGGAGAAGCCCTGGGACAACGCCCGCCTCCTCTCCATCCTCCGCACCCAGGTCGACCTCGGCCGCGCCCTGCGCCGGGGCGAGCGCCTGGAGGCCGAAAACGAGCTGCTGCGCCAGGACGGCCATCCCACCCTCGTCGCCCAATCCCCGGAGATGCGCCCCGTCCTGGAGCTGATCGAGCGCGTCGGCCCCTCGGAGGCCAACGTCCTCATCACCGGCGAGAACGGCACCGGTAAGGGAGTCGTGGCCCGCGCCCTCCACGGCGTCTCCTCCCGGTCCTCCCGGCCGCTGGTGACGGTCAACACGGGCGGCCTCTCCGAGACGATCTTCGAGAGCGAGCTGTTCGGTCACGTGCGCGGGGCGTTCACGGATGCCAAGGCCGACCGCGCCGGCCGCTTCGAGCTCGCCGACGGCGGCACGCTCTTCCTCGACGAGATCGCCAACATCACCCTCGCGCAGCAGGCCAAGCTCCTGCGCGTCCTCGAGACCGGCGAGTTCGAACGCGTGGGCTCGTCCAGGACCCGGCGGGCCGACGTGCGTATCCTCTCGGCCACCAACGCCAACCTGCGCGAGGAGGTCGCGGCCGGCCGCTTCCGCCAGGACCTCCTCTTCCGGCTCAACACCGTGGAGATCCCCCTGCCGCCGCTCCGCGCCCGGCGCGCCGACGTGGTGCCGCTCGCCGAGCTGTTCCTCGCCGAGCACGTCCGCCGCTACCGCAAGCCGCTCCGGGGGTTCGACGAGGGAGCTCTGGAGGCGATGCTCGCCCACCCCTGGCCGGGCAACGTGCGGGAGCTGAGCCACGCCGTGGAGCGCGGGGTGCTCATGGCCGCAGGCGAGCGGGTGCGGGCGCGGGACCTGGGCCTCCAGCCGTCCGCCGTACCCGCCGGGAGCACGCTGGAGGAGCTCCCCCTGGAAGATGTCGAGCGCGTGCTGATCCAGAAGGCGCTCGCCCGCTACGGCGGCAACGTCAGCCAGGCCGCCCATGCCCTGGGCCTCTCCCGGAGCGCGCTCTACCGGCGCCTGGAGAAGCATGGACTCTGACGCGGCGGTATCTCGCCGAGCCGCTCGCCAAGCCGCCCGCCGCGCCGCCCTCGCGCGCCGGCTTGGGCTCCGATACCCCCGGCCGCTCTCCTTCGAGACGCGCATCCTGCTCCTGGCGCTGGCCGTGGGCCTGCCGGGGACCGCGGCCGCCCTCCTGCTCCTCTGGCTCGGCCCGTACCCCCTGCGGCTCCAGTGGGTCTTCACCCTGGCCCTCGCCGCGGTCTGGTGGTGGCTCGCCGAGAACCTGTGGAAGAGCGTGGTCCGTCCCCTCCAGACCATGTCGAACCTGCTCCATGCAGTGCGCGAAGGGGACTTCTCCCTGCGCGCGCGCCTGCCGCGGGAGCCGAGAGAGGGGGAGACCCTCGATGCCCTCGGCCAGGTCATGCTGGAGATCAACGCCATCGGCGCGACCCTGCAGGAGCAGCGCCTCGGCGCACTGGAGGCCACCGCCCTGCTCCACCGGGTGATGGAGGAGGTCGACGTGGCGGTGTTCGCCTTCGACGACCACGAGCGGCTGCAGCTCGTGAACCGCGCGGGGGAGCGCCTGCTCGCCGAGCCCGCGGAGCGCCTGCTGGGCCGGGGGGCCGGGGACCTCGGCCTCGCCGACGTGCTCGACGTGGGATCGGCGCGGCGCATCGTGGCCAAGACGTTTCCGGGCGGCTTCGGCCGCTGGGAGATCCGGCGCAGCGCCTTCCGCGAGCAGGGGCTCCCGCACGCGCTGCTGGTGATCTCGGACCTCACCGAGACCCTGCGCGAGGAGGAGCGGCAGGCCTGGAAGCGTCTTCTCCGGGTGCTGGGCCACGAGCTGAACAACTCGCTCGCGCCGATCCGCTCCATGGCCTCGACCCTGGCCGGCCTGCTCGGCCGCCGGCCCCGCCCGGACGACTGGGAGGAGGACATGCAGAGCGGCCTGGAGATCGTCGGCAACCGCGCCGAGGCCCTGAGCCGGTTCATGGCCGCCTACGCCCGTCTGGCCCGGCTGCCGCGCCCGAACCTGGCGCCGGTGGAGCTCTCCGCCCTGATTCGCCGGGTGGCGGGGCTGGAGACCCGCCTCCCCGTCTACGTGGAGCGCGGCCCCGCCGTCACCCTCCAGGGGGACGCGGACCAGCTCGAGCAGCTCCTGATCAACCTGCTGCGCAACGCGGTGGACGCCACCCTGGAGACCCGGGGGAGCGTGGGGGTCGGCTGGCGGGTGATGAGCGGGTGGGTCGAGGTGCGTGTCGAGGACGAGGGGCAGGGGATCTCGAACCCCGAGAACCTCTTCGTCCCCTTCTACACGACCAAGCCGAACGGCACCGGCATCGGTCTCGCCCTGTCCCGGCAGATCGCCGAGGCCCACGGCGGCACCCTGACCCTGGAGAACCGGCAGCCGGGCCCGGGCTGCGAAGCCCTGCTCCGGCTGCCCGTTTGGGTTTGACCCCGTTCCCCCTCTCCCCGTCCCTCTCCCCCGTGCCGGGGGAGAGGGACCCACCGCCCGTCCCTCTTCCCTCGGAACGGGCTATTTTAGAAGCGCCAGCATCTCCTTGGCCTGGGCCGCGTCGGGGTCGTTCGGCGCCAGCTCCAGAAACTTCTCGAGATGCTCTCTGGCCTTGGCCGCGTCGGTGCCGGCGTAGGCCAGGCCGAGCATGTAGTGCGACTTGGCGTGCTTGGGATCGGTGATGAGCGCCGTGTTGAAGGCCTCGACCGCGTCCACCATGTTGTTCGAGTTGTAGAGGGCGACCCCCTGCTTGTAGAGGTCCTCCGGGTTCATGGAGGCCTGGGCGGCCTTCATGGCCTCCTGCGCGGCCGCAGCTCCCGCCTTGTCGCCCGCGGCCTTGAGCGCCTCGTGGCGGATGGTCAGCGCCTCCAGGTTCTTCGGGTTGCGGGCGAGCAGGGGATCCACGGCCTGGGCGGCCTCCTTGTAGCTCTTCTTCACGATGAAGACCTGGCCCAGAGCCGTGTACGCCTGGTCGAGGGTCGGGTCGATCTCGATGGCCTTCTTCAGGTAGGCGATGGCGCCGTCCCGGTCGCCGGAGCGGGAGGCCTCGGCGCCCAGGTTGTAGATGCGCACGGCCGTCTCGCGGCTCGGGTCGGCGGCGACGAGGGCGTCCAGTGCCGGCCCCATCTTCGCCTTGTCGCCCGTGGCGCGGACGGCGTCGAAGCGCACGCGCAAGGCACGGACGTTGCCCGGCTCCAGCTCCAGGAAGCGGTCGGCCGCGGCCAGGGCCTCGGGGTACTTCTTCTGCTCGGCGTAGACCTCGGCGAGGGCGCCGTAGGCCGGGGCCAGCGCGGCGTCGTGCTTCGTGGCCTCCTCGAACTTCGCCGCGGCCACGGCCAGGTTGCCGGCCTGCAGGTTGGTGACCCCCTCGTTGAAGGCCGTGATCGCCGCGTTCTTGCCCTCGAGCTGCTTGACCTCCTCCTCGCTCGGTCCGGCCGGCTGCTCGACGACCTCCGCCAGGGTGTAGGAGAGACGGAGGGTGTCCGACGGCTTGGGCTTGATCGTCTCCTCGTAGGCGGAGTAGCCCTCCTTCTCCATCTTCAGAAGGTACTCCTGGGTGGCGTCCAGCACCAGGACGTTGAACTTGCCGTTGGCGTCGGTGACCTTCTCCTGCTTGTAGTTGGTGCCGGGGCGGGTGAGGGTGATCTTGATGCCCGGGAGCGGCTTGCCCTCCGGGTTCGTGACGGTGCCGATGATCCGTCCCTCGCCCACGGCCTGGGCGGCGGCGGCCAGGCCCAGCATCAGGCAGAGCGCGACGGACAGCGCGCGGAAGATTCGAGTCATGGTGGTCTCCTGCCTTTCTGCGCGATCGCGCACGGTGTCACGACGTGATAACCGGGGCGGGCGCCGGTTCAATCCCGGGATTCTACCGCGTGCTCCCCAAGGAGCAGCCAGTCGCGGGTCAGCGCGGCCCAGCCGCGGGAGTCGCCCGCGACCCGGAGGAGGCGGTTGCCTTCGCCGCAGTCCTCCCGGAAGGGCTCCGTTCCCCGGACCAGGACCGTCTCCCTCTCGCCTCCCGATCCGATGGGCTCCTCCCCCCAGAAGAACCAGCTCCCGAAGGGACCAGCCCGCTCCGGCCAGGGTCCCGTCGAGGCGGCAGGCGCCCAGCGGTCGCCCGTGCTCAGGAGGAAGGACTCGCCCGTTTCCGGGAGGAGAGCCCGGATGCGGCCGCTCCAGTCGGCCTCCAGGGCCACGGGCGGGCACGCACCATCCGTCCGTCGGAGGCCCGTCCCCAGGAGCTTGCCCGAGGCGTCCACCCGCCAGACCCCGTTCCCGCCGCAGGAGGAGGGAGCAAGATAGATACCGTCCCATCCGGCCACAAGGTCGCGAAATCCTCCCTCCCTGGCCTGGGGCAGCCGGACCGGGCGGACCCTCCCGAGGGGCGGTTTGTGCCAGAGCCGGGTCGCCGAGGGCGAGACGATCCAGAGCGAGCCGTCCCGCGGGCTCACCGACAGGGTCTCCCAGGGGTCCCCCTTGGCACCGTAGACCATCTCCACCTCGTCCAGCTCCCCCGCCTGCCGCGGCATCCCCACGAGCAGCGCGGGCTCGAACAGGACCCAGATGGTGCCCCGGGTCAGTACGACATCCCGGGGACGGCTTCCCTCCGGAAGACCAAGCTCGGAGAGGAGGACCTTCCGCGCCGGGACCTCGCAGATGAGCCGGGATTGGGGGAGGGACGGCGGAGCGGCCTGGAGGAGGACGGCGGCGAGCAGGACAATGACGGTCTTCACGCGACCTCCTCCTGGAGGGATTCCCAGAGGCGGCGCGCCTCCTGGACGGTCTGGAGATGAACCTCGACGGTCTCCCGGACGTCGGCGCCGTAGCCGCCAGCCATGACCACCGCGACCGGCAGCCCGAGCCAGCGGCAGCGCTCGAACACCATCCGGTCCCGGGCGCGGAGCCCGGCACGGGTGAGGCTTTCACCTCCCGATTCGCCTCCCGGGCTCGCAGAGTCATGAACTCTTCAGCCTCCCGAGGGCTCAATTGTAGATAGGTCTCAACGCAATTGACCAGCAGGAGCCTCCGAGCTCCGAGCCTCGTTCCCTTCAGCCCTCACCCCCGACCCCTGGTCGGGGGGGCGGGGGCATAAGCGCGCTAACTTTGCCGCCCGGGGAGCTCTTCCCTGGGAGCGCCGGCGTGGGGGAGGGGCAGGGTTCGTCGGCCCTTGGGTGCCATCCCGAGCCATTCGGGCGGTTTCCCGAGTCGCTCGGGCACGCTCCCGAGGCTCTCGGACGTCTGCCCGAGGCATTCGGGTTCTT
>DATMER010000038.1:0-13373 GCA_035556715.1 Thermoanaerobaculia bacterium
TCCCTCCTGCGGCACCAAGGTCGGAGAGTAGGACCCCTTCGGAGGTGTCGGTTTGTCGAGCTTGCGTGAGCCAGGGACCATCCTCGACGGCAAGTACGAGATCGTCCAGCGCCTGGGCAGCGGCGGCATGGGCGAGGTCTACCTGGTGCGCCACATCCACCTGCGCGAGCTGAGGGTCATCAAGATCCTCCGCCAGGACCTCCAGACCGATCCCGCGGCCCAGAAGCGCTTCATGCGCGAGGCCCGCCTGGCCACCCAGATCAAGCATCCCAACGTCGCCATCCTCTACGACTTCGCGGCCCTCCCTGACGAGGGCAGCTTCTACATGGTCTGGGAGCACATCCAGGGCGAGGACATCGGCGAGTGGATCCGCCGCAACGGCCCGTTTCCCGCGCCCCTTGCGATCCGGCTCGGCATTCAGGCGCTGCGCGGGCTGGAGGCGATCCATGCCACCGGCGTGATCCACCGCGATCTTTCCCCGGACAACCTCATGATCACCGAGGACAAGCAGGGGCAGAAGCGGATCAAGATCATCGATCTCGGCCTCGCCCGCACCCTGGAGCGCGACGCGGGCCATGAGCACGAGATCACCCAGGTCGGCATGTTCATGGGCAAGCTCCAGTACTGCTCGCCCGAGCAGGCGAGCCCGTCGGGCAGCGACGGGCTCGACCGGCGGAGCGACATCTACTCCTTCGGCCTGGTGCTCTACGAGATGATCACGGGCCTGCCTCCGTTCGAGTCCGAGAGCCAGGCGGGCTTCATCTTCAAGCGGCTGTCCGAAGACCCGATCCCCTTGACGGGCCGCAACCCGCGGGTCCAAGTGCCCGCCGAGCTCGACCGGGTGGTCCGCCAGGCGCTGGAGCGCGACCGCGAGAAGCGCATCCCGGACGCGATCAGCCTCATTCAGGCTTTGGACAAGGTGGAACAGTCCATGTCCGCGGCCGAGACGCGGGAGATCCAGATACCTGCCGCCTTCCAAAAAGCTGCGGCCGTTCCGGACGCCCCTCCGGCCCCGCGCCAGCGCAGCACCAGCGAGCTCACCAAGACCGAGCGCGACGACCTCCTCGCCCAGATCGACCGCGCCGCCCGCCGGGTCCAGGAGACCTCGGTCGACCTGTCCCGCGTCGAGGCCGCCCTGGCCTCCGGCCGGCTGGATGAGGCGCGGCAGCTCATCGCGCAGATCGAGGCGGCGAACCCGAGGGCGCTGGGCCTGCAGCGGCTCAAGGAGCGCGTCGCCGAGGAGATCGAGACCGAGCGCAAGCGGCGGATCGCCGAGACCGAGCAGGTGCTCTCCAACTACATCCAGCGCAAGCAGCTCCCCCTGGCCCGCCTGGCCCTGGAGACGCTCGCCGAGCTCGATCCGCAGAGCCCGAAGCGGGCCGAGCACGAGGCCGCCCTTGACCGTCTCTCCCAGGAGCTGGAGCAGGAGAAGCGCGCCGCCGCCGCCCTGGAAGCGGGGCGCGAGGCCCTGGCGCGCAACGACGTCCAGGCCGCCCGCCGCGAGCTGGAGGTCGTGGTGCGCAACGATCCCTCGGGCAAGAAGGCCGCGTCGCTCCACGCCGACGTCGAGGCCGCCGAGCGGGAGGCGCGCACGGGAGCGGAGCTCGACGAGCGCCGCCGCCGTTTCGACGAGTTGCTCAAGGATCACCGGGTGCACGACGCCGAGCAGGAGCTCGAGGCGCTGTCGCAGCTCGACATCCCGCGCGTGACTCTCTCTTTCTACCGCGAGCGCCTGGACGAGATGAAGAGCCTGGTGGCGAGGGAGGAGAGGGTGTCGTTCCTGGAGATGCGCTTCCGCAAGCACCTGGAGGAGCACGACTGGTTCGCCGCGCGGGAGGACGCCACGGAAATGAGTCAGACGGTGCCGGCCAGCCCGCGCGCGGCGGAGATGTTCGCGCACGTCGAGCGCTTGGAGTCCGACTATCGCAAGCAGCAGTCGCTCGAGCAGGGCGTCCGGCAGGTCGAGGACTTCATCCAGAAGGGCGACGCCGCCAGGGCCGAGCTGTCCCTCAAGATCCTGCTCCAGATGGATCCCGAGAACCGCCACCGCAAGCGGCTGGAGAAGCAGGTCAAGAGCATGAGGGGCTGATAAACTCCCCCTCCTATGGCAATCCTTTCCCCCAGCGAGACCTCCGTCCTCGAGACGGCTCCGCAGGGCGCCCTGGAGCGCCGGCTGCGATATGCGTTCATGAAGCTCACCCGGGACTTCGATTCCCGGTTCGAGGCCCTGCTGCTCACCGGCCGGGTTTCCAAGTGGTACAGCGAGGTGGGCAACGAGGCCACCACGATCCCCGCGGGCCTGGCCCTGGGGGCGGGTGACGCCCTCTGCACCCTGCACCGCGACCTCGGCGCCATCCTTTCCTGCTACCTCGACCCGGCCCGCACCTTTCCGGGCTTCGGCTTCGGTGAGCCCGACGGCCGGCGTCCCGATCCCGAGCACCTGCTGCGCCGCCTGGCCTGTCAGCTCCTCGGCAAGGGGGAAGGCTTCTCTCAGGGCATGGAGCGCTCCTTCCACTACGGCTACCTGGCCCCGGAGCACGGGTTGATCCACATCGGCATGATCAGCCACCTGGGCGCTATGATCCCGGTGGCCGCCGGTTGCGGCTTCGCCTTCCGCCAGAGCGGGAGCGACCGCGTCGCCATCAACTTCATCGGCGAGGGCGCCACCTCCACCGGCGACTTCCACGAGGGGCTGAACATGGCCGCGGTCTGGAAGCTGCCCCTCATCCTGGTCATCGAGAACAACCGCTACGCCTTCTCGACGCCCGCCCACCTCCAATATGCCGCGGAAAAGCTGAGCGACCGCGGACCGGGCTATGGAGTCCCCGCGGAGACGGTGGACGGCAACGACCCCGACGCCATGGCCGAGGCTCTTGCCCGGGCCGTGGCCCGAGCCCGGGCAGGCGAGGGTCCGACGCTGATCGAGGCCATGCTCGGCCGCATGCGGGGCCACAGCGAAGGGGATGACTCGCTCAAGGTCGTGCCCGCCGACGAGTTGGCAGGCTATCGCGCCGCGGACCCGGTCCCCGCCTACGCCCGCCGGCTGGAGGAGGAGGGGGCGCTGGACGCCGAGACCCGCGGACGGCTGGAGGCCCGCATCGCGGAGCTGGTGGAGAAGGCGATCACCTCCGCCATCGACGCCGCGCCTCCCGATCCCTCCCTCGCCTTCCGGCCGGTGTTCGCCCCCCCGCCGGAAGCTCCCGCGGTGATCTCCTCCCCTCCCAAGGGGAAGGAGACCACCTACGTCGACGCCATCAACCAGGCCCTCCGCGAGGAGATGGAGCGGGACGAATCGGTGCTCGTCATGGGCCAGGACATCGGCGTCTTCGAGGGTGCCTTCCGTACGACCAGGGGGCTCCACGCCCGCTGGCCGCGCCGGGTGTTCGACACACCGATCGCCGAGAGCGGCACGATCGGCATCGCCATCGGCGCGGCCCTGCTCGGCTACCGCCCGGTGGTCGAGATGCAGTTCGGCGACTTCATCTCCTGCGGCTTCAACCAGCTCGTGAACGTGGCGGCCAAGCTCTACTACCGCTGGGAAGTCCCCTGCCCGATCGTGATCCGCCTCCCCACGGGCGGCGGCGTGGGCGCGGGTCCGTTCCACTCGCAGAACCCCGAGGGGTGGTTCGCCCACACCGCGGGGATCAAGGTGGTCTGTCCGGCCACCGCGGCCGACGCCCGAAGCCTGCTCAAGGCGGCGATCCGCGACTCGAATCCGGTCATGATGTTCGAGCACAAGTTCCTCTACCGGCGGATCAAGGAGGTCCTCTCAGAAGGAGATGACATCGGCCGGCTGGGCGAGGCGCGGGTGATGCGACAGGGGGATCGGATCACGCTGGTCGGCTACGGCGCCACGACCTGGACCTGCATGGAGGTGGCGGAGGAGCTTGCCAAGGAGGGCGTGGAGGCCGAGGTGGTGGACCTCCGGACGCTCGTTCCCTACGACGAGGAGACCGTTCTCGCCTCGGTGAAGAAGACCGGCCGGGCTCTGGTCGTCTACGAAGCCCAGCTCACCCTCGGCTTCGGAGCCGAGGTCGCCGCCCGCCTGGCCGACGCCGCCTTTCCCTGGCTCGACGCTCCGATCCGCCGCGTAGCGTATCCCGACCGCCCGGTGCCTTACGCCAGAGTGCTGGAGAACGCGTTGCTGCCGGACAAGGCGAAGGCGCTGGCCGCGGCTCGGGATCTGCTCAAGTTTTAAGGTAGTTCCCCCTCTCCCGGGGAGGGTGTGCTCGGGCGGACCGGGAGAGGGGGCCAGGGGATGAGGGCCCCTTACTTCTTCTCCAACAGCTTCTCCAACTCCGCCAGCCTCTTCTCCAGCTCCTTGAGCCGCTTCTCCAGCTCTGCCTCCCGGGGCGAGCGCGGTCGGATCGCCATGGGTGCCCGGCGGCGGCCTTCGAGCTGGCGCAGCTCCTGGAGCTTCTCGGGATCGAGCTGGAACACCATGGGCTCGTGCTCGCCATCACCCTGGAAGACGAACGGAGCCAGGTCGAACTCCGGCCGCTCGCGGATGGTGATGGTGGCGGAGAGGTTCTGCGCCTTTCCGTCGCGGTAGACCACCAAGGGTACCTGCTCTGCTTCCTTGAGCTCACGGATCTGGGAGCGGACATCCCAACTGGACTTCACGTCCTTGCCGTCGACGGAGGCGATGATGTCCCCCACCTTCACGCCGGCCTTGTCCGCGGGGCTGCCCTCCTCCACGCTGGAAACCATCACGCCGGCATCCTCGGGGACGTCGAAGTGGGTACGCAGCTCGGGGCTCAGCTCGGTCAGGCCCACGCCGAGGTAGCCGCGGCGGGCGAGCGTGCCCCACGAGTCGAAGGTGTGCTGTTTGCCATCCTTTTCGACGATGACGATCTTCTCCCGCATCGCCGGTCTAGGCTGCGGGGTTGGGGCCTGCTTCTCCCCCGATTTTTCGCCCGGGAGGGCCCAGGCGGCGGAGCCGGCCAGCAGGAGCCCGGCCAGGGCCAGGGCGTGGACAGACGGGTTCTTCATAGTCATTCCTCCTATCAATCTCTTGGGCTTTGGGCTCTTGGGCTAAAAGTTCGCGTTTTGAGCTCGGGAGAGGTCGACCACCAGGTCCACCTCCTCGTCGCCGCCGAGGTAGACCACCGGCGGCTCGGAGAGCGACCGCAGCTCCTGCTTCAGGCTTTCGTGCTCGCTGCGGAGCTCCTGCAGGACCTTTCGCGCCTCGGCAGCGCGGATCTCCTCCTGCCGTCCGGAGTGGACCTGCAGGATGCCGGCGGAGGCGACCACGGCCGCCAGGGCCGCCGCCGCGAAGACCAGGCGGGGCTGCCGCCAGACCTTCGGTGTCTGCCGGGGGGGCTGAGAGTCCAGGCTCGCCACCACGCGGGCCGTGAACCCCTCCCGGGCGCGCTCGCGAGGCAGCTCGCGCAAGAGGGGGCCTACGTTGTGGTCTTCCATGCGGTACCTCCGTTCCAGTAGGGCGCCAGTCGTTCCTTCAGATGCAGCCGGCCGCGGTGGATGCGCGACTTCACCGTGCCCTCCCGGCAGCCGAGCTCGCGGGCGATGTCCGCGTAGGTCCAGCCCTCGATCTCGTGCAGCACGAGGGGGACCCGGTAGCGCAGCGGGAGCTGCGCTACCGCCGACGACACCTCACGGTGCAACTCCCGGCGGAGCAGGCCGGAGGGGGCCGTGGGCTCGGAATGTCCTGCGGGGTGCCAGCCGCCGAGGAAGGGGAGCAGCAGCTTCAGCCGCCGCTCGCGCCGCTCCTCCGACCGCACCAGATTGGTGGCGATGCGGAAGAGGTAGGCGCGCAGGAGCCCCTGCTCGGTGTAGGAGCCGGCCGAGCGGAACAGGCGAAGGAAAGTCTCCTGCGCCAGGTCCTCGGCCCGGTCCCGGTTGCCGGTCAGGCGGGTCAGGTAGTTGACCACCGCATCCTTGTGGTGGTCGACCAGGTCCGCAAAGGCATCCCGGTCCCCCGAGCGGACCCGGTCCATGAGACCGGCATCCACGTCCGGGGATCCCGGAGAGGCTTGTACGACGGCGTCGCTCATGATCATGGCGTCCATCTCTGACCCTGATTAACGCACGAGTCCTCGGAAGGTTCCCGGAAACCTCACCCCCTGTCCCCCTCTCCCATCTCCCGCCCTGTCCACCCCGGGAGAGGGGGAACGTTGTTGGGGCAGACGTGCCTGAACGAAGGCAAGATTACCTGAGCTACGTCCCCCCTCTCCCGGCGGGGGGCGGAAGGGAGATGGGAGAGGGGGACAGGGGGTGAGGTACCATACATCTTCCGCACCGAGGAGAACCCCCTGACATGAGCAAGACCGCCGTTCTGGAGTCCCGTTTCGTGCAGATCATCGCCGCGGAGGTCGGCTGCCGGCCGCATCAGGTCGAAGCCGCCTCCGGGCTTTTTGCGGAGGGGTCCACGGTCCCCTTCGTCGCCCGCTACCGCAAGGAGGCCACCGGCGGACTGGAGGACCTCCAGCTCGAAAACATCTTCAAGCGCCGCGAGTACTTCCTGGAGCTGACAGAGCGCCGCGACGCCATCCTGGAGAGCATCCGCGAGCAGGGCAAGCTCACCGGCGAGTTGGAAGCCGCCATCCGGGCCGCCGACACCAAGCAGGAGCTGGAGGACCTCTACCTCCCCTACAAGCCGAAGCGCCGCACCCGCGCCCAGATCGCCCGCGAGAAGGGGCTCGAGCCGCTGGCCGATACCATCCTCGCCAAGGCGATGGACCGCTCTGCCGTCCCCGCCGTCCTGGCTTCTTCCTATGTCGACGCGGAGAAGGGGGTCGAGGATGCCGCCGCGGCCCTGGCCGGAGCGCGGGACATCCTCGCCGAGCGCCTGTCCGAGAACGCCGAGCGCCGCGCCGAGCTGCGCAAGACGCTCGCGACCCAGGGCATCCTCCGAGTGCGTGTCCTCCCCGGCAAGGAGACCAACCCGGAGGCCGCGGTCTACCGGGACTACTTCGAGCACGATGAGCCGGGGCGGGACATCCCCTCCCACCGGCTGCTCGCGATCCTGCGCGGCGAGCGCGAGGGCTTCCTCCTCTCCGACCTGCGCATCGACGACGACGCCGAGGTCGACAGCCTCGCCCGCTCCTGGGGAACGCCGGTCGACACCCCCTGCGGCCAGGAGGTCGGCGCGGCCACGGCCGACGGCTACAAGAGGCTGCTCCGGCCTTCGATCACCAACGAGGTCCGCTCCGAGATGCGGGAGCGGGCCGAGGCCCAGGCCATCGCCGTGTTCCGCGCCAACCTGGAGGCCCTCCTCCTGCAGGCGCCCCTCGGACAGGTGCCGGTCATGGGGCTCGATCCCGGCTACCGCACCGGCTGCAAGCTCGCGGTCGTGGACGGCACCGGAAGAGTGGTGGCCACCGAGGTCATTCACCCGGTCCAGCCGCACGCCGACGAGGCCGGCTCCGCGGCCACGGTCGTCCGCCTGATCAAGAAGCATGGAGTGCATGCGGTAGCCATTGGCAACGGCACGGCCAGCCGCGAGACCGAAGCCTTTGCCCGCAAGGCGGTCCAGAACGCGGGGAACGCAGGGGACACGGGGCTCGACAAGGTCGTCGTGGCCATCGTCCCCGAGACCGGCGCGTCGGTCTACTCGGCATCGGCAGTCGCCCGCGAGGAGCTGCCGCAGCTCGACGTCACGCTCCGCGGCGCCGTGTCCATCGCCCGGCGGCTCCAGGACCCTCTGGCCGAGCTGGTCAAGATCGAGCCGCGCTCCATGGGAGTCGGCCAGTACCAGCACGACGTGGACCAGAAGTCGCTGGACCGGGAGCTCGATACCGCGGTGGAGGGAGCGGTGAACCGGATCGGGGTCGAGCTGAACACCGCCTCGGCGCCGCTGCTCCGCAGGGTGTCGGGGCTCTCCGAGCGCGTGGCCCGCGCCATCGTCGAGCACCGCGAGTCCAACGGACCGTTCCGGTCGCGGAAATCGCTCTCTGCCATCCCGGGCCTCGGCCCCAAGACTTACGAGCTGTCCGCCGGCTTCCTCCGTGTGCGCGGCGGGGACAACCCGCTCGACAACACGGCCGTCCACCCCGAGCGCTACCCGGTGGTCCAGAAGATGGCCGAGCAGCTCGCTGTGCCTCTCGGTGATCTGGTGGGCAACAAGGACCTGGTGTCGCGCCTCGACTTCGGCCGTTTCGCCGACGCCGGGCAGAACCTGGGCACCTTCACCCTGGAGGACATCCGCACCGAGCTGCTCCGTCCCGGGCGCGACCCGCGACCGGAGTTCAAGACCCCGGAATGGCGGGCGGACGTGACCTCCGTCAAGGACCTTCAGCCCGGCATGGTGCTGGAGGGGCGGGTCTCCAACGTGACCAACTTCGGCGCGTTCGTGGACATCGGGGTCCACCGCGACGGGCTCGTCCACGTCTCCGAGCTGACCCATCGCTGGGTGGCCGATCCCCGCGAGGCGGTCCAGGTGGGGGAGATCGTCAAGGTGAAGGTGCTCGAGGTGGACTACCAGCGCGAACGGATCAGCCTGTCGATCAAGGTCCTTCAGCAGCCGCTCGCTCAGCAATCTCGTCAGGCGTCCGGGAGCGCTGCACGGGGAAGCCGGCCCGATCAGCGGCCGAAAAGCGCGCCGCAACCCCCCAAGCCGGGTCCGACTGTCGACGATCTGCTGCGGAAGTTCAACCGCCGCTGAAGTCTCGATCTACTGAGCGGCCTCGGATCTCTTGGGAACCAGCCCGAGGTCTTCGAGGGAACGGGCCGTCAGGACCCTTTCAGCCAAGCCGATCAGGCGGTCTACGGAGTCGATCTCCTCGACCCGCTTCCGGGCGCTGATTGGAACGCGCGAATCGCTGAGTGAGAAGCCGGAGCAACATCGTCCGTGCGCCCTCCTCCATACCCTCTCGGTGTCCCTCTTTTCGTCCTTCTGCCCTGATCCGGTCTCCAAAGCTCATATCTGTTAGCCGCATCGCCTGATTCCCTCCTCCCGTATCGGAAGTAGCGTACTCCGAGATCTCCTCGGGGGCAACTGCAGGTTGCCGCCGTCCCCGGATCATTCTTTGACCCGGGTCAAAAAAAGTCTCCAGGTTCGAGTAGGAGCTTCAGAGTCATTCGGTTTGGGGCCACCCTGAGGAGATCAGGAGCGGTCCGGAGAATCTTTGAGCCGTTCTGAGCCGATTGGAATCGATCGGAGAGCTTCTGAGCCGCTCCGACGGATTCAGAATGGCCTCCAGACGTTTGGGATTCAATCCATTGGATTCGTAGCGGCTCGCAATCGTTCGGAATCGATCCAAGCCGCTGGGATCGCTCTGAAGCTTTTCAGATCCAGTCCAGGAGTTTCGGAACGGCTCCAAGCATTTCAGAGTCGTTCCAAGCGGTTCAGGACGGCTCCCAAGACTTTCAGATCGATTCCGAACTCTCCGGAATGGCTCGCGACTCTTCAGAATCGTTGCTGGCCGCGGATGCTAATCTTGCCGCCGTGAGGCGAGTCGTCCTTGTCGCCCTTGTCGTCCTTTTAGTCCTCGGCAGCCTTCCGGCCCTGGCCGAGGGCATCCGCTTCCGCGAGGTCTCCCAGGCCTGGGGGCTCGGCTTCCGCCATCACCATGGCGGGTCGGGTCAGCGCTACATCCTGGAGAGCACGGCCGGCGGCGTGGTCCTGCTCGACTACGATCTCGACGGCGACCAGGACGTGTTCTTCGTCGACGGCGGCCGGCTTCCCGGCTACACGGGCGAAGAGCCCCGCTCCAGGCTCTACCGCAACGACGGTGGCCGCTTCGCGGATGTCACCGGCGCCTCCGGCATCCGCGTGGCAGGCTACGGCGTGGGGGGCGCGGCCGGGGACGTGGACAACGACGGCGACCTCGACCTCTTCGTCACCCAGTTCGGCGCGGACCAGCTCTTCGTCAACCAGGGGGACGGCACATTTGTGGACGGTACCGCCCGGGCCGGAGTGGCCGACCCCCTCTGGAGCAGCTCCGCCGCCTTCGCCGATACCGACCGGGACGGCGACCTCGACCTCTACATCACGAACTACGTGGACTTCGGCTTCGCGACCTTCAAGCCCTGCGTCGACTCGAAGAGAGGTATCACCGCCTACTGCGGACCCCAGGCCTACAACGGCCTGCCGGACCGCTTCTATCGCAACAAGGGGGACGGCACCTTTGAGGACGCGACGCAGGCGGCCGGCTTCGGCGGCGCCGTCGGCCCCGGGATGGGGGTCGTCTTCGGCGACGTCGACAACGACCTCTGGCCCGACCTCTACGTGTCCAACGACGCCAAGCCGAATTTTCTGTTCCGCAACCTCGGCAACGGCACCTTCGAAGACATCTCGCTGCTCTCGGGGACAGCGCTCAGCGGCACCGGCCGGGCCGAAGCGGGCATGGGCGTCGACATCGACGACTACGACGGGGACGGCCTGTCCGACATCATCGTGACCAACTTCGAGCTGGAGACGAACGCCCTCTATCGCAACCTCGGAGCCGGCACCTTCTCGGACCACCGCTTTGTCGCCCAGATCGCCGAGCCCTCCCTCCTCTTCCTCGCCTTCGGCACGGACTTCGCCGACTTCGACCAGGACGGCGACCTCGACCTCGTGGTAGCCAACGGCCACATCAACGACAACGCCCACGAGTTCATGGAGGGGAGCACCTACCGCCAGCGCAACCAGGTCTTCGAGAACCTGGGCAACGGCAAGTTCCGGGAGGACAAGGCCACGGGCATGGACGTGGTGCGCGTCAGCCGCGGCCTCGCCACCGGAGACCTCGACGGCGACGGCGACCTGGAGGTGGTGATCGTCAACTCGAACGACCTCTCCGAGGTCTATGAGAACACAGGCGGTACCGGCGAAGGGGGCGAAGGGGGGCGCTGGCTCGCGGTGGAGCTGGAAGGGGCGAAGAGCAACCGCTCGGGGATCGGCGCGCGGCTGGAGCTCGCGGCCGGGGGCAAGACCCGGATCCAGGACGTCCGGACCGCGTCGTCCTTCCAGTCGCAGAACGCTCTGGCCGCGCACTTCGGCCTCGGGGCGGCCGCGGCAGCCGACCGCCTCACCGTCCGCTGGCCAAGCGGCAAGGTGCAGGTCTTCGTCCAGCTTCCCGCGGATCGCAAGGTGCGGATCGCGGAGTAGGCGATGTCTCAGACCTTGGCAAACGCCGGGTGATATCTCACGAGCCCCTGCCTTCCTGCCAGGGCGCCGGGCCGCAGCTCCGCGACCAGGAAGACCTCATCGGGCACGTCGTACTCGGAACGCAGGCCCTTGCGGCTGGCGGGGACGAAGCCGAAGCGCGGGTAGTACTCGGGGTGGCCGAGCACGACGACCACGTCCTGACCCATCCGGCGGCACTCCTCCAGTCCCTCCCGCACGAGCGCCGAGCCGATCCCTCCGCGCTGAAGTCCTGGCAGCACCGCCATGGGGGCGAGCCCCATGGCAATCGAGGAGCCGTCTTCGCTCTCGATTGTCACCGGGCTGAAGCAGATGTGGCCCACCACCTGTCCGTCCTGGACCGCTACCAGAGACACGAACGGCCGGGCCTCTCCTCGCAGAGCGTCGACCAGGTCGGCCTCGCCGTGCCGGCCGAAGGCAAGCTCGTTCACCCGGCGGATGGCTGCCCCGTCCCCAGAGGCCTCTGGACGGAGAAGGACATTTTTCATAATGCTTCCTTTCAAGAGTGCCGGCATTATGATGGAGGTCCAACTTTTCTCCGAAGGAGGAGCACCGTGAAAAAACCATGGATGCTGGCGTTGGCGGTGATCGGATGCATGGTTGTCGTGGACCTCCCCGAGGTCTTCGGCCAGGGCAATCAGCGGGACCCCGAGCGGGACCGCATCAACCGGGGATTTCAGATCTCGCCCGTGAAGCTGAAGCTCAAGGGCCGGAACCGCGACCTCGTCGGGCTGGGCAGCTACATCGTCAATGCCCAGGGTGGCTGCAACGACTGCCACACCAACCCGTCCTACGCGCCGGGGGGGAACCCGTTCCAGGGTCAGCCGGAGCAGATCAACGTCGACGGCTACCTCGCGGGCGGCGTGGAGTTCGGGCCGTTCACGTCCGCCAACATCACGCCGGACGAGAACGGCCTCCCCGCGGGCCACACCTTCCAGGAGTTCAAGCGTCTGATCCGGACAGGGCACGATCCCGAGCGGCACCCCGAGTTTGGGCCCCTGCTCCAGGTGATGCCCTGGCCGGTCTACAGGCACATGACCGATCGGGACCTGAAGGCCGTCTACGAGTTCCTCAGCGCGATCCCGTCCATCCCCTCCCCCTGAGAGAAGGAAGTCTTCCCTGAACCGGGGGCGGTCGTTGCCCTCACGAGGGCAGCGATTGCCCCGGTGAGGGCAACCACCGCCCCCGCCGGGGCAGCCGTTGCCCCCGCGGGGGCAAGCCTCCCCCTCGTGGGGGCAGTCGTTGCCCTCATGGGGGCAGCCATCGCCCTCGCGAGGGCAGTCATCGCCCCAATGAGGGCAGTCATCGCCCTCGCCGGGGCAGTCGCCGCCCTCACGAGGGCAACCACTCCCCTCGTTGGGGCCATCGCTGCCCTCATGGGGGCAACTGCCGCCCTCCCGAGGGCAGCGCTCTCCCCGGCGAGGGCGACCATTGCCCCCGCCGGGGCAGTCGTTGCCCTCACGGGGGCAATCGTTGCCCTCGCTTCGGGAGACATCCGTTTGTGTTTGGGAGCCGTGCCCGGCGAAGGGCGGCTCTCCCGGCGGAGAGCCGCGTCCATCCGGATTCGATCGGGGGGTTAGAAGACCAGGTTCGGGCGGAACGCCGAGGTGAGCGCGATCATCCGCTGGACCTGCCCGGCCGTGAAATGGTCCATGCAGGTGTCCGGCGTGTAGTTCATGAAGTTGAAGACGTCGTCGGCTCCGCCGCCCACGCAGGTGTCGGCGCCCGGGGAGCACTTCATGGTGGGCTGGGCTTGGGCGGGAGTGTCCGCCCAGGATCCGTTTCACTGCAAAAACCTCCGGTCGAGGGGGCGGGCCGCGCCGCGTGGATCGTTGGCTCATCCGGAGATACGCAGGAAGGGCTTAGACTTCCTATCAAACCTCTATGTAGGGGCGGAGCTTGCCCGGGCTTGCCCCCGCCCGGGAGGGGGTAAACCCAGGTAAACCTCTCCCCTACATTTGAGAAGCGCCCTCCTTTTCCGAGGTACGCGGCGGTTGCTTCCTGCCATCGTCCACCCTTTCGTCGCGTCAGCCTGAACCAAGCCATCCGGGAAGACACTCAACTCGCGTCATCCCTGTTCCAAGGCTTGACGGACAGGGGTTGTCTGTCGCGACCAGCTTCACCAAGCTCCGGACATGAGATTTCGGCCCGAGCCGCAGCCGCCGGATGTCGCGACGGAGGTTGGAGACGCGAGGGCGCAGAGCATAGCCGTGGCAGCAAAGCCCATCGTGACGCGACTCCGGTCTTCGTCGCGTCAAAAGGGTTCAAGCCGTCGCGACCAGGTTCA
>DATMER010000039.1:0-21612 GCA_035556715.1 Thermoanaerobaculia bacterium
CTTCGGGGCGTTCGCCTACAGCCCGGAGGAGGAGACCCCCGGAGCGAGCCTCCCCGGCCGCGTCCCCAGGCACGTGGCCCGCCGCCGCCTGCGCCAGCTCCTGGAGGCCCAGAAGCCGATCGCGCTGGAGCGCCGGCAGCGGCTCGTGGGCAAGCGGCTCGCGGCGCTGGTCGAGGGTCCGTGCGAGGAGACCGAGCACCTGCTCCAGGCGCGCCACTACGGCATGGCCCCGGAGATCGACGGCCGCCTGCTGATCAACGACGGCTCGGCCCCGGCCGGCGCCCTCGTGGAGGTGGAGGTCACCGAGGCCTACGCCAACGATCTCGTCGGGCACATCGTGGGTCCCGAGGGGCGCGCGGGTGTCCAGATCTCTGATATCGCCAGCCTCGCTCCAGCCTGATACGATCCCGCTCCGATGATCGTCATCAAGGACGCTTTCAACGCGAGCGACCTGCCGCGCGGCGGTGTGGGCACCATCGGCAACTTCGACGGCGTCCACCGCGGACAGCGGGCCGCGCTCGAACTCCTGGTGGCCCGCGCCGAGGAGCTTGGCGTCCCGTCCGTGGTGGTGACGTTCGACCCTCATCCCGTGGCGGTCCTGCGGCCGGACCAGGCGCCGCCGCTCCTCACGACCCTGCCCCAGAAGGAGAAGCTCCTGGAGGAGGCGGGGGTCTCGGTGGTCCTCGTGGTCCGCTTCACCCCCGAGTTCTCGAAGGTCCCGGCGCGCCGGTTCGTGCGCGAGTTCCTCCACGAGAAGCTCGACCTCAAGGAGGTCTACGTGGGGGCGAGCTTCGTCTTCGGCCACGGGAGAGAGGGAGATCTCTCGCTGCTGCGGGAGATGGGGGAGAGCCTGGGCTTCCACGCCTTCGGCGTGGACGAGGTCAGCGTCGGAGGAGACCGGATCTCCAGCACCCGCATCCGGCGGGCGATCTCGGAAGGCCGGGTCGCCGAGGCCATCGACATGCTCGGCCGGCCGTACTCGATCTCCGGGATCATCGCCCGCGGTGACCGCATGGGCAAGCGCCTGGGCTGGCCGACCATCAACCTGATGCCCGAGAACAAGCTGCTGCCCCTGGACGGGGTCTACGCCAGCCGGGTCTTCTTCCCCACCTTCCCGGCCTCGTTCGACTCCGTGACCAACGTCGGCACGCGGCCGACCGTATACGAGAACTACCAGCGGGTGGTGGAGAGCCATATCCTCGAGTTCAAGTCGGACGTCTACGGCGAGCGGGTGGAGCTATCCTTCTACAAGCGGCTGCGCGAGGAGCGGATCTTCCCCACGGTGATGGACCTCTCCGCCCAGATCGGCCGGGACGTGGAAGCCGCGCGCGAGTTCTTTTCCCGCCGGCGGATGGA
This sequence comes from Thermoanaerobaculia bacterium, assembly GCA_035556715.1. Taxonomy (GTDB): domain Bacteria; phylum Acidobacteriota; class Thermoanaerobaculia; order Multivoradales; family UBA5704; genus DATMER01. The sequence goes on from DATMER010000039.1 coordinate 1,357, forward strand.
ACAAGAGGCGCCCGCCGCGGAGTTGTAGAGGTGGGTGCCGAGAGAACGGCGCCCCTGTGATTTCAGAAAAGAGAGGACTGAGATGGCTAGCGACAACGTCGTGACGGTTAGCGAGGACAACTGGGAGCAGGAGGTTCTCAAGTCGGATACGCCCGTGCTGGTGGACTTCTGGGCGCAGTGGTGCGGTCCGTGTCGCATGGTGGCGCCGGTCCTCGAGCAGCTCGCCGACGAGATGAACGGCAAGGTCCGCATCGCCAAGCTGGACGTGGACGCGAACCAGCAGATCGCCTACAAGTTCCAGGTGCAGAGCATCCCGACCTTCATCCTGTTCAAGGACGGACAGATGGCGGACCGGATGATGGGCGCCATGCCCAAGTCGGCCTTCGAGAACTTCATCAACCGCAACCTCTAAGAGGGTTGACCCCATCCCCCCTCTCCCCATCCCTCTCCCCCTGCAGGGGGAGAGGGGGCCTGAGCGCCGCCTCGCGGAGCTGAGAGCCGGGCTGGAGGAGCGGGGCTGCGAGGCCCTGCTCGTCCTCGCCCGGTCGTCGCAGGACACCGACCTCGCCCCGTTCGTCGGAGACGTCCACCTGGGCGACTCCCAGCTCGTCATCCCGCGAGAGGGGCCGGCCTGCCTCGCCTACGTCACGGACATGGAGCGGGACGAGGCGGCGGCGACCGGCTTCCGCCTGATCACCCCTGAGCATCTCGAAGTGACCCGGTGGGCCAACGAGGCCGCCGAGCCCGGCCGGTTCATGGCCTGGGTGGCGGAGCGTTCCCTGGAAGCAGCCGGCATCTCCCCGGGCCGGGTCGCCCTGGCCGGCCACGGACAGGCCGGGATCATCCAGGCCGCGTGCGCGGAGCTGTCCCGCAAGGGATGGACCTGGGTCCCGGGCAACCCGCTGGTCCTCGCCGTGCGGAAGCGCAAGACTGCCTCTGAATTGACCGCGATCCGCGCCGCGGCAGACGGGGTCCGGGACGCCTTCCGCCGGGTGGCGGCCCGGCTGGCCGCGGCCGTGCCCAGGGAGAATGGCGAGCTCTGGCTGGCCGAGGAGCGGCTCACCGTCGACCGCCTGCGCTCGGAGGCCGGGCTGGCCCTCTCGGCCCGCGGGCTGGAGCAGCCCAAGGGGAACATCGTGGCCCCGGCGGAGGAGGGGGGCGTGCCTCACTCGGCCGGCACTCCGGACCGGGTGCTCCGCGCGGGGGAGTCGATCGTGGTGGATCTCTATCCCCGGGGCGTCCTTTTCGCGGACTGCACCCGGACCTTCTGCGTAGGCGAGCCGCCCACAGACCTCCGCCGTGCCCACGACCTGGTGCTGACCGCTCTCGAACGGGCGCACCTGAGGGCGCGGCCGGGTGTGCGGGGCTGGGATCTCCAGGAAGAGGTCTGCGCCTTCTTCGAGTCCGAGGGGTTCCCCACCCCGATCTCCGAGCCCGGCACAACCCGCGGCTACGTCCACAACCTCGGCCACGGCGTCGGCTTCGACCTCCACGAGCAGCCCGTCTTCCGCAAGATCTCGGGAGCCGAAGGGGTCCTCCGCGAGGGGGACGTCTTCACCCTGGAGCCCGGCCTCTACGATCCCGCCGAAGGGTATGGCGTGCGGCTGGAGGACCTGGTCTACCTGGGGCCGGAGGGGCCGGAAGATTTAACGCCTCTTCCGTACGACTTAGACCCCCGCGCTTGGTAGGATCGCGCCATGGCAGAAGATCTGGCGGCCTACGAAAAGCTCGGGGCGTTCTACCTGGGACGCCCCTACGACCTGGAGCGCGGAGAGGCGTCGCTCGAGCCTCTCCTCTACGACTCCCGCGACCTGCTCACCCACGCGGTCTGCATCGGCATGACCGGCAGCGGCAAGACCGGGCTCCTGATCTCCCTGATCGAAGAGGCCGCGATCGACCGCATCCCGGCGCTCGTCATCGATCCCAAGGGGGATCTGGCCAACCTCCTCCTGACCTTCCCGGAGCTGCGGCCCGCGGACTTCGCGCCCTGGATCGATGCGGACGCCGCGGCCCGCGCCGGGCTCACTCCCGAGGCGTTCGCGGCTAAGGAGGCCGAGACCTGGCGCGAAGGGCTCGCCCGCTGGGGGCAGAGCGGCGAGCGCATCGCCCGCCTCAGGGACGCGGCGGAGCTCACCGTCTACACCCCGGGGAGCGAAGCCGGGCTGCCGGTCTCCATCCTCTCCTCCCTGGAGGCGCCGCCTCCGGAGATCCTGGCGGACGGCGACCTCCTGCGCGAGCGGGTCACCACGCTGGTGGCGAGCCTGCTCTCGCTCCTTGGGCTGGAGGCCGACCCGGTCCGCGGCCGGGAGTCGATCCTCCTCGCCACGATCTTCGACGCGGCCTGGCGGCAGGGGAAGGGCCTCGACCTCGCAGCCCTCATCCAGCAGATCCAGAAGCCGCCGGTGGAGCGGATCGGGGTCATGGACCTGGAGTCCTTCTACCCGGCCAAGGAGCGCTTCGAGCTGGCCATGGCGGTGAACAACCTCCTGGGCTCGCCCGGCTTCGGGGCCTGGCTCCACGGCGAGCCGCTGGACGTCAATGGCTTGCTCTACACCCCGTCGGGCAAGCCGCGGGTCTCGATCTTCTCGATCGCCCACCTCTCCGACCGGGAGCGGATGTTCTTCGTCTCGCTGCTGCTCAACCAGGTCCTGGGCTGGGCGAGGAGCCGTCCCGGGACGAGCAGCCTGCGCGCGCTCCTCTGCATGGACGAGGTCTTCGGCTACATGCCGCCGGTGGCCGAGCCGCCGTCGAAGAGGCCGCTGCTGACCCTCCTCAAGCAGGCCCGCGCCTTCGGCCTGGGCCTCGTGCTCGCCTCCCAGAACCCGGTGGATCTCGACTACAAGGGGCTCGGCAACGTCGGCACCTGGTTCCTGGGCCGCCTGCAGACCGAGCGCGACAAGCAGCGGCTCCTGGACGGCCTGGAGGGGGCGGCTGGCGGCGGCTTCGACCGCGCGCGGATCGGCGAGATCCTTTCCGGGCTCGGCAACCGGGTCTTCCTGCTTCACAACGTGCACGAGGAGGGGCCGGTCGTCTTTCAGACGCGCTGGGCCATGTCGTACCTGCGCGGACCGCTCACGCGGCCCGAGCTCAAGCGTCTGATGGACCCCCGCAAGCAGGCTCCGCCCGCGGCGCGGGTGACCGCCCAGGGTCCCACCGCGGGCGTCACACCCCAGGCCGCCGCGGCCTCGACCGCCCCAGCCGCGGCCGCGGTCGCTCCGGCGGTCTCGCGCCCCTCGGATGGAGTCGCGGAGCTTCCTCCGGTCCTGCCGCCGGATATCCCCCAGAGCTTCCTGCCGGTGAGGTCGCGGCCGGACAGCGTGGTCTACGAGCCCCATCTCTATGCCGCGGCCACCGTGCACTACGTGGAGCCGAAGGCCGGGATCGACCACGCCGAGGACCTGTTCCTGCTGGCGACTCTCCAGGGAGCGGGGGAGACGGACTGGTACGCGGCCGAGTCCGTGGAGGTGGAGAAGGAGTCGCTGGAGCCCGACCCGGTCGACGGAGCCCGTTTCTGTCCGCTGCCCGCTCCGGCGGCGAGGGCGCGCAGCTACGACGGCTGGCGCAAGGGGCTGGAGGACTGTCTCTACCGCACCCGCCGGCTGGAAGTCTTCCGCAGCGCCAACTTCGGGGCGCTGTCGCAGCCGGGGGAGACCGAGCGCGACTTCCGCATCCGGCTGGGCGACCAGGCGCGGGAGCGGCGGGACGAGCAGATCGAGGCGCTGCGCCGCAAGCACGGTCCCAAGGTCGCTCAGTTCCAGGACCGCATCCGCCGGGCCGAGCAGTCGCGGGAGAAGCAGGAGGCCCAGGCCTCCAGCCAGACCTGGCACACGGTGATCTCCGCCGGCACCGCGGTGATGGGAGCGCTCTTCGGCCGCAAGACGTTCAGCTACGGCAACGTGAACCGGGCGGGCAGCGCCATGCGCAGCGTGGGGCGGACCTTCCAGGAGCGCAAGGACGTGGCGCACGCCGAGGAGAACATCGAGTCCCTGAAGAAGCAGCTCGCCGACCTCAACACCGAGCTGGAGACGGAGGTCGACCGCCTGGAGGAGCGCCTGGACCCCGAGGCCGAGGAGCTGGAGATCCTGGGCCTGAAGCCCCGGCGCAAGGACATCGAGGTGCGCATTCTCACCCTGGCCTGGGCGCCGAAGCGGGATGGGGAGCCGGTCTGGTAGGGGCTGGTAGGGAAGGCTCAGCCCCGCCTTTGCGTTATCCTTGATCAAACGGATGGCCCAACCCGCCACCCGCTGACGAAAGGAGCCGCCATGGAGACTCTCTTCAGCATTCTTCTCGGTCTCGGCCTGGCTGCGGCCTGCGGCTTCCGGGTCTTCGTGCCTCTCCTCATCATGAGCATCGCCTCCCGCGCCGGAGCCGGCTATCTGGAGCTTGGCGACGGCTTCGCCTGGATCGGGTCGACCGCGGCGCTGGTCACCTTCTCGATCGCCACCGCGCTGGAGATCGCCGGCTACTACATTCCCTGGATCGACAACCTTCTCGACGCCGTGGCCACGCCGACCGCCATCGTGGCCGGCGTGGTCGTGACCGCCTCCTCGGTGACTGAGGTTGACCCGTTCCTGCGCTGGACGCTCGCCATCCTGGGAGGCGGCGGCACCGCGGCGGTCTTCCAGGGCATCACCGCCACCGCGCGGCAGGTCTCGTCGTTCACCACCGGCGGCCTTGGCAATCCGGTGATCGCCACCCTGGAGGCCGGCGGCTCGGCCCTGCTGGCGGTGATGTCGATCGTGGTCCCGATCCTGGCGATGCTGGTCATCGTCGCGCTCCTGTACTTCGGGGTGAAGCGGCTGCTCTTCCGGCGGCCCGCGCGGGCTACCTGAGCCGGACCTCCGGATGAGGACCGACGAGGAGAGGCCATGTTCATTCGCCGACACCTTCCTCTGCATACCGCCGCGGTCTTGCTCGCCGGAGTGCTCGCCGGTGGGCTCGCCGCCGGCTGCGCCTCGACGAGCGCGGGGAACCTCGACGCGGCACAGGTCGCCCGCGAGCTGCGCGACCGCGGGCTCGATCCCGCTGCCGTCGTCATCCCCTACGAGCTGACGGACGAGATGCGGGAGTGGGCCCGCAGCGTGGTGCCCGAGGATACGGATCCGGAGAAGCGCCTGGAGGTCCTGCTCGCCGGCCTGGTCGACGCCGACAAGCTGAAGGTCGCGTACGAGCCGCGCTACACCGCCACGGCCCAGGAGGTCTTCCAGACCCGGCGGGCCAACTGCCTGGCCTTCACCAGCCTGTTCGTGGGCATGGCGCGGGAGGTCGGGATTCCCGCCTTCTTCCTGGACGTGGACGATGTCGAGCGGTTCGAGAAGGAAGGGGACCTTGTGGTGGTCTCCGGGCACGTGAGCGCCGGCTACGGCACCGGCCCCGTGATCAAGATCCTCGACTTCTCGGCCTCGCCGGAGGCCAACTACCGCCGGGTGCACCGCATCTCCGACCTGACCGCCATCGCCCTGTTCCACTCCAACCGCGGCGGCGAGCTGCTGCGGCTCGGCAAGCACGACGAGGCCCTCCCCTGGCTGCACAAGGCCGTGATGATCGACCCCGAGCTCCCGGGCGCCTGGATCAACTATGGCGTGGCCCGGCGCCGGAGCGGAGATTTCGTCGGGGCGGAGGAGGCCTACCGCAAGGCTCTGGAGGTGGACCCCCACGCGGTCTCTGCCTACCAGAACCTTGCCGCGCTTCTGCGCCGCCAGGGCAAGCAGCAGGAGGCTGAGGACCTCATGGCCCTCTCGGGCACGCTGGGCAGCCGCAACCCCTTCATCTATCTCTCCCTGGGAGACCTGAGCCTCGCCCATGGCCGGTTCGAGGAGGCGCGGCGCTTCTACAAGCGGGCCATGCGTCTCCACCGCGACAGCGCCGAGCCGTACGCGGCCATGGGCATCGCCGCCCTGGCCTCGGGCGACCCCGGGGAGGCCATGCGCTGGATGCGCAAGGCGGTCTCCATCGACCAGGAGAACCAGCGAGTCAAGCTCCTGGTCGCGCGGCTCGGCGGTAAGCGTGGGTAGCCGGGGATGAATCGGGGATGAAGTCCCTGACCCGGCATCTCACGATGCACGTCCCGGCGCGGATGGACTTCGTCAACATCACGCCGGACGTGGAGCGGGCCGTGAGCGAGAGCGGCATCCAGGAGGGGCTCTGCCTGGTCAATGCCATGCACATCACGGCGAGCGTCTTCATCAACGACGACGAGCCCGGCCTGCACCAGGACTACAAGCGCTGGCTGGAGGAGCTGGCGCCCTTCGACCCCAGTCCCGCCCGCTACCGCCACAACGCCACCGGCGAGGACAACGCGGACGCCCACCACAAGCGCCAGATCATGGGCCGCGAGGTCGTGGTGGCCGTCACCAAGGGCCGCCTGGATTTCGGACCGTGGGAGCAGATCTTCTACGGCGAGTTCGACGGGCATCGGGACAAGCGCGTCCTGATCAAGATCATCGGGGAGTGACCTCCTGACCGGGACGGCCTGGCGGATCTGGATTGACACCGGCGGCACCTTCACCGACTGCCTGGCCGTCGATCCCGGGGGGCGCCTGCACCGGGCCAAGGTGCTCTCGACGAGCGCCCTGCGCGGCCGCGTCGCCGGGCGCGAAGGGCCGGCCGCGCTGCGCACCGAGGCCGGGTGGAGCGTGCCGGACGACTTCTTCCGCGGTTTTACTCTTAGGCTCCTTGGTGGGTCTGAGGGGCCTCCTCGGAGGGTCGCCGGCCAGAAAGGGACGCTCCTGGAACTGGACGGTCCAGTCTCAGGGGAGGCGGGCTCGGCCTTCGAGCTGCGCTCTCCCGAAGAGGCGCCCGTCCTCGCCGCCCGGCTGGTCACGGGCACTCCGCTGGACCGGCCGCTGCCGGAGATCGCCATGCGACTCGCCACCACCCGGGGCACCAACGCCCTGCTGGAGCGCAAGGGGGCGCGCACCGCGCTCTTCATCACCCGCGGCTTCGGCGACCTCCTGCTCATCGGTACGCAGCAACGCCCCGACCTCTTCGCCCTGAACATCGAGAAGCCCCGGCCGCTCTATTCCGATGTCTTCGAGGTGACCGAGCGCCTCGCCGCGGACGGCTCCGTGCTCATCCCGCTCGACGTCCGGGAGCTGGCGAGGATGGCGCTCCTCATGCGCGCCGATGGGATCGAGTCGGCCGCGGTCGCCCTGATGCACTCCTACCGCAACCCTTGCCACGAGCAGGCGGTGGGCGCGGTCCTGCGCGAGGCCGGCTTCCGCCACGTCTCCCTCTCCTCGGACCTGGCGCCGCTGATCAAGCTGCTTCCCAGGGCGGAGACCGCGGTCGTGGACGCCTACCTGTCGCCGGTCCTGGAGGACTATCTCATCGAGGTGGGTGCCGCGCTGGCGAAGGGCACTCTGCACGTGATGACCAGCGCGGGCGGCCTGGTGCGGGCCGGCTCCTTCCACGCCAAGGACAGTCTCCTCTCCGGGCCGGCCGGCGGAGTGGTGGGAGCCGCGCTCTCGGGCCGGCGCTCCGGCTTCTCCCGGGTCATCGCCTTCGACATGGGAGGGACGAGCACGGATGTGGCCCGCTACGACGGGGACTTCGAGTACCTCTTCGAGCATCGGGTGGGGGATGCCAGCCTCGTGGCCCCGGCGCTGGCCGTCGAGAGCGTGGCGGCCGGGGGCGGGTCGATCTGCGGCTTCGACGGCGAGCGGCTCCATGTGGGGCCCGAGAGCGCCGGAGCCTGGCCCGGCCCCGCCTGCTACGGTGCCGGCGGGCCGCTCACCCTCACGGACGTGAACCTGGTGCTCGGCCGCCTGGACCCCTCGCGCTTCGAGATCCCGCTCGAGGCCGGAGCGGCGGAGCGTGCCCTGGAGGAGCTTGGAGAGCGGATGGGAGCGGACGCTCCCACCCAGGAGGCGCTGCTGGAGGGATTCCTCCAGATCGCCAACGAACGCATGGCCGAGGCCATCCGGAGCATCTCGCTGCGCCGGGGCTACGACCCCGCCGAGTACGCCCTGGTCGCCTTCGGTGGCGCCGGCGCCCAGCACGCCTGCGCCCTGGCCGGGCTGCTGGGGATCGGGCACGTGGTCGTGCCGCGGGACGCGGGTCTCCTCTCCGCGCTCGGGCTGGGAGCGGCCGTGGTCGAGCGCTTCGCCCACCGCCAGGTGCTGGAGCCGCTGGCCGGGGTGGCCGGCCGGCTCCCCGGCTGGCTCGACGAGCTGAGCCGCAAGGCCGCGGAAGCGGTGGCCGCGGAGGGCATCCCCGGGGACCGGATCGTGGTGCGGAGGCGCATCCTCAACCTCCGCTTCACAGGACAGGACGAGGCGCTTCCGATTGAGGCCGAGCCCGTCGAGGAGGCCTTCGCCGCCGCCTACCGGGAGATCTACGGCTATGCCCCGGAGGGGAGGGCCGTCGAGCTGGAGTCGATCCGGGTGGTAGCCTCCTCCATAGAGGAGGATTCGGGGCTCATCGCCCCGGAGATGGCCGACGACCGTGAGGCGACAGCGGCAGGGGCGAGCCGGTGCTGGATCGAGGGGTCCTGGAGCGAGGTCCCGGTCTTCGATCGGAGCGCCCTGGAGCCAGGGGATCGCTTTCGGGGACCGGCCCTAGTCTTCGAGAGCCACAGCGCGACCGTGGTAGCCGATGGATGGCAGGGGAGGGTGGACGGCGCCGGAAATCTGGTGCTCTCGATCACCCCGGTGTAGATTCCCTATGACGATGGATCCTTCCGGCCGCGAGCGCTACCTGGTCGATCGGTTACGCCGGCTGCGCACCGCGTGCATCGTCCTCGCCGCGACCGTCCTTCTCTATGCAATCGTGGGCTGGTTCCTGATCGAAGGGTTTCAGCTTCGCCCCTTCGGAAAGGTCCCGGAGGCGCTGCCGCTCTCCATGACCTTCTTCGCGGCGGTGCTGATCCTCCTGGCCTCCCGTCTCCGCTCGGGTATCCTCAGGGGGGGGCTGCCTTCTATCCGGGGCATCCCGACCGATCTCGGGAATCTGGTCTCGGCCTACCAGAGGGCGACGCTGGTCAGCTTCGCGATCCTCGAATTCGCCGCGCTGATTGGGCTCCTGGTCGCGCTGCTCTCGGGCTCGTCCTTCTATGGAGTGGTGCTCTGCGTGGCCAGCTTCCTCTCGATGCTCCTGCGCTGGCCCAACGCCCGCGAAGTCGACCGCCTGGCACGCGGCCGCCTGTCTCCCTGAGAAAAGTCACCCGGCTGGCACGAGCAGCGTGGCCTTGCGGTCGGTCTTCTTCCCGTACGCCGCGACGATGCGCTCGCCGATCTGGCGGCCGGTGCCGGCGCGGGCCACGGCCACGATGGAGCCTCCGAAGCCTCCGCCGGTGATGCGGGCGCCGTAGACGTCCGGCTCTCGGCTGGCCAGATCCACGAGGAGGTCGATCTCGGGGATCGAAACCTCGTAGTCGTCCCGCAGGGACTGGTGGGAAAGGTAGAGGAGCTTGCCGAGGCGCTCCAGGTCCCCGTCGCGCATGGCCGCGACGGCGGAGCGGACGCGGGCGTTCTCCGTAATGACGTGCCGCGCGCGGCGGTCGAGCGGCTCGGGGAGCGCGACCAGCCGCCAGAGGTCCTGGATGTCCAGGTCCCGGAGCTGCCCGAAGCCCAGGAGCTCGGCCGCCTGCTCGCACTCCTGCCGGCGGACGCGGTACTCGCCTCCGGCATGGTGGTGCGAGACTCCCGAGTTGACGACCACCAGCTCCGCGGCAGCGGGCAGAGGCACCCGCTCGAAACGCAGGTTCCGGGTGTCCAGGAAGAGTGCCTTGCCCTCGTCGGCGAGGCTCGCGGCCATCTGGTCCATGATCCCCACGGGCGCGCCCACGAAGTCGTTCTCCGCCTTCTGGCCGGCGCGGGCGATCTCGATGTCGTCGATCTCCAGTCCGAAGGCCTCCCGCAGCCCGCGCAGCAAGGAGACCTCCAGCGCCGCGCTGGATGAGAGGCCGCTGCCCAGGGGCACGTCCGAGTCGATCCGCAGATCGAAGCCCCGCAACCGGTGCCCCGCCTGCTGCAGCACCTGGGTCACCCCCTGCACGTAGTCGAGCCAGCCGCGGCCGGGCATCTCCTCGCCCAGGCGGTACTCCTCGATCTTCGGCTCCCGCAGGTCGGCGCTCCAGGCGCGGACCAAGGTCCCGATTCGCGTCCCGATCTCGGCGCGCGTGCGCTGCGGGATCGCCATGGGCAGCACATAGCCGCCGCTGTAGTCCGTGTGCTCGCCGATCAGGTTCACCCGCCCGGGCGCGTCCGTGCTGACCGTGGGCTCGCGGCCGAACAGCTCCTCGAAGCCCGGCAGGTCCGTCTGGTGCTCCACTTCCGTCTCCTGCACCTCACTCAAGAGTCACCTCCACGGCCTGCAGCTCGGCCACTTTTTCTTCAGGGAGTGTATCCGCAGTGAAGACTCCTGCACCGATCTCGCTGCCCGCCAGGTACTTCAGGCGCCCCGGCATGCGATAGGCGGGGTAGATCTCGATGTGCAGGTGCGCTTCGGGATGGGGCTGGCCGTCGGTCGGCGCCTGGTGGAACAGCAGGATGTAGGGGAACGGCTTGTCCCACAGCTTGTCGTACTTGAGGAGCACCGTCTTGAGCGCCCGGGCGAGGTCGGCGCGCTCCTCCGCGTCGAGGTCCGCCACCGATGGTACCGGCCGCCGCGGCGCCACCCAGACCTCATAGGAGTAGCGCGCGCAGACCGGCATCCAAGCGAGCGCCCGCTCGCCTGTGTAGAGCGTGCGCCGGCCGTCCTCCAGCTCGCCGCGGATCAGATCCTCGAGCAGGCCGCTCCCATGCCGCTCCAGCCAGGCGCGCTGCTGCTCGAGCTCCCGCGCCGGGATCGGCGGGATGAAGGGATAGGCGTAGATCTGCCCGTGCGGATGGTGGAGCGTCACCCCGACCTCGACCCCGCGGTTCTCGAACGGGAAGACGTACTGCACCTCCGGCCTCGCCCCGAGCTCGCGATGGCGGTCGGCCCAGACCTCGAAGATCAGCTCCAGGCGGTCCAGGGGGAGCGCGCCCAGGGAGGCCTTCGGGTCCTGCGTGAAGACGACCACCTCGCAGACCCCCTTGCCCGGGTGGGTGTCCACGATCGCCTCCGGCGCGGGCTCCTCGGCCTGGAGAGTGAGGGTGGGGAAGCGGTTCTCGAACACTGCCACCTCCCAGTTGCCGGCCGGCACCTCGGTGGGGTGCTCCGGGTCCACCGTGGGTGCCAGGGGGTTGTACTCGGGCGGAGGGAGGAAGGTGCGGTTCTGCCGGTGGTTGGCGTAGGCCACCCACTCGCCGCGCAGGGGATGCCAGCGCAGATGAGACTTCGTGCCGGGGGGAGTGACGCTGGGGCTCGGCGCTTCGGTACCTTCCGGGAGCTCCTCCAGAGGGTGGCGGGCGTAGAGGACCAGCGAGCGGCCGTCCGGCTTGGTGAGAGCATGCTTGTGCATCAGTCGTCTTCGAAGAGGGGCACCTCCGGCTCGTGCCGGGTGCCCGATCCGCTGACTCCCTCCGTCGCCGTCTGCCGCCGGAGCTTGGTCTCGCCCCGGGTGGCGGCGGCGATCTGCTCCAGCGGGAACTTGGGCGTCCGGTCGGCGCGCAGCAGTCCGTTCGCCTCCTGGTACGTATCCGTGAATTGGGTGTAGCAGAAACCGGCGAAGAGCGGGAGCGAGACGACCACGTAGAGGAGCTCGGTGTAGAGCCCGGCCAGCTCCTCGCCGGAGTCGGCGCGGGAGTAGCCCCAGGTCCCGGGCGCGTCCGAGGCGGCGATGCCGCCGAACTCGGTGAGCACCAGGGGCTGGCCGTTGTGGGCGGTCTCCTCCAGCACCAGCAGCCTCCCTCCGGGACGCTCCCGCTGCAGCAGCCGGGGGAGCAGGTCCTCGGAGTGGTAGCGCTTGGCGATCCGCTCCGGGTCGGCATCGTAGTCGTGGATGCCGGTGATGTCCGTGGCCACGCTCTCCCAGCCGTCGTTGCCGACGACCGGCCGCGTGGAGTCCAGCGTCTTGGTGAGGTGGTAGAGGGCGCGCACGTAGTGGCGCTCGGCCTGGCTGTCCGGGAGGTTGGGCACGCCCCAGGACTCGTTGAAGGGCACCCAGGCGATGATGCAGGGGTGGCTGTAGTCGCGGCGGATGACCTCCATCCACTCGCGGGTGAGCCGCTCGACCGAGCGCTTGGTGAAGCGGTAGGCGCTCGGCATCTCCTCCCAAACCAGCAGGCCGAGCACGTCCGCCCAGTAGAGGAAGCGCGGGTCCTCGATCTTCTGGTGCTTGCGCACGCCGTTGAAGCCCATGGCCTTGGCAAGCTCGACGTCGAGACGGAGGGCGTCGTCGTCCGGCGCGGTGAGACCGGTCTGGGGCCAGTAGCCCTGGTCCAGGACCATCCGCAGGAAGTAGGGTCGGCCGTTGAGCACGACGCGGTCCCCCTGGATGCCGATGGAGCGCAGGGCGGTGTAGCTTTCCACCTCGTCCAGGAGCTCGCCGCGGTCGGCCCAGAGCTGGACCTGGGCATGGATCAGGGTCGGAGTCCCCGGGCTCCAGAGCAGCTCGTTGCGGAAGTCGTCGATGCCCGGGTCGGACAGGGCGATGCGGCGGTGGACCTCGCCCGCCACCACGGTGTAGGTGTCGTCGGCGAGGATCTGGCTGCCGGCGCGGAGCTTCACGCCGAGACGCAGCCGATCCCGGGGCTCGCCCCCGAGCCAGGCCTCGAAGCCGATCTCCCAACCCGCGATGTTGGGAGTCCAGCGGAGATTGTCGATCCAGGTGGTGGGGACCTTCTCGATCCAGACGGTCTGCCAGATACCGGTGGTCCGCGGATACCAGATGGAGTGGGGCGAGAGCTGCCAGTCCTGCTTGCCCCGCGGCTTGGTCAAGTCGGCCGGATCGTCGTCGGCGCGGACGACCACCGTCTGCTCTCCCCCTGGGATGAGCGCGTGGGTGACGTCCGTGTAGAACGGGGTGTACCCCCCTTCGTGGCGGGCGACGAGCGTGCCGTTGACCCAGACCGTCGCCGACCAGTCCACGGCGCCGAAGTGGAGGAGGAGGCGCTCGCCGTCCGCCATCGGCGGGGCCTGGAAGGCCCGGCGGTACCAGCAGCGGCGGTAAAAACCGGTGTTCCCGATCCCGCTCGCCCTCGTCTCGGGGGAGTAGGGGACGACGATGCTCGCCTTCCAGGTGACCGCGCCGGGGATGTCCCACCGCTGATCGGGGTCGATTGCGAACTCCCAGGGTCCGTTCAGGGAAGTCCAGCCCTCCCGCTGGAGGAGAGGGCGGGGATATCCGTGCTTCAGGGCAAGGGAGGCAAAGCTCTTGAGAGGGGTTGATCGTCTCGGCATAGTCAAACCCCCTCCCGGCTGCAAGTAGGATGCCGGAGCGTGGTAGCGTTCTACGAGTATGCCACCTGAAGCGGTCCAACTGGAGCTGTTCACCCATCGCTTCGCGGCGGTGGCGCGGCAGATGGGGGAGCGGCTCCGGCGCACGGCCGTGTCGACCAACGTCAAGGAGCGGCTCGACTTCTCGTGCGCGCTGCTCGATACGGCCGGCGAGCTGGTGGTCAACGCGCCCCACATCCCCGTGCACCTCGGCGCTCTCGGGCTCTGCGTGCGGCGGCTGCGCGAGGTCATCGCCATGGAGCCCGGGGACGTGGTGGTCACGAACCATCCTGGGTTCGGCGGCTCCCACCTGCCGGATGTGACGGTGGTCACGCCCGTGTTCGAAGGCGGCCACCTGCTGGGCTACGTGGCCAGCCGTGCCCATCACGCGGAGATCGGGGGCATCCGCCCCGGGTCCATGCCGCCCACGGCCACTCGCCTGGTGGAGGAGGGGGTGGTCATCTCCCCGATGCATCTGGTCCGGGCCGGGGAGCCGAGATGGGAGGAGCTGCGCCGCGTCCTGCTGGAGGCACCCCATCCCACCCGGGCCGTGGAGGAGAACCTGGCCGACCTGCGCGCCGCCGTGGCCGCGAACCACCGCGGAGCGGAGGCCCTGACCGCCCTCGCTCAAGAGCATGGCCGGGAGACCGTGGCCTTCTACATGGAGGCCCTCAAGGCGCGCGCCGAGGCACGGCTGCGCGAGGCCCTGGCCCGCCTCCCCGCGAGGACGTACAAGGCGGAAGAGCAACTGGACGACGGCTCCGCTCTCGCGGTCCACATCCGTATCCTGAAGGACAAGGCGGTCGTCGACTTCCAGGGATCGGCCGGCGTCCATCCCGGCAACCTCAACGCGCCGCCGGCCGTGGTGCGGAGCGCGGTCCTCTACGTCCTGCGCCTGCTCATCGCCGAGCCCCTGCCGCTCAACGAAGGCATCCTGCGTCCGGTGGAGATCCGCATCCCGCCCGGGATGCTGAACCCTCCGTTTCCGGACGATCCAGCTGAAGCTCCGGCCGTGGTCGGAGGGAACGTCGAGACCAGCCAGCGTCTGGTCGATACTCTCCTCAAGGCCCTGGGCCTGGCCGCCTGCAGCCAGGGGACGATGAACAACCTGCTCTTCGGCAACGACCGCTTCGGCTACTACGAGACAGTCTGCGGCGGCGCAGGTGCCGGGCCGGGGTTCGACGGCGCGAGCGCGGTTCACACCCACATGACCAACACGCGGATCACCGACCCCGAGCTGGTGGAACACCGCTACCCGGTGCACGTCGAGCGCTTCGAGATCCGCGGCGAGTCGGGCGGTCCCGGGCGCTGGACTGGCGGCGACGGCGTCGTGCGGGAGATCGTGTTCCTGGAGAGGATGTCGGTCTCGCTCCTGACCCAGCACCGGGTGGAGCGTCCCTATGGTATGGAGGAAGGATTGCCCGGCCAGGCGGGACAGCAGCGGCTCGTCCGGGCCGGCGGCTCGCTTGTGGAGCTGAAGCCGGTCGACGGATGCGAGGCCGGTCCCGGGGACCGGCTTATCCTGGAGACTCCCGGAGGGGGAGGGTGGGGCAGCCCGGTCCTCGACGCTGCCGAAGCACTTCGTAAGCGGCCAGCGCCACGGCGGTGGAGAGGTTGAGCGAGCGGATCTCCCGGTCCAGCATCGGGATCGTCACCAGCCGGTCCCCGTAGCGCTCCCGAATCTCCGGGGAGAGCCCGACGCTCTCCCGCCCGAAGACCAGGACGGTCCGCTCTGGATAGGAAACGCTCCAAAGGTCCCGCTTCGCCTCGGCGCTGAAGAAGTAGGGCTCGCCCAACTCCCGCATCCGCTCCTCGAAAGCTTCCCAGGACGGCCAGATCCGGGGATCGACCCGCGGCCAGTAGTCGAGGCCCGCACGGCGCACCTCGCGCTCGTCGAGGGAGAAGCCGAGAGGCTCCACGAGATGGAGGCGGGCGCCGGCCGCCAGGCAGGTGCGGCCAGCATTCCCCGTGTTCCAGTGGATCTCGGGTTCCACCAGAACGACGTGGAGATCCGTCACTCCAGCCGGACCTCGGCCTCGCCGACGCCGCAGTCGACGGAGACCTCGGCCTTGCCCTTGGTCCAGCTCAGCTCCTTGGCGATGAAGCCGGAGCCCTCCCAGTGGCGGCCGTCTGCGAAGAGATCGGCCTCGCCGACACCTGTGTCCACGTGGACCTCGGAGACGGCCGACGCGGCCATGACCACCGAGACCTCGCCCACACCAAGATCGGCGTCGAGGTCGGACTCCATGCCGGAGATCCGCATCTCGCCCACACCCAACTCGGCGGTCAGGGGCAGATCGCGGGGCACGGTGACCCTGAGCTTGGCCTCCAGCCCGCGGTTCCCGGCCTTGGGCCAGCCCTTCAGCTCCACGTGGAGACTGTCGCCGGAGGTGGCGACCAGCTCGATCTTCTTGGCGGCCTCAATGCAGCGGCTCGTCCGCATGGAATCGCACTCCAACTCCACGTGGACCCCCACGGCGCGGACGGCTCCCGCCTCCACGTGGACCTCCCCGACGGGGAAATCGAGATGGATGCGGGATGCCTCGGCGGCGGGGAACTGGCGGTCGAGCGAGCGAACGACTTCATCTGCGGCCAGCGGCAGGGAACCCAGCAGCGCGGCGGCGACGAGCAGAACAGTCTTTCTCATGGGATTCATGGGATTCTCCTCCCTACAGGGAATGCCGCCTCTGCGGCGGACCTGAGACCCACTACGGGGAGACCGGAGAAAAAGTTCCAGGACGGGCATTGATCTTGCCTTTCCTTCCTGAGGAGGCCTTTATGGAGACGCAGGCGCCCCCCTTCCAGGAAGCCCATCTCTTCTCGCGCCCGATCCGCGACCTCGGGCTCCGCATCCCGGGCACGCAGCTCGAGCCGGTCCTGGCCGAGTTCGAGGAGGAGCTTGCCCGCGCCGGCATCCTGAGGGTCCGCCCGCGTTTCTACCTGTCCAGCGAGTGGGGCGTCCCTTTCGGCACGGTGGCGATCGCGATCCCGTTCTACCTGTCCAGCCGCGAGCTCACGGAGGTCCACGCCGAGCGCACCGGGCACGTGGAGGGGCTCGGCCGGGCCGACCTCCTGCGCTATCTGCGCCACGAGATGGGGCACGTGGTCAACTACGCCTACAAGCTGTACGAGGACGAGGAGTGGGTCAAGCTCTTCGGCGCCATGACCCAGCCCTACCGGGAGGAGTACCGGCCCGAGCCGTTCAGCCGCCGCTTCGTGCGCCACCTGCCCGGCTGGTATGCCCAGAAGCATCCGGACGAGGACTGGGCCGAGACGTTCGCGGTCTGGATGACCCCGGGCTACGACTGGCGCGCCGAGTACACGGGCTGGCCCGCGGTGCTGGCCAAGCTGGAGTACTGCGACCACGTCATGACCCTGCTCCGGGACCGGGACCCGCTCGTGGTCGACGAGGAGTTGGACGAGGACGTGGGGGAGATCCAGTACTCCCTGGAGCAGTACTACGGCGGGTTCACATCGAGCGAGAGGGACCTGCCCCCGGGCCTGGACGGCGCCCTGCGCTCCATCTTCGAGGATCTGGGCTACTGGGAGGACCTCTCGACGGACGCGCCCCGACGGCCCGCGGCCGACCTGATCCGCAAGCTGATCCGGGACCTGCCCGCGGACGTCTACCGCTGGACCGGCCACTTCCCGGAGCACACCCGCCATCTCCTGGAGCAGCTCGCTCTCCGCGCCGAGGATCTCCAGCAGGTCTACCCCGCGGACCGGGAGATCCCCATGGCCATCGCGTTGACCACACTGGTCACGGCGTTGGCCATGAATCACGTGCACACAGGACGGTATATTCCCTGAGACCTCACCCCCTGTCCCCCTCTCCCATCTCCCGCCCGCCCATCCCCGGGAGAGGGGGAACGTAACTCAGGCCATTTTGCCTCCGTCAGGCACGGCTGCCCCAGAAACGTCCCCCCTCTCCGGCGGGGGGTGGAAGGGAGATGGGAGAGGGGGACAGGGGGGGACAGGGGGTGAGGTCTCAGGAATGCACCGCCGCCGGGGCCTCCTTGTCCTCGGTCAGAGGAGGCGTCTCCTCCGCCGACTGGCCGGTTGCCGCGTACCGCTCCACCGCCAGCTCCACGATGCGCTGGATCAGCTCGGGGAACTCGATCCCCTGGGCCGCGGCGGCCACCGCGAACTCGCTCCCTTTCTCCAGGTAGCAGTTGGCATTGACCTCGATGACGTAGATGTCACCCGTGTCCGCTAGGCGGAGGTCGACGCGGCCGTAGTCGCGGACCCGGAGGGCGCGGGCGGCGTCGAGGGCGGTCTTCTGGAGGCGCGCTCGCATCTCGTCGGGCAGGTCGGCCAGGATTGACTTCGTCCCCTTGTACTCGACGCTTTCCGGCGACCATTTCGCCTTCGAGCCCAGCACGCGGGGGACCCCCTCGGGGAGGCCGGAAAAGTCCATCTCGATCGGGGGCAGCGCCACGGTCTCGCGGTTGCCGAGCACGCCCACGTAGAACTCCCGCCCCTCGATGTACTCCTCGACCAGCGCCGAGTCCTTCACCTTCTCGTGGATGTCGAGCACCCGCCGCATCAGCGCGGTGGAGTCCCGGACCAGGGAGTCGCCGTCGATGCCGATGGAGGCGTCGGCGCAGAGCGGCTTGACGAAGAGCGGCATGCGGAGCTGGCCGAATGTCTCCAGGTTCGCGTCCTGGGTGAACACCGCGAAGTGAGGGTAGGGGATGCCGTCGAACGCGAGAGCCTTCTTGGCCAGGGCCTTGTCCTGACGGAGATAGAGCTCGCCGGGTCCGCCGCCGGTGTAGTGCAGGCCCAGCAGGTTGAGCAGGCCGGCCACAGACACGTCGGCGCTCGTGTCGTCCCCGAAGCTCTCCAGCAGGTTGAAGACGAGGTCGGGTTTGCGCGAGCTCAGCCCTTCCACCAGGTCGCCCACGCTCTTGTATACCGCGAAGATCGAGACCTGGTGACCGTGCTCCCGCAGCGCGGACGCGACCTGGTCTACAACCGGATCGTAAGAACCGGGGTTGTCGCTTTCGAGCCCCGTCAAGACGGTGATGTTCATTTCCATTGTCCTCCGCAGGGCCGCGGCATGCAAGGGCCGCGCCGCTCGCAACGCCCGGCACTGCTCTTGCACTCCCCATGAGATGTTGCCGGCTTGCGCCGGTGGCGCTTCGATCTAGGAGGTTGTGCCATGAGATGGCTTGAAGAGAGATGGAAGACAACGATGATCGCCCTCACCGTCGTCGCGCTCACTGCGGCGAGCTGCTCGACCAACCCTGCGACAGGCAAGCGCCAGCTCGCCCTGGTTGGCGAGGGGCAGGAGATCGCCATGGGACGCGAGGCCGATCAGCAGATCGTGCAGTCCCTCGGTCTCTACGAAGATCAGGATGTCCAGGCCTACGTCGACCGGCTCGGCAAGCAGCTCGCCGCCGAGTCCGAGCGCCCGGACCTCCCCTGGACCTTCCGGGTGGTGGACGACCCCGTCGTGAACGCATTCGCCCTGCCCGGCGGCTATATCTATGTGACCCGCGGGCTGATGACCCACCTCACCTCGGAGGCCGAGCTGGCGTCGGTGATCGGCCATGAGATCGGCCACGTCACCGGCCGCCACAGCGTGGAGCAGATGAGCAAGGCGCAGCTCGCCCAGATCGGCCTGATCGCGGGCATGGTCCTGAGCCCGGAGCTCGCCGAGTTCGGCAACCTGGCGCAGACCGGCCTGAGCCTCCTGTTCCTCAAGTACGGTCGCGACCACGAGCGCGAGGCCGACGACCTCGGCCTGCGCTACATGGCCCGCAAGCAGTATGACGCCCGCGAGATGGTCGGGGTCTTCGAGGTGCTGAAGCGGGTGAGCGAGGCCCAGGGCCAGGGGCGCGTCCCCGGCTGGCTCTCGACCCATCCCGCCCCGGAGAACCGCGTGGCCCGGATGTCGGAGCAGGTCGCCAAGCTCGGGGTCGACTTCTCCAACGCCCGGGTAGGCCGCGAGGCCTACTTGCAGGAGCTGGATGGCATGCCGTTCGGCCAGAACCCCCGCGAGGGCTACTTCCTCGGCAACCGGTTCATCCAGCCCGATCTCGGGTTCGAGATCCGCTTCCCCGAGGGGTGGAAGACCAACAACCAGAAGGCCGCGGTGGGCGCCATCAGCCCGCAGGAGGATGCGCTGGTCGTCCTGACCCTGTCGCAGCAGGGCTCCCCGCGGGAGGCAGCGGCGCAGTTCTTCAATCAGCAGGGCGTGGTCCAGGGGCAGGCGCTCAACGCCAACCTCGGCGGCCTGCCGTCCGTGGCCCACGTCTTCGGCGTGCAGCGCGGCCAGGCGGGAGACCTCCAGGGCGTCGCGGCATTCGTGGAGCACGACGGCCGTGTCTACCAGCTCCTCGGCTACACCCTGGCCAATCGCTGGAACGGCTATGACGACCTCCTGGCCGGAGCGCTCGGCACGTTCGAGCGGGTGACCGACCGGCGGCTGCTCAACGTCCAGCCGAGCCGGGTCGACGTGGTGAGCATCCCCAGCGCCATGACGCTGGAGGAGTTCGCGCGGCGCTACCCCTCGACCGTGGACCTGAGGACGCTGGCCATCATCAACCAGGCGGACAACAACACGCGGTTCGCGGCGGGCACGGAGCTCAAGCGGATCGTGGGCGGCGAGCTGCCGAGCTGAGGCGTCCGGGGGTGGCCAGCCCTCACCCCCGTCCCCTCTCCCGGCCGCACACCCGGCCCCCCGGGAGAGGGGGGCGTGACTGCCCGAAATCTTCCCCACAAGTGGCTCCGCCGCTCTGAGCCCCCGGAGGGGGCGACAGCATGTAGCCCGGGGCGTGAGCCCCGGGTAAGGAGATCCAAAAATCCCTGAGCCCCGGCAGATCCAGACATATGTCCGACCGCTAGGTAGTTGAGTCGATCGTCAGGCGTTGCAAGAGCGACTAGCAGAGCGATGAGCTCAATCATTGGTGGGCTCCTCCATCTCGCGGTCGATGTCGAGGTACTCGTGGA
>DATMER010000040.1:0-48966 GCA_035556715.1 Thermoanaerobaculia bacterium
TGGACCTGCCCCGGTTCAGTGGACAGTTTAGAGTTTGGGTTTTCTTCTCTTCGGGGGGCCTGGGGGGCAGAGCCCCCCAGCACCAAGGTCCTACGGAAACGCGTAGCGGGCCGCGACTTAGCGTCATGCTAGGCGGCCTTGCTCTTTTCGAACTCGGACGGGCTCAGGTAGCCCAGGGCCGAGTGCCGACGGTGGAGGTTGTACCAGCTCTCGAGGAACTCGAAGACGGCCATCCGGGCCTCCTGCTGGTTTTTGAAACGTCGCCGATCGAGCAACTCGCACTCCAGGGTCGCAAAGAAGCTCTCGCACAGAGCGTTGTCGAAGCAGTCGCCCACCGAGCCCATCGACGGGCGCACCCCGGCCTCGCGGCAACGCAGGCCGAAGGCGATGGAGGTGTACTGGGTGCCCTGATCAGAGTGGTGGATCACCCCTTCGGGCCGGCGCTGCTCCAGGGCCATGTTCAGAGCCTCCAGAACCAGCTCGGTACGCAGATGGGTCGCCATCGACCAGCCCACCACGCGTCGGCTCCATGCATCCACCACCACGGCCAAGTACAGGAATCCTGCCCAGGTCGGGATGTAGGTGATATCGGCCACCCAGAGCCGATCCCGTTCCTCCGCCGAGAAGTTCCTCTCCACCAGGTCTGGAGCTGGACGGACCTTCTTGTCCCGCACCGTGGTGCTGGCCCACCGGCGACGGCTGGCTCCCTGCAAGCCCGCCTCGCGCATCAGGCGGGCCACTCGCTTGCGGCTGATTGGGGTGCCCGAAGCGACGAGCTCGGCGTGAATCCGCGGCGCCCCATAGGTTCCACGGGAGCGCTCATACACCGACCGGATCTGCTTCACAAGCTCCGCGTCGCTCTGCGCTCGCCGCGACCGCGGCCGCTTCGACCACGCGTAATACCCGCTGGCGGAGACACCCAGCAGGCGACACATCCTCCTGACGCTGTAGACGGCCTGGTTGGCTCTCACGAATCTGAAGACCTCGGTGGGATCGATCCGGTCTCCCGAGCAAACCAGGCCGCGGCTTTTGACAGGATCTCTCGCTCTTCACGCAAGCGACGATTCTCTCGTCGCAGACGGGTCAGCTCCTCACGCTCGGCGCTCGTCAGACCGTCCTCGCCACGGCCCTCGTCAACATCGCTTTGTCGAACCCAGTTGCGGATCGCCTCGGCCGACGGCTCAAACTCTCGCGACAGAGACTCCGGCGTGCGTCCGGACCGCACCAGCTCTACCATCTGGCGCCGGAACTCAGAAGAATACGGGGGTCTACCTCTTGCCATCGCGCAACTCCTTATCCCTAAGGATGACGAGTCCACGAAACCGGGTCAACTCCACTGCCAGCCTCGCGATCGTTGGGGAGGCGTCCCCCATCGAGGATGCGCCTCGCCGCGGGCCCGTGCGGCCTGGGTTCTTATTGGGGAAGCGTTCCCCGGCAGGTCGGACAGCTCCGGGCTCGTCGGGGAGCCGTTCCCCCATGCGCCGGCTCCCAGTGGGGGAGGATATGCGGAAGGCGGGGGACAGCGTCGGGAAATCAGGGGAGACGGCCCCGCCTGTTGCTTCGTTCCCGCCTATCTGCGACAATGCCTCTCGATTATCAGCTTCGAAGTCGTTGCTGTTTACGGAGTTAGCCCGAGCGAAGTGCCTATTCTCGAGCCGGAAGTAGCGCTCTATCCCCCCACTCTTTTCGAAGGTCTGGAAGGAGCGTCCCCTTGGCGGGTGGCGCGGGTGCGGAGCCGCCAGGAGAAGGTCCTGGCCCGTCATCTCCTGCGGAGCGGCGTGGGATACTACCTGCCTCTCCAGCAGAAGGAGGTGCGGCGCAAGGGCCGGCGCTTCGTCTCGCATCTGCCGCTGTTCCCCGGGTATGTGTTCTTCCGGGGGGACAAGACGGCGGCGCTGCAGAGCCATGTGATCGTGCACCTGCTCGAGGTCCAGGACCAGCGGCTCCTGGGCGGGGAGCTGGCGAGCCTGTGGGCGATCCAGCAGGCGGGACTTCCCCTGATCTCCCATCCCTGGCTCGGCCCGGGGGATGCGGTCGAGATCGTGGAGGGGCCGCTCAAGGGGTGGACGGGGACCGTGCTGCGGGAGAAGGGCCGGCTGCGGCTGGTGGTCTCGGTGACCTTCCTGCGGCAGTCGGTCGCGACCGAGCTGACGCGGGAGGCCGTGGCGCCTCTCGCGAAGGCCGGCTAAAAGCCCTCTGTGGGCAGGGAGACGTGTCGGTGCCCAAGTACACCGAAGGGGGCGGAGCCCGTCCGGTGGGATTGAGAGGATGATGGAAACGCAGACGAACCTTCCCAGGGCAGCCGCGGAGCTGCGCAGCCGCATCGAGGGCCGGACGGCCCGGATCGGCATCATCGGCCTCGGCTATGTGGGCCTGCCGCTCGCGCTGGCCTTTGCCGAGCGCGGCTTCCCCGTGCTCGGCTTCGACGTGGACCCGCTCAAGGTGGAGACCCTCGGCCGCGGCGAGTCCTACATCCGGCACCTGGACGCCGGACGGGTCCGCGCCCAGGTCGAGGCAGGGCGGCTGAGCGCCACCGCCGACTTCGACCGCCTGCCCGACGCGGACGCGATCCTGATCTGCGTGCCCACGCCGCTCACCCGGCAGCGGGAGCCCGAGCTGCGCTACGTGCGCACCACGGCCGAGCAGATCGGCCGGCGGCTGCGCTCTGGACAGCTCGTGGTGCTGGAGTCCACGACCTATCCCGGCACCACCGAGGAGCTGCTCCTCCCGCGCCTGAGCTCGCTGGGGCTGCGCTGCGGCGAGGACTTCTTCCTCGCCTTCTCGCCCGAGCGCGAAGATCCGGGCAACCCGCACTTCTCGACGACCAATACTCCCAAGCTGGTGGGGGGCGTCGACCCCGTATCGACCGATCTGGCGCAGGCGCTCTACGAGCAGGTGGTGCCGCGCACGGTGCGGCTGTCCTCGGCCCGGGCGGCCGAGGCGGCCAAGCTGCTGGAGAACATCTTCCGGGCGGTGAACATCGCCCTGGTCAATGAGCTCAAGGTGATCTACGACCGCATGGGGATCGACATCTGGGAGGTGCTGGACGCGGCGGCGACCAAGCCGTTCGGGTTCATGCGCTTCGACCCGGGGCCGGGATGGGGCGGGCACTGCATCCCCCTCGATCCGTTCTATCTCTCCTGGAAGGCGCGGGAGCACGGGATCACGACCCGGTTCATCGAGCTGGCGGGCGAGGTCAACGTGCGCATGCCGGAGTACGTGATCGACAAGCTCATCGGCGCGCTCAACGAGCGCGGCCGGGCGGTCAAGGGGAGCCGTGTGCTGGTGCTCGGCCTGTCCTACAAGCGCGACATCGACGACCCGCGGGAGAGCCCGGCCTTCGACGTGCTGGACCGGCTGCTTCGCCTGGGCGCGGTGGTGAGCTATCACGATCCGCACGTGCCCGTGGCGCCGGGCATGCGCTCCTGGCCCGACCTGCCGGCCATGGAGTCGGTGGCGCTCACGGCCGAGGCGCTGGAGGCGAGCGACGCGGTGATCGTGGTGACCGACCATGCGGCGGTGGACTATGAGCTGGTCGCCCGTTACGCGCCGCTGATCGTGGATACACGCGGGGTTTACAGGGATGGTGGGGAGAAGGTGGTGAAGGCGTGAAGGGCCTCTCCGTCCTCGTCACCGGCGGCGCTGGCTTCATCGGGTCGCACCTGGTGGATGCGCTGCTCGCCCGAGGCGCTCGCGTGCGGGTGCTGGACGACTTCTCGACCGGCCGGCGGGAGAACCTGCCTGACGTGGATGTGATCGAGGGGGATATCCGAGATGCGCGGGTCTGCCGGGCTGCCTGCACGGGGATGGACTACGTCTTCCATCAGGCGGCGCTGGGATCGGTCCCCCGGTCGCTGGTCGACCCGGCCTCCACGATGGCGGTCAACGTCACTGGCACGGCCAACGTGTTCGCGGCGGCTCGCGAGGCGGGGGTCCGGCGGGTGGTCTACGCGTCGTCCTCGAGCGTCTATGGGGATGCCGGGGCGGTCGTGAAGCGGGAGGGGGAGGAGGGGCGTCCGCTGTCGCCCTACGCGGCCTCCAAGGTGATGGGGGAGGAGATGGCGGAGGTCTTCTCCCGGTGCTTCGGACAGGAGCTGATCGGCCTGCGCTACTTCAACGTCTACGGCCCGCGGCAGTCGCCGGACGGTCCCTACGCGGCGGTGGTCCCGCGCTTCTTCCGCTCCTGCCTGGAGGGGGAGGCGCCAGTCATCCATGGCGACGGCGAGCAGAGCCGGGACTTCACCTATGTGGGCGACGCCGTGCTCGCGAACCTGCTGGCCGCGGGCGCTCCTCCGGAAGCCTGCGGCCGGGCTTTCAATGTGGCGCGGGGCGAGAGGACCACGGTGAACGAGCTGGCGGCGCGGGTGCGCGAGCTGGCGGGCTCCGGAGCTCCGCCGCGCCACGAGCCGCCGCGGCCGGGGGACGTGCTCCACTCCCAGGCCGATCCGTCCCTGGCCCAGGACCGGCTCGGATTCCGCGCCGGGGTGGACCTCCGCGCGGGACTGGAGCGGACGCTGGCTCACTATCTGGAGGTGTCGTGGAAAGCGTGAAGGACGTCCCGGTCACGGTCATCGAGCCGAGCCGCGGCTGGGTGGCAGTGCGGCTGGACGAGCTGTGGGAGCACCGCGAGCTGCTCTACTTCTTCGTCTGGCGCGACGTGAAGGTGCGCTACAAGCAGACCGCGCTCGGCGCGGCCTGGGCGGTGCTGCAGCCGCTCCTGACCATGCTGATCTTCACGATCTTCTTCGGGCAGATGGCGGGCATCGGCTCGGAAGGGGTGCCGTATCCGATCTTCTCGTACGCCGGCCTGCTCCCCTGGACCTTCTTCGCCCATGGGCTGGGGGGAGCGTCAAACAGCCTGGTGGGCTCGGCGAGCCTGCTCAAGAAGGTCTACTTCCCGCGCCTGATCGTGCCGGTGTCGTCGGTCCTGGGCGGCGTGGTGGACTTCGCCGTGGCCTTCGTGGTGCTGATCGGGATGATGTTCTGGTACGGCGTCAAGCCCGGCCCGGGGGTCCTGCTGCTGCCGGTCCTCCTGTTTCTCGCCGCGGCCGCAGCCCTGGGCACCGGGCTCTGGCTGTCGGCCCTGAACGTGGAGTACCGGGACGTCCGCTACGTGATGCCGTTCTTCATCCAGCTCCTCCTCTTCGTGACGCCGGTGATCTATCCGGCCAGTGAGGTGGTGGAGAAGCTGGAGGCGCGGGGCATCCCCGGATGGCTGTACGGCCTCAACCCCATGGCCGGTGTGATCCAGGGCTTCCGCTGGTCGCTCCTGGGCTCCGGGATGAGCCCGTGGTCCCTCCTGGCCGTGGGCTCCTCGGTCACCGTGCTCCTCCTGGCGGGCGGCCTGTTCTACTTCCGGCGGATGGAGCGGACGTTCGCGGACGTGGTCTGATCAATCATCATCATGCGCGATTTCCTCCTCAGGACCCCCGGCTGTCTCGTGATCGGCGAGGTGGCCCAGGCTCACGACGGCAGCCTGGGGACGGCGCACGCGTTCATCGACGCCATCGCGGCGGCGGGCGCGGACGCGGTCAAGTTCCAGACTCACATCGCGGCGGCGGAGAGCACTCCCGGCGAGCCCTGGCGGGTCCGCTTCAGCCGCCAGGACGAGAGCCGCTACGACTACTGGAAGCGGATGGAGTTCACGGAGGAGCAGTGGGCCGGGCTCAAGGCCCACGCCGAGGAGCGCGGGCTCCTCTTCCTCAGCTCCCCCTTCTCCGTGGAAGCGGCGGAGATGCTGGAGCGGCTGGGCATGAAGGCCTGGAAGGTCGCCTCGGGCGAGGTGAGCAATCCGGTTCTCTTCGACTTCATCCTCCGGACGGACAAGGCGATCCTGATGTCCACCGGCATGAGCCCGCTGGAGGAGATCGACGCCGCGGTGGCGAGGATTCGCGGGCCTCTCGCCGTACTCCAGTGCACCACCGCCTACCCGTGCCCCCCGGAGAAGCTGGGGCTCAACCTGATCCCCTTCTTCGCGAAGCGCTACGACTGCATCGGCGGGCTGTCGGACCATTCCGGGACGATCTATCCCGGCCTGGCGGCGGTGACGGTGGGCGCGGGGGTGGTGGAGGTCCACGTGACCCTGAGCCGCGAGGCCTTCGGGCCGGACGTGCCCGCGTCATTGACCACGGCCGAGCTGCAGCAGCTCGTCGACGGGGTGCGCTTCCTGGAGCGCGCGGTCGCCAATCCCGTCGATAAGGACGCCATGGCCGCCGAGGTGGAGCCGTTGCGGCGGATGTTCACGAAGAGCGTGGTGGCGCGGACCGACCTGCCCGAGGGCACGGTCCTGGCCGCGGAGCACCTGGCGGTGAAGAAGCCCGGCGGCGGCATCCCGGCGGCGCGGATGGGCGAGCTGATCGGCGGCCGGCTGCGGCGCGCCGTCAAGGCGGACGAGATGCTGAGGCTCGAGGATCTATGAAGAAGAGAAAGGTCTGCGTGGTGGTCACGGCCCGGCCGAGCTACAGCCGGATCAAGACGGCGCTCCAGGCGATCCGGAGCCATCCGGACCTGGAGCTGCAGCTCGTGGTGGCCGCGTCCGCCCTGCTCGACCGCTACGGCACGGCGGTGCGCACGATCGAGGAGGACGGCTTCGACATCGCGGCCCGGGTCTACATGGTCCTCGAAGGGGAGAACCTCGCGACCATGGCCAAGACTACGGGCCTCGGGCTGCTGGAGCTGGCGACGGTGTTCGACAACCTGAAGCCGGACGTGGTGGTCACGGTCGCCGACCGCTACGAGACGCTGGCCACCGCGGTGGCAGCCTCCTACATGAACATCCCCGTGGCCCACGTCCAGGGAGGAGAAGTGACCGGCTCGATCGACGAGAAGGTGCGCCACGCGGTGACCAAGCTCGCGGACCTGCACTTCGTGTCCACGGAAAAAGCAGCGGAGCGGGTCGTGCGGATGGGGGAGGAGCCGGCCAAGGTGTTCGTCACCGGCTGCCCCTCGATCGACCTGGCCGTCGAGGTGATGGAGCGGCCGGAGCTGGACTTCGATCCTTTCGGAAAGTACGGCGGCGTGGGCGCCTCGGTCGACCTCTCCGGCGGCTACCTGGTGGTGATGCAGCACCCGGTCACCACGGAATACGAGCTGTCCCGTCAGCAGGCGGTCGAGACCCTGCATGCCGTGAGCGAGATCGACCTGCCGACGCTCTGGTTCTGGCCCAACGTGGACGCGGGATCGGATGGCACTTCCAATGCGATCCGCTCCTTCCGCGAGATGCACGCCCCGAAGAACATCCACTTTTTCAAGAACATGCAGCCCACGGACTTCCTGCGGCTGCTGTACTCCTCCCGCTGCCTGGTGGGGAACTCCAGCGTGGGAATCCGCGAGTGCGCCTACCTCGGAGTGCCGACGGTGAACATCGGCACCCGGCAATCGGGGCGCGACCGCGGTTGCAACGTGCTCGACGTAGGTTACGACCGCGAGGAGATCGTCGAAGCCATCCGCAAGCACCTGGGCAATGGACGTTGTAAGACCGATCCGATCTACGGCCATGGAAAGGCCGGCGAGCGCATCGCGGATCTGCTGGCGGAGCAGCCGCTCGGAATCGAGAAGAGGCTGACCTACTGATGAGAGTCCTGGGGATCATCCCGGCTCGGGGCGGCTCCAAGGGGATCCCCGGCAAGAACGTGCGCCCGCTGGGCGGCAAGCCGCTCCTCGCCTGGACGGCCGAGGCGGCGCTGTCGGCCCGGCGGCTGTCGCGGGTGGTGCTATCCACGGACGACGGGGGGATCGCGGAGGTCGGCCGCGGCTGCGGTCTGGAGGTCCCCTTCCTGCGCCCGGCCGAGCTGGCGATGGATGACACGCCCACGCTGCCGGTGCTCCAGCACGTGGTGGCTGAGCTGGAGGGGAAGGGGGACCGCTTCGACGCGGTCTGCCTGCTCCAGCCCACGAGCCCCTTCCGCCGGCCGGAGGACATCGACGGCTGCGTCGATCTGCTGGAGAAGGACGGTCTGGACGCGGTGGTCTCCGTCCTGCCGGTGCCGCCCGAGCACAATCCCCACTGGGTGTACTTCCGCGGCGCCGATGGCCTGCTGCGGCTCGCCACCGGGGAGGACCAGCCGATCCCGCGGCGCCAGGAGCTGCCTCCGGCCTTCCACCGGGACGGAGCCGTCTACGTGACCCGGCGGGACGTGCTCATGGAAGGGAACAGCCTCTACGGCCGGCGCCTGGGCGGTTATCCGGCCGATCCGTGGTGGAGCGTGAACCTGGACACTCCATCCGATTGGGAGCGGGCCGAAAGGCTCCTGGAGGAGGCGGGCTGACATGTGCGGCATCGCGGGGATCTTCGGAACGGAAGCATCCAGGCTCGACGCGATGGTCGGCTGCCTCGGCCACCGCGGCCCCGACGGCCGGGGCGTGCATAGTGATCCTGCCGGCTGCGCGGCCCTGGGCCACACGCGCCTGAGCATCATCGATCTCTCGGACGACGGCCTGCAGCCCATGTCCGACCCCTCGGGCCGCTGGTGGATTGTCTTCAACGGCGAGATCTACAACTACCTGGAGCTGCGGTCCGAGCTGGCCTCCTCCTGGGAGTTCCGGACGAAGACGGACACCGAGGTGCTGCTCGCGGCTTACGCGGTCTGGGGCGAGCGCTGTATGGAGCGGCTGATCGGCATGTTCGTCTTCCTGCTCTGGGACGCCCGCGAGCGGCGGCTCTTCGCGGCCCGGGACCGGTTCGGCGTCAAGCCTCTCTATGTGCACGAGAAGGACGGCGCGCTCCTGGTGGCGAGCGAGATCAAGGCCCTACACGCCGCCGGGGTGGCAGCGCGGCCGGACGCCACGGCTTGGGCCTCCTACCTGGCGCACGGGCTCCACGACCACTCCGAGCGCACCTTCTGGGAGTCGGTCCGCGCCCTGCCGCCGGGCCATGCCCTGACCTGGCAGGACGGCCGGACCTCCGTCTCTCCCTGGTACGACCTGAGCTGCCGGGTCGGACCGGAGACGGACACCCGCGGCGACGCCGAGGTGCGGGAGGAGTACCGGGCGCTGCTGGAGGAGAGCGTGCGCCTGCGCTTCCGCTCGGACGTGCCGGTGGGGATCAACCTGAGCGGCGGCCTGGACTCCTCGACCCTCCTGGGGATCGTGCAGCAGGTCCAGGGCCCGGAGAGCGACATCCAGGCGTTCACGTTCGTGACCGGCGATCCGCTCTACGACGAGCTGCCCTGGGTGGAGCAGATGCTGGCCCGCACCTGCCATCCGCTGGTCGTCTGCGGCCTGACGGCGGAGGAGGTGCCGGCGCTCGCCGAGTCCGTGGCGCGCTTCGAGGACGAGCCCTTCGGCGGCCTGCCCACGCTGGCCTACGCCCGCCTGTTCGAGCGCGCTCGCGAGGCCGGGGTCGTCGTCCTCCTGGACGGCCAGGGCATGGACGAGCAGTGGGCGGGCTACGACTACTACCGGGCAACCGGGGGCGGCACGGTGTCGATCATCCAGGGGACCCGGGAGCGCTCGGTGCGGCCGGAGTGCCTGACGCCCGAGCTGCGCGCCCGGGCCGAGCGGCCGGAGCTGCCCTCTCCGTTCCCGGACCGGCTGCGCAACCTCCAGTACCGCGACATCCGCTACACCAAGATCCCGCGCGCGCTGCGCTTTAACGACCGCATCTCGATGCGGTCCTCGACCGAGCTGCGCGAGCCCTTCCTCGACCACCGGCTGGTGGAGCTGGCCCTGCGCCAGCCGGCCGAGCGCAAGATCCGCGGCGAGCAGCAGAAGTGGATGCTGCGCTCCTTGGTCTGCGAGCTGCTGCCGAAAGGCGTGGCGGAGGCGCCCAAAAGGCCGCTCCAGACACCGCAGCGCGAGTGGCTGCGCGGTCCGCTCCGCGGCTGGGCCACGGAGCAGGTCGAGCGCGCCCTCGAGAGCGGCTGGCTGGACGCGGACGCCGTGTGCCGGGAGTGGCAGGCCTACTGCGCGGGCGAGGGGGACAACAGCTTCTTCGTCTGGCAGTGGATCAGTTTGGGCCTCCTGCGCGGAGATACCGAACCATGACTGACCGGGCCATCGCCGTCGAGGGACTCTCCAAGCTCTACCGCCTGGGCAGCCGCCGCGGGACGTACCGGACCCTGCGCGACACGCTCGCCGGGCTGTTCTCGGGCCGGCGGGAGAAGGAGCCGGCCGGCTCCTTCTGGGCGCTCCGGGATATCTCCTTCGAGCTCGGGAAGGGCCGGGTGCTGGGGCTGATCGGGCACAATGGCGCTGGCAAGAGCACGCTGCTCAAGATTCTCTCCCGGATCACCGAGCCCACCGAGGGGCGCGCCATCCTGCGCGGCCGGGTGGGGAGCCTGCTGGAGGTGGGGACGGGCTTCCACGGCGAGCTGAGCGGCCGGGAGAACATCTTCCTGAACGGCGCCATCCTGGGCATGAAGCGCTTCGAGATCGCCAAGCAGTTCGACCGCATCGTCTCCTTCGCCGAGGTGGATGCCTTCGTGGACACGGCGGTGAAGCACTACTCGTCGGGCATGTACCTCCGCCTGGCCTTTGCGGTTGCCGCCCACCTGGAACCCGAGATCCTGCTGGTCGACGAGGTGCTGGCAGTCGGGGACGCCGCCTTCCAGAAGCGCTGCCTGGGCAGGATCGGCGAGGTGGCGCAGGAGGGCCGGACCGTGATCTTCGTCAGCCACAACCTGAGCGCGGTCGAGCGCCTCTGCGACCAGGCGCTGCTCCTGGACCACGGCCGGCTCGCGTTCCAGGGTCCGACCGCCGATGCGATCGAGCGCTATCTCCAGGCCGGTCCCGGCGCCGACGGAATGCTCGGCGAGGCGTCGCGGCGCCCGGGCCGCGGGCGGGCCCGCTTCACCCGGGTGCGGGCGCTCTGCGACGGCCGTCCGTCCGTCCATCTCACCTCCGGGTCCCGGGTCGAGCTGCTGCTCGACTACGACATCGCCGGTACTGCCGCGGACGCTCCGGTGAAAGGGGCGCGGCTCCGCGTTGCCTGGATGAACCTGCTCGGCGACACGATGTTCGTCTGCGCCAACGACGCCTCCGGATATGGCATCCCCGAGCTGCCCGGGCCGGCGGGCAAGGTGCGGGTCGAGATCCCGAGCCTCCCTCTTCATCATGGGACCTACCGGCTGAACATCCAGCTCAAGAGCGGGCGCGACCTGGAGGACAGCGTGACGGATGCCATGGAGCTGACGGTGGCGGGCGGCGACTTCTTCGGCACGGGCGTGACCCTGCCGTCCGACTGCGGTCCGTTCCTGGTTCCGCACACGTTCGAGGTGCTCGCCGAAGCGCGCCGCCGGGCTGCGGGAGGGGAGCCCTGATGGCGGCCGAGCCGGTCTCCGTGGAGCGCATCCTCCGGCAGGGCTCGAACTCCGGCGGGTTCGAGCGCAGTGTGGAGTGGGAGCTCCTCGACCACGCGACGCACCATCCCGGGATGCGGGTCGAGATCCAGAGCGGCGGGCTGATCACCGGCCGGAAGCGGCGGCAGCGCCATATCTTCGAGGCGAACGCCGAGCGCATGGCGGGCCGGGTCGTCGACGTGGGCTGCGACCGCGCCGCGCTGCGCTCCCTGGTGCCCGGCCGCTACATCGGCCTGGACCTGTTCGGGGACCCGGACGTGCGCGTCGACCTCCTCTCCGGACAGCCGCTTCCCCTGGGCGACCGGGCCGCCGACTTCGTGGTCTGCACCGACGTGCTGGAGCACCTCTACGATCCCCACTTCTACTGCGACGAGCTGTTCCGGATCTCCCGGCAGTGGGTGCTGATCGGCCTGCCGAACTGCTGGACCGCGGGCTGGCCGGCCTACCGGGCGGGGATCCCGCTCTACAAGAATTACGGCCTCTCCCCCGAGCGCCACCGCGACGCCCACCGCTGGTACTTCTGCACGGAGGAGAGCGTGGACTTCGTCCTCTACCGTGGCGCGCAGGCGGGGTTCCGCTGCGAGCTCATGACCCATTTCACCGCCAGCGGCCAAGCCGGGCTGGCCTGGCCGGGGAGCGGCCTGCTCGGCCGGCTGGCCGGCAAGGTCAGCCACTGGGCCCACCGCGCGGCGTCCGGCCTGCTGGAGAGGAGGGGCTCGCGGATCTGGCTCAACCGGCGCGTCGAGGGGACCTGGTGGCTGCTGAGGAGGTACGAGTGAGCATATCTGCGCCGCTGCGCCGCGCTTGGCGCGGGATCAAGTACCGGGGCTACGGCCAGGGTTGGCTCAACCGCGCGAGCCGCCGAAGGTTCGAGGCGCAAAGGCCCGCCCTCGGCGAGACGCAGGCGCGGGTGGTGGAGGATCTGCGCCGCGATGGCTTCGCCCGCGCCGAGGTCCGCGAGCTGATTCCCCACCTCTGGGAGGAGGCGGCCGAGGCCGGCCGCGCCTTCGTCGCCGGCGAGCGCGTGCGGCGCGGGATCGAGGCGTACCGGCCGGAAGCGGGGAAGGGCAAGGACTACATCGTCAAGCTCTGGGACTCGCGGCCCTCGGTCCCCTTGGACGATCCCTGGCTGCGGATCGGCCTCTCCCCGGCCCTCCTGGACACCGTGAACTCCTACCTCGGGCTCTGGTCGAAGCTCAACTACGTGGACGCCTGGTACACCATCCCGTCGCCGCTCGAGCGGCAGGCCGTGGCCTCGCAGCGCTGGCACCGGGACCCCGAGGACCAGAGGCTGGTCAAGGCCTTCCTCTACCTGTCGAACGTGGACGAGGGAGCGGGACCGCTGCAGTACGTCCGCGGGAGCCACGGCCAGGGGCGCCACGCGCGCCTCTGGCCCAACCCCGACCCGGGGACGGCGAGCTACCCGCCGGAAGGCGAGGTCGAGGCGAAGATCCCTGTCGAGGACCGGGTCGTCTGCACCGGTCCCGCCGGGACCCTGGTCTTCTGCGACACCTACGGTCTCCACCGGGGCGGCCTGGCCACAGAGCGGCCGCGGGTGCTCGCGACCTGGGCCTTCGTGACCCCCGCCTCCATCTTCGCCCGCCGGTTCGAAGTGGCCGGCACGCCAAGCCTCGGTGAGGCTGCGGAGTTCGCGCTGCGATGAATCCGACGATCGTCCTGCTGCTGAGCAGCGGGTGGGGGGTGCGGACGTTCCTCCAGACCGAGGTGCTGCCGGAGCTGCGGCGCCGGGCGCGAGTCGTTCTCTTCTGCGCGCCGGACCTGGTGTCCCCCGTGCGGGAGCGGCTCGGGGAGCTTAGGGAAAAAGTCCCTGTCGAGCCGCTCCACCCGTTCGATCCCCTGGCCGGCGCCTACGGCCGGGCCTACCGCCGCCGCAACCACCGCTTCTTCCAGGTGAGCTCGACCGCGACGCGGCGGCTGAAGCATGCCTATCATCGGAAGACGCTCTCCGGACGGAGGGCCCTGGCGTTCGACCTGCTGGAGCTGGACGCGCGGCTCTTCGCGCGGCGCGAGGACCTGCCGCGCATGGAGCGCCGGGAGAGGCAGATCCTGCTGCGCGACTACCCGCACGCCGCGGACTACGAGCGCCAGCTGCGCGGGGCCTCGCTGGTGGTGTCGACCCTGCCCCATTCGCATGAGGAGGCCCCTCCGGCCGTGGTGGCGCGGCATCTCGGCATTCCAGCGGCCGCCTGGATCAACTCCTGGGACAACCTCACCTCGAAGCCCGCCTACTTCACGGGCTACGACCACTATTTCGTCTGGTCCGATCGGATGCGCTCCGAGTTGCTCGACTACTATCCGGAGGCTGCGGCGGGTACGGTCGACGTGACCGGCGTGCCCCACTTCGACTGGTACCGCTGCGAGTCCATGCGGATGAGCCGGGAGGAGCTCTGCGCCCTCCACGGCTTCGATCCGCGCCGTCCTATCGTGCTGTACGGCACGGCCACGCCGCACCTGGCGCCCTCGGAGCACCTGGTGGTCCAGAGGCTGGCGCGGGACTTGGCCGGAGCCGCGGAGCTCGGCTTTCCGCAGCTCCTCGTGCGCCTGCATCCGGGCGAGGCTGGGGGGCGTTTCCACGACTGGCAGCCCGGGCCGGGGGTCGCGTTCCAGAGGCCGGGAGCGCGCGGCGGCGGGAGCCTCGCGGGCTATTGCCCCACGCCCGCCGAGAACCGGGAATTCGTCAGCACGATCCTGCACGCGGACGTGATCGTCAACTTGGCTTCCACCCTGACGCTCGACGCTGCGCTCTGTGACCGGCCGGCCGTGAACGTCGCCTTCGACCTCTCGCCGGAGCGGTCGTTCGAGGTGCCCATCGGGCAGTACTACACCGACTACGACCACTACCGGACCGTGGTCGAGGCCAGCGCGGTCCGCCTGGCGCGCTCGCCCGAGGAGCTGCTGGCCCACGTCACGGCCTACCTTCGCGACCCTGGGCTGGAGCGCGAGAGCCGGCGCCGGGTGGTGGAGCTCTGGTGCGGACCCTTCGACGGCCAGGCGGGGCACCGGCTGGCCGTGGCGCTGCTTGGCCGGATGCGCATCCCGGCGCTGGAGGTGCGCGGGTGAGCCTGCCCGATCCGCTGCCGGCCACGCTCCATCTGGGCTGCGGCAAGAGGAAGTACCCCGGCTCGTTCGGCGTGGACTTCGGGCAGGCCACCGCCGCCGACCTGACCTGGGATCTGGACCGCAGGCCCTGGCCGCTTCCGGACGGGTCGTTCGGCAAGGTCTACCTGGTAAACGTCCTGGAGCACCTGGAGGACGTGATGGCCACGATGGAGGAGGTGTACCGGGTCAGCCGGCCCGGCGCGGAGGTGGTGATTCTGGCGCCGTTCGCCTCCAGCCACCACCTCTGGACCGATCCCACGCATCGTCGGGCCTTCCTGTCCCGCTCCTTCCAGTACTTCTCCTCCCGGTTTGCAGACGAGCAGTTCTCGTACACCCGGGCGCGCTTCGACCTCCTGGAGGCGACCTACGAGAAATACGAGGATTGGATGTGGGTCTACCGGCCGAAGTGGTATGACCGTCTCCTCCTCGGACTGGCGAACCGGCACAAGGACGTGTTCGAGCGGCGGTTTCTCTACTGGTACCAGATCCGGAACATCTACTTTCGCCTGCGGGCTGTGAAAGCGCCGTGACCACGATGGTGTGCTCCAACGTCTCGGACCCGCGGCAGGGAGGCGGGCTGCCCTACGTGCTGGCCATTGCCGCGGCGCTGTCGCAGGTGGACCGGGTGCGGGTCCTCTTCCCGGCGGTCCTGCGCCTGGACCTGGCGCGGCAGCTCTTCCCGGTGCCGCTCGACGGGCTGAGCCTGGAGTCCGATCCCCGGCGCTCGTCGCTGCTGCGTGAGATCGCGGACGTGACGGCCGGCTTCCGGCACCGGACGGTGATCGTCCAGGCGACCGAGGTGCCGCGGCTGCGCGGGCTGCGCAACGCCCACCTGGTCTGCGAGTTCCCCTTCCAGCGCCGCCTGGGGCTGGGATCGCGGCTGCGCCTGTCCCTGTTCCGCTCGGTCGTGGCCAACTCCGCCTACACGGCGCGCTGGATCGAGCGGCGCTGGGGCCGGTCCGCCCAGGTCCTCCATCCGCCGGTCTTCCCGATCCCACCCCGGGAGAAGCGTCCGTGGATCGTGGCCGTGGGACGGTTCGCCGGAGGGGGACGGTCGAAGAAGCAGAGGGAGATGG
Source organism: Thermoanaerobaculia bacterium (assembly GCA_035556715.1). Taxonomy (GTDB): domain Bacteria; phylum Acidobacteriota; class Thermoanaerobaculia; order Multivoradales; family UBA5704; genus DATMER01. Next base: position 15,494 of record DATMER010000040.1, read on the forward strand.
TGGAGGTCTTCCGCGGGCTTGCCGTCGAGGGCTGGGAGTTGCACCTGGTCGGCACGGCGCAGGACCCGGAGTACGTGCGCAAGACCGTGGCGGCTGCCCGCGGGCTGCCTGTGGCTTTTCATCTGGATGCCTCGCGGGAGGAGCTGGAGGAGGTCTGCGGCGCGGCTTCCCTCTTCTGGCATTTCACGGGCGCCGGGGAAGACCCCGAGGAGGAGCCCGACCGCATGGAGCACTTCGGCATCGCCACGGCCGAGGCCATGAGCGCCGGCGCCGTGCCGGTGGTCGTGGCCCGCGGCGGGCAGCCGGAGATCGTGGGGGAGGCGGGCGTCCTCTGGGAGACCTTCGAGGAGTGCGCCGAGGCCACGAGGCGACTCTGCGGGGACGAGGTGCTCCGTGTCCGGCTGGCCGAGAGCGCCCGCCGCCGGGCCGGGGACTTCGCCTTCCCCCGCTTCGCCGAGCGCGCCCGGGAGCTGTTCGCCGCATGAACGTCCTCTTCGTCTCCTGGCACTGCCTGGACGGCACGGCCGAGGGCTTGGCCTCCGCCCGGCTGGCCCGCGCCCTGGGAAAGGCGGGGCACGGCGTGACGCTCCTCACTTCCGCGAAGAGCCGTCCGCCCGAAGGCGTGACCGTCCACCGGCTGGAGCCTGCTCCGGGAACGCTCGACCGTCTGACTCTGCCGGGCCGTCTCGAAGCCCTGCCGCACCTGCTCCGCGGCTGCACCGTGGAGGAGAAGGGCTGGGTCCGGGCCGTGGCGAGGAAGGCCGCGGAGCTGGGTCCGTTCGACGTCCTCCACAGCCGGCTGAATCCGGCGGCGAGCCACCTCGCGGCGCTCGCGATCCTGAAGAAGACGGATCTCCCCTGGTGCGCCTACTTCAGCGATCCCTGGCCGCACCACCTCTACCCCGAGCCGTACCGGTTCACGGTGGGGCCGCTCTCCCGCCGCCGCCTGGAGCTGTCCTTGGACGCCATGCTGAAGAGGGCGGACACCCTGGTCTTCCCCGCCGACCGTCTCCGAGACTGGATCCTCTCCGGCCACCGGGAAAGCTTCCGCCCGAAAGCCTTCATAGCCCCCCACCTGAGCGGGAGGGAGGCGCCCTCTCCTGCGCAGCAGGCGAGGGAAGGGGAGGGGTCTTCCTCCTCCAACGGCCACCTCCACCTCCGTCATGCCGGGTTCCTCATGAAGGAGAGGCGCATCGAGCCGCTGCTCGCCGCCCTGGAGCGGCTCCGGCCCGAGGTGAGGAGCGACCTGAGGGTGGAGTTTGCGGGCCGCTACGCCGTCCAGGCGGAGGTGCCCCCGTCTCTCTCCGGCATCGTCTCCTTCGCGCCCTCCATGCCGCCCGATGCGGTCCGGGCCTGGATGGCGGGAGCGGACGTGGCCCTCCTCGTCGAGGCCGCTCTCGCGGAGGGGATCTTCTTTCCTTCCAAGCTGTCCGACTACCTGGCCGGAGGCCGTCCGATCCTGGCCCTGAGCCCCCGCCGCGGCGTGACCGCCGACCTGCTGGCCGGGGGTGGAGGGGTGCTGGCGGAGCCGGGAGACGAGACGGGGATCGCGGCGGCACTGGAGCGGCTGCACGGCCTCTGGCGAGAGGGGCGGCTGGCGGAATTGGCGCCCCGGCCCGGGCAGGCCGCGGCCGTATCCGAGGATACGGTCGTGCCGGTCTACGAGCAAGCCTTCGAGGAGGCGAGGCGGTGAAAATCGTCCTGGTCATCCCCGACGGCGTGGGCATCCGCAACTTCCTCTACACCCGCTTCCTGGACCTGCTCTCCGCGGAGGCCGAGGTCGTGGCCTGGCACGTCCTGCCGGAGCACGTGCTTGCGACGCAGGAGGGGCGGCCGGTGCGCTTCGAGCCGCTCCCCTATGTGCGCGAAGGGTTGGCGGCGCGGATGCTGCGCCAGGCGAAGATCTACTCCCAGCTCTACTGGCGCTACGAGGAGGACGCGGCCGAGGTCATGCTCCGCTTCCGGCGGCCTTCCGGCGGTCCGCTCGCGCGGGTGGTCGGCCACGCCGCCCGCCTCATCGGCCGGTCCCTGCCCACGCCGGAGGGCGCGGCCTGGCTCGACCGGGGCCATGCCGCGTCGGCCTCGGGCAACGGCGGGCTCTCCCCATTCGAGGCATTCCTGGAGCGAGAGGCGCCGGACCTGGTCTTCTGCACCCACCAGCGGGCGAGCCGGGCGGTGCCGGCCCTGCTGGCGGCGCGGCGGCTGAGCATCCCCACGGCCACCTTCATCTACTCGTGGGACAACCTGCCCAAGGGCCGGATGGCGGTCCACGCCGATCACGCGCTGGTGTGGAGCGAGGCCATGAAGGCGGAGCTGCTGGGCTACTACCCCGAGATGCCGCCGGACCTGGTCCGCGTGGTGGGGACCCCGCAGTTCGAGCCGCACCTGGACCCGTCCCTCGTCCGGGAGGATTTCCTGGAGGGGCTCGGGCTCGATCCCGCTCGGCCGGTGGTCTGCTTCTCGGGCGACGACCAGGCCACCTCGCCCTGCGATCCCGCCTACCTGGCGGACCTGGCGCGGTCCTTCTCCGGACAGATCCTCTTCCGCCGCGCGCCGACCGACCTGAGCGGCAGGTACGCCCCGGTGCTCGCGGAATTTCCCGGGATCGCCGTCTGCGATCCGGCCTGGCGGTCGGGGGAGGGGGACTGGACCCAGGTGGCCCCTCTGCCCGAGGATCTCGCCCTTCTGGTCAACGTGGCGCATCACTGCGACCTCGTGGTGAACCTGGGCTCGACCATGGCCCTGGACTTCGCCGTCCACGGCAAGCCGGCGGTCTTCGTGGCCTACGACCCTGCCGGTGCTGCGCCCTGGGTCCAGGACATCTACCGTCTGCCTCACCTCCGCTGTGTGCACGAGCTGCAGCCGGTTCACTGGGCACGGAGCGCCGCAGAGCTGGGCGAGGCTGTCCGGCACGCGCTTGCCCGTCCGGAAGAGAAGGCGGCTGCGCGCGAGGCCTGGCTGGAACGGATCGCCGCGATGCCCCTGGACCGGGCGAGCGAGCGCTGCGCCGGCGCGCTCCTGGAAATGGCGTCATGATCGTTCTTGAGAAGGTCCGCCGCCGGCTGTACCGGACTCGGGTTTTCCAGAAGCTTGGGCTCCCCGCGCCGGCCCTCCGGCAGCCCCTTTTCCTGGTGGGGACCGTGCGGAGCGGCACGACCTACTTCGCCCGCTGCGTGGCGGACCATCCCCAGGTGATCAACGCCGGCTTCGAGCTGTCCCGGGAGTGGCACGAGTTGGCGGGGATCGAGATCGCCACGCCCGGACTACCCTGCGTTCACTGCCCGCCGGCCGGTCCGGAGGCCGTGGCAGGACGGGTGGAGGAGGTCCGCGAGGGCTTTGCCCGCCTCCACTCGGCCAAGGGAGGGTGGAGCGGCACACGCCTCTTCAACAAGAGCCCGCACCTCTGGAACAAGCTTCCTTTGATCCGAGCCCTCTTCCCCGACGCGGTCCTCCTGGTCACCAGCCGGGACCTGCGGAGCACTGTGGCCAGCACCAAGAGGCTGTGGGAGAAGATGGAGAAGGACTGGGGCGTGAAGCACTACCTGCCCGAGGACCCGGAAGCCTGCTGGAGCGTCCAGGGGCCTGATCCGGACCGCCTCTTCCCGGGCGGCGACGCGGCCGTGCTTGCCGAGTACTGGCTGCGGGTCTACGAGACGATCGACCGGGAGGCCGCTGCCTTCAGGACCGTGCTCCCGGTCCGGCACCAGGCCTTCGTGGACGACCCCCTGGGTGTGCTCCGCAATGTGGAGAGGGAGGCGGGGCTGCGGCCCTCGGACTATCCGCGCCTCGCGGAGATGCAGAGCGACCGCAACCGGCGCTGGCCGCAGATCCTCACCGCGGAGGAGCAGCGCTCGGTAAGCCGCTTCCTGGATACCCACGGCGACCGGATCGCCCGGCTGCGGTTCGCCGAGACGGAGGTCGCATGAAGCACTGGTTCCTCTCTCCCTCGCTGGAAGATCCTTTCTACGTCTGCGGCGGGATGCAGATCTTCCACCGGGCCTTCGAGCTGGTCTCCGGCGTGCGGGAGGCGGAGCGGATCACCTACCGCCACCGGGAAGCGGGGGCGCGCTACCTGGACGACGTGGACCCCGCCGAGCTGGAGGCCGGGTTGCTCTGGGTCACCTGGCAGGCCCACGTGACGGAGCTGGCCCGCCGTCTCGCTTCCTACTCCCGGATGGTCCTCTACGCCCAGAACACCGACTTCGGCCGGGACCAGGGGCAGGAGACGCCGCCGCGCTGGCCCATCGTCTGCCTGAGCCGCTACATCGCGGCGGACTTCTCCATGAAGGAGCCCTGGCGCCTGCTGCTCGACCTCCCGCCGGTGCTCCACCCCGAGGCGAAGAACCTTCATGGCGAGCGCGACATCGACGTCCTGGTCCACCGGCGCAAGGGGAACCACTATCTTCTGCACGAGCTGGTGCCCGCCCTGGGCGAGCGGCTGCGGGTGGAGGTCCTGGACCGCTGGATGCCGCAGGAGGAGCTCTTCGCTTACCTCAACCGGTCCAAGGTCTACCTCTACTGGATGCACCGGCAGATCACCGGCGTCCTGGAGGGCTTCGGCATGCAGCCCCTGGAAGCTGCTGCCTGCGGCGCGATCCCGGTCTCGAACCTCTACGGCGGCCTCTCGGACTACCTGGAGCCGCCCTGGAACTGCCGCAAGATCGGGGTCCACTCCCTGGAGTACGACGTGCTCCAGATCCAGCGGGCCGTGGCGGAGCACGCCGGAGGGAACCCGGACGAGGAGCGTTTCCTGGAGGTGTATAGCGAGAAGGCGTTCCACGAGCGCTTCCCCCGGATCGAGGCGGAGCTCCTCTTCTACTTCGAGCGCTGCCCGGCGGGGCCGCCACAGGTCTTCTCCGTCGAGCCGCCCCCGCCCCCGCTCTTGCGGCGGCCCTACGTCTGGTTGCACCGGCAGGTGCGGCGGCGCTACAAGAGGATGCGCGGCATCCTGCCGCGGTGAACGGACATGTGCGGCATCTTCGGAGCGATCGGGTTCGAGCTGGCGGCCCCCGCCGTCCGGCGGGCGCTGTGGAGCCTGAGCCACCGTGGGCCGGACGACTGGGGCGTATGGGCCTCCGACTGGTCCGGGATGCGCCGGGTCCGCCTCCTGCCCGATCTCGATCGGGGACCCTGGAGCGACGCCAACGCGGCGGACGAGCTCTGGTCGGCGCTCCCCTCCCTCCCCGTGGTCCTGGGCCACGCCCGGCTGAGCATCCTCGACATCACCCGCCGTGGCCACCAGCCCATGGAGGCTGACAGTCCGGCCGTCCTGGTCTTCAACGGGGAGATCTACAACTACCGCGAACTGCGGACCGAGCTGGAGGCGCTGGGTCACCGCTTCCACGGCACCGGCGACGCCGAGGTCCTCCTCGCGGCCTGCCGGGCCTGGGGGGCCTCTGCGATCCCGCGCCTGAACGGCGCCTTCGCCTTCGCCGTCTGGGATGCCGGGGCCGGCGAGCTGCTGGCCGCCCGCGACCGGATGGGCAAGAAGCCCCTCTATCTCGTCCAGGACGGGCACAGGCTGGCCTTCGCCTCGGAGATCAAGGCCCTCTGGGAAGCCGGCCTCGCCGGGACCGCGCTCGACGCCGGGGTGGCGGCGCGCTATCTCGCCCTGGGCTCCCTGCCGGCCGGGTGCGAGACCTTCTTCGAGGGGATCAAGCAGCTCCCTCCGGCCTCCTTCCTGCGGTGGCGTCCGGGGAGGGCTCCGGAGGTCCGCCGCTACTGGGAGCCGGAGTGGCGCTTCGACCGGACCCCGGCGGACGCCCCGGCGCGCCTGCGGGAGCTGCTCGCCGAGAGCGTGCGTCTGCGCTACCGCTCAGACGTGCCTGTGGGGGTGAGCCTGAGCGGCGGAATCGACTCCAGCGGCCTCCTGGTCGCCAGCGTCGAGGAGCAGGAGCGCGTCCTCGCCTTCTCCGGGGTGCACGAGGGCGGGATCGGCGACGAACGGGAGCGCATCCGGCTAGTCCTGGCGCAGTACCCGGAGGTGGAGGCCACCTTCCTCCCCACCAGTGAAGGAACTGGCTACGACGGCTTCCTGGAGTTCCTCGCTCTGCACGACGAGCCGCTCAAGAGCGACGGCATCTACAACCAGTTCCGCTTCCTGCGCGAGCTGCGGAAGGCTGGGATCAAGGTCCTCCTGAGCGGCCAGGGGGCCGACGAGCTGTTCCTGGGCTATCCCTGGTACATCCGTCCCTACCTCCGCTGGCTCCTCCGGAGCGTCCGTCCGGCCGCTGCCATGCGCTGGGCGGCCGAGCTGAGGCGGCGGGAGGGGGGGAGCTGGGCTGGCCTGGCTCGCGGTCTGGCCTCCGAGCTGTCGACCGCCCGGCTGGAGGGCTACAAGCGGCGGCAGACCACCCGCTGGCTGCGGGAGGACCTCTGGGAGAGCGCCTGCGCCGGGCCGTTCCGTCAGAGGCTGGACCTGGGCCGGAGCTGGCCTGCCTTCCATGCTGCGCAGCTCGAGTTGGAGAGCCTCCCCCCACTGCTCAAGGACGAGGACCGCAACTCCATGGCCAACGGCATCGAGACCCGGCTCCCCTACCTGGATGTCCACCTCGTGGAGTGGGCCGCCACGCTGGCTCCCGAGGTGAATCTCCGGGGCGGAGCCACCAAGCGCGTCCTCCGCGAGGCCTTCGGCCGTCTCCCGGAGGAGATCGTCTGGTCCCCGGCCAAGCGCGGCTTCTACGTCCCTTACCTGGAGCGCTGGCCGGAGCACGGCGAGCACACCGGCCGGCTCCTCCGCGAGGCCGAATGGCTCGGCGGCTGGCTCGACCGCTCCGCCTTGCAGACGGTCGCCGACCGCGGGCTCCTCTGGCGCGCCTTCAATCTCGCTTTCGCCGAGCGCAACGCCCGGCGCCGCCGCGCCGCCGCGGATCTGGCCCGGGTCGCCTGAAACCGAGACGGATAGACGATCCGGGAGATTTAGAGACGATCCGTGGGATTTAGAGACTGTCCGCGGGATGTTCAGACTATCCATGGGTTTTAGAGACCATCCGTGGGATTTAGAGACTGTTTGCGAGCCGTAGAGACTGTTCGCCGCGCGGAGAGTCTGAATCTGGCGCGGAAAGACTGTTCGCCGCGCTGATAGCCGATCCTCCATGAATATTGCCGTTTTTGGGTGGTATCACCACCGCAACGCGGGAGACGACCGCATACAGCAGTGCATCACCCGCTGGCTGGACGGCCACACTCTCGCATTCCTCCCGGCCGGCCGCCGGCCGCCGGTCCACCTGCTGCGCACCTATGACGCGGCCATCCTGGGCGGCGGCGGGCTCCTCCGGCGCGAAGGGGGGATGTTTCTGGACATGGCCCGCTGGGTACGCCAGGCCGGCATCCCCGTGGCCCTCGTGGGCGTGAGCGTGGAGGGGATCACCCCCCGCCTGCGGCAGGAGCTGCGGGAGTTCCTGGACGTCTGCTGCTTCGCCTGGTTCCGCGACCGCGGCTCCCTGGAAACGGTCGGAGATCATCCGCGGGCCTTCGTGGCTCCGGACGTGACCTGGCTCTATCCGTTCGAGCCGGCCGAGGGAGAGGGGCGGGGGCTCGCGGTGAGCGTGGCTCCGGGAACCCTCCAGCCCCGGTCCGCGTGGCGCGACGCGCTTTCCACCCTGGGGGAGCCTCTCCACTCCTGGCCTCTCTACTTCGAAAACGGCGGCGACGCCGCGGGCCTGCGGGAACTGATGCCGGGCCGCCCGATTCCGTCCGAATTCGACCTCGGCCCCGCCCGGCAGGCCGCGGCGGTGCTCACCGGCCGGTTCCACGGGTTGCTCTTCGCCCTGCAGCTCGGCCGGCCTGCCCTGGCCGCTTCGGACGCGCCGAAGGTCCGCCGGTTCCTGGAAGAGAACGGCCTCCAGGGCTGGAGTGTCGCCGAGCCCGGCTCCTTGGGGAGGGTGACCGGGACGCGGGAGGAGGCGCTCCGCCTCCGCTCCCGGCTCCACGACGAGGTCTGGGAGAAGGCCACGCCCGCCCGGGAGCGGCTGCTGGACGCGGCGTCCCGTCTTCCGCCGCCCCAACGCCGCCTCGGCAACCGGCTGCGCTCCCTGCTCGACCTCGGGTCGTGGTTCTGATGCACGTCGGTTTTCTCACCCTCGAGTACCCGCCCCTGCCGACGGGAGGGATCGGCACCAGCATGCGCTCCCTCGGCCGTGCCCTGGTGGCGCAGGGGCACCGGGTGACGGTGGTCGGCTGGGGACCAAAGCTGGAGACGGAGGACGAGGGGGTGCGGGTCCGCTTCCTGGGCGATTCGGGCGTGCCCCGCATGGGATGGCTGCTCAACCGCTGGGCCGTCCGCAAGGAGCTGGTCCGGCTCGTCGAGAAGGAGGGGTTGGACCTGGTCGCCACCCACGACTGGTACGGACCCTCGGCGGGGCTCTCCCTGCCCTGTCCGGTGGCGGTCCACCTCCACGGCAGCGCCACCTACTTCGCCCACCTGCTCGGCGAGGAGGTCCGGCCGGCGGTCCATCTGGCGGAGAGCGTGGCTCTGCGCCGGGCCGACGGCCTGGCCTCGGTGAGCCGGTTCACGGCCGAAACCACCCGGCGCCTCTTCGGCCTGGAGAAGCCCATCGAGGTCATCCCCAACAGCGTGGAGGTCGAGCGCTTCCGCCCCGGGCGCGCCCACGAGGTGGAGCCCGGCGTCGTGCTCTACTTCGGCACCCTGGTACGCAAGAAGGGAGTGCTCGACCTGGGGCCGGTCTTCTCCGAGATCGTCCGCCGGAACCCCGCGGCCCGATTGCGCCTGGTCGGACGGGACTCTCCCGACCGCCAGACCGGCTCGCCGTCGACCTGGGAGCTGCTCGCGGCGTCGCTCTCTCCGGCCGCCCGCGCGCGGACCGAATACATGGGTGCGAGGCCTTTCCTCGAAGTCCATCAGCACGTGCGCCGGGCCGCCGTCTGCGTCTTCCCCTCGTACGCCGAGGCCCTCCCCCTCGCCTGGATGGAGGCCATGGCCTGCGGCCGGCCCATGGTGGCCTATGACATCGGCTGGGCGCCGGAGCTGGTCCGCTCCGGGATGGATGGGCTCCTCGTTCCCTTGGGCAAGACCACGTCTCTTGCCGAGGCTGCGCTGTCAGTTCTGGCCGATCCTGGGCTCGGCCGCTCCCTCGGGGAAGCCGCCCGCGCCCGTGCCGAGTCCGGGTTCTCGTCGGCCGCGATCGCCCGCCGGACTGCGGAGTGGTACGGGAGCCTGATCGCATGAGGAAGCTGATGAAGCGCGCCTTGGCCGGGATGGGCCTGCAGGTGAGCCGGACCGCGGAGACCGTGGTCTTCCCCCGGCCGAAGCCGGGCACCGGTCTCTTCTCGTGTCCCGGCATCGACTGGAACGAGGCCGCATCCGAGCGGTTCCTGGCTGGCCCCCTGCGCGAGCACGCGCTGGAGCCCATCCCCGGCTACGATCCGGACAACCCGTTCTTCGGGCTCGTGGATGCCGCGGTCTGCTACGCCTTTCTCCGCGAGCGGCGCCCGCCCCTGGTGGTGGAGGTGGGGAGCGGCAACAGCTCGCGGGTGATCCGCGCCGCTCTGGACCGCAACGGGGAGGGCCGGCTGGTCTGCATCGATCCGGAGCCTCGGAGGGATCTCTCGGGAGTCTGCCACGAGCACCGGCGGGTGCCCGTCCAGGAGGTCCCTCTGGAGCAGCTCCGATCGGTCCCGGGGGATGCCGTGCTGTTCATCGACTCCAGCCATCGCGCCGGAGTGGGGAGCGACGTCAACTTCCTCTTCCTGGAGGTGGTGCCCGCGCTGGCCCCGGGGGTCGTGGTGCACGTGCACGACATCTACCTCCCGGAGGACTACCCGCAGGAGTGGAACGTGGACCGGGGGTTCCTCTACACCGAGCAGTACCTCCTCCAGGCCCTGCTCTGCCACAGCGCCGCGTTCGAGGTGCTCTGGCCCGGCCGCCGGATGATCCGGGAGCGGAGCGCGGAGCTGGCCGCCTGCCTGGGACCGGCGGCGGATTTGGAGAGGCATTGCAGCTTCTGGTTCCGCCGCGTCTGATCGTCGTGGCCTACGCCGTGGCTCCCGGCCCCGGCGGACCTGAGAGCCAGGTCAACCTGGAGCTGCTCCGGGCTCTGGCAGCACATTGGCCGTCCGGCGTGACCGTGATCTCTGGTGGAAACAGGCCGGCGATGTCCATTCCGTCCGGCTGGCGGGTGCACGCGCTGGGGGAGCACGGCCCCTCAGCGCTCGCCGGGACCGCGGTCCGGCTGCTGCGGAGCGGCTCCCTTCCCGTCCGGGCCGCCGAGAAGCTCGTGCACCTGCGGACGGGCCAGGGGATCAAGATGCTCTCCTGGCAGCGCGCCGCCTCCCGGGTGCTGAAGCTGGAGCTCGACCGCGATCCGGACGCCGTGGTCTGGTCCCGAGCCCTCCCTTTCGCGTCGGTGGGGGCCGTGGCCGCGGTGAGCCGGCCCTTCCGCTGGATCGTGAACGTGAACGACCCCATGCCCCCCAGCGTCTGGCCGGGCCTCTACGCTTTCGATCCGCATGCGGACCGCCGGACCCGGGAGCGCTTCGCGGCGGCGATCCCACGGATCGATGCGCTCACGTTTCCGTCGGCCCGGCTCCGGGACCTGGAGTTGGCGGCCTTTCCGGAGCTGGCGAGGATGCCGTCCGAGATCCTGCCTCACATCGCCACTCCCACCGCTGGAACCCCGCCCGCCGGGGACCGGCTGCGCATCGCTTTCGCCGGCACCCTGCGGAAGGACCGGGCGCGGCCCGAACTGGTCGAGGCCCTCGGCCGGCTTGGGGACCGAGCGCCGGACCTGGATCTGTGCTTCCACCTGGCACGTCCAACGCCCTTCGCCGAGGGCTACGCAGCCTCTCTGGGAGCACGGATCGTCTTGGAGGAGGACGAGGCCGCCCTCTCCCGGTCCCTGTCGCAGGCCCACGTTCTCCTGGACCTGGAATGCGAGGCGGACCGGCCGCTCCTCCTGACCAAGGTGGTCAACTACTTGGCCGCGGGCCGGCCGATCTGGTCCCTCTGCGCATCCGAGAGCACGACCCGGGATCTGGTGGAGGAGGGCTGGGGCTACGCGTCCCCCCTTGGGGACCCGGCGGCGGCGGCGGAGACCCTGCTGCGCATCTACGGCGACTGGACGCGGGGAAATCTGGAGGCCCGGGCGCCCTCCCCCGCCCTGCGAGAGCGCTTCTCTCCCCGGCGGCAGGTGGAGGGCCTGCTCGGTCTCCTGGAGAGGATGGCTTGAACCTCTCCCTGATCGTCTGCACCTATCGCCGGCCCGGGCCGGTCCGGCGGCTACTGGAGGCCGTGGCGGTCCAGACCCGCAAGCCCGACGAGGTGCTGGTCGTGGACGCCTCTCCCGACCCGGACACCGAGGAGGCTGTCCGGGACTTGGGCGTGACCTACGAGCGTGTGCCGCCGGAGGAGCGGGGGCTCACGCGCCAGCGCAACTGGGGGATCGCCCACGCCCGTGGGGAACTGATCGCTTTCCTGGACGACGACACCGTGCCCGAGCCCGCCTATTTCGAAGAGGTCCTGGCTTGCTTCGGACGCCATCCGGACGCCGTTGGGGTGGGCGGCTATATCGCCAACGAGGTGGACTGGCGCCGCGGGGCAGGCCAGCCGTCCCTCTCGGTCTATCGACATGGAGAGTGGGAACGTCCCGAGGATCTCCGCTGGCGCCTGCGCCGGGTGCTCGGCCTGGACAGTCGCGCTGGAGCCGGCAGAATGCCCGCCTTCGGCCATGCTCGCTCCACAGGCTTCATCCCTCCGGATGGCGCCGACCATCCCGTGGAGCTGTTCATGGGCGGGGCCGCGACGTGGCGGCGGGAGCTTCTGGAGAGGGTCCGCTTCTCCCCCTGGTTCGAGGGCTACGGTCTTTACGAGGACCTGGACTTCTGCCTGCGGGCTGGCAGAGAGGGAAGCCTCTGGCTCTGCACCCGCGCCCGCCTCGCCCATCTCCACGACGCGGCCGGACGGCCGGACCGCTTCCTCTATGGCGAGATGGTAGTGCGCAACGGCTGGCGGGTCTGGCGCCTGCGCTGGCCGTCGCCGTCCTGGCCCGACCGCGGCCGGTGGTGGGCCACGACGCTGCTCCTCGCCCTCTGCCGACTGGGCGACGCGGTGCGCGGGCCGGAGAGGACCGCCGCTTTGATGGAGGCGCTCGGCCGCTTCTGGGGATCGGCCACTCTGCTCTGGGACCGGCCCGAGGGGGACGCGTGACGCTCGTCCGTCTCCCTCTCGAAGGCCAGCTTTCGCCCGCCCGCGAGCTGAACCGGCTCGCCCGGGCGCATCCGGACGCCTGGATCGCCTGGTACGACCGGCGGCTGGAGCCCTGGCTGTCTGACCCGGCCTCCTGGCCCGGGCTCGCGCGGCACGACCTGGAGGTGCTCCACCTGGGATGCTTCCAGCGCACCGACCTCGTGGCCGGCTCGCTGGGGCTCGTGGACTTCGACTCCCCCTGGCTGCTGCCGGGTCCCCGGGACCGGCGGTTCGCCACCTGGCTGATCTCCCCGGCCGCGGGGATCGCACGGGCTGCCGCCATCCGGGCCGTAGCCCCAGACCGCACCGGAAGCCTCGCCGGGTTCCTCTTCGAGCTTGGGCTGCGCGGCATCCGCCATGGGCTGAGCCCCGTCTCGGAGCCGGCGCTGCTCGCGGGCTCCGTCCCCGAGGAGGTCTGGGACCGGATGCCGCTCTCCGATGACGACCTGGCCCGGCTGATCCGCCGGGGATACGGCCGGAAGTGGCTCGGCTTCTGGCTACTCGCCCGGCGGCTCTCCGAAGGGAAGCTCTCCCCGGCGACGGTAGGGGCCGCCCTCCGGGCATGGATGGCGAAGGAGCCCGGCAGAGAGGCGGTCCTCGCCGCGCTCCATCCGGCGCTTCCGGACGAGAACCCTGACGAGAACGTGGACGCCCTCATCCCCACCCTCGGCCGGCCCGAGGCGCTCCAGGACGTCCTCCGTGACCTGGCGGCCCAGACGGTGCCGCCGCGGCGGGTGATCGTGGTGGGCCAGGCGGGCTCGCCACCGCCGGCGGGGGAATGGCCCTTCGAGCTGCTCTTCCTCTCGCGGTCCGCACCCGGCGCCTGCACGGCCCGCAACGCCGGCCTGCGGGAGGCACGGTCCGAGTGGGTGCTGCTCCTGGACGACGACGTCCGGTTGCAGCCCGGCCTGGTCTCCTACCTGCTCCGGATAGCCCGGGCCTGGGGCGCGGAGGCGGTGAATGCCGCGGTGCACCTCCCGGGGGAGCGCGTCGGATCGCAGGGGCCGAGGCCCTGGCCGGTCTTCGCCAGCGGCGCATCGCTCGTCTCGACCCGGATCCTCGAAGAAGCCGGCGGATTTGACGAACGGCTCGACGGCGGCTACGGCGAGGACTACGAGATCGGCATCCGGCTCCGGCTGGCCGGGGCGGGAGTCCTCTACGCCCCGGGCGAGCCGGTGCTGCACCTGAAGCTCCCGGCGGGCGGCCTGCGCGAAGGAACCCCGCTGCCCTGGTCGAACGATCTCATCCCTCCGCGGCCGTCGCCGCCCGTGCTCTACTCCCGGCGCAAGCACCACCCGCAGGCCATGCAGGACGGCTATCGTCTCTACTACTCCCTGAAGCGCCTGGGCGGCAAGCCCCTCCACGCCTGGCCCCGGGAGGTCCGGACGATGGGCCGCGAGTGGGAGCGCGCGGCCTGGTGGGCCGGCCGGATGCTGGAAGGAGACGTGTGACTGTCGCGGAGGCCGTCGCCGACGGGATCCTGGTCTGCCCGGTCTGCCACGGTCGGCTCGCGGCCGACCTCGCCTGCGCGGTCTGCGGGTATGCCGGAGCCGTGGTGGACGGCATCCCGGTCCTGCTGCCTCCGGACTCTGCTTTTCAGGGCGCCACGACAATCTACTTCGCGCCCAAGGTGGCGGAGAGCCCGGCCAAGCGGCGGCTACGGCGGAGCCTTCCGGCCCTGGCCTTTGACCATGACGCTCGCGCCACGGACGAGCTCGTTCGTCGCGAGCTGCGGGGAGACCGGGGTCTGGTGGTGGGCGCGGGGGAGCGGCCCGGCGACATCGAGGCGCGGTTTCCGGGGGTCCGCTGGCTGACCACGGACGTGGACGGCGCCTTCCGCCCGCACCTGGTGGCCGACGCCCTCTCCCTCCCCGTGGCCGACGCCTCTCAGGACCTGGTCGTGGCGGAGATGGTCCTGGAGCACCTGATGGACCCCGGGCGGGGCGCGGCCGAGCTGCAGCGCGTCTGCCGGCCCGGCGGGCTCATCCTCATCAAGGTCCCGTTCTGTTTCCCCTGGCACGGCATCCCGATCGACTTCTTCCGCATCACTCCGTCCGGCGTCCGCGCCCTGTTCCGCGCCACGGACGTCGTGCACCTGGGACGCTGCATGGGGCCGTTTGGCGCCCTTGCCTACCAGCTCGACTCGACCCTGGTGAACCTCGCCTCCTCCCGGACGGTGCGGCGCGTCCTGATGGTTGTCTCCCGCTTTCTCTTTGGGTGGCTCAAGGCGCTGGACCGCCTGGCCGGCCCGCACGTGCGGTGGCTGGTGAGCTCCGCGGGCGTGACCTATGTGGGTCGTAAGGTGGAGAGCCCTTACGGCGCCGCCGAGATCCTCGCGGAGTTGCAGGAGCGCTTCGGACGAGGACCCTGATGAGCCGACTGTGCATCGTCAGCCACGTGGTCCACTACCGCCACGGCGGCAGGGTTCACGCCTACGCTCCCTATGCCCGGGAGATCGAGGTCTGGGCCGACCTCTTCCCCGAGGTCCGGATCGCCGCGCCCTGCGAGGAGACTCCGCCGCCAGGAGACTCGGTGGCCATCGACCGGGACAATGTGGCGGTGGACCCCCAACCTCGCGCCGGCGGCGACACCCTGGGAGCGAAGCTGAGGCAGGTCCTTCTTCTCCCGGCGATGGCGGCCTCGATGGCCGGGGCGATGCGGAAGGCAGACGTCATCCACGTCCGCTGCCCGGGGAACCTGGGCCTCCTCGGAGCGGTGATGGCGCCCCTCTTCTCCCGCCGGCTCATCGCCAAGTACGCGGGGCAGTGGCCGGACTGGAACGGCGAGGCCCGGACGGTTCGGCTGCAGAAGGCCCTGCTCCGCTCCCGCTGGTGGCGCAGCCCGGTGACCGTCTACGGGAGCTGGCCGGACCAGCCGCCCTGGATCGTGCCGTTCTTCACGTCCGTGCTGGACCGCGGGCAGATCGAGCGCGCCCGCCGGTCGGCCGCCTCCCGGAAGCCGGCGGACCGTCCCCGCGTCCTGTTCGTGGGCCGGCTCTCCCGGGCCAAGAACGTGGACGTGCTCCTGGATGCCTTGAACGGCCTCCCCTGCACGATCGTGGGCGATGGTCCCGAGCGGGCGGCCCTGGAAGCGCGGGCTGTCCGACTGGGTACGGGGGCTGTCTTCGCAGGCGCCGTGGACTTCGACCGGGTTCTGGGCTTCTATGAGACCCACGACATCCTGGTCCTGGCTTCGGAAACGGAGGGGTGGCCCAAGGCGATCGTGGAGGCCATGGCCTTCGGCCTGGTCTGCATCGGATCCGACCGCGGGCTCATCCCGCAGATCCTGGGAGAAGGACGGGGGCTGGTGGTCGAGCCCCGTGACGTCCCCGCGCTCGCCGCCGCCCTGCGCCGGGCCGCGGACCCGGCCGAGGCTGCGGCGATCCGCGCCAGGGCTGCCCCCTTCGGACAGCGCTACTCCCTCGAGGACTTGCGGGAGGCGCTGCGGGAGGTGATGGCGAAGTGGTGGTGAAGCCCGGCGTCCTCCACCTCGTCGACACCCTCGAGCCGGGCGGCACGGAGCGGGTGGCGGTGAACCTGGTCAACCACCTCTCGCGGGAGCGCTTCCGGCTTTTCCTTGCCACCACGCGCAGGGAGGGAGCGCTGGCTGCCGAGGTGCTGCCCGACGTGGGCCGGCTCTCCTTGAACCGCGTCCGAACCCTCGATCTGCGGGCGCTGCGCCGGTTGGCCGCGTTCGTGCGGGAGAACGGGATCTCCATTGTCCATGCCCACTCGTCGTCCCTCTTCTTCGCCGCCCTCCTGCCTGGAGCGAGGATCGTCTGGCACGACCACTTCGGCCGCTACCGCGAAGAGCAGCGGCCCGCCTGGCTGTGGGGGCTGCCGGCTCGCCGGGCCGCGGCCGTGGTGGCGGTCAACGAGGATCTCGCCCGATGGTCCCGGGAACGGCTGGGGGTCGATGCCGTCTACCTGCCGAACTTCGTCCCTGATGTCCAGAACGGTCCTGTCCCGGACCTCCCGGGAACGCCGGGCTCGCGCGTGGTGTGCGTGGCCAACCTCCGGGCGCAGAAGGACCACCTCACCCTGTTGCGAGCCATCGCCAGGGTCCCTGAGGCTCATCTGCTCCTGGTGGGCGCGGACGTCGAGCCGGAGTACGCGGCGCTGGTGCGGGAGGAGGCGGCTACCCTGGGGGACCGCGTGACCCTCCTGGGCTTGCGGCCGGATGTCCCGGACCTGCTCCGGGGGTGCGACGTGGGTGTCCTGGCCTCGGTGTCGGAGGGGTTTCCCCTGAGTGTCCTGGAGTACGGCCGGGCGGGGCTCGCGGCCGTGGCCACCCGGGTGGGGCAGTGCGCGGAAATCCTGGAGGACGCGGGGGTTCTGGTGCCGCCGGGCGACCCCGAGGCTCTCGCGGACGCCCTGCTCGCCCTGCTCCGGGACCCGGCGCGGCGGCAGGCCCTGGGGGAGCGGCTCGCCCAGCGCGTCCGGGAGCGCTACTCCGCATCCGCCGTGATGGAGCGGCTGGAGGCCGTGTACCATACGGTCCTCGGATCAACCTGATGGACCCCCGACCGATCCACGCCGTAGCTTCCGCGCCGCCGGCCCGCCCGGCCGGCCGGGCTTCCTCTGCCGGCCTGTCGTTGCGGGAGCGCTATCTCCTGCTCTTCCTGGGGATGCACGCTCCCATGGCCATCGCGCTCCGCGCCATGGAGACCGTCCCGCGGTTTCACGCCCTGGGGGTGCTGGGCCTCGGCGTCTGGTGGGCGACCTTGGGCCGGCGCCCGGCGTGGGCGGTAGCCGCCGCCGCCTACATCGCGGGCGCCGAGATCCTCTGGCGCATGACCGGGACCGGACTGTTCTGGGAGTTCGGCAAGTACGGGGCCGCTCTCATCCTGCTCCTTGTATTCGTGCACCTGCCCACCCGCCGGACCACCTACTGGGGGGCGCTCCTCTACATCGTCCTGCTCGTCCCCTCGGCGTTGATCACCCTGCAGGAGCTCGGCCCGACCATGGCCAAGGACGCGATCAGCTTCAACCTGTCGGGTCCGTTCTCCCTGGCCGTCGCCGTCCTTCTCTTCTCCAGCGTGCAGGCGGCCGCGATCGACGTGGAGCTGGTGGTGTACAGCCTGCTGGCTCCCACTCTCGGCGTGCTGGCGGTCTGCTCCTACAGCACCCTGACCGCGGGCGCCATCCGCTTCTACGCCGAGTCGAACTACGTCACCAGCGGCGGCTTCGGCCCGAACCAGGTCTCGGCCCTGCTGGGGCTTGGCGCCCTGCTGTCTCTGCTGCTGTCGCTGCAGAGCACCCAGGCCTGGAAGCGCGGGCTCTTCCTCGCCCTGACCCTCTGGTTCCTGGTCCAGGGCGTCCTCACCTTCTCCCGCGGCGGCGTGATCAACGCGGTGATCTGCATCGGCTTCATGATGGTCCACCTGGTGCGGCAGCCGCGGGTCCGGGTCGCCGTGCTGGCGATCCTGGTGTTCTTCACGTTCCTGGGCGCGACCGTCATCCTGCCGCGCCTGAACGAGTACACCGGAGGCGCCCTGCAGGAGCGCTACTCCAGCACGTCCACCGGGCTGCGCCAGACCCTCGTGGAGGAGGAGCTGGCGCTCTGGCGGGAGAACCCGGTCCTGGGAGTGGGGCCGGGCATGTCCAAATACTATCGTGCGGGCCTCCTGGGCATCGAGGTGGCCTCCCATACGGAGTTCACCCGCCTCCTCTCCGAGCACGGGACCTTCGGCCTGCTGGCCCTCCTGCTGCTCATCGGTATCGCCGCCGTCGCCTACCTGCGGGCGCCGTCCTCCCTGGAGAAGGCCTGGGTCGCGTCCCTCTCCGGATGGAGCTTCATCGAGATGAGCCACTCCGCCATGCGCATCGTGGCCATCTCGCTTCTCTTCGGCCTGGCCACCATCCAGTGGAGACGGCAAGGCCCTTCGCCGTGAGGCCGCGTGCCGGCCTGATCGGACCCATGCTCGGGACCAACCCCGGCTGGGGCGTGGGGCAGGGGGAGGTCCTCGCCGGTCTCCTCGCCCGCGAGGGCTGGACCGTGCTCACCGCCTCCAGCCGTGTCAACCGCTGGCTCCGTCTGGTCGACGTGGCCACCAGCCCCCTTCGCTGGCGCGGCCGGGTGGACGTCCTGGTGCTCATGGTGTTCAGCGATCAGGCCTTCCGCCTGGTGGAAGCGGCCAGCGCCGTGGCCGCCCGGGTGGGCACGCCCATGGTCTTCTGGCTGCACGGCGGCAACCTCGCGGACTTCCTCGCCCGCCAGCCGGACCGGGTGCGGCGCGTGCTCTCCCGGGGCCGGGTCCTGGTGGCGCCCTCGGGCTTCCTGGCGGAGCCGTTCGGCGCGCGGGTCATCCCCAACGTGGTGGACCTGGAGCAGTACCCCTACCGTCACCGTCCAACCGTGGCTCCCCGGCTGCTGTGGATGCGCACTTTCCACGAGGTCTACCGGCCGGACCTCGCGTTGCGCGTGCTGGGCCTCCTGCGCCGCACCCATCCCGGAGCCACGCTGACGCTGGCGGGCCAGGACAAGGGACTCCTCGGCGAGACCCGGCGGATGGCCGGGGAGATGGGGCTCAGCGGCGCGGTCCGCTTCGCCGGCTTCCTCGGCGCCGAGGGCAAGCGCCGGGAGTTCCCCGGGCACGACGTCTTCCTGAACACGAACCGGGTGGACAACGCTCCCGTCAGCGTCCTGGAGGCTGCGGCGTTCGGGCTTCCTGTCGTGACCACGGACGTGGGCGGCATCCCATACCTTTTGAAGGATCGGGAGGAGGCGCTGCTCGTACCCGAAGGGGATGCCGAAGCCATGACCGCGGCCGTGTGCCGGCTCCTGGACGAGCCCGGGCTGGCCGGCCGGCTTTCGGCCGCGGGCCGGGAGGTGGCCGAGCGCAGCTCGTGGGCGCGGGTGAAGCCGCTGTGGGAGGAGCTGCTCCGGGAGGTGGCGGGGTGAGCCTGCTCCTGGAGAGGGTTCTCCTCCCCGCGGGCGACCGCCTCGTCGGCCAGCGCATGATGGCCCGGCTGCGGTTCCTCCGGGCAGCCCAGTGGTGGGATCCGGAACGTCTGGAAACCGAGCGCACGCGCCTTCTCCGGGATCTTCTGACTGTGGCTTGTCGCGAGGTTCCCTTCTATCGGTCACTCTACGGAGACGCCCCCAAGGAGCTGGGAAACCTCCCCGTCGCCACCAAGGCCGCTCTCCGCGCCGGGTATCCCCATGCGACCACGCGGGACACGGGCCAGCGCTTCTACGAGAGCTGCTCGTCCGGCTCGACCGGCGCGAACTTCTGTGTGCGGGAGGACTCCGAGACCGCCGGGTGGCACCGCGCCTCGTTCCTGCTGGCGCTGGAGTGGTCGGGCTGGCGGATCGGCGATCCCCACCTGCAGACTGGGATGACCCTGCGGCGCGGGTTGGTCAAGGGAGTCAAGGACCGGCTGCTGCGCTGCGCCTACGTCTCCGCCTTCGACCTCTCGGACGAGGCGCTGGACCGCGGCCTGGAGATCCTGGAGCGCCGCCGGATCGAGCACCTCCGCGGCTATCCGGGGAGCCTCTACTACCTTGCCCGGCGGGCGCTCGAGACCGGCTGGAACCGGCCCCTCCGCGGCATCGTCACCTGGGGGGACAGCCTCTACGCCCACTACCGGGAGACGATCGAGCGCGCCTTCGGCACCCGCGTGCTCGACACCTACGGCATCGGCGAAGGTATGCAGGTCTCGGCGCAGTGCGAGGAGCGGGGGCTCTACCACGTCCATGCCCTGGACGTGATCGTGGAGTGCGTGGACGACGACGGCAACCCCGTCCCGCCCGGACAGACCGGGCACCTCCTCCTCACCCGGCTCCACCCGGGACCCATGCCGCTGATCCGCTACCGGGTGGGCGACCTGGGCGTAATGTCCTCCGACCCCTGTCCCTGCGGCCGGGGTTTTACCACGATGTCGTCCATCCAGGGGCGGGACACCGACGTTGTGGTCACCCCTTCGGGGAACCGCCTCATCGTCCACTTCTTCACCGGCATCCTGAGCCGCTTTCCCGAGATCGAGAGCTTCCAGGTGACCCAGGAGAGCCCCGACGCGATCCTGCTCCGCGTGGTGCCCGCGGTCGGCTACTCCGAGGAGGTCCCGCCGCGCATCGTCGCGGCGCTGCGCGAGAAGGGGGCGGACCTGGAGATCGAGGTGGACACGACGGACGAGATCCCCACGGCTCCGTCGGGCAAGCGCCGGTTCGTCATTAGCCGGCTGGCTCCAGCCGTGCGAAAATGACGCAGGAAGTTCTTTTTCAGCTTCTTCAGGAGGAAAGTCCGATGACGGCTCGATGGCTCTGCGCATTGCTCCTCCTCTCCGCATCCGCGTCCGCCCATGTCGTTCCGCTCACCGCGCCGCGACTCGTGGAGGCCTCCGACCGCATCGTCGTGGCCGTGGTCGAGGAGGCGGCCGGCCGCTGGGCCGGCCACCTGATCCATACCGACTACGTGCTGCGGATCGAAGACCGGCTCCGGGACGAGGCCCCCGAGCGGGTCACGGTCTCCCTGCCGGGAGGCACGATTGGGAATGAGACGCACGGCACCTGCCTGTCGCTGCCCCTCGAGCGCGGCGAGCGCTACCTGCTCTTCATGGATCGCCAGGGTGACGTCGTCGGCGGCTGGCAGGGGGCGGTCCCCGAGGCGGCCGGATTTGCCAGGTTCGCCGGGATGGTCGAGGACGTCCGCGCCTTCCTGGCGGGGGAGGAGCGGGACCTCCGCGCGATGACCGAGGCGGTGACCGAAGCCGCGGAGGCGGGGCTGCGGCCGGCGTGGGAACCCTTTCTGATCGGCACGCCCGCGATCCCGCCCATCGTCTTCAATCCTCTCCCGGCGAGCTCGCCCTTCTCGCCGCACGACCGGAGCCAGATGGCCTACTGGAACATCTACGCTCCCAACCTCTTCGTGTCCCTGGCGCCGAGCTCGTCGGACACCTGGTCGTTCGGCAACGGCGTGTTCGACATCGCCGGCTTCCCGGACGACGCCAGGATGCAGAAGGAGTTCGGGCGCCCGTGGTCCCCGGGCGCCCTCAGCCAGGCCTCTTTCCGCATCGTGGACGAGCACATCGTCGAGGCCGACATCGCGCTCAACCCGGCCTTTGCCTGGACCCTGGACGAGGACAAGGCGACGCGGCCGAACGGGCCGCATTCCTTCCGGCGCTCCATCCTCAGCCACCTGGGAGTCGCCTGGGGGCTTAGGCCCTCCTTCAGCCTGGCCCCCCGGGACCGCGAGTCGATCGTAGGCTCCGTGTCGCCGCCATACAATCTCGCCACCCTGTTCTCCGATGACACGGCCGCGGTGCGCGAGGCGTTCGGCATAGGGGCCTTTCTCCGCGACGGCCTGATCAGCCCCTACAGCCTCCAGCCGGCTCCCGCGCGGCCGCGCCAGATTCCGGTTCGGGCCGTCCCCGCTTCGGTGCCGGCCGGCGGCAGCTTCCGGGTGTCGAGCCCGGTCAAGATCGAGAACGTGGGCACGGAGAGCCTCGCGAGACCGCAGGTGGACCTCTACCTGGTGCCGCGGCGCTTCAGCATGGAGGGCGCCGTCTTTCTCAAGCGGGTCCGTCTTCAGGGCGCCATCCCCGCCGGCGCCCTGCGGAACGTCAACCTGGGCCAGGCCAGGGTCCCGGGCTCGGTGCCTCCGGGCGTCTACTATCTGGCTTTCCAACTGAAGGCCTCCGGGGACCGGCAGCGCGTGAACGACTTCGCCTGGAGCGACCCCAACGTCACGCTGACGGTCAGGTAAGGCTCTGCCCCGCCTCTGCATCCTCACCCAGTACTTCCCGCCCGAGATGGGCGCGCCCCAGGCGCGCCTCTCGGAGCTCGGGGAGCGTCTGATCGACCTCGGATGGGAGGTGGAGGCCCTGACCGCCCTCCCGAACTACCCGGCCGGCCGCGTCTTCCCCGGCTATCCGCGGAAGGCGATGGCTGAGACCGTGGGCCGCATTCGCGCCGTCCGGGTGCCGCTGCTGCCCTCCCAGAAGGGGTTCGTCCGCCGCCTGGGGTGCTACTTCTCCTTCGCGGGCTCGGCCGCCTTCCACGGCCCGCGCCTCTGCGCCCGGCCGGACGTCCTCTTCGTGGAATCACCGCCCCTGTTCATCGGCTTCGCCGCCCGCCGCCTGGCCCGGCGCTGGCGCTGCCCCTACGTGCTGAACGTGAGCGACCTCTGGCCGCAGTCGGCCATCGAGATGGGCGTGGTGAAGCCCGGGCTCGCCACCCGCCTGGCCGAGCGCCTGGAGCTGTCCCTGTACCGGAACGCCGCGGGCGTGACCGGCCAGTCCGAGGAGATCGCGGAGTCGGTGGCGGCCCGCTCGCCGGGGACTCCCGTCGAGGTCATCACCAACGGAGTCGAGCCCGGCCGGTTCGGACAGGCGGACGCGGAGGCCCGCGCGCTGATCGGCCCCGAGCCCGGCCCGGTCTTCCTCTATGCCGGTCTCCTCGGATGGGCGCAGGGGCTGGACCAGGTCCTGGACGTCGCGGTCGCGCTGCCGCCGGAAGTCCCCGGCCGTTGCGTGCTGGTGGGGGAGGGGCCGGTGCGCCAGGCGCTCCAGGAGCGGATCGACAAGGAGGGGATCGATCGCGTCCGCCTCGTTCCGGCTCAGCCCCGGGAGCGCATCCCGGCTCTCCTCGCCGCCGCGGATGTGGCCCTGGCCACCCTGGGACTGCGGCTCCAGGGGGCGGTGCCCAGCAAGATCTATGAAGCGATGGCTTCCTCCCGTCCTCTCCTCCTGGTCGCCGAGGGAGAAGCCGCCCGCCGGGTGGAGCGCGCCGGGTGCGGCCTGACCGTAAGACCGGGAGACCGGGACGGCATTCGGGAGGCCTGGACCCGGCTGGCGACCGATCCGGAGCTGCGCGTCCGCCTTGGAGCCGCCGGCCGCCGTGCCGCCGAGACGGAGTACGATCGCGCCCGCATCGCCGAGCGTCTGGACCGGTTCCTGCGGAGAGTGATTTGAGCGAAGCCGACCGCATCCTGGAAGAGCTCCGCCGCCGCGAGCGGGAGGTGTCCGCCGGGTTCTACGACCTGGACCGGCCGGCGAACCTCTTCCTCCGGCATGGCCAGGAGCGCGCCCTCTGCAAAGCCCTCGAGGATTCCGGCCTTCTCCCGTTGGCCGGTCGCCGGATCCTGGAAGTGGGCTGCGGCTCCGGCAACTGGCTGGAGATCCTGGAGCGCTTCGGAGCGGAGCATCTCTCGGGAATCGAGCTCGACCCCGAGCGCGCCGCCCGCGCCGCCGACCGTTTCCCGGGTGCCGATATTCGGACCGGCGACGCCTCCCGTCTCCCCTGGGGGGACGGCGGCTTCGACATCGTCCTCCAGAGCACGGTCTTCTCCTCGATCCTGGACCCGGGGATGCGGAAGGCGGTCGCCTCCGAGATGCTCCGGGTCCTGGCCCCGGGCGGCGCCATCCTCTGGTATGACTTCTTCATGGACAATCCCTCCAACCCGCACGTCCGCGGCATCCGGCGGCGCGAGATCGCGGCGCTCTTCCCGGGCTGCCGGGTCGTGCTGCGGCGGGCGACGCTCGCCCCGCCGCTCGCCCGGCGGATCGTGCCGGTCTCCTGGACCCTGGCCGCGCTGCTGGAGTCGCTGCGGGTGCTCGACACGCACTATCTGGGTGTGATCCGGAGGGCGGCATGAAGACCCTCGCCTGCGTGGTGGGCGCGCGCCCCAACTTCGTGAAGATGGCCCCGGTCCTGGCCGGACTGCGGGAGATGGCGCCGGACATACGGCCGGTCCTGGTGCATACCGGCCAGCACTACGACGAGGCCATGAGCGACCGGTTTTTCGCCCAACTCGGCCTGCCCGAGCCGGACGTCCATCTGGAGGTCGGCTCCGGCCCGCACGGCCAGCAGACCGCCCGCGTCCTGGAGCGTTACGAGGCCTGGCTAATGTCCTCGATGTCCTCCGATGCCCGGCCGGACGCCACCCTGGTCGTGGGGGACGTGAACTCGACGCTGGCCTGCGCCCTGGCCTCGGTCAAGCTCGGCATCCCGGTGATCCATGTGGAGGCCGGGCTGCGCAGCCTCGACCGCGCCATGCCCGAGGAGATCAACCGCGTCCTGACCGACGCGATCTCGGACCTCCTGCTCGTCTCCGAGCCCAGTGGGGTGGAGAACCTGCGCCGGGAGGGTCGGCCCGAGTCGGCGATCCGGCTGGTGGGCAACGTGATGATCGACGTCCTGGCCTTGCAGCTCCCGGAGGCCCGTGCCCTGGGCCAGCCGGAGAAGCTCGGGCTTCAGCGGGGGGAGTACGCGGTCTGGACCCTCCACCGGCCATCCAATGTGGACGAGCCGGAAGCGCTCCGCAGCGCCGTCGAGCGCCTGCAGCTTACCGCCCGGCGGCTGCCGGTGGTCTTCCCGGTCCATCCGCGCACCGAGCGCAAGCTGCGGGAGAGCGGACTGGAGACGCGGCTGTCGGACGACCCGCGGGTGATCCTGACCGAGCCGCTGGGCTACCTGGAGTTCCTCGGCCTGTCTTCGGAGGCGCGGCTGATCGTGACCGACTCGGGCGGCCTCCAGGAGGAGTCCACGGCCCTGGGCATCCCCTGCCTGACTTTGCGGTCCACCACAGAGCGGCCGATCACGATCGAGGAGGGGACGAGCACGCTCGTCGACGGCAACTGGACCCTCTTCGACACCCTGATCGGGGACATCCTGGAGGGGCGCTACAAGCAGGGGAGCTGTCCGCGGTTGTGGGACGGGCGGGCGGGGCGGCGGGTGGCCAGGGAGGTGGCGGAGTTTCTGGCCCTCACCCCCGGCCCCCCTCTCCCGGGGGTCCGGGCGTGCGGCCGGGAGAGGGGACGGGGGTGAGGGCCGCTCTCGCCGCCGCCCTGGCCGGAGATCAGGCCGCTCTCGCCGCCCTCGCCGCCGATCCGGCCGGCATCGAGCTGGCGAGGACCCACCGCGTCGGTCCTGCCCTGTCGCTGCGGGCGCGGCGCCTGGGGATCGACGGCCCCGCGGCCGAGTCCTGGCACCGGGCGCTCATCGCGGTCGCGGCCCACCGCCTCCACATTGAGGATCGGCTCGCCGCCATGGGCTCGGCCCTGGGAGAGGCGGGTGTCCCCTGGCTGCCTCTCAAGGGGTGCGACCTGGGGGCACGGGTGTACCGGGACCCCGAAGAGCGGCCGGTCGGGGACATCGACATCCTCGTGGCCCGGGCCGAGCTGCCGCGGGCGCGGGAGGCCCTCTGCTCCGCGGGCTGGCGCTCCCTCGTCGGAGGCGACCGGGTGGAGCGCTACCTCCGCGACGAGGGCTATGCCTGGCAGGCGGTGGACGGCGCGGGCCTGCTCCTGGAAGTCCACGTCCGGCTCTGGGGGATCGTCCCCGCGGGCCTGGGGGCCGCGCTGCTCGCCGCTGCCGTGCCCGATCCCGCCCTGGGCTCCTCCGGCCGCCGGCTACCCTTGGCCCATGCCTGGCTGGTGGCCGCGGTCCACTCCTGGCTCAACCCGCCGCCCCGCCCGCTCCTCTCCTGGTGGGATCTGGAGCGCCTTGCCGCAGCCGAGCCCGGGATCGCGGAGGAGGCCTCCCGCCTCGCCGAGACCTGGGACCTCCAGCTTCCCGCCGGTCTCGCCGCCGCGCAGGCCGCGGAGCTGTGGGGGTCGGAGCCGAACCGGCAGATCGCGGACCGGCTGCTCGCCCGGCTGCGTCCCCTGGAGCGCCTGGCCGCCCAGCAGGGAGAGGCCGCCAGCCTGAAGGCGATCGTCCTGGCCCGGCTCCTCTCCGGCCGGCGGAGCCGGGCAGGGTGGAGGTCGCTGCCGCGGCAGATCTGGGCTCACCCCGGGGTCGTGGAGCAGGAGACGCCGTCCGGGCGGAGCTGGCCGGCGAGACGGTTCCAGCACGTGATGCGGGCGCTGCGCCGATGAGGAGATCCTGATGAATGTTCCCTTCTTCCGGCCCGAGATCAGCGAGGCCGAGATCAACGAGGTGGTGGAGACGCTGCGCTCTGGGTGGCTCACCACCGGCCCGCGCGTGAAGCGCTTCGAGGAGGAGTTCTCCGCCGCGGTGGGCGCGCCGCACGCCATCGCCGTCAACTCGTGCACTGCGGCGCTCCACCTGGCGGTCGAGGCCCTCGGCCTGAAGCAGGGGCAGGCCGTCCTGGTCCCGACGATGACCTTCGCGGCCACGGCGGAGGTGGTGCGCTATGCCGGCGCCGTGCCGGTGCTCGTGGACTGCGACCCGGTCACGCTCAACATGGACCTCGACGACGCCGAGCGGAGGATTGCAGGGGCCACGGAAAAGCCGGTGGGGATCATCCCGGTCCACGTGGGTGGCCTGATGATGGACGTGGACTCCGTCTCCGCCTTTGCGGAGCGCCACGGCCTCTGGGTGATCGAGGACGCGGCCCACGCGTTCCCGGCGGCGTGGCGGCGTCCGGGCGGGACGTGGCAGCGCTGCGGCGAGGGGACCTCCGCGATCGCCTGCTTCTCCTTCTACGCCAACAAGACCATCACCACCGGCGAGGGGGGCATGGCCACCGCCGCCGACCCGGCCCTGGCCGACCGCATGCGGATGATGTCCCTCCACGGCCTCTCCCATGACGCCTGGGGCCGCTTCAGCAAGGGGGGGAGCTGGGACTACAAGATCCTTGCGCCCGGCTTCAAGTACAACCTCACCGACGTCGCCGCGGCCCTCGGCATCCATCAGCTCGCCCGCGCCGAGGCGATGAGACAGGACCGCGAGCGCCTCGCGCTGCGCTACCTGGAGGCCCTTTCCAGCACCGAAGAGATCGAGCTGCCGCCGCTTCCGGACGACAGGATTCACTCCTGGCACCTGTTTCCTGTTAAACTAAGGCTAGCCAAGCTAGCGATTGATCGGAACAGTTTCGTCGCGGAGCTGAAGGAAGCGGGCGTCGGGTGCTCAGTCCACTGGCGGCCACTGCATCTCCACCCCTACTACGCCGAGACCTTCGGCTGGAAGGCGGAGGATCTGCCGGCGGCCACCGCGGTCTGGGAGCGCATCCTGACCCTTCCTCTGTTCCCCGCGATGACGGATGCGGAGCACGAGCATGTTGTCGCTGTCGTCCAGAGGATCTGTGAACGCCATGCCCTCGGGGGCAGGAACGGCTGACGCCGTCCATTCCGGGGGCCTTCCTCGCGTCGCCGAGGCCACCCTCGCCCTTCTCGGGCTGGCCGCGGCCTCGCCCGTCCTTCTCGTGGCCGCGGGCCTGGTCGCCGCGACCTCCCCGGGCCCCATCCTCTTCCGGCAGCAGCGAGTCGGCCTCGGCGGCCGGCCGTTCACCCTGCTCAAGCTCCGCACCATGCGGATGGCTCGGGGAGGAGCTCCCGAGGGTTCTCAACTTACCTCCAGGGGTGACGTCCGGATCACATCCGTGGGGCGATGGCTGCGGCGCTTCAAGCTCGATGAGACCCCCCAGCTCTGGAACGTGGTGCGCGGCGACATGTCCCTGGTGGGACCCCGCCCCGAGGTGCCGCGCTACGTCGATGGAAGCCCCCTCTGGCAACAGGTGCTGTCGGCCCGGCCCGGCCTGACCGACCCGGTGACGCTGCGGCTGCGCGACGAGGAGGCGCTTCTCGCGGGCGCCGCCGACGCGGAGCGCTTCTACCGCGAGCGGCTGCTGCCCTGGAAGCTGCGCGGCTACCGCGACTACCTGGCGCGCCGCTCCTGGGTCTCGGACCTGGGCGTGCTCGGCGCCACGGTCCTGGCCGTTCTGCGGCTGCGGCGCCCCGCGGCTCCGACCCTCGCGGAGATCGAGGGAGGGGAGGCGCGATGACCCCGATTGAGAGTCAGCCGATCCCGCGTCCGCCTCTCTGGAACCGCCTGCTCTACCGGCAGGTCCAGCTCTTCCTGGACATCGCCATTCTGGTGGGTTCCTTCGTCTTCGCCTACCTGCTGCGCTTCGATTTCCAGATCCCGGACGACGAGCTGAACCGGATGATCGTCCAGCTTCCGCTGGCCCTGCTCCTCCAGTTCGCGGCCCTGGCCATGACCGGCGTCTACAGCTTCGTCTGGCGCTACGTGGGCCTGCGCGAGGTCCCGGCCTTCCTCAAGGCCGCGGCGGGCGCGGCAGCGGTCCTGCTGTGCCTGCGCTTCGGCCTGTCCGACGACTACCACCTCTGGCGGGTGCCGTTCTCCGTCATCCTCATCGACGTGGCCCTGGCCTTCGGCGGCACGCTCAGCGTGCGCGTGCTGCGCCGGGTCCTCTACGAGAGCTACGAGCGCGAGCGGATGGACCGCACGGCCTCGCGCGGGCCGGGGAGGCGGAAGAAGCCGGTCCTGCTGGCCGGCGCGGGCCGCGGCGGCGTGCTCGCCGTGCGCGAGATCCAGGCCCGCGGCGACATGGACATCCAGGTGGTCGGCTTCGTGGACGACGACCCGCTGAAGCAGGGCACCGTCATCCACGGCGTCAAGGTGCTCGGCACCATCCGCGACCTGCCCATGCTGGTGCGCTCGCTGGGGATCGACCACGTGGTCATCACCATCGCCGAGACCCGCCGCCAGCTCCTGCGCCGCATCGCCGAGGTCTGCCAGCGGAGCGGCGTGCGCATGCGCTCGATCCCGGGCTTCTACGAGATCCTGCAGGGGAAGGTCGAGATCAGCCGCATGCGCGACGTGGCCGTCGAGACCCTGCTCGGCCGCGAGCCGGTCTACCTCGACCAGACCGAGCTCGACAGGTTCCTCGGCGGCCGGCGCGTGCTGGTCACCGGCGCCGGCGGCTCCATCGGCTCCGAGCTGGCGCGCCAGGTCGCCCGCTTCCGCCCCTCGCTGCTGCTCCTCGTCGACCGCGCCGAAGGGGCGCTGTTCGAGGTCGACCGCGAGCTGCGGCAGCTCCGCCCCGAGCTGGAGATCCGGCCGCTGATCGCCGACGTGGTGGACTCGCCCCGCGTGCGCGCCCTGCTGAGCCAGTACCGGCCCGAGGTGATCCTCCACGCCGCGGCCCACAAGCACGTGCCGATGATGGAGCACAATCCCATCGAGGCGATCAAGAACAACGTCTTCGGCACGCGCATCCTGGGCGAGCTGGCGGGCGAGCTGGGGGTGGAGACCTTCGTCCTCATCTCCACCGACAAGGCCGTGCGCCCCAGCTCGGTCATGGGCGCCTCGAAGCGCATCGCCGAGCTGGTCATCCAGGACCTCGACAACCGCTTCCCGACCCGCTACGTCGCCGTGCGCTTCGGCAACGTCATGGGCTCGGCCGGCTCGGTGATCCCGATCTTCCGCGAGCAGATCGCCCGCGGCGGGCCGGTGACGGTCACCCATCCGGACATGATGCGCTACTTCATGACCATCCCCGAGGCCGCGCAGCTCGTGCTGGAGACCGGGGCGATGGGCGACCGGGGCGAGATCTACATCCTCGACATGGGCGAGCCCGTGCGCATCCTCGACCTGGCCCGCGACCTGATCACGCTCTCGGGCTTCCGGCCCTACGAGGACGTGGACATCGTCTTCACCGGGCTGCGGCCGGGCGAGAAGCTGTTCGAGGAGCTGGAGGTCTCCGGCGAGAGCATCGCCAAGACCCGCCATCCCAAGATCTTCATCGGCCGGCTGCCGGTCTTCGCGTCGGAGCGCCTCGCCGACGGCCTCAAGCGCCTGGCCGCGCTCTGCCGCCACGGCCGGGACGGCGAGGTCCGCGAGTTCCTCGCCGAGTTCCTGGACGAGGCGAACCTGCTGAGCGACCGGCCCGGTGCCGCAATCCTCCACTTCCCCGGCCGCTCGGTGAGCCGCGGGCGGTCGTGACCGGCCGGACCCTGCTCTTCCTCCCCGGCCTCCTGGGCGACGCCAGCTCCCTCTGGCAGCAGGAGGCCGAGCTCAGTCCCGATCACACGGTCATTGCGGCCGACTATCCGGACACCCCCTCCATCCGCCACCAGCTCGACGCCCTGCTCCAGGCGCTGGACGCCCGGGGGGCGGAGCGCGCCGTGGTGATCGGGCAGACCCTGGGCGGCTACCTGGCGCAGGCCTTCGCCCGCGCGCACCCGGAGCGCGTCGAGGCCCTGGTCCTGGTCCACGCCGGCCTGCCCGACCCGCGGGTCGCGAAGCGCATCCGCCGCGACTTGGCCTTCGCCCGGCTCCTCCCCTGGCCCGTGCTGCGGGGCTGGCTGCACCGGCATCTGCGCAAGATGCTCGCCGGCCTGGAAGCCGCCGGGGACGTGAGCCCGGAGCAGGGCCGGGTGGTGGCGGGCCACTTCCGGCACCGGTTCGCCGAGCTGCTGGACAAACCGCGGGTCCTGGCGCGGTACCGCCTCCTGGCCAACCTCCACGAAGCCCCGCCGATGTCCCCGGGCGGCTTTCCCGGCCCGGCCCTGATCCTGTACTCGGAGGGGAACGTCTTCGCCCGGCAGCTCGAGCGGCTGAAGGCAGTTTTCCCCGGTGCCGCCGCGCACGCGATGGGCCGGCGGCACAACCTCTCGCTGCTGGTCCGGCCGGAGGAGAGCCACCGCCTCATCCGCGGCCTGCTCGACTCGCTTCCGCCGGTCTAGGGCACCTTACTAGTAGACCCCCGTCCGTTTCTCCTTTAGAATCGGCCGAATTTCTTTCTCTTCGATGGGACGGAGCCATGGAAAGCCTTCGCCAGGACTTCATCTACGCCCTCCGATTCCTGCGGAAGCACCGCGGGTTCGCTATCCTCATCGTGCTCTGCCTGGCTCTTGGGATCGGCGCGAACAGCGCCATCTTCAGCGTGGTGGACGCCGCGCTCCTGCGTCCCCTGCCATATCCGGACGCCGACCGCCTGACCATCCTGGTGGACGTGCACCAGGGGCCGGGGAGCGAGCCGGAGGAGTACAACGTCTCGGGCCTCAACTTCCTGGAGTGGCGCGAGCAGAGCAAGTCCTTCGAGCACCTGGAGGCGCTGCTCCCGAAGCCGTTCAACCTGACCAGCGGCGGCGAGCCCGAGCAGGTGCCGGGCGCGGCGGTGACGGCGGGGCTCTTCGGCCTGCTCGGCGCCGAGACCGAGCGCGGCCGCACCTTCCTGCCGGAGGAGGACCGGCCGGGCGGCGCGCGCGCCGTCGTGATCTCCGACGGTCTGTGGAACCGGCGCTTCGGCGGCGACCTGCACATCCTGGGCAAGACGCTGGTGGTCGACGGCCAGAGCCACACCGTGGTGGGCGTCCTCGAGCCGGGCTTCCACTTCCAGGAGGAGGCCGACCTCTGGGTGCCGCTCGCGCTCGATCCCGCGGACCTGCCGCCGCAGCACCCGCTGGTGGTGGTCGGCCTGCTCAAGAAGGGCGTGGACCTCGATGAGGCCCAGTCCGAGATGGCCACCATCGCCACGCGCCTGGTCCACGATTACCCGGACACGAACGCCGGCTACAGCGTGCAGGTCGGCAGCCTGCGCGACAACCTGGTCAAAAACCAGAGACGCGGCCTGCTGCTGCTCCTCGCCGCGGTCGGCCTGCTGCTGCTCATCGCCTGTGCCAACGTGGGCAACCTGCTGCTGGTGCGGGCCTCGGAGCAGCGCAACGAGATCGCGATCCGGGCCGCCTTCGGCGCGAGCCGCAGCCGCCTGGTGCGCCAGACTTTGACGGAAAGCGTGGTGCTGGCCCTGACCGGCGGAGTCGTGGGCATCCCGCTTGCCGAAGCCCTGCTCTGGGTCCTGCCGCGGATCGCCGGCGAGTACGAGTCGCTGCTGCGAGACGTCCGCCTCGACTATCGCGTGCTCGCCTTCACCTTCGTGCTCTCCCTGGTCACCGGGCTCCTGCCGGGCCTGCTGCCCGCGCTCAAGACCTCGACGCCGAACCTCTACCGCCGGCTGACCGCGGGCGGCGGCCGGCGCTCCAGCGAAGGGGTGCGCGGCCGGCAGATCCAGAGCGGGCTTGTGGTTTTCGAAGTGGCGGTCGCGTTGCTCCTGCTGGTCTGCGCCGGCCTGATGATCAAGAGCTTCACCCTGATCAACCGGGTCGAGCTCGGGTTCGAGCGCGAGAACGTCCTGACCGTGCAGGTCGCGCTCCCCGAGACCGAGTACACGGGCGAGACTACCGCGGCCTTCTGGCGCGACCTGATCGGCCGCGTGGGGGCGCTCCCCGGGGTGACCGCGGCGGCGGCGACCAGCGCCCTGCCCGTGGACGAGTTCGCCGTCACCACCACCTTCATCCTGGAGAACGTGGCGCGCGCCGTCCCGGCCGAGACGCAGATGGCCAACTTCCGGCGGGTGAGCCCGGAGTACTTCCGCGCCCTGGACATCCCGCTGAGGTTGGGCCGCTGGTTCGCGGACGGGGACGATCTCAAGGCCACGCCGGTGGCGGTGGTCAGCGAGGAGATGGCGCGCCGCTACTGGGGGAGCCAGAGCCCTCTGGGCAAGCGCCTCCTGCGCACCAGCGAGACGGCCCAGAGCCGCTGGCTCACCGTCGTGGGCGTGGTTGGGGACGTGCAGGATTCCGCCCTTGGCGCCGAGACCGGCGCGACGCTCTACGTGCCCATCGCCCAGGGGGCGCGGCCGTCCATGTTCCTGGTGGCCAGGACCTCGGTGGAGCCCCTGAGCCTGGTGCCGATCGTTCGCGGCGAGGTGCTGGCCATGGACAAGGACCAGCCCATCGCCCAAGTCCAGACGCTGGACGAACGGGTCTCCGACTCGCTGGCCCGACCGCGCTTCAACACCTTCATGCTGACCCTGTTCGCCTCGCTGGGCATGGTGCTGGCCGTGGTGGGGATCTACGCCGTGCTCTCCTATTCGGTAAGCCAGCGCAGCCACGAGATCGGCATCCGGATGGCCCTGGGGGCGCAGACCGGGGACGTGATCCGGCTGATCCTGAAGCGGGGCATGGGCCTGGCCGGGCTCGGCCTGGTGCTCGGGCTTACCGGGGCCTTCCTCTTCACCCGCATGCTGGAGGGGCTGCTCTACGGCGTGGCGCCGACCGACCCGCTGGTCTTCGGAGGGATCGCGGCCGGGCTGATCCTCGTCGCCCTGGTCGCCAGCTACCTGCCAGCGCGCCGGGCCGCGCGCTTCGACCCGCTGGTCACGCTGCGGTTGGACTAGTCCTCTGTCACGGCAGGATTGACGGGATAAGGTGGATGTAGGGGAGGGGCTTGCCCCCTCCCGGGTGGGCGGAAGCTCCCAATGCAATTCCTGTCTCGGCGGGGTCTTCCCCCGCCCGGGAGGGGGCAAGCCCCTCCCCTACAGAAAAGGCTGCCCGTCGATCGGAAGTTTGCCAAGGTACCCGCAAGGGCGACGGAGCGTAGCCCGGGGTCAGAGCGCCGCTGCCGGCGACTTTGGCGGAGCCTGAGATGATGCCGCCGGGGACCGGAAATGAGCCCCTCGCCCTCGGGGACTTGCCTCTCGCCCTCGGGGACTTGTGACTCGCCCTCGAGGGCGAGAGGCAAAATTCCGCGGGCGGGACGCGCCAGGTGGACCTCATCC
>DATMER010000041.1:0-5684 GCA_035556715.1 Thermoanaerobaculia bacterium
CTACCAGCAAGCAGCCAAACCGTTCGAGTGGAAGTTCACACGCCATGACTTGGCCAAACTACTCCAACGAGTGACCGACCACGACCTCCAACGGGTCGCCTGACGAATACGTGACCGAACTTACGTGCCAGAGTACTTAGCGCTTCCAACCCAACACATCGCCTGCCGAGGAGCCCGATCCTGAGCCAGTTCCGACGCAGCCTACCAATCGCCAAACGCCCCCGCTGGAGCATCTCCGCCATCACCTCCAAACCCACTTTCCCGTGCTCTACGTCGAGATCCTCGAGCCCACCCTTACTGACCTCCGCGAAGAGCACTCCGTCGCCCTCGCTGAGGGTCAGCCCCTGAAAGCCCGCTGGGTCCTCCTGCAAGGCTGTGGCGCGCTTGCCGCGGCTGCTGTCTGCCAGCTCGGCCTCTCCCTCCTCGGCCGCATCGCAGCCCTCTGGAAGGCCAGGAGCCCCAAGTGAATTTTTTCAAGAAGGTCACTGAAGATATGGATATCCCCCGACTCTCCCCCAAAGAAGCCATCATCCTCCAGTTCCTCATCGCAAACGGCGAGATGTACGGGCTGGAGCTAGTCAACGCCGCGCCCGACAAGATCAAGCGCGGCACCGTCTACGTCACCCTCGGCCGCATGGCCGACAAGGGCTATGTCGAATCGCGCCAAGTGCCCGGCGACGAAGGCACCGGCGGCCTGCCCCGCCGCCTGTTCCAGGCCACCGGCTACGGCGCTCGCGTACTCCACGCCTGGGAACTCGCGAGCAGCACCCTCGCCCTTGGAGTTGCACCATGAGTATTAGCTTGTGGATTATCGCGATTGGTATCGTGTCCACCTTCATGTCTGGCTTAGTAAGTTTGGTAGTCATTCTTTATCGCCGACCTGCCAGAGCGTCGCGCATCTCCAGCCCCCACGGTTGGGGCCTGCGGCGCTTCGCCGAACTCTGCTTCTCGAAGAAGACCTTCACCCAAGTCCTCGAGCCCGCCCTCAGCGACATGCAGAAGGAGCACTTCGAAGCCCTCCGCGCCGGCCGCCCCTGGCAAGCCCGCATGGCGATCGTGCGCGGCTACTGGTCCTTCTGGTCCGCCGTCGTCGCCCAACTCCCGATCCCCTTCGCCCGGCTCGTCTTTAAGATCTGGAAAGCCACCAACACCGGCAGCTAAACCTCATCCCCGAGAGCTGGTCCACCCAACCCGCCCAGCTCCCGCAGCAGCTCCGCCAGCCCCCGGCCCAGCTCCACCCGCCGCTCCCTCTGGGGACCGAGCGGGCTCGACCGGAGCATCATCCGCTGCACCCTCCCCTCGTCCGCGTGCAGGTACACCTCGGTCGTCTTGATCGACGCATGCCGCATGTGCACCTGGACCGTCCGGATGTCCCAGCCTCGCGCGAGCAGGTGCGTCGCGATCGAGTGCCGCAGGATGTGCGGCGACATCCTTCGCCCCCGCGCTTCGATGCCCGCCTCCTTCCTTCGCCGCCGGAAGAGCTGATACACCGCCGCCCGCGACAGGGGCTTACCCCGGTCCGAGACGAACAGCCACGGTGAGCCCGCCGGCCGCACGGCCAGATAGGTTCCGAGCACCCGGGACACCTGACGGTCCAGAGGGACCCATCTCTCCCGGCGCGCCGCCTTGGCCTTCACCAGAAGAAACCGGAAGACCCCCGCCGCCTCGTCCCACTGCACGTCGTTCAGCCGGATCGGCCCGGGCTCCGAGGCGCGGAGGCCCGCGATGTACATCACCGCGAGCAACGCCCGGTCCCGCAGCTCCCGGTGCCTGGTCGGCAGGCAGTCCGGGCGGTCTCCCCAGATCAGCCGCGACACTTCCTCCACCGTGAGCGGGCGCACCTCCCTGTGGAAGCCGGACGGGCCCGCCAACCCACCTCCCGGGTTCACCTCCACGATTCCGTGAGCCAGACACCACTCCCCGAGCGACCGCACCGCCACAACGACCCCCTGCCGCACGCTCCCCCCCCGCCCGGCCACATGCAGCCGCCGGAGATGCTTCTCGATGTCCTCGCGGCCGAGCTGAGTCACCGGCTTCCCGGCGTCCGCGAGCAACCGCTCCACCAGCTGCCGATACCGCCGCGCCGTCCCCTCTCCCCGCCCCCGCACACTCACCAGGAAAGACGTCCAGCCTTCCAAAATGGATCGATCATCGATCCATTCTCCCGCGCCGCCGGCAGCCTGGATCTCTCGTGGATTCATGCGTTTACCCCCTGCTTCCAGGGTTTCGCCGATTTGGGCTCTTGCGCTCATGGATTCAACCTGCCCCCGAACGAAGAGCGCTGTCAACATGCCGAAACGAACATCAGGAAAACCCGGCCGACCCAAGGGCAAACCCTTGTCCGCGAAAGAGCGTGCGCAGCGGCGCGCCGCCGCGGTCAAGACCGGCCAGCACGCCACCAGCGCGCTCGCCCAGGCCCTGCCGCCCTGCAAGCCCGCCGTCTGCCCGAACGACGGAAAGGGCACCTGCGACCTCAAGCGCGCCGTGGAAGCACGCGGCGCCGGTCTTTCGACCTGCCTGGTCTCCCTCGGCCACCAGGACACGATGGAGAAGTACCTCGCAGCCATCGAGCGCGGCGATCTGAACGGCCTCGCGGAGCTCGCCGCCACCTCCATGGCCGGCCAGCTCGCGCTCGCCCAGGGCGAGCTCGCCGTGCTCCTTCGGGAAGGTCTCGTCGTCCAGGTCCCGGTCGTGGGCCGCAACGCCGACGGCGACTTGGAAGTCGTAGCGGAGCGCCCGATCGAGAACCCCCGTGCGGCCAACACGTTCCAGCTCCTCCGGCAGCTCGGCCACACCGCGACCGACCAGGCCATCACGCCCAAGTCGAGCGGCGAGCGTGAGCGGGATCAAGGGCTCGGCTTGGCCGGGAGAGCCGCCTGGGTGAGCCAGATGCGGAAAGGCTTGGCGGGGGAGGGCGAGGACTCGGATGCATAGCGTCGAGCTGCTCCATCCTGCGCTCCCCGAGCTGATCGACGCTCTGCTCCGGCGCAAGCGCTGGTCCTGGCAGGCCCTCGAACGCGGCGACCTTCGGATCGGCGACGAGGTCCTCGACGTCGATCGTCTCCAGTGGTGGCTCCTCAACGCTGACCCCGTCCTCTGGGTCGAAACCAACCTCGTGAACAAGCCCGAGGACGGCGGAGGCCTCTGGCAGCTCTTCCCCTACCAGCGCCCCTCCCTCCGCTTCCGCGGCCACGTCGTCCACCAGGACGGCGCCGAAGTCGGAAAGAGCCGGGAAATCGTGGGCCTGCTGCTCTGGGGCTGTCTCGCGGCCGAGCGCGGAAGCGTGCTCGTCGGCTCGGCGCTGGACGGCGATCTCGACGAGATCTGGGAAGAGGTCGAGTGGCAGCTCAGCGCCAATCCCTTCCTTGCCGACTCCCTACGCTCCAGAACCACCAAGCCCTACCGCCGGCTGACCTGGCGCAATGGCTTGCGCGTGCTCTTCCGGCCCGCCGGCCACGACGGCCGAGCCTACCGCGGCATCCACGTCCGCGGCTGGCTCCTCCACGACGAGGCCGCGAAGGTTGTCAATCCGAGGAGCTGGAGCGAGTTCTGGCGCGCCGCCAAGCCGGGCTGTGAGATCCGGATCTACTCCGTGCCCACGGGCGACCGGCAGTGCACCTTCCAGCGCATCGCCGACAACGCCGTCCCCGCGGACTCGATCGTCCCCGACGACACCCCCGAGCTGGTTCTCGCGCAGCTCCTGCGGCCCACCTCCCAGGCCACCCCAGAAGGCACTCGTGCCCTGGCCCGCGATCTCGGCGGGCGGGTCTGGGTCCGCTTCCACTGGCCCAAGACCATCATGCCGCACCCGTTCTGGTGCGAGGAGCGCCGCCAGGAGTTCGTCGGCTTCTATGGCGGCCCGGACGAGCCGGGCTATGTGCACAACGTCCTCGGCTTGCCTGGAGATCCCGACTACTCCCTCTTCCCTGAGCGCCTGCTCAAGCCCGCTCTCACCTGGATCCCGGACTACCTCTCCGTGTCGTTCCGATGGGACAGCCGCGCCGGCCAGTTGGACGGTCTATCCCGCCGCCTGAACCCCTCCTACCCGTGGGGCGAGGAAGGCGAGCCGCAGCAGCCGAGCGACGACGACCCCGAGGAAGCCGAGGGCCTCGCCGACGCCCTGCAGCCCTATCTCACCGTCCTCCAGGACACCCTCGACGTTTCAGGCTGGGATCGATGGGACGCCGAGCGGCGCCGGCAAGCCATTGCCGACTTAGCGGGCTTCTTCCTGCGCGCCCTCCCTGGCGACCTCACAGCCGGCGTTGACGTCGGCTCCGCCACCGTCACAGAGATCCTCTTCGAGCGGCGGAACGGACTGGCGGACACCCTGGTCCTCCGCCTCCATCTGACCGGCTGGAACTGGTACGCGCAGCGCGACTTCATCCTTGCCCTCGACGCCATCCTGAAGCCTGCCGGCGGCTGGGGCTTCGACGCTACCGGCGTCGGCCGCGTCCTGGTGGACCTCCTCGCGCCGGGCCTCGATGACCGCCTGTCCGGCTACGTCTTCAACCGCTCGACGCCGGCTATCGACCCCACAACCGGCGAAGCCCAGCTCGATCCGGCCTCCGGCCGGGAAGTGCTCATCTCCTACAAGGAGCTCGGCACCCAGCTCATCGAGCGCCGCCTCCACGGTCGTACCCTCGAGCTGCCCTTCGATCCCGAAGTCCGGCACCTCCTTGCCAATCACACGTACTCGCAATCCGGAGACACCCGCCGCTTCTCCAAGCTCAACGATCACCTCGTCGATGCCCTGCGCGTTGCCGAGCTGCGCAAGCTCACCGCCGACTGGGCAGCCGTCTCCACTCCACCCCTGCGACACGCAACGCCCGCCGGGAGCGCCATCGCTTCCCTGGACATCCTGAGGAACCTATGAGCACCGCCCGCATCGCTGATCGGTCCCGCTCCGAACGCCTCTTCGCCGAGCTGGTGCTCACCGCCCTGGCGGCCGAGCGCCGGCTCCGTCCCTACGTGGGCGAGCTCGGGGCGGATCCCATGTTGTTCCGCGGCTTCGGCACGTTCGGAAGATGGCAGGAGATCCCACACCCCTCCCGCTTCGTCCGCGAACGCTCCGAGGACGGCGACCGCGTCGGCGAGCTGTACACCCGCATGATCGAAACCGACGCCAACATGGCGGCCCTGTGGGAAAAGCGAGTGAAAGCGGTGCTCGCGCTTCCGCGCTACATCCGCGCCGCGGACTCGACGCCCCTTGCCCAGGAGACCGCCCTCTTCGTGCAGACCGCGCTCTCCCTGATCCCGGTCCGCATCGTCCCCGTCTCCAACATCCTGGAAGCTGTCATCAAAGGGGTGGCCATCAACGAGATCCTCTGGGAGCAGGCGACGCGCGGCCCCCTGGCAGGAGCTTGGCTGCCGGTCGATCTCATCGACCGCCCCATGTGGCGGTTCGGCTGGTCCGCGGTGGACAGGTCCCTCCACGTCGTCACCCACCCGGGACGCGTCGCGCCTGTCCCCGCCCCGCCGATGAAGTTTCAGGTCCTCTCCTACGGCACCAAAGACACCCCTGGGGCCGGGCCTTGCTCGATCGTCTCTACTGGGTCTGGTTCCTGAAACGGCACGCCTCGAAGTACTGGGCCATCTTCGTCGAGCGCTTCGCGCAGCCGCTCACGAAAGGGACCTATCCCTACAAGGCCGACCAGGACCTCCTCAACAAGGAGAACGAGGACCGC
>DATMER010000042.1:0-32348 GCA_035556715.1 Thermoanaerobaculia bacterium
CTACCAGCAAGCAGCCAAACCGTTCGAGTGGAAGTTCACACGCCATGACTTGGCCAAACTACTCCAACGAGTGACCGACCACGACCTCCAACGGGTCGCCTGACGAATACGTGACCGAACTTACGTGCCAGAGTACTTAGCCAGCTCCCGCAGCTCCGAGCTCCCTGGGTATTTCCCCAGCGCGTATTGCAGCAGCGCGGCGGCACTCTCGGGATCTTTCAGCGCCCGCAGGGTCTTGACTGCCTCGGCGTAGGCGCCGGGCGTGGGGCTCGACTGCACCATCTGCCGGAGGGTGGGTCCCACCCGTCCCGGCCGGCCGCTCAGGGCATAGAGGATCGCCAGGTTCGAGTAGGCGCGGACGTCCTCGGGGAACATGCGAATCTCCTGGACGAACGCGGCCTCCGCGCCCGGGGTGTCCCCGAGGTCGGCCAGGACCTTGCCGCGGATCAGCGCCAGCCCCCGGATCAGGTCGGGGTCTTTGGCCTCGCGCCGCTCGTAGACGTCCGAGGCGCGGGCCGTGACCTCCAGGGCTTCCTCGTAGCTCCGGCGGGCGTGGAGCACCTCGGCCAGGGTGATCATGGGACCCAGCCGCAGGTTCTCGTCGTCCATGGCCAGCCGGGCTTCTTTCTCAGCCCCCTCCAAATCCTTCTTCCGCAGGGCGATCTGCGCGAGCAGGCCGTGGGCGAAGGAGGGGTGGGTCGGAGCGGCCATGAGGGCGTGCGAAGCGGCCTCGTCGAGCCTCCCGAGGTCGAAGAAGAGCGAGGCCGCGGAGACCGCAATCGAGGGCGAGCCGTCCGAGATCCTCAGCCCCTCGCGGTAGGCCTCCAGCGCCTCGTCGGTCCGTCCCAGGTTCTTGAGCGAGTGGCCGAGGAACTCCCAGGCGTCCACCATCTGCGGGTTCGCCGCGAGCACTCGGCGATAGGCCGCAGCCGCCTGCTCGTGCTCCTTCCTGGAGCTGTGCTGGAAGGCGGCCTTGAGATCGGCGAGCGATCCGATGCGGCTCTTGGGGTCCGGCAGCGGACCGCTGAGGTCTCCTCCGGCAGAACCGATGTATCCCAGAGCGATCATGGCCTGCCGCGCCTCCTCGTCCACGGCCGAGGGGGCGGCAAGCCTGCGGTCGTATCCCTGCAGCTCCTGGCGCATCTCGGCGTAGACCCGGCGCTCTCCCTGGAGGATGTTCCTCTTCTCTCCCGGGTCTGATGCCAAGTCGTACAGCTCGGGGTCCGGTCCCTCGATGTAGTGGTTCTTGCCGTCGGTCAGGGAGGCCAGCTCGCTCCAGCCGAAGTGCAGGCGCGGGTAGAAGGTCTCCGAGTAGATGCGCCGCGCCGGAGCCTCCTCCAGGTTCAGCAGGGACGTCCCCTTCAGGTTCTCCGGCACCGGCAAACCGAGGAGAGAGAGGACCGTGGGCATCACATCCGTGAGCTGGGCCGGCTTGGAGACCGTGGAACCGGAGCGCTGTTCGCCCGGCAGCTTGACGAGAAGCGGCACCTGGATCGCCTCGTTGTAGAGCAGGACTCCGTGCTCCTCCTCCCCATGATCTCCCAGCCCCTCGCCATGGTCGGAGAGCAGGACGATCAGCGCTTCGTCGTAGACCTCGAAGCCTTCGAGTGCGCTCAGGAGATCCCCCACGATCTTGTCCGCGGCGGCGATCTCGCCGTCATACCTGGACGGATAGCGCGAGGCGAACGGCTCCGGAGGCGAGTAGGGGGTATGGGGCTCGTAGATGTGGAAGAAGAAGAAGAACGGCTTGTCCTTCACGGAACGGAGCCAGTCCAGGGAGAGATTCAGGGTCTCGCTCCCCGGCCGCTGCATGCCGCCGAGGCCGGCGTTGGTCCGGAACTCGACGCTGTCCTCGTAGAGGTCGAACCCGGCGTCGAGCCCGCCCTTGCCCTGGAGCACGTAGGCCGACACGGCTCCACCCGTGGCATAGCCCCGGTCCTTGAGAATCCTGGGGAGGAACGGGAGACGCTGCGAATCGAGACGATAGCCCACGTTATCCCGCACCCCGTGCACCCCGGGCAGCGTCCCGGTGAGCAGGGATGAGTGGGCCGGAAAGGTGAGAGGTGTCGGGCTGTAGGCCTTCTCGAAGAGGATGCCGTCCTTGCGCAGGCGGTCGATCGCCGGGGTCTCCACCCCCTTGTAGCCATAGGCCGGCAGGTGGTCGGCACGCAGAGTGTCGATGGAGATGATGACGATGGGGGTGCCTTCGGGGACCGAGGGCTTGCCACCGCAGGCGGCGAGGAGGGCTGCTGCGAAAAGAAGCCTCCTCACTTCAGCTGCTCCAACATCCCCCGAGCCTTCCGCACATCCCCCGCGTACCGCTCAACCGGAGCTCCGGCCACGAAGCGTTCCAGGGCGGCGCGGGCCTGCTGGGGACGGCCATGCTGCGCGGCCTTGAGGCCCAGGTTCCAGAGCGCGTCCCAGAGGTCCGGCTTCAGGTCCACGGCGCGCTGCCAGGCGTCGAGCGCCTCCCCGGGCTGGCCGCTCTGGTAGAGGGCCACGCCCAGGTTGTTCCAGGCGAGAGGCAGGCTCGGCTTCAGCTCAACCGCCTTGCGCGAGAGGTCCCTCGCCTGCTGCCAATGACCGAGACGCAGCTCGATCAACCCCATCTGCTCCAAGGCTTTGGCGTTGCCGGGATCGTCCGCCAGCACCTTCTGGAGGACCTCGTGCGCCTCCTTCTGACGGCCGGCTTCCGAGAGGGCCAGGGCCAGGGCGTTGCGCGACTTGGGGTCGGCAGTCTCGGCCATGGGACGCAGGACCTCCAGGGCCTCCTCCGCCCGCCCCTGCTCGGCCAGGGTCAGCCCGAGCTGGCGCAGCAGGGTCTCGGTGGTGACCTTCTCGGTGCGGGCCTTCCGCATCACGTCCAGGGCCTCGCTGGTCTGTCCGCTCTCCAAAAGAGCCTGTGCCAGGAGCGAGCGGCCCAGCGGCATCGAGGGGCGCTCCTTCACCACCTCCCGCGCCAGGGCCACCGAGTCGCCGATCCGATGTCGTCCATAGAGCTCGATGATCCGGTGGATCTTCATGTCGAGCTGGACCAGGTTCTTGGGATCGTCCTCGGGTCCGTAGCTAGTCCGTGAGGGAGCTGATCCGGAGAGGTAGCCCAGGCTCCGGAGCCGCTCCTCCTCCCCCGTGGGGAGAGTCCCTCTTTGCGGCGGCCAGACCGACTCCTCGGGTAGCTCGGCGATCAGCGTCCGCGCCGCGGGACGATCCTCGTCGATGCGGTTCTGCTTCTCTCCCGGGTCCTTGGGAAGGTCGTAAAGCTCGGGCAGCGGCAGGGCGATCAGCTTCCGCCCCTGGCGAAGCACCCCGCGCAGCGGAGCCCAGCCGCGGTTCAGGTTCGTGGACAGGGCCTCGAAGTAGGTGACCGGCTCGTCCTTCCCAACCGGAGAGAGGAGCGAGCGTCCGGGGCGAGCCCCCTTTGCTTCGATACCCGTGGCCTGGAGCACGGTCGGAAAGATGTCCACGTGCCGGGCCGGACGGCCATCCTTTCCGGGCTGCACCCCGGGACCCCAAAGCACGAGCGGCACCTTGAGCGTCGCCTCATAGGCGAAGAGACCGTGCGTCAACTCGCCGTGATCCCCCAGAGCCTCGCCGTGATCCGAGGTCATGACGACCAGGGCAGACTCCTTGCCATCCAGAAGAGGTCCGAGG
Source organism: Thermoanaerobaculia bacterium (assembly GCA_035556715.1). Classification (GTDB taxonomy): domain Bacteria; phylum Acidobacteriota; class Thermoanaerobaculia; order Multivoradales; family UBA5704; genus DATMER01. Next base: position 3,652 of record DATMER010000042.1, read on the forward strand.
AGCGGCACCAGAAACGAGTCCGTCGCCGCGATCTCGCCCAGATAGGGGTCCTTCGGGAAGCGGGAGGCGAACGGCTCGGGCGGCGCATAGGGAGCGTGAGGATCGTAGAGGTGCACCCACAGGAAGCGGGGCTTGCCCTTCTGGGCCTGCCACCACTTCAAGGCGGGGCCGACGACCTCGTCGCCGCGCCGCTCGGCCAGTTGGAACTCCTCGTCATCCGCGCCGCGGGTGGTGCGGTCGTCGTAGACCTGGAAGCCGCGGTCCAGGCCGAACTCCGAATCCAGGGGATAGGCGCCGACAAAGGCCGCCGTGGCATAGCCCGCGCCGCGTAGGACCGTGGCCAGCGTGGGTACGTCCCCGGGCAGGCGGAAGCCGCTGTTGTCACGGATGCCGTGCTGGTACGGGTGGAGGCCGGTCAGGATGTTGGCGTGGGACGGCAGCGTGACCACGTTGTGGGCGTGGGCGTTGGTGAAGACCCGGCCCCCCGCAGCCAGCCGGTCGAGCACGGGCGTCGGCACCCGGCGGTTGCCCGCGAAACCGAGGGCGTCGGCCCGGAGGGTGTCGATCGTGATGAGAAGGACATCCGGCCGGCGGGGGGGTGCCGCCGCAGCGGGAAGGGCAGCAAGGACGGCTAGGACAGCTAGGACACTTCTCGTCATTCGGAGGAATTGTAGCGGAGGGGGAGGGACGGCCGGGGTTGATCCCGTCCCCCCTCTCCCCTACCCTCTCCCCCGTGCCGGGGGAGAGGGAGCTTACCGGAACCGGAACGTGGCGCCCAGCCGGAAGACGCGCGGGCTGAGAAACTCGTTGACGTCATACGTACGGTCGCCGGCCCGGGAGTTGCGCTCCACCTGCAGGACCGTGTCCTGGTTGGACAGGTTGAAGCCGTCCAGGCTGAAGTTCACCGTGGTCTCGCCGAAGGTGAAGTCCTTGTCGGCGTGCGCGTTGAACACGTACACGTCGTCGTTGCGGAACTCGCCGATGTCCTCCGTGAGCTGGACGTTGCGCCGGCCCACGCTGCCGCCCTCGCGCGAGAAGGGTGGCGAAATGTACCCTTCACGGCCGTCGAGGCTCGCCCCGAGGTTGAACCCCCAGGGCCTCTCGGGCGCGACCTGGTAGAGGCCGTTCAGGTTGAACGACCAGCGGCTGCCCACGAGGATGTTGGACTTGTTGCTGCCCGACTGCTCGAAGAACACGTCGTCTCCGTCGGCGAAGCCGGTTCCGTCCGAGATCTCGTCGGTCGGGTCCGCGAACCTGCGGTACTCCTCACCGATCTTCCAGTCCCAATCCGACACGGTGACGTGACCCCGGAGCGACCAGCGGTTCGCCAGGCGCTTGGTGAGGCTCAGGGTGACGCCCATGTAATCCATCTCTCGGTCGCCGTTGGTGTAGAGAGTTCCGCCGGTGGGGCTCAGGCCGTCGCGCAGGTCGAAAACCGGGACCTCCCGCGACAGTTGACCGTTCGGGAGCGTCTCCTGGGCCGTGCCGGTCTGCACCCAATCCTCGCGAGTGGCCAGGCGGACCAGCCCGGTCGCATCGTCGGTGATGAAGGTCCGGACCTCCGGGATGTCATAGATGTTGCGCAGGGTCAGGGTGATGCCGCCGGCGAAGTTGCTCCGGAACGAGTGCTCCAGTCCCAGCGTGACCTCGTCCGTCATCGTCGGATCGAGGTTCGGGTCGTTGACGTTCGGCGCGGACCCCGACGGGTCGTCCGGGTCGATGTTGTAGGTGTAGGCGAACTGCAGCGAGCCGGCCTCGCTCGGATCGAAGACCAGGTTGCCGTTGGCGTCAGCGAAGTAGAAGTAAGCGTAGGCGTAGCCGATCGGGTTGACCCGGGTGGCCAGCGGGAGCTGGCCGAGCTGCTCGGCGTACTGCGAGAAGGTGCCGCGGACCAGGGTCTTCCGGTCCTCCCCCAGCGTATAGGTGGCGCTGAGGCGGGGCACGACCGTCTCCCACTCGAAGCCGCCGGCGTCGTTGCCCTGGAAGTTGATGGCCGGCAGCAGCCCCTGGGCTTCAGGATTACCCGGCTCGGACTTCGCCAGGTTCTCCAGGGTCTGGTTGTCGTAGCGCAGGCCGGCGTTGATCGTCCAGCGGTCGAGGGAGATCGTGTCCTGGACCCAGGCTGAGTCATAGCTGGAGACGATGCCCACGGTCCGGTTGCGCGCGAAACCGACCATGGCCTGGCCGGGCTCGAGCCCCTGGAACTCGCCGGAGACCACGAACTTGCCGCGCGGCCAGAGCGAGATCGAGTGGTTCTCCTGCTCGCGGAAGCCGGCGCCGAACTTCAGCTCGTTGGTGGAGGGGCCGGCGTCGAAGAAGTAGCTCGCGTCGAGACGCGCCTGGTCGATCACCGCTTCCTGGGTGAAATCGCTGTTAGACCCCCGCAGCACGCCGTTCGCGTCGGTGAACATGTCGCGGTCCAGACCGCCCTGGGGGCTCAGGGTGAAGATGCCGTCGTCCCGCGCCCACAGGGCGGTCAGGACCAGGCTCGAGGTCGGGAGCCAGGTGTCCTCGATCTTGTAGATGTCCTGCGGCGTGGTCTGGTCCGTGGTGGACTCGGGCGCCCGGGCCGGACCGGCGCCGCGGCCGAACTTGAGCTTGTCGTTGGTCCAGTAGTGGAGCACACCCGAGTTGTTCTGGCCGGCCTGGAAGTTGAACTTGGTGTTCAAGTCCTCGAGCTGGGTCGTATCGGTCTGTCCGCCGACGACGATGTTGCTGATGTCGCTCTCGCCGTAGGACGCCCAGATCCAGAGATGGTCCCGCCAGACCGGGCCGCCGATGTCGGCGCCGTACTCCTCGACCAAATCGATCTGGTTGCCGATCAGGCCGTCGCCGAGGTCGGCCGGCTCCGACTGCCAGTCGCCGTCGGTGCGCAGGTAGCGCGCCTGGCCGCGCCACTCATTGGTGCCGCGCTTGGTCACCTGGTTGATGGTGACCCCCGAGGTGGCCATGGTCACGTCGGCGCTGGAGACCGTGAACTGCACCTCCTCGAAGGCGCCGAAGTCGAAGTAGGTGGCCGAGGCGCCGACCGCGTTCATGTCGGTCAGGACCACGCCGTCCACGGCGAAGACGTTGTCGCGGCCGGTCGCGCCCATGCCCACGAAGTTGGACTGCTGGCCGCTCTCGTTGCCGCCCAGGTTGAAGCGGTCGACGAGCACGCCCGGGGCGAGAGAGAGCAGCGACCACGGGTCGCGGGCCGTGGGCACCTTGTCGAGCTCCACGGCGGACACGTTGGCGCCGCGGTTCACCTGGCGCTCGTCGATCAGCGGGCTCTCGCCCGTGACCGTGATCGTGTCCTCCACCGCGCCGCTCAGGGTGATCTCGAGCGCGGTGTTGCCGCCGACCCGGATGCCGATGTCCGGGTACTCCAGCGTCGAGAAGCCTTGGAGCTCGGCGGTCAACTTGTAGTTGCCCGGGTAGAGGCTCAGGAAGCGGAACTTCCCGGTCTCGTCCGTGACCTGCACCTGGGGAGAGCCGGGGCCCTCCAGCGTGACGGTCACCCCCGGAAGGGGCTGGCCGTCGCCCCCCACCACCGTCCCATAGAGATCGCCGGTCTGGAGCTGGGCCACGGCAGGGCCGGCCAGCAGTAGAACGGCAAGCGTGAACAGCCAACGCAAGCTCGCAAGTCGCCTCATACGGTGTTTCGCCCCTTTCGGAAAGCGGAATCTTGTCGCGATGATACCAGGATCAGTACGGGTTCGAGCTGATCACGCCGTTGTTGACGCTCCTCAGGTAGAAGCCCGAGGTCGGCCGGTTGTGCAGGTCGAAGGTGCCGCCGGCCGGGACCTTCCAGATCTTGAAGTTCGAGTAGGTCAGGGGCGTGCCCGACTGGCAGACCTCGGGCATGTGGTCGCCGAGGACGAAGTAGGCCGGCCCGTCCCCCATCACGGTCGCCAGGCCGTTGCGGTCCACCACCACCGAGGTGACCTCGTTAACGGCGACCCCCAGGGCGTTGGCGGCCCTGCCGTCCTTGATCTGCCGGGCGATGAACGACATGGTCCGCCCCATGCGGTCGCGCTGGGCGAAGTGGCTGTCCGTGATGGTGCGCTGCAGGTTGGCCCAGTTGAAGAAGTTGTAGGTGAACGTGATCCGGCGGTGATAGGGGTTCGCCAGCGCCTCCGCCGATGTCGCGCTCCCGGTGCAGCCGTCGTAGGTGAACTCCCCCTGGATCGCGGTGCCGGCGCTGGTTCCGCCCACGCCGCCGCCCCGCGCATAGACATCCTCGGTCGCGGTCTCGACCCGGGTCCCCTTGAAGTACTTCACATAGTCGCACTGGTCGCCGCCGGCATAGAAGATCACCTCGGCCTTGCGAACCGTGTCCTCCACCGCAGCGGTGTTGGAGTCCTTGGCGCTCGTGATGACCAGAGTCTCGACCGAGTCGACGCCGTTCATGGCGAAGATGTAGTCGTTGTAGCCGTTCGAGCCGCTGGAGCGCAGGATGACCACGTCGACCTTGGTGGAGCAGCTCGTGCAGCCGCGCACCTGGTCGATCATCCACTGGATCGCCGCGTCCACATCGGTGCTGCCGCCGCCGAGGTCGTGAGCCGGACCGGCCATGGAGATCACCACGTCTCCGGCGTTGCCGGTCAGGTAGCGGGTGACCTTGGCGTGGGCGGGGGCCGCCAGGATCGAGACCAGCAGGAGCAGGGACAGGGTCGTCTTTCGCATCAGATCTCTCCTTTTCAAGGGAAACAGGACATCAGCTCTACCCTTACCTGTGCGCAGGAGGGGGGAAACGGGCCATCTTCCTGTCCAAGCATATGATAGAATTCTTCCTCATTCCGGAGAGCAGAGCATGCCAGTCCGTCACACGATCCGCGCGGGAGAGTGCATCGAGTCCATCGCGCTCCACTACGGGTTCTTCGCCGCAACCCTGTGGGACCACCCGGAGAACGCCGGGCTCCGCGAGCTCAGGGACAACCCGCACGTCCTTGAGCCAGGAGACGTGCTCTTCATCCCGGACAAGCAGACCAAGAAGGTGAGGATTGCCACTGGACGCCGTCATGTCTTCCGTCGGCGCGGCGTGCCGGCGAAGTTCCGTGTGGTCCTTGAACGCGAGGGAGAGCCCCGAGCCGATCTCGCATACACGCTCTCCTTCCGCGGCCAGGAGAGCAGCGGCGTGACAGGCTCGGACGGTGTCGTCGAAGCGTGGATCCCGCCCGACCTGGAGGTTGCCGAGTTGCGGATCGGCGATGCCGAGAGCTATCACTTCGATCTCGGCCGGCTCCTCCCGGTCGCCACGGAAGAGGGCTTCCGCACACGTATGACGAACCTCGGCTACAACCTTCCGACACGGGACGATGACGAGCCCGAGGCTTTCCATGCACGTCGGCTCCGGGCAGCGGTCCGTCGCTTCCAGCGCGATTACGGGATTGAGGTGACTGGTGCTATAGATGAAGCAACGCAAAGAGCCCTGATCGACGCGCACGGTAGTTAGCATATGCTGATTCAAGTACCGGAAGAAGGTAGCGAGATCCCTACCCAGATCGATACCTCTATTGACGAAGGCAAGCTGTTGGCCGGCTACCTGATGGATACGGTCATCGAGGATAATCTGTCGCTCTTCCTCTACCTGTATGGCCAGATCGTCGACGCGATGAACGATCGAACTCCCGAGCAGAGGAGCGAAGCCGACCAAGCGATCCACACAACTGCGGACCAAGTCGCTGAATGGTTTATCAATCGCCGTGTGACAAAGCTCGTCTATGACTCCGTCAGGCATGGCTGGGGCGCAGAAGAGTGTATCTCCAATCGCAGCGAGTTGGAGCAGCTCAATGCCAACTTCAAGAAGTTCCTACAAGAGGACTACGTTAAATATGTCACCGACATAGAAAGGGAGGACCGCCAGTTCTACGGAGACAACCTCTCCGACGACTCGGACAGCGACTCGGAAGGGCAGTTCTTTTCCGACGACAGCGACTGGGAGGAAGAAGGGGAAGGAGAGGAAGAAGGGGAAGAGGACTTTGATCGAGATGTGGAGTCGCAGCCCATGATTTTGGAGCCGAGGGCCTCGCAGCGCCCTGACATCGACATGGACCCCGGGATTGAGACGGACGAAGACGGTGCCGATTACGAGCTCCCTGATGAGGACGAAGACATTGCTAATGCCCCATCGACGTCAAAGCAGACATACCGCTTTTCGAAGACTGGCTTCTATCCTGGTGGTGATGGAACTCGCTCGCGGATGCCGAAAGGCCTGAGATCACCATTCAAGGGCCGCCGCCGCCAGATGCGAAAGGAGCAGGAGTGGAGCCAGCACGTCGCGGAGAACGCGACGATTCATGATACTGATGGTGACTGGACTGCGCAGGCGATCGCCGATCTGAATATAGTCAACGAGGCTCTCAAGAGCAACGGGGACGTCGACAAGCTGACGAAGACAAAGTTCTGCGTAGCCCAATACCGGGGTATCTCCTACAACATTATCTCGTTCGGTGCGGCGGCAAGGCGAAGGAATCGTGAAAAAGTGGAAATCTGCTCTGCGGTATATGCCTCGTCCGTCTTCGAGTCATGTGGCGTCTCGCCAGGTGAATTCTATGCGGGGCACTGTGATCCTGAGATCACTACGCGGCTCCAGGTGGCGGCGCATCAGCTCCGAGACGTGTTGGTCGCGAAGCGCTTCACGGATCCAATCGTGATAGGAGGGCGCGAGTTCGAGAACCATGCTTACGCGCTTCAGGACCTCTACACAAAGAATTACGATGCCTTCCATTTCCAGCTCCAGGCGTGGGCCGAACTGGAAGGTAGAAAGGCGTCAGAGATGGAGATCGAGAGGGATGGGCAGGATCGCAAAGAGGAAAACCCACCTCCCGAAGGAGTCCGTCAGGAGCTCTGGCCGCTGTTCAAGGGTCTTCCGAACGGCAAGAATCCGTTCGTCTCGACCGGGAACACACCGCGGCATGCGCTCCGTTACGCCTACGGGATCAAATACTACGAGGGCCACAAGCACGAGCGTCTGCGACCGCGCTGGCGCCGAGACGGCCGCGCTGAGCGGCCTTACGCCGGAAAGGTCTACATTTCGCTCCATCCATGTAGCGATTACCTGTACGCTGGCCCGCTCGACGTGGTGGCGCTGAACCGTCACGGCAAAGTTAGTGTCGTAAGCCTGATCAGTGCGGAGCGCGAGTCCAGCTTCCCAGCGTTCATTCCTGAAGGCCAAGTGGTCGAGGAGCACATTGCGCGCTACCCCTCCTTCCGCTATAAGTACAAGCCGATCTTCCTACACAAGTACGGCTTACACAAGGAAGAATACGACCTGTTTCGCGAGCGCATCGTCAAGACGGTACCGCACTCCAGTCCGCATAAGAAAAACAAGCTCGCGCTCGGGGAATGGCTCGTGCGCTACTACGAGGCGCGGCTCGTGGAGATCGCCAGACTCCATGCCAAGCAACTCGGAATGCTCCTCGTCTACCGGGACGAGGACGGGTCGCTGAGCCGCTCCCTGCCCGCCGACACGGCGCCGCTGAAGACAGGTGGCGCCCGCGACTCCTCCTCGAAAAAAGGCCCCAAGAAGGCATCGAACAAGCTTTCGACAAGGACGTGGTCGCTCAAGCTTCCCGAGAAGGAGTCTGCTCCGCTCAATGCACAGTCCTCGCAGCTCGCCTTCGACATGATCCAGGTCGTCCAGCGGCGGAAATACCGGTTTCTCACTTGGCTCCAGGAGAGATTCGAAATCCGGCGCGTCCCAGCAGACGGCAACTGCTTGTTCCACGCCCTCTCGCGAGCCATTCCGGTGGACATGCTTGCGACCAGAATTCAAGGCATGAGACCCTATGACGATAGACACCTCCGGTCGCTGGCAGTAGAACAGATGCGGCAGGAGCAGATTGAGCACCCGCTCGCGGGTAACATTCCGAATGCCGAGCTCAATGAGATGAACCGGCAGGCGACCAGCGTGTTGCAATCGAATCGATGGGGTACGGACCGTGAGGTGGGCGCTATCGCCCGCGCCCTTCAGATCTCCATTCGCATCTACAGCCCTCATGATGTGGGCGGCTCCTCCGATGTGGTCGGCGGCCATGGCGCGCCGCTCGGAGCGATCCTCTATCATGGGGGAGGGGATCACTGGGAGTGGCTCGTGCCCAAGGCAGCAGAAGTGCTGGCGGATCTATTCGAACCCGAGGGGTGAGGCCGGTTAAGCTTTCCTGCATGTCCCGCCTCCTTGCCCTATGGCTGACGCTCCTGGCCGCCTTCTGGCTGACCCGCGCCGTTGCCTCCGCCGTGCTCTTCGGCAACCCGGATCGCGGCTATGAGAGCGTCATCCAGCTCGTGACCGTGCCCGCGTTCCAGGCCCTGCTCGTGGCGTGGGCGACCCGCAGGCCCGGACCGTTCGCTCATGCCGTTCCGGTGCGTGCCGCCCTGCGCCAGCCCGACCTGCGGACCATCCTGCTTCTCGACGCGGCCGTGCTCGTCTCCGGCTGGGTCCTGGGAACTTTCGGTGGGATCGGGTGGTTCGGCCTGGCTCAGGGGAGGAACCTCCCCAGCATCTGGGTCGCGCTGAAGGCCGGAGCGGCGGGCGTGGTCCTCGGTCTCGACACCCGGGGATCGAGCCCGGAGCGGGGGGAGGACCGCCGCTGGCTCCTCGGCCTCGCGGCCGGTCTGATCGCGCTCGCGCTGATGGTCCTCTTCGACGTCCTCCGGGCCCTGCCGGCTCTGCTCTTCCCCACCCGGCCCCCGCTCCTGCGCTGGCTCCTGGTCCACGGCGTTCTGACCATCGCCGGCACCGCTCTCCTGCTGCGGGTGCAGAGGATCTTCCGCCATGACCGCGACAGGCGCCCCGCCGCAGCCCTGGCTCTCGATTGGACCCTGGGCTTCGGCCTGGTCGCCGCACTGACCTCCGCCCTCCATCTCTTCCACCGGCCCTTCCTGATGGAGCCCTGGGGATCGCTCGTGGCCACGTGCAACTCCCTGGCGGTCACGGCCCTGCTCGCCGCCGCCCTGCTCGCCCGCGGGCGGACGGTCCACACGCCGGAGAGCTTCGCGGGCGAGGAGGGGTGAATGCTCCGCCGCCTGCCGCTCCTGCTGCTCGCGTTCATGGTGGTGCTCGGCCTGGTCCTGGAGCGGGTGGTCTATGGGACCCTCCTCTGGCAGACCAAGATTCCCGTCGTGCTGCTCCTGGCTCTCGCCTTTCGCCGGAAGAGCTGACTCGTGCACCTGTTCATCGAAGTCCTCACGCTGGTCTTCTTCCTGGCCACCGTGGCCCATGCCGGAGCGACCCGGGGCCGCGGAGGGCTGGCGCTGTTCGGGTCCCTCCTCTTCCTCGGATTCGTGCGGGAAAACTTCGTGGTCCTGCGCGAAGTCCTCTACGGCTTCAGTCCTCTGAGCCTGATGCTGGGCAAGGCGCCGCTGATCGCCTCGATCATCTGGGGCTACAGCATCTACCTCGCGGTGGTCTGGGCCGAGGAGGTGACCGGCGAGCCGCTGCGGGAGGACCGTCCCTCCGGGCGCTTCCTGGCCGCCGCGGCCCTCTTCATGATGGCGCTGGCCTGCTTCTACGAGCCCTTCCTGGCCCTGATCCGGATGGCGCGCTGGCAGGAAGGGACGCGCATGACCCTCGGCGTCCCCTGGATCGCCCTGGTCGGCTACCCCAGCCTGACCATCCTCTATCTCCTCCTCCGGGGATGGGCAAAGCGGCCTCTGCTCTTCTGGACCGGTCTGGCCATTCTCGCCCTGGCCCACACTGCCGGCCTGCAGGCGCTGAAGGATCTCCTCGGATGGTGAGAAACATCCCTGGTCGCGGGACCGCTCGGGGCAGGTCACGATCGAGGACGGCGGCGAGGCCCGCTCGGGCGGGATCAGCGAGCGCTACCGGAGCACCCTGTCCTACTGGTATCCGGACCGGCAGCCCGGGCGCGCCGAGCCCGCGGAGGAGCGGAGCGAGGACGGCCGGACCTTCCAGGTGGTGCGCATCCATCCCGAGGGCGGGCGCGCCTTCGAGATGTGGATCGACGCCAGGACCTGGCTCGTCGACCGCATCGTCGAGAAGACCACCCGGGACATCTTCACGACCTTCCTCTCGGACTACCGCGCGGTGGGCGGCGTGAAGCTCCCCTTCCACAGCCGCTCGACCAACGGCGAGCCGAAATACGACACGGTCGTCCAGGTGGAGAGCGTCGAGGTGAACCCGGAGATCCAGGAGGCCCGCTTCGCCCCGCCGGCCTCGCGGTCGGACGACTTCGCCATGAACGGCAGTTCGGCGGTCGTGCCCTTTCAGTTCCTCAACAACCACCTCTACGTGGACCTCTACGTGGACGGCAAGGGTCCCGTGCCGGTCATCTTCGACACGGGCGGGATGAACGTGCTGACCCCCGAGGCGGCGAAGACGCTCGGCATCCAGGTCGAAGGCAGGCTCCAGGGGCGAGGAGTGGGTGAGGAAGGAAAGATCGACGGCATCCCCGGCCGGTTCTCGATCGACACGGGCAGCCGGACCTCGCTCGACCTCCACCGTCCGTTCGCGGAGAAGCACGGCCTCAAGGAGAGGTACGCGCCGAAGTTCGAGGCAGTGACCGGCTGGGGGGTCGGCGGCTCAGTGAAATCGGCGGTAGCGCGCGCCGGGGTCCTGGAGCTGGGAGGGATCAGGATCGAGGGACCGGTGACCCACCTCTCCCTCGCCGCCCAGAAGGGTGCCTTCAACGACGCGCACCTCGCGGGCAACGTGGGCAGCGGCCTCCTGCGCCAGTTCACGGTGACCTTCGACTACGCCGGGCAGGTGATGTACCTGGAGCCGAACGCTGCGCGGGGCACCCGCGAGGCCTTCGACCGCTCCGGCATGTGGCTCAACCTCGGCGATGGGGGTTATGAGATCAAGGACGTCGTCCCGGGAAGCCCCGCGGCTGCAGCCGGCCTGAAGGTGGGGGACACGATCCTCTCCCTGGACGGCAAGGGCGCTCGCGATCTCTCTCTGTCCGAGGCGAGGAGGAGGCTCCGCGAGCCCGCCCCGGGCACCCCGGTCCGCCTGAGCGTGAAGTCCGGAGAATCTACCCGCGAGGTGACGGTAGTGCTGCGGGACCTGGTGTGAGGCGCCGAAGAACGTTTCCGGCTCATAGGATTGGATTTCAGCCCGCCCGATGTCTCTTCGAGCGCGCTCGATTGAATTCGGAGCGCCCGACGAGGCTTCCGTCGCTTCAGGAAGACTTCGAGCGCCTTGAATTCGAATCGGACGCGCTCGAAAAGACTTCGAGCGCGTCTAATTCCAATTCGGCTCCAATAGATTGGAAAAAAGCGCCCGGGATTGGATTCGGAGGACTCGGAAATGCTTTTGGCTCCAATAGATTGGATAACAACGCGACAGATTCCAATCTACTGGTTCTGATTTGATTTCGGTTCCAGTATATTGAATCCCGAGGAGTGAAATTCAATTCTAGTGCACCAATTGTCATTTTTACGCGCCTCTTTTCAATTCGAAGGCGTCAAGTCTGATTCTGACGGGCTCGAATCGACTTCGACTCCAATAGATTGGATTCCGTACCCTGAAACCAATTTTTTTGGAGCCGAACTCTTCCCCAGCGCGCTGTAGCTGGGATGAGGCCTCCGCTAAAGCCAAAAGCCCGCCGCGTCTCCCGCGGCGGGTTCCGGACAGCTTTACCAACCTCCCCCGCCGCCGCCGCCCGAGCTTCCGCCTCCCCCTCCTCCTCCCGAGCTGCTCGAGCTCGGCGCCGAGACTCCCGAGGCCATTCCCGCGGCGGCCACGCTCCAGGAGGCCATGGCTCCAGCGCCTCCGAACTGGCCGCCGCCGCCCGACCAGCCGGAGCTTCCACTCGATCCGAAGCTGCCGCCGCCGGCCGAGGTGCTCGTGAAGGTCGAGCCGCTTCTGGAGGCCCCTCCGAAGGCTCGGAACCAGCGGTCCATTTCGCCGCCGAGGCCGAAGGCGAGGAGGTAGGGCAGCCAGTCGTCCTGCAGGCGGGGATGCGCGCTCTTCAACTCGCGCCGCAGGAGACGGCGGCCCGCTCCCAGAATCCGGCGCTTGCGGATGGCCTCGTCGCTCTCCCGCGAGCGCGCGTTGTTGAGCAGGCTGCTCCAGACCGCGAGCGGCACCAGGGCCAGCGCGAGCACCCCGGGCAGGCCCGGAACGAGGCCGGTGTTCCAACCGAGCCACTCGCGGTTGAACACGAGGAATGCGCACCAGAGGAAGAGCAGGAGGCCCGGCACCAGGAACCGGAGCGAGCCGAGGTCGAGCCGCTCCGTGCGGTGGCGCCAACCGTAGGCCGCGATGCCGCCTCCGACCCAGAGGAAGATCAGTCCGAACGCCATGATGCCGGCGAGGATGGCCGTGGAGAGGGGATGCCGGACGGCGTCCAGGACGAAGAGCGCCAGGGCGGCCAGCCAGAGGATCTGCGTCCGGCGGCGGCTGGGCGGAGGCACGGAGCCGAGACGCTTGCCGAGACGAGATTCCAGGTCGTCGGCGATGACCTTGGAGGGATCGAAGCCGGTGCTCTTGTAGTGCTTCCTTACCTTCTCGGTGTCGGTCTCGTCCGCACCCAGGAAGAGCTTGTCCACGAGCTCGAGCTCGTAGCCGGCGAGCTGGAAGCGCTGCACCTTGAGGCGCAGGTGGAGGACGCCGGAGGAGAAGGCGATGCCGAGGAGGGTGAAGCCCGGGGTCACCCAGCTCTCCAGCTTGCCTTCAGCGACCATGCGCGCGAGCAGGGCGGCGACCTCGGGCGCTCCGGTATGCCGGTCCCAGAGAGCGCCCACCTCCTCGGGCCGGAGGTCGAGCATGTTCTCCCTCAGCCAGGCTTCATCCCACTCGCGCGGACCGGGCAGCGGCTCGAACCGGCCGCGTTTGGCCTCTTCCTGCCGGAACAGGACGTAGAGCGCGATCATCGCGAGCAGGCTGGCCGCGAAGGCCATCCGGCGCCAGGAGAGCGGCACGATGCTCGCGCCCGGATCGGGGACCTCCGCGCCGCCCGCGTGCCGAAGGTCGGCCGTGACCACCACGTTGCTGCCGGGCGGGAGGTCCTGCCTTTCGAGGTGCGCCGGATCGGCCGCGAGAGGCTGCCAGGCCGGATCGAGCTCGAGGTCCAGGACGAAGCGCCGGATCGGATACTCGAGCGCCGGCAAGCCGAAGTTGTGGTCGAAGCGGTAGACGCCGCCGTCCCGGGTCAGGATGCCGGACCAGGTGTAGTCCAGGACGTAGGTGATCCGGGTTTGATCGAACGGAGGATCGGAGGGAAGGCGGCTGCGCCAGCGGACGGCGCCGCCCTCCCAGTCGTAATGGTCGACGGCGTCGGTGTCACCCTCGACGAGTGGGATCTCCCGGCCGTCGGGGCCGATGCGGGCGATCCGTTTCAGGTCGAGGTCCTGGTTCAGCCGATGCTCGAAGCTGCGCTCGCCGCCGTTCCAGTCGCCGTCGAACACGATGGTCTGGCGCTCGCGCACGTGGAGCTTGCCGGCGGCATCCAGACGGGCGGTGACGGCGATCTCGTCCCACGCGAGGGTGCGGGCTTGGCCGGCGGCGGGGAGGGCGAGGGCCAGGCAGAGCAGGAGGGTGGCGGAGAGGCGGTTGGGCATGGTGGATAGGATAGACCCTCAATACCCCTTCCTCTGCAGCGTCTTCCGGTCCACGCCGAGGATCTTCGCGGCCTCGCTCTTGTTGCCGGCCGTGAGCTTGAGGACGCGCGTGATGTGCCTCCTCTCCATGGCCTCCAGGTCGAGCGGCTCCGGCGAGGTCTGGGAGGCGGCGGTGCCCAGGAGCGAGCGGATCAGGTCGGCGTCGATGTCCTTTTCCGCCAGGGAGACGGCACCCTCGACCAGGTTCTGGAGCTCGCGGACGTTGCCGGGGAAGTCGTGCGCCAGCAGCATGGCCAGCGCCTCGGGACGGAACGCCGGCACCGGGATGCCCTCCCGGCGGCAGAACTCCTCCACGAAGGTGCGCACGAAGTGGGGGATGTCCTGCCGGCGCTCGCGCAGGGGGGGCAGGTCGATCTCCACGCCCTTCAGACGGTAATAGAGGTCTTCGCGGAACGTCCCTTCGCTCACCAGGGTCTCCAGGTCGCGGTGGGTGGCGGCGACCAGGCGCGCGTCCACGGGGATCGGCCGCCGGCCGCCCACCCGCACGACCTCGCGTTCCTGGAGCGCCCGCAGGAGCTTGACCTGCAGGGCCGGCTGCATGTCGCCGATCTCGTCGAGGAGCAGAGTCCCGTGGTCGGCCAGTTCGAACTTGCCCGGCCGTGCCTGGACGCCGGTCGCCACTCCCCCCTCGATGCCGAAGAGCTCGCTTTCGAGGAGGGATTCAGGGAGAGCCGCGCAGTTGAGCGCGATGAGCGCGCCCTCGCGGCCGGAGCGGAGATGGAGGAGCTTGGCCACCAGCTCCTTGCCCGTGCCGCTCTCGCCCCGCACCAGGACGTTGACGCTCCGGGGCGCCACCCGCTCCACCAGGTCCAGGACCTTCCGCATGGGCGGCGCATAGGCCACGATGCGCTGGCCCGCCACCTCGCGGGCGAGGCTCCCCTTGAGGGCCTTGTTCTCCTCCTCCAGCCGCTCGCGCTGAGCCTCCAGACGCTCCACCTGGCGCGCCGCGTCCAGCGCCACGCCCGCCAGCGCCGCCACCGACTCGAGGAACCGGCGGTCATCCGGCGTGAACGAGCGGTCCGCCTCGCCGCGCACCTCTTTGTCAATCACGGCCAGATACCCCAGAAAGACGCCGCGGTAGGCCAGGGGCACGGCCAGGAGCTGCTCATAGGGCCGGCCCCCCAGCTCACCCCGGGAGCGGGAGAGGATGTGCCCCTCCGCCAGCAGCTCGCGCCAGATAGGGTTGGCCAGGAGGGCGGTGCCCGAGGGGGACGCGTCCATCCATCCCACCGTGGCCGCGGCCCGCGCTCCGCCGTAGGGGTCCCGGGTCACGGCCACGGCCGCGGCCGGGTCCAGGACCGCGCAGACCCGCAGCAGCAGCTCCTCGACCAGCTCCGGCTCCGGCCTCTGGGCATGGAGCGCCAGCGCCAGGTCGTACAGCGTCTCGAGCTGGAGGATGCGCCGCTTCTCGGCGAGGTTGGCGTCCGGGCGGGGCATAGAGGTATTGTAAAGCAGCCGTTCTTCAGCTAGAATTCTCCCCAGTTTTCCGTGACATTGCAGGATGGTCCCGGGTATCACCCGGCCTCACTGCATCTATTTTCGGTCTTCGAAAAGAAGGAGAGATCAATGAGAAAGCACGTCTGGACTCTGACCCTCGCGCTCCTCGTCGTCGCCCTGCCCGCCGTAGCAAAGACTCCCGACGGCCAGACCCCGTCGGAAGAGACCGTCTGCGACGGCCAGAAGGGCGCCGCCTTCGGCCTCTGCAACGCCTACTGCGAAGCCATGGATTGTGACCACCCGACGCCGCACGCTTCGCCCAAGGCCTGCGAGAAGGTGAAGTCGAACTTCGAGAAGATCACCGGCTCGTCGCTGCCCTGCGAAGCGTCGCCCTGCCCCTGCAGCGCGGAGCTTGAGCTCTTCGCCGCCTTCGAAAGCGGCAGCGAGACGATCTCGAGCTGCGTCAGCGCCTCGGGCGAGACCATTCTGTTCACCGAGGATAGCCGGTTCGTCAGCGTCAGCATCTTCACCGGCGGCTGTCAGGCCAATAACGAGGAGCCGTTCGTTCCCCTGACCGAGGAAGAGATCGGGATCTGCAGCCAGATCCTCATCGAGGCCGCCGCGAACGCGTCCGTCGAGTGCCAGGGTCCGGAGTAGATCCCTCCCTTATGCCCGCCGCCTCTTCCGAGGGGCGGCGGGCAGCACCTGCCGCAGGTACTGCCCGGTGTGGCTCTCGGGGACCGAGGCCACGTGCTCGGGCGTTCCCACCGCCACCAGGCTTCCTCCGCCGGCACCGCCCTCCGGTCCCAGGTCGATCACCCAGTCCGCGGTCTTGATGACGTCCAGGTTGTGCTCGATCACCACGACCGTGTTGCCCAGCTCCACCAGCCGGTGCAGGAGCTTGAGGAGCTTGCCCACGTCGTCGAAGTGGAGCCCGGTCGTGGGCTCGTCCAGGAGGTAGAGGGTGCGGCCCGTGGAGCGCTTGCACAGCTCGCGGGAGAGCTTCACGCGCTGCGCCTCGCCGCCCGAGAGCGTAGTGGCCGGCTGGCCCAGGCGGATGTAGCCCAGGCCCACCTCGCAGAGCGTCTCCAGGATGCGCGAGATCGCCGGGATGTTCTGGAACATCTCCTGCGCCTGCTCCACCGGCAGGTCCAGGATCTCCGCGATGTTCAGCCCCTTGTAGCGCACGGCCAGGGTCTCGCGGTCGTAGCGCTTGCCGCCGCAGACCTCGCAGGTGACGTAGATGTCGGGCAGGAAGTGCATCTCGATCTTGATCTGCCCGTCCCCCTTGCACGCCTCGCAGCGGCCGCCCGGCACGTTGAAGCTGAAGCGGCCCGGCACGTAGCCGCGCATCCGCGCCTCGGTCGTCATGGCCATCAGATTGCGGATCGGGTTGAACACGTTCGTGTACGTCGCCGGGTTCGAGCGCGGGGTCCGCCCGATCGGGCTCTGGTCGATGGCGATGACCTTGTCGAGCTGCTCCAGGCCGGTGATCCGGGCGTGCTCGCCCGGCTTGTCCGCGGCGCGGTAGAAGTGGCGCGCCAGCGCCTTGTAGAGGATCTCGTTGACCAGCGTGCTCTTGCCTGAGCCCGACACCCCGGTGACCACGGTGAACACGCCCACGGGGATCTCCACGTCCAGGTCGCGCAGGTTGTTGTGCCGCGCGCCCTGGATGATCACCGGCTTGCCGCGGCCCTCGCGCCGCCGCTCCGGCACCGGCACCTCGAGGTCGCCCCGCAGGTAGCGGCCGGTCAGCGACTTCGGGTCCTTCATGACCTGCTGTGGCGTGCCCTGGGACACCACCTCGCCGCCATGCACCCCGGCGCCGGGACCGAGGTCGATCACCCAGTCGGCCTCCCGGATCGTCTCCTCGTCGTGCTCCACGACCAGCACCGAGTTGCCCAGGTCGCGCATCCCCTTGAGCGTGGTCAGGAGGCGCGCGTTGTCCCGCTGGTGGAGGCCGATCGAGGGCTCGTCCAGCACGTAGAGCACGCCCATGAGCTTGCTGCCGATCTGGGTCGCGAGCCGGATGCGCTGGCTCTCGCCGCCCGAGAGCGTGGCGGACGACCGGTCCAGGGTTAGATACCCCACGCCCACGTCGTCGAGGAAGGTCAGCCGGTCCGAGATCTCCTGCACGACCTTCTCCGCGATCGCCCGCTCGCGCTTGTCGAGGCTCAGCTTCCCGACCCAGGCGCGCAGGTCGGAGACCGGCAGGCTGGAGAGCTCGTCGATGGCCTTGTTCTTGACCGTAACGGCCAGGGCCTCGGGCCGCAGGCGCCGGCCGTTGCAGGCCAGGCAGGGATGGACCGACATGTACTTCTCGATCTCGGCCCGGATCGTCGCCGAGTCGGTCTCCTTGTGGCGCCGCTCGAGCATGGGGATGACCCCCTCGTACTTGCCGGTCCAGGAGTAGCTCGACTTCTTGCCGGTCAGGCTGAAGCTCAGCTCCTTGTCGCCCGAGCCGTGCAGGATGATCCGCTTCGCCTCGGCCGGCAGCCGCTTCCAGGGGGTCGAGAGGGAGAAGCCCATGGCTTTCGAGATGGTCTCGACCATCTTCATGCGCCAGGACTTCGACCCCTCGGGCCAGGGGGCCACGGCACCGGCGTCGATGCCGCGCTCCGGGTCGGGCACGATCTTGTCCGGGTCGACCCCCATGAGAGTGCCGAGGCCGGAGCAGGCCGGGCAGGCGCCGTAGGGGCTGTTGAAGGAGAAGAGCCGCGGCGTGATCTCGGTCAGGCTCGTGCCGCACTCGACGCACGAGTAGCTCTGGGACAGGGTCTCTTCCGCAGCCCCTTCGGGGGCGAGCACGACCAGGCCGCCGCTCACCTTGAGGGCGGTCTCGATCGAGTCCGCCATGCGCTTCTCGATCCCGGGCTTGGCCACGATGCGGTCGATGACGATGTCGATCGAGTGCTTCTTCTGCTTGTCGAGGTTGGGCGGCTCGCCCGTGAGCTCGACCATCTTGCCGTCGATGCGGGCGCGGAGGAAGCCCTCGCGGGCCATCTGCGCGAGCTGCTTCTTGTACTCTCCCTTCTTGCCGCGCACATAGGGTGCGTAGAGGACGAGCCGGGTCCCCTCGGGCAGCTCCAGGGCGCGGTCCACCATCTGCTGCACGGTCTGCGGCCGGATGGTCTGGCCGCAGGTCGGACAGTGGGGGATGCCGACCGAGGCGTAGAGCAGTCGCATGTAATCGTGGATCTCGGTGACCGTGCCCACGGTCGAGCGCGGGTTCTTCGAGACCGACTTCTGCTCGATCGAGATCGCCGGGGAGAGCCCGTCGATCGAGTCCACGTCCGGCTTCTCCATCTGCTGGAGGAACTGCCGGGCGTAGGACGAGAGTGACTCCACGTAACGCCGCTGGCCCTCGGCGAACAGCGTGTCGAAAGCCAGCGACGATTTGCCGGAGCCCGAAACTCCCGTGATCACCACGAGCCGGTTGCGAGGGATCTCCAGGGAGACGTTCTTCAGGTTGTGCTCGCGCGCACCGCGGACGTAGATCGATTCCATAGGGGGCGTAATCCTAGCAGAAGATGGACCGGCCAAGCCCTTCGCGAGGTTCTCGATGTCGGGAACTGGGGGAGGGAGCGAAGGCCGGTGCCAGCGGTCGTTACAACCCGCGAGGGTGCTTCGATAATCCCGGAATTCTTAGCCCGGCCCCCTCTCCCTCACGCAGGTGAGGGAGAGGGATGGGGAGAGGGAGGATGGGATCAATAATCGACATACCCCTCGCGCACGCGGACCTTCACGCCCGACCGCTTCACGTCGACGTTGATCTTGTGCCAGCGGCCGTCCTTCTTGAAGTCGGTCGGGTAGTAGCCGATCACGTACTGCTCCCGCAACTCCTTCAGGATGCTCGCGAAGGCGTGCTCCAGCTCGCCGATGCGCTGGATGTTGAGGATGCGGCCGCCGCTCTCCTCCACCGTCTTCTTGAGCGTCTGGTACTCGTGGTCGTTCCCCTTGTGGTCCCGCCAGGCCGAGTTGAAGGACTTCTCCTTCTGCTCCTCGTCGAGCTGGATCCAGTAGATGAGCGACTGGCTCGTGCGCGCCTTCCACAGCACCTCGTCAATGGGCAGGACGCTGTGCACGTCGAAGCCGTCCGAGAGGAGGATGACGGCGCGCCGGCCGATGCGGGAGTCGAGCAGCTTGAGCGCCATGTAGAGGAAGTCGTTGACCGAGGTGCCGCCGACCGCCTCGGTCTCGGCCAGGACCTGCTCGAGCTCGCCGCGGTCCTGGGTGAACGGGGTGGCGCGCAGCAGCCGGTCGGAGAACATCAGCAGGCTGGCTTCGTCGTCCGGCCGCATGCCGCCCAGGAAGACGCTCGCGCCGCGGCGCGCCGCCTCCAGCCGCTCGCCCTGCATGCTCTCGCTGGTGTCGAGGAGAAGCACCGCCGTCAGCGGCACCTCCCCCTTGCCAAAGGTGATGATCTCCTGCGGCTTGCCGTTGTCGAGGATACGGAAGTCTTCCTGCTCGAGGTCCAGGACCCGCCGCGAGTCGCTCGTCGCGCCACGCGTGACCGTGACGAAGAGCTGTTGCAGGCGGACCTCCATCTGCTCGTCGATCCGGATCGCGTCGGTGGCGACCGTGTGCGTGCCGACGCCGCCCGCGGCGCCGTAGGCCACGACCTTGAACTCGCGGCTGCTGTTGTCATCGCCCACGTCGATCCGGGTCTGGAACGGCGGCTTGGTGAGCACGGCCCGGCGCACGCCGTTGACGAAGATCTCGACGCGCGAGACCGGCTCGTCCGCGGACACCCCGACGACCACCTCGACCTCGCCGAAGATCGGCTGGTCCGCGGTCGGGGACTGGATGCGCGGCGCCACCGCGGCATGGGCTGCTCCGGCAAGCCCGGCGATGAGAAGGAGGAAGAGGGCCGGAGTGCGTTTCATCGTCCACCCTCCCCGCCCGACGTCGGCGTGCCCAGGGCCTGGGCCAGGACGGACAGGCGCGACCGGGAGTTGTCTTCCAGGATGCTGCGCGCCTCGGAGAAGGTCTCCGGGCGGACGCTGTTGTAGAGGAGCCGCTCATTGTCGGCGGACAACCCACCAGAGCCGGGGGGCATGGCCAGGACCTTCTGGAGGAGGGTCTTGGCTTCGCCGAAGCTGCCGCGGTGGTCGAGCACCAGGGCGAGCTCGATGTGGAGCCGCACGTGGTCCGGGTAGCGGCCGAGGCCGGTCCGCAGGACTTTCTCGGCGGATGCCCAGTCTCCGGACCCGCCGTACAGGCGGGCCAGCTCCTGGTAGACGAGCGGGGCGACCCAGCCGGTGTCGGTGGCGGCCGCCATCTCGTTGAGGATCTTCTTCGCCTCCGCCTCGTCGCCCATCCGCTTCTGGTTCATGGCCAGGCGGAACCGGGCCTCGGCGTGGTCGGGGTCGAGCTTGAGCACCTCTCTCAGCCCCTTGATCGCGCTCTCGGGCTGGGCGCTCTTCTCGTAGATCGTGGCCAGGGCGAGCCGGGCCGCGAGGTTGCGGCCATCCAACTCCAGCGCCTGGTAGAACAGCTCCGCGGCCGGGATCTGCTGGGCGGACTCCATCATCATCCCGCCGAGGCTGGTCAGCACGCGGCTGGCCACCACGGCGGAACCTTCGGAGCCCGACTGCTGGTTGTAGAGGATGGCGAGGTCGCGCGCCATCTGGCGGGCGTGGGTCACCGCCAGGGGGGCCTGGCGGATGCCGCGCGCCAGGTGGCGCGAGTACGTCTCGTGGTGGAGCATGGCGATCGGCACCAAGACCTCGAGACTGGTCGCCCCGAGCTCATGGATGACCGCCTGCTCGGAGTCGCGCAGGCGCTTGCGCGACTTGGGGTCGCCGTCGGCGACGACCGACTTCTCCAGCTCGATGAGATCGTCCGGCGCGCGGTCGACCTCTCCCGCAACCCAGGCGGAGAGGATCTCCCTGTACCGCGCCTCGATGCGGTCCACCTGCTCCCTCTTGCTCTCGCCCGCCCCGGAGTTGCCCGCACCGGAGCCGCCCGAGCTGTCGATCACCTGAACGCCGGGTGAGCTCCAGGGGTCCTGCTGTGCTTGCAGGGGCAAGACACAGCACCCCAGCAGCGCCACGACAGCCAACCGAGCCGACCTGTCCGGGTACCGAAGACATGAATTCCCGCGATCTATCATCCGTGGTCCCTCCGAGCAGCCCTGCGCTTTACCGAAACACGACAGTTCAAGGAATAACGCCGCAAATACTACGCCTCAGAGACGCTCCCCACCCTCCACGATGTTCCTGAGGCCATTAGACAGTAGAGTACAGGAGCGGGCAGTTTCGTGACAATCTGGTGCCTGCCAAATGTCAGGGCACCTGCTGGAAACCCGGGGAGCTCCGGGGGGCGCCCTCGAACAGCGCCTTCACCGAGGGCCGCATCAGCACCAGGATGGTGAAGATGCCGAGAGCCGTGCCGAGCGGCATGAAGACGCAGGAGACCGCGGCCACGACCAGGCAGAAGTTATAGCGGACGCGCCGCGCGAGGTAGCTGCCGGCCAGCGCCAGGCAGACCGCCAGCGCCCACCCCGCGACGACGAACCCCGCGGCGAAGACGGCGATGAACCAGCCCATCATCATGGAGAAGGCGTCGCCAGGGTCCGTCCCGTCCAGCGTGCCGAAGGCCATGGAGATCCCCAGGAAGACGTGCAGGAGGGGCAGACAGGCGAACAGCCCGACGACCACCGCCAGCACGTAGTGGAAGATGGAAAGGAGCTTCAGGTGATCGAGGTCCTGGTCCATCGGTCCCCCTTCTTGTCAGACGCAGCAGGCTCTATGGTAGCCGGAAACGAAAAGGGCGGGGACCCGAAGGTTCCCGCCCTTTCGATCTTCAAGGTCGCTGCCGGACTATTTGCGGCCCTTGCGCGGCTTCCTTCCCTTGGGCGCCTCGGTCTTGATATCGAGCGCCCAGAAGAGGTTGCGCACCGCCGCGGAGGTCAGGATGCCGCCCTCCGCAGTCTCGACCGCCGCCGTGGACGTCTGGGTGCTCGCGTCGGGGCCGAAGATGAAGGGGAAGAGGTTGACCAGCGGGATCTCGCCGCCGAACTGGTCGTTGATCTCCTCGATGAACAGGTTGGCGATGTAGGCGTAGCCGAAGGCGTTCGGGTGGACACCGTCGTAGGAGAACACGCCGCCGGTGAGGAAGTTCTCGGTGAAGGTGAGGCCGCCGACGTCGAGGCCCTCGTTGGCCACCACGCGGAAGGTCGCGTTCATGTCCACGAACGCGGCGCCCACCCGGGCGGCCTCGCTCTGGATGAAGCTGTTGAAGGCCGCGACGCGGGCGTTGATGGAGGAGATCTCCGCGGCGCTGAGGACCGCCGCGTCAGAGAGCGGCTGGCCGGTGCCGCCGAGCGCCGTTGGGATGCCCCGGCCCTGGGTCAGCTCGGCCCGGGCGGTGAGGAGCACGCGGTCGCCGGGGGTCAGCAGGCCGTTGGGTCCGATCAGGGGGACCGGCTGGCCGTTGACGATCACCGGCTGGTTCGTGGCCGGGTTGACCACCACGAAGGGGATCGTGGTCACGAAGGGGATGCCGGTGACGTCGGGGATGTTGGCGATCGCCATCCTGGAGCCGGTGCCCGCGATGGTGTCGACGATCGTCCGGAAGTCGGCCTGGAAGTTGGCCACCGGGGTGATGGTGACCCCCTCGATGACCCGGCCGGCGAGGGCCGCGCCGAGCACGTCGTTGTTGCCGATCCAGATCGTGGTGAAGGTCGGCTGCAGGGCGACCGCCTGCTGGAGCTGGGTGCCGATCCCGCGCAGGATCAGGTCGTGCAGGCCGCCGTTGTCGGTGACCGTGGCGACCACGTCATGGACATCGGCGCCCGGCACGGCCAGGTTGTTGTAGGGACGTGGCAGGTTCAGGTTCTGGGGCTGGCCCGAGCCCGCCCTGGGGCCGATGTTCAGCGGCGCCAGGCTCTTGAGCTCGAGGAGCGCGGGGATGCCGGGGTCGCTCACGAACGGCTGCTCGAAGCCGGTGGTCTGGCCGGTGGCCTGGCGGTTGATCAGGATGGGATAGCTGCTGAGCTGGGCCGTGCGGCTCAGGCCGCCGCTCATGAATGCCGCGGTCAGGCTGTCGCCGATGGCGACATAGCGGGTGAAGTTGGCGGTGCCGGTATCGACCTGGGCGACGGCCGCCACCGGCAGGAGCACCGCCGGCAGGAGAAAAACGAGCGCCAGGGCGCTCGCGAAAGTCTTCACACGGAGCATGGATGAGCCTCCTCTCTTACCAATTGAGGGTTACGCCGAGCAGGGCGGCCTGCGTGTTGTAGGTGCCGAAGAACGGGCCCTCGCCGACGAAGCTCCGGCCGCGGGTCCGCTCCTTGAAATCGATGTACATGAGCGCGATGTCGAAGCCCAGGCCCGGGCCGGTGCGGCCGTAGCCAATGGTGTAGCCCATGCGGTCCGCGTCGGGCAGCAGGGGGGAGACCGACTCCTCGGGCTGCGGCGTCTCGTCGAAGACGAAGCCGAAGCGCCACTCGGAGGTCGGGCTGGCGGTCCAGCGCAGGCCGGCGCGGTAGCTGTTGGCGTCGTCCCACTCCTCCGGGATCTCGGTGTCGGGCAGGGAGTTGCCAGCGCCGCCCACGAACTCGATGGGCACCTGGTCGAAGGTGCTCCAGCCCATCCAGTTGAAGTCGGTCTCCACAAGCACGTTCTGGGTCAGGGCGAAGGCCAGGCCCAGGCTCGCCTGGTCGGGAAACTCGATGTTGGTCTCGACCGGCAGGTCGACGCCGAAGGGGAGCTGGGCGCGGACCGCGGCGTCGAACTGCGCGTTGCCGGTGGAGATCTGGTCGAGCCGGGCGTCGCCGTCGTAGTCCATGTCGATCTTGCTGCGGTAGGAGAGGCCCCAGGAGAAGCTGTTGTTGACCTTGTGGAGGATGCCGGCGTTCCAGCCGAAGGCATTGCCGAACTCGCTCTCCAGCACGAGCCGACCGACGTTGACCACCCGCTGGGTGAAGGGGTTGACGGCCCCCACGTGGCGGTTGAGCTCGACGTCGCTGAAGCGGCCGACGGCGCCGATGCCCAGGCCGAAGCTGTCGGTGATCTGCCAGCCGATCGTCGGGTTGACGTCGATGGCGCGCAGGGCGGCCTTGGAGCTGAGGAACCGGCCGGCGAACTCGTCCGGGTTCTCCCACGAGGTGGTCAGGCCGAACGGGGCGTTGACCCCCAGGCCGAACTTCCAGGTGTCGTTGAGGGGCTGGACCCAGTACAGGTGCGGCGGAAACTCGGAGAGCCCCTCCTGCTCGGCCCGGTAGCCCGCGCCCGGGAAGGGGTCCGCGCCCTCGAACTCGGCCTCGGTGCTGGTGATCCAGGTCAGGCCGGTCGAGATCTCCCGCTCGGTCACGAAGGCCAGCCCGCCCGCATTGTGGTACAGCAGCGACGGGTCGTCGGCCTGGGCGGTGAACGCGCCCGCCATGCCCATCGCCCTGGAGCCTTGCTCGAAGATGCTGAACCCGGCCGCATGCAGGGGACCGGCGGCCAGCGCACCGAGGGCGGCAATCACGGCAACAGCCAGCGCCCTCCCGATGAAACCTCCTCGACTACGCATCCTTTCTCCTCCTATCCCAGAGAGTCCGTCTTCTGCTGCGCTTTGAGCTGCTGATACCCCGTTTCCCCGGGGGGATCGATCGGAGCGGAGAGGGTGGGAAACGGGATCAAAGGGACCTGCAACCAAGGCCCCAACGTTAGTCTCAAGCGCGAAGGGTGTCAACGGGCTTCTAAAGGAGATCAAGCTGGTAGAGTACGCGAGGAGGTGACGTCCATGTTCGAGCACGCGGTCCAGGAAGAGACCTTCGGGAAGGTCAAGGAGTATCTCGGGGAGCTCTTCGACGAGCCGTACCACGACCCCGAGAACAATCACTTCTACGTGCGCTACGGCACCACGGTGCTGGAGATCTCGGTGGAGCCCTACGGCAACGAGGAGGCCGTGGTCACCATCATGTCCTACTGCGTCCAGGACGTGGAGATGGAGGACGACCTGATGCTCGGGCTGCTGGAGCTGAACCACCAGTTGCTCTGCGGCTCGTTCTCCGTCGTCGGAAGCGACATCTTCTTCGCCCACTCTCTCTTCGGCAGCAGCCTGGAGCCGCGCGACCTGCTGCGGGCCATCACCTCCGTAGCCACCCTCGCCGACGACTACGACGACCGGATCGTGGCGCGCTACGGCGGCCAGACGGCTTTGGAGAAGATCCAGGACACGGGCGGCTGGCGCAAGAGGGCGGGCGACAGCGTTTGAGCCCGGGAGGCTACCAGCGGCCGCCCTTGACGGCCGCCTCGACCTCCCGGTCCAGCTCCTTCTCCTTCTCGGCCTGCCGCTTGTCGTAGACCTTCTTGCCCTGGGCCAGGGCAACCTCCACCTTGATCCAGTTGCCCTTGAGGTAGACCGACAGGGGGACCACGGTCATGCCCTTGGTCTGGGTGCGGCCGAAGAAGCGCTCGATCTGGCGGCGCTTGAGCAGCAGGCGGCGGTCGCGCTCCGGGGGGTGGTTCTCCCGGTTGCCGTGGCTGTACGGGCTGATGTGGACGCCCACCAGCCAGGCCTGGCCGTTGCGGAACTCGACGAAGCTGTCCTTGAGCTGGACCTTGCCGGTGCGGACCGCCTTGACCTCGGTCCCGCTGAGCGCGATGCCCGCCTCCTCGGTCTCCAGGACGTGGTAGTCGTGCAGGGCGCGGCGGTTCGAGGCAAGAACGCGCTTGACCGGCTCCTTCTCCTTCGGCTTGGGCGCCGCAGCCTTCGTCGCCATGGGGCAGATGGTATCCTTTTTATCCCGATGAGAGTCGTCCTTGCCTTGCTCGGCCTCCTGGTGCTCGCTTCGCAGGCCCGGGCCGACGCGAAGATCTCCGACCTGCGCGCCGCTCTGGACGGCGACCGGGTCCTCGCCAGCTTCAACCTGACCGGCGGGATCGACGCGCGGCTCGCCCGGCGCATCGACAGCGGCCTCCCCACCTCCATCCTCTACGAGCTCGAGCTCCACAAGGACCGCAAGCGCTGGTACGACAACCGGCTCGACCGCAGCACCCTCGAGGTCATGGCCGTGCACGACGCGGTCGCCCGCACCTACAGCGTCCACCTCAAGCTGGACGGCGAGCTGATCGAGAGCCGCACCGTGCGCGACCGGGAGGCGCTCGAAGCGGCCATGACCCGAATCGACAAGGTCCCCGTCTTCACCCTCGGCGGTGGGACTCCGCGGGGGCGGCTGCTGATCAAGGTGCGCGCCGGGCTCGGCTCGCGCACGATCCTCTCGTTCATCCCGGCGGCGATCCACACCGAGTGGAAGGACTCCAACAAGTTCCGCTATCCCGGCAGGCCCTCGCCATGAGGCTCCGCGACCGGCTCGGGCGCCACCTCAGGAACCAGCGGGTCCTCCTCGGCGGGCTGGCCGCGCTGCTGCTCCTCTTCACCCCCCTCTTCTACATGTCGCAGCGCGGGCGCGACCTCCCCGCGGCCCTGGTGGCGAACCGGGTTCTCCTGTTCGTCCTCTGGTACGTCAATGTCATCCTCATCCTGGTCGTCGCCTTCGTCCTACTGCGCAACCTGATCAAGCTGCTGGTCGAGCGGCGGCACCGGATCCTGGGGTCGAACTTCAAGTTCAAGCTGGTCGCCACCTACGTCGGGCTGTCGCTCATCCCGGTCCTGGTCCTCTTCTTCATCGCCACCGAGTTGCTCCAGGGATCGATCGACCGCTGGTTCAACACTCCCCTGGCGCCGGTGCTGGCGCGGGGCAGCCTCGTGGCCCAGGCCTTCTACGACCGGGTCGAGGGCACGGCTTTCCGGGACGCCTCGCGGGCGCTCGGGGAGGTGGCGGAGATCGACCTGGAGCGGTCCGCAGAGCGCCCGCGGCTCACCCGGCGGCTGCAGGAACTCCTCGCCGAGCTCGACCTGGACCTCCTGGCCGTCTACGAGGGGAACGATCTCGTCAGCGCCGTCCTCGACTCCCAGTCCGGCATCTCCAGCCTGCCCAACCCCGGCCGCGACTTCCTGGAGGAGGCGGCCCGGGAGGGCAGGGCCGTGCGCAGGGACGCGCCGGCCGGCGGCGTGCCCGGGCGGCTGGTCCTTGCCGCGGTGTCCGAACCTCCGGGCCCGGTGATCGTCGTGGCCGGGACACTCCTCGATCCGCTCGTGGCCCGGGAGACGGACCAGATCGTGCGCGACTTCCAGTCCTACCAGCAGCTCGAGGTCCAGAAGGACGACCTGCGGGCGAGCCATCTCCTGCTCTTCCTGATGGTCACCCTGCTCATCCTCCTGGGCTCCTCGTGGGCCGGGCTCTACCTGGCGAAGCGGGTGACGGTGCCGATCCAGGCGCTCGCCGAGGGCACGCGGGCCATCAGCGGCGGCGATCTCGGCCACCGGGTGGATGTGGAGGCCGACGACGAGCTGGGGGTCCTGATCGAGTCATTCAACCGGATGACCGAGGAGCTGGAGAGCAACAAGGAGGCGCTGGAGCGGAGCAACCGGGAGCTGGTGGAGGCGCAGCGGCTCGCGGCCTGGAACGAGGCGGCGCGGCGCATCGCGCACGAGATCAAGAACCCCCTCACCCCGATCCGGCTGTCGGCCGAGCGCATGCTGCGCAAGCACCAGCAGGGGGATCCCGGGCTGGGCAAGACGGTCGAGGAGGGAGTCGAGATCATCATCCGCGAGGTGATGACCCTGAGCGCGATGGTGGATGAGTTCTCGCGCTACGCCCGCATGCCCCGTCCGCGCCCGACCCAGGTCGACCTGTCCCGCCTGGTGGGAGACACGCTGAGCCTCTACCGGGACCTGAAGCCCGGGGTGGAGCTCGCGGCCGAGGTCGAAGACGGCGCCTCCCCGGCCCTGATCGACGGCGAGCAGGTACGGAGGGCGCTGATCAACCTCCTGGACAACGCGGTCGAGGCAACGGAGGCCCCGGGGAGGGTGACGGTCTCGGCGAGGAGGGAGAATCGCAACGGGGGACACCTGGAGATCCGGGTGGCGGACACGGGCCGCGGCATTCCGCCGAGCTCCCGGGACAAGCTCTTCCTCCCCTACTACTCCACCAAGGGCCGCGGCACCGGGCTCGGCCTGGCCATCGTCCACCGCATCGTCACCGACCACAACGGGTCGATCCGGGTGGAGGACAACGAGCCCCGGGGGACGGTGTTCACGATGGAGCTGCCGGGGGAGCAGGGCTAAGCCGCGAAGCGGAGGATCTCGACCTCGGCCCCCTTGCGGATCGCCTCTTCGGCGCGGTCCAGGAGCTGCCCCGTAATCTCCTCGGACAGGAAGTATTCGCCGCAGTTCTCGCAGACGTCGCCCGGAACGTCCTTGAAGATGACGAGGGTCTCTCCGCGCTGGAGCACGACTGTCACCCGGCCGGGCCGGGTCTCACCCTGCTTGCAGAAGAGACATCTCATGAGGGCCTCCTGGTCCTGAAGTCCGGCTCCCAAAGGTCCGGACCTGGAGGAGACATGGTTATGAGAGAGAGCGCCCGCTCTCCCGATCCTGTGCCACGACAGCATGCAGAGCGCGCCCGGCATTGTATCCCGCTATCAGCGGAGAGAAGGAGACCCCTCCCCTGCCCTCCCCTCGATCATGGATTCTGTGGGTGGGCGGGGGGAGGACCCCATAGGCGCTAACTTTGCCGCTGGAGAGGTTCTTTCCCTGGGAGCGCCGGCATCCTTGCCGGCCTTCCTCGCTGGGGAAGGCCTCCCCATCGGGGGAACGGGCCGCGACCTGAGGGTATGAGGTCATACCCTCAGAGT
>DATMER010000043.1:0-150885 GCA_035556715.1 Thermoanaerobaculia bacterium
CAAGGCCGCCTAGCATGACGCTAAGTCGCGGCCCGCTACGCGTTTCCGTAGGACCTTGGTGCTGGGGGGCTCTGCCCCCCAGGCCCCCCGAAGAGAAGAAAACCCAAACTCTAAACTGTCCACTGAACCGGGGCAGGTCCAGTGGATGCTGGAAAACACCAACTCGATGTCACCAGGATCGAGACGATGCCCCTCCATCCGACTCGATTTCGAGCCGGATCGGGACGGTGTCTCCCTGTTCGGGGCGATGTTTCCGGAACCGCTCGATACCGGGTGACATCCGGCCGATGTCTCCCGCCAAAGGCGATGTCCCGGGATCTGGCGTGATGTCTGCCCACCTTCAGGTGAGCTCCGCGGCTATCCGGGCCTCACGGCGGTTCTTCCTCAGGGAAGCCACGACGGCGACGGTCAGCAGCGAGATCACGACGAGCAGCGACACGGTCGCGGGGACCTTGTAGACCTCGGTGAGGAGCATCTTGGCGCCCACGAAAACCAGGATCGCCGACAGGCCCAGCTTGAGGTAGACGAACTTGTCCATCACCCCGGCGAGCACGAAGTAGAGCGACCGCAGGCCCAGGATCGCGAAGATGTTTGAGGTGTAGACGAGGAACGGGTCCTCGGTCACCGCGAAGATCGCCGGGATCGAGTCCACGGCGAAGATCAGGTCCGTAGTCTCCACCAGCACCAGGACGAGGAAGAGCGGCGTGGCCATGAGCTTGCCCATATTGCGGGCATCGCGCGCGAAGAAATGGCCCCCATGATAATCGTTCGTCACTGGCACGAGCCGGCGCACCAGGTTGAGCACAGGGTTGTTCTCGGGGTGGATCTCCTCGTTCCGGTGGAGGGCCATCCGGATGCCGGTGAACAGCAGGAAGGCGCCGAAGATGTAGATGATCCAGTGGAAGCGGGCGAGCAGCGCCGCGCCGGCCACGATGAAGATCGCCCTCATCACCAGGGCGCCCAGGATGCCCCAGAAGAGCACCCGGTGCTGGTAGGCCTTGGGCACCGCGAAGTAGCTGAAGATCAGCGCGATGACGAAGATGTTGTCGACGCTGAGCGACTTCTCGATGAGATAGCCGGTGAAGAATTGGATGCCCGGCTCGGCACCGCGGAAGAAGTAGATGCCGGCGTTGAAGACGAGGGCGAGCGAGATCCAGACCGCGCTCCAGATCGTGGCCTCTTTGACCGAGACCTCGTGGGACTTGCGATGGAAGACGCCCAGGTCCAGGGCGAGCATGGCCAGGATGAAGGCGTTGAAGCCCACCCAGAGCCATAAGGAGGTTTCCTGCATGACCTATCTCCTCGAGATAGGCCGTGGGGCGCGAAAGCCGAGGCCCACGGCACGGGTTGCGTGTCGTGGTGGTCTCGCCGTCGGTCCGCTTCGCCTATCGGAAGGCCGGGTGGCGTTGTGCGCCGCCGTCTTGACGGCCTTCCAACCCGGGTACGTCCCGGGCAGCTACTCCCCACCAATTGACCAGAACATATCAAACATCGTGCCTGTTCCGCCTGAGGCTCCCTCTCCCCCGGCACGGGGGAGAGGGTTGGGGAGAGGGGGGATGGGATCAACTGGGGCATGTCACTCCGCGACATGGTTGCCGAGGACGGATACAATCCTGTTCATGGACCAGGGACATCCCAAGCCGGAGGTGCTGGCGCTCTACGTCCGCGGCGAGTTGGGCCGCGAGGAGAGCCGCGTGCTGGAGGCGCACCTCGCGTCGTGCGTCTCCTGCCAGGAAGCGGTGGACCGCCTGCCTGCCCGCTCCGGGAGCGTGGTGCGCTGGCAGGGGCACCGCTTCGCAAAGAGGGATGAGCCTGCCGGGCAGGACCTGGGACGGGGGGAGACCGTGCGCGGCGTCCTCCGCGCCCTGCAGGACGTCCTCTCCGCCGCGGGCCAGGCCGCCGCGGCCCGGCTCCTGAGCCAGCCCGAGCACCGCCGCCGGGCCTTGATCCGCCAGGACGACCGCTTCCACACCCTGGAGCTCTGTGAGCTGCTGGAGGCAAAGTGCCGGGCCGCCTGGATCGACGAGCCCGAGGAGGCCGTCGAGTACGCCAGGCTGGCCGCCCTCATCGCCCAGCGGCTGAGCCCGGAGGCGTACGGAGCGGAAAAGGTCGAGAACGTTCGCGCCCTGGCCTGGGTCCACCTCGGCACCTCCTTCCGGCTCGCCTCGCGGGACAGGGGGAGCGAGGTGGCGGAAAGTACGGAGCCGGCGGACCCGGATGCCTATCCGACCGGCGCCGTGGGAGCTTCCGTGCTCCGGGATGGCTCGAACCGGCTGGGCAATGTCGAATCCGCTCTCCGCGAGACCCGGGCGGCCTTCCTCGAGCGCGGGCTGGGCCATGACGCGGCCCTGGTCACCCTGGACCTGGTCTCGGCCTACCTGCGGGAGGATCGATCCGGAGAGATCGGCGAGCTCGCGCTCGAGGCGGAAGGGCTCTTCTCCGACCCTTACCTTGTGGACGCCATGCGCTTCCTCCGCGGGTTCGCCAAAGAAGGGGCCGAAGAAGGGGAGGTCACGCCCGAGGTCCTGGAGCGCATGGCCCTACTCCTCCAGCGCAGACGGGATGGGGCGCCGGAGCGGTTCGAGTAGCCTCTTGATTCTTCCCAGGCATCTCCATACCATCACCCCAGGAAATCTGGCATGTTCATTATCCACAAGGGTCGCGGTATTGCGGCCCCGATCCTCGCTTTCGCCGCCCTTGTCTTCGTCCAGCTCGGCGTGGACCGGGTCCTGGGGGCCGGCTACTACACGGCCAACGAGTGGCCCAAGAACGTGGCGCTGATCGTGGCGGCTGTCACCATCTGGGGGACCGGCCGTTCCTGGAACCGCCTCCGCCGGCTGTCCCTCGACTGCGACTCGGGCGAGCAGCTCACGTTCAAGCCGAAGCACACCCTGTTCTGGATTCCTATGGAATACTGGGCCCTCCCTCTGCTGGCCTGGGCCCTGGTCCCCTATGTGGCAACGCTCGGTGGGTAAGCCGACCGATACGGTGGGGGACCTCCTCGACCGGATGCGGAAGAGGCTGGGACCTCCGCCGCGGTCTCCGGGCGTGGTGCTGCGCAAGCTCCACCGCATCCAGCCGCCGGACTGGCTGGACACGAACGATCCGAAGGTCGCGGGCCTCTTCGCCGACAGCGAGCAGCTCCTGACTTACGGCAAGCTCGTGTGGGCGCACGTGGTTCACGCCAATGAAAGATTGTTCAAACCCGACTTTGGCGACCTCCCCGCGGCCCTGGTCTACAGCATGGACGGGTTCTACGACGACCGCGTGACCACTCTGGGCCGGGTGGCCCACGCGCTCTTCAACCTCAAGGGGCAGCGCTACCGGAATTCGGAGATCGACCTGTTCGCCCGTGTCCTCACGAGCGAGACCGAGACGCTCTTCAACACGCGGGTGCCCGCGTCGATCGCGCCCGGTCCCCACGTCTACTACACCTCGGCAATCCTCCACCGCAGGCTCTTCCCGGAGGGCTACCTCGCCCACAATTGGTTTCCCGTGTTGACGATGCCCGGCTTCTCGCCCACGGTAATGGTCCTCTCCTGCAGCCTCTGGCCCGCGCTGCTCACCGGGATCTGGCGCCAGCGCCGCCAGCCTGAGGCAGAGGTCGAGGACCAGCAGGAGGACGCAGACGAGAACTTTGAGGATCCTACTTCCGTTTCGCCGTGAACACCCCGTTCGGCTGCATGACCGTCATTGCCGTCGCCTTGCCGCCCTCCTCCTCGAACCGCACGCGTAGGTTAGATGCCTCCTTGACCGAGAACTCGCCATTGACCTCCGGCACGAGGTGGAACTGGGAGGTTCCGGGGAAGTTCACGGTCAGTACGTTGCCCGCAAGCTGGATCGAGGCGGTCTCGCCAGCCAACTCATAGTCGCCCACAAATCGCGAGAGGTACGCCGGGTCGGACAGACGGGAGTCCGGCTTCTTGGTGAACGTGATCCCGTCCTTGAGCGAGACCTCGAACGGGGCCCGGACGGCCACCACGTTGCCGGCCACGTCCGTCTCGAAGAGGAACTTCCGATCCTCGAAGGTCGGGTGGTCGCCGCCCTTGGCCCCGGTCCAGGTCTCGTAATGCCAGTGCTCCAGCGGCGTGCTGAGGTGGTTGTACGTCAGCTTCAGCCGCGTGCCGTCCACCTCGACCTTGA
Source organism: Thermoanaerobaculia bacterium (assembly GCA_035556715.1). Taxonomy (GTDB): domain Bacteria; phylum Acidobacteriota; class Thermoanaerobaculia; order Multivoradales; family UBA5704; genus DATMER01. The sequence continues at coordinate 4,144 of DATMER010000043.1, forward strand.
GCGGGCTGTAGCCCGGGTGGGCGTAGTCGCCGGCATAGTCCTCCAGCTTGTGAGCCGGCTTCGTGCCCGGCTTGCGTGCCGTCTCCTTCTTGGCTTCGGCCTCCTTGTCTGCGGCCTCGGCGATATCGCGCTTGCCCAGCGCCTCGCCGTTCCAGTCGATGGGATCGAGCTTGAGCAGCCGGTCCACCGTGTGGCGCACGAGCAGCTCGGGCACTTCGGTGCCGTTCCTGTTCGTGAGGATCACCATGCCGAGGTTGTCGTTCGGGAGCAGGGACACGAGGGCGGAGAAGCCGTCGATGTTGCCGCCGTGGTGCACCCTCTGGTGGCCGCGGTAGGTGTCGATGAACCAAGCGAGGCCGTAGGCCCCCTGGGAGATCTCGGCGCGCTCCGGAGTCGCGGTGATCACCATGTGGGGCGAGTGGATGTCAATCAGCGTGGCCGGACCGATGATCTGCCGGTCGCCTATCTTGCCCTTGGCGAGATGGATCTGCACCCACTTCGCCATGTCGCGGGCCGACGAGTTGATCGACCCGGCTGGGCCGATGTTCGTGATCACCCGGAAGGGGATGAGCTCGATCTTCTCGTCGTCGTCCTCGCGGTAGGGGAGGGCGAAGTCGGCGGCCTTCTGGGAGTCCTCCACGGAGAAGTTGGAATTGGTCATCCCCAGGGGATCGAAGATGCGCTCGCGGACGTTGTCCTCCCAGCTCTTGCCCGTGACCTGCTCTACGAGATAGCCGGCGGTGAGGAACATGAAGTTGTTGTATTGCCAGCGCGAGCGCAGCGGGTAGGTGGCCTCCATGTAGGGAAGCCGTTCCACTAGCTCCTTGCGGGAGAGCTCGGTCGCGTTGTACCAGGAGAGGTCGTGCCGCGGCAGTCCGGAGCGGTGGGTCACCATGTCCCGCGGCGTGAGCTGCTCCGTGGCCACGCGGTCGCGGAGCCGGAACCCCGGCAGAAAGGTGGTGACCGGCTTGTCCCAGTCGAGCTTGCCCTCGTCCACCAGGGTGCCCATGACGAACGTGGTGAACGCTTTCGTGGCCGAGCCGATGGCAAAGAGCGTGTCCGGAGTGACGGGCACCTTCTTCTCCACGTCGCGGTAGCCGAAGCCCTTCTCATAGACCACCTGGCCGTCCTTGACGATGGCGATCGCGAGGCCCGGCACCTCCCAGGTGTCGACCATCCCCTGGACGAGCTGGTCATAGCCCTCCAGCTCAACCGCGCGTTCGGCGGGGAAGACCGGGACTGCCGTCAGGACGGCCATCAGCACGGCGGCGAAGCGTGCCGCGAGAGTCTTGGCATTCATGAACAGAAGCCTCCTAGTGGAAGAGTCCTTCCCTCATACGTGGGAACCCCGCAAACCTTACCGTAGACTCTCGCGCCATGACCTCTCCCCGGGGGCGGTACGCCCCCTCTCCTACGGGGTTGATCCACGTCGGCAACGCCCGCACTGCGCTGGCCGCGTGGCTCTCTGTGCGCTCGAAGGGCGGCACCTTCGTCTGGCGCCTGGAGGACCTGGACGGTCCGCGGGTCGTCCCCGGCATGGCGGAGGCCGCAATGGAAGATCTCTCCTGGCTGGGATTGGATTGGGATGAGGGGCCTTACGTCCAATCGGAGCGGTCCGCCTTCTACGAGGAGGCGCTCGCCCGCCTCGCCGCGGCTGGCCGTCTCTTCCCCTGCCGCCACTCGCGCAAGGACCTCCAAACGATCGCCTCGGCGCCCCACGGCCCGGAGGGGACCGCACCCTACCCCGCCGCCTTCCGCCCCGAGCGCCTGGACCCCGGCTGGTTCGAGCACTGCTCGGACGCGGCGATCCGCTTCCGGGTCCACGACCGGCCCGTGGAGTGGATCGACCGGGTCCATGGACGTCAAGTCGAGCGTGTGGATCAGACGGTCGGCGATTTCGTCCTCAAGAGGAGGGACGGCCTCTACGCCTACCAACTCGCGGTGGTGGTGGACGACCTTCTGATGGGGATAAACGAGGTCGTGCGAGGCGCCGACCTGCTCGACTCAACCGCGCGGCAGATCCAGCTCATCGAGGCTCTGGGAGGGGCGCCGCCAGTCTATGCCCACGTACCCTTGGTGGTGAACGCGCAGGGGGAGAAGCTGTCCAAGAGGGACGCGGGGTTGACCTTGCGATCGCTGCGGGAGGCCGGGGTTCGCCCCGAGGCGCTGGCAGGTTGGCTGGGATGGTCGCTGGGAATCCTGGACCGGGCAGAGCCATGTCCGGCGGCTGAGCTGGTTCTGCTGTTTGCTTGGGAAAAGGTGAGGCGGGAGACTTGGGTGCTCCCGCCGGACTTCCCGGAAAGGACCTCAAGGACATAAAGGACGTCCTTTTGGTCCTTTCCAGGTTCACGCATCACTTCGTCAACTCACTGAACGCCGCATCCGCCGCCTTCTCCCGCTCGGCGCCCGTGTCCAGCGCGATCCAGCTCCCCCAGAAGGACTGGGCCTGCTGGTCGGTCCACTTCGCCGATCCCGTGAGGCTGTTGACCTGCCGGTAGCTCTTGAGCGTCAGCCAGACCGCCTGGGCTGCGTTGTGCGTGTACTGTATTCCGGAATTTTGGAGCGACGCCGGGCCGTACTCTGCGATCTCGTGCCAGTAGACCGCCGAGCAGCTCGCCGGACCCACGCTGTGGCCCTGAAAGCTGCACTGCTCCATGCAGGCCTCGTGGGAATAGGAGTCGGCGAGCGCGTGGAGGTAGATGCCGAGCGCGTCGAGCGAGCGCGGCGCGACCGGCCCGGCCGCGCCGCCGCCCTTCGCGATCGTCGGAGCCCCGAAGCGCGGCAGGCCGCGGCCGTAGACCGCCCAGAGCTCGATCTCAGCCATCTCCGAGACCGTTCTCCCGTCGTCCTCGACCTGACAGGGACCGGGCTCCCCCGAGGCGCCGGCCGTCTTCGCGAGCCAGACGTAGGGGCAGCGGGCGGAGAGGTCCTTGGCAGCCACGTGTGCCCGGTCAAAAAACTGACAGGTGTCCTCCCCCGGCAGTTCGTACTCGCCCGTGGCGTTCTGCGAGCCGCGCCGGCCGAAGTGGTAGTAGAGGCCGAGCGACTGCTGGCCCTGGTGCGCGTCGGGGCGTTCGGTGCCGGTCAGCGCGACGCCGGAGAAGGTGCCGCGGTCCGTGGCCTCGCAGGCGTCGGCGATCGACTCGGCGTCGGCCGCGCTGAAGCCGGCGGCCGCGGCGAGCGTCCGCACGAGGTTGTAATGAAACGTGCTGTGCGGGTCCTGCCCGAGCTGATCCTCCGAGTACCCCCAGACCCGCGAAGTGAAGAGGAGGACGAGCAAGACGGTGGAAAACCTTTTCATGGCTATCTCCTCTCGATGTTGGCACTGCAGGCGTCCTTCCACGACTCCGGGTGCCCCTTGAGTAGCTGGATCTGCTGCTGGGCCATCAGCTCGCCCATGGGTTCCGTCGGCAGGTTCGGCGGATAGGCCACGAGGTCGCACATGAAGCGCGTGAACTCGCCACTGAACAGGTGCTGCGCCCAGAGGTGGCGGATGTTGATGTTCTCCTTCTCCTTGGGATCGGCCTGGAGGTTGAACATCCAGAGATAGGAGACAGGGAGGTTCACCCCGGCGAGACCGCCGAAGTAACCCTGTTCCAGACCCACGGGCAGGGAGACCATGCGGTGGGCCTTCATCTCGTCCATGCGAACGGCCGAGAAGTTGGTCAGGTACCAGTTGAGGATGCTGCGGCGGTTCGACTCGCCGTCCTTCGACAGCAGGAACGACGACTGGTCCACTCCGTAGAGATAGCGGTCCTTGTATTGAGAGGCCTTCGCGTAGTCGAAACCGGCCAGGGTGGTGAAGGTGGTGTAGAGATCGGCAAGATCGAAAAGACCGTCGGAGCGCCGGCTCGGCTCCACGATACCCGGCCACCAGGCGATGCCGGGGACTCGCACGCCGCCCTCCCAGGTGTCCCCCTTGCCGCCGCGGAACGGGGTGAAGCCGTGCGGCGGGATCTCGTCCTCAGGTCCGTTGTCCGAGGTAAAGAAGACGAACGTGTCGTCGGCCTGCCCGGTCTCATAGAGGGTGCGGATCAGTCGGCCGAGGATCTCGTCCATCTCCACGGTGCAGTCCGAGTAGAGCGTGCGGGCGTAGGAGAGACGGCGGTCGCCGGCGTTGTTGTAGTTGTCGAAGTGGCAGCCGCGGGTGGCATGATAGAGGAACCAGGGCTGCTTGCCGTCCGCGTGCGAGCGGATGAACTTCTCCGAGTACTCGGCCCAGAGGCGGTCGAGCTGCGCAGAGCTCACCTTCTGATTGTTCGGCGTGGGCGGCGTGCAGTTGTTGGCATTGCCGCGGTTGGGCACACCCTGGAGCGCCTCGGCCTCCCACGGGAGCGTGATCTCGGACAGCGCCTGGCAACCTTTTTCCGGGGTGGCGTGGATCAGGTAGTGGCTGAAGCGATTGTTGTCCATGTAGGTGGTGCGCACCTCGTCGCGCACCACCTCGGGGTTGTAATACTGGTCGCGCCACTCCGTGTACATGTCGGAGACGCTGAGGAAGCCGTAGTAATCGTCATAGCCCACGCTCTGCGGCAGGTTGGGAACGTTTTCCCCCATGTGCCACTTGCCTACGCCCTGGGTGCGGTAGCCCTGCTGCTTGAGCAGCCAGGGAAGCGTGATCGATTGCTGCGTGAGGCCGCCCGGATCGCCGTACATGGGTGGATAGAGCACGCCGTGATGGACCGGGAGCTGGCCGGTATGCATGGTCGCCCGGGTGGGGGAGCAGGTGGGCTGGGCGTAGGTGGAGGTGAGCATCAATCCTTCCTGCGCGAGCCGGTCCACCATGGGCGTGGCCGAGCCGCGCGTTACGCCGCCGCCGTAGGCTCCGAAGTCGCCCCAGCCCATGTCGTCCACGACGAAGATCATCAGGTTGGGCTTCTTGCAGCTCTTCTCCTTCGCCGCGTCGACCTTGCAGGTCGGGCACGAGGCGGCCAGGCCCGAGGCGCAGAAACCCTTGCTCTGGAGGCGGTTGATCGCCTCCTGGGTCTGATCCGGGTGCTGCATCGCGGGCTCCATGTTGCGGGCCGGCCGCTTCGCTTCCGCTCCCCGGACGAGGTAACGGTTCTGGTCGGCGATCCTGCGATAGTCGAAGCCGCTCCATGCTGGCGGGACGGTCCCCTGGGCATGGACGGCCGCCGCGGTCAGCAGCAGGGCGAGGGCAAACATTTTCGCTTTCATCGTGGTTTCCTTTCTGAAAGAGCGACTTCATAGACATAGGCATAGCGGGCTTCGCCGGGCGCGAGCTCGACGGCCCGCGCAAGCTCCGGCAGCGCTTCGTCCAGACGGCCGAGGCGGACGAGGAGAAGCCCGAGGGAGTGATGGACTCCGGCCTCGTCAGGCGCTTGGCGGAGGAGGGCTTCTCCTTCCGCGTCCCGGCCCTGGAGCCGGAAGAGGTCGGCGAGGTTCACGTAGGCCGGAGCGAAGCCTGGATCGAGGCGCAGGGCGTTGCGATAGGAAGCCTCCGCGCTCGCGAAGTCGTTGCGCAGAGCGTCCAGCCAGCCGAGGTTGAGATGGGCTTCGGGACGATCGGCGTTGGCCTCCTGGGCTGATCGATATTCGGCGAGCGCGGGCTCCAGGCCCGGAGCGTTGTTGCCGTTCAGGATGCGGGCCGCTTCGATGCGCACGCCGCGGACCGGATCGATCAGGAGGGGAGAGGTGAGGCGCAGCCGCGCTTCGGGCTCCAGCGATCCGGTCCCGAGGATCGCGCCGAGCCGCACCAGGGGATCGGGGTCCTGGAGGCCAATCGCAAGGGAGGGCTCGGACCGCAGAAGAGACAGCGCCGTGGCGCGGGCGATGGCAGGGACCTCGGGATCGCTGGCCACGGCCGCGAGCGCCGGCTCTGCGCCGGGTTGGCCGGTGCGCCCCGCGTGGATCGCCTCACCCCAGTGAGGATCTCGTGCTCCATACCAGCGCTCGACCGTGGCCGCAGCCCACTTCGCGGAGCGATCCGAATGGCAACCGTTGCAGGCGTTCGGAGATCCGATCTTCACGGTCAGGTCGGGCCGCGGCACCCGCAGGCTGTGGTCGCGCCGCCGGTCGACCCCCATGTAGGTCTTCTCCGGCATGTGGCAGTCGACGCACTGAATTTCCTTGTGCTTGTGGTGCTCGGGGGTGTCGAGCTTCGGCGCGGAATGGCAGTGGGTGCAGAGGGCGTTGCCCGTCCGCCGCAGCGTCTGCGAGTGAGGCTCGTGGCAGTCGCTGCAGGTGACTCCCTCGTGATACATCCGGCTCTGGAGGAAGGAGCCGTACTCGTAGACCTCGCCGTCGATCTGGCCGTCGGCGTGGTAGCTCCCCGCCTCCAGCAGAGTGGGGCGGTGGCTGTCGAGGAGGACCGAACCCTGGCTCTCCTGGATCGGGGACCGGCTCGCGTGGCAACGGCCGCACGTCTCGACCTCGTCCGTGGCCACGCGCGGCGCGAGCCGCCTGCCCATGCCGGCCGCGGGATCGGCGATCCAGGTTCCTCGTCCGGGGTCCTTCAGGCGGACGTCGAAACTCTTTCCATCCTTGACGTGCTGTAATCCGGGCCCGTGGCAAGCTTCGCAGGAGACGTCGATCTCGGACCACGAGGTCTCATAAACATTTTTCCCGGCGTCGTATCCCTTGCGCACGCCGGTGGAGTGGCACTCGGCGCACATGTAGTTCCAGGTCTGGTTGGGACCGGTCCAGTGCAGGGCGTCACCGGCTGGGACTGGCTCCGAGTAGAGGTGGAACCAGCGCCGGCCCTCGGTATCCCAGCAGAGCGGGAGCGTCTGGAGCCGTCCGCCGGGCATCTCCACGAGGTATTGCTGGAGGGGAGACACCCCGAACGTGTAGGCGATCGGGAAATCATGGAGCTTGCCGTCCGGCCCGTCGGTGCGGACGAAAAACCTTCCATCCCGCCGGAAGAACGTGGAGGTGGTCCCGAAATGGGTGAGGGTCGCGCCACCGAAGTCGCCGAGCACCGTGGCCTCGGTGGCCTCCTGCATGGCGAGGTCGTGGTGCGATCCCTGCCAGAGACGGTCCTCCTCCGCGTGGCAGGTAGCGCAGGTCTGGCGCCCCACAAAGGCAGGCTCCGGATTCTCGGGAGCTGGAGCGGCCTGCTGCCGAGCGCAGCTGGCCAGAGCCATCATTGCCATGACATAGAGCCAGGGACGGTGCATGGGGTCTCCTATTCGATGGCAACCCCACAGTGGGACGAGGAGAGGAGCTATCCCACCCGCAACCTCACCCCTGTCCCCCTCTCCCATCTCCCGACCACCCCCGCCGGGAGAGGGGGAACGTTCCTGTAGCAGTCTTGCCTCGGCGGAGGTACGGTGACTTCATCTACGTCCCCCCTCTCCCGGGGGGGCAGGGAGGAAGATGGGAGAGGGGGACAGGGGGTGAGGTTCTACACGATCCGGAACAGGTACCCGCCAAGCTCGGAGGCGCTGCCGCCTGCCCGCACGCCCTCGACGGTCAATCGATACTCGCCCGGCTTGAAGAAGCCGGCGGGGAAGGTGAGCAGCAGCGCTTCGAGAGAATTCGGTTTCAAACCGGACTCCCGGAACACCCGTGTCCCGCGGGAGTCCGTGACCGTCACCCGGAAGCTCTCGAAGCGCGGGTCGTCCCCGGCGTCGACCGCCAGGGAGAAGTAGCCATCCTCGACGTCGATCGTCGCGGCCTCTCCGGGCTCTCCCCGGACCGCGGTGAGCAGGAACACGGGCGTGTTCACAAGGGGGGAGGGGACGGAGACGGGCGCCGGGGTCTCCTCCCTTTCGGCGAGCCGGAGGCGTTCGCTCTCCTCCAGTTGCTGGCGGAGACCGGCCGCGCTCTGCCGCTCCTTCTCATAGAGCTGGCGCCAGTTGGCCTCGATGTCTGAAGGTGGTGGAAGAGGCGTGCCGCGGCTCCCGGCCAGGTATCCCACCACGGGCAGGGCCGCGGCCAGAAGCAGCGCGGCAACCGCCATCCACCTCCTCCGCAGCAGCCAGGCGAGAAAGGTGGCCCCTGCCACCTCCTCAGCCACCACGGTCCTGAGCCCGCGCTGAAAGCCGCGGGCCATTTCGAGCCGCTCCTGGCACTCGACGCAGCCCACGAAGTGCTCCTCGAAGCCGGCCTCCTCCTCCGGCGGCAGCTGCCCCCGGTGATAGAGGTCGATCAGCCCGTGCTCTTCGATGTAGGAGTGGTCCATGTCTCTCACCCGGCCAGTCGCCGCCCTCCAAGAGAGAGTGGGACGAGGAGCAGAACTATTCCAAGCGCGAAGAGGAGGGCGGCGGACCGGCGGCCGAGCCGCTCCAGGAAGAGAGCACGGTAGCGCTCCCGGGCGCGGTGGAGGACGCGGTTGAACTGGAGGCTGGAGAGGCCGAGATCAGCCGAGATGCTCTCCTTGTCCTCCTCGGCGATGTAGAAGCGGAGGAGGATGTCGCGGTCGCGGGAGGTGCCGAGCTCCTGGATCACCTCGCGCACGATCCCCGAATTCTCCCGGGCGAGCAGCTCGGACAGAGCGCCGGAGCCTGCGCCCGAGACATCAGCGACTTCGGCGATGGCATCGCTGTCGGGCTCGGTCTTGCGCCGCTGGGCCTTGCGGTAGTGCTCGATGGCAAGGCTGCGGGCGATCTGGGCGAGGAAGCCGGGGAGCTTCGCGGGCTCGCGCATCTCCCCGCGCCGCAGCTTCTCCAGGAGGAGACTGAACGTGTCCTGGAAGAGATCTTCGGCTTCGGGCCGGCCGTTGGTGTGGCGGTCCAGGAGGATCGCCACACCGCGACCGTAGATTTCGACGAGGCGCTCCTCGGCCCGCCGGTCGCCCGCCTGAATTCGCGCGACGAGCTCCTCCGGCCGTTCGCTGACGTCGAGGGTCGTCCCTTGGCTGGCCAGATCGGTTTTCCCTGTCAGTGCGCACGGATTCTAACAGGGAATCTATCGCTCAAGGTGCGACCGGACTGGGCGGCGGAACATCGTTGGCGCCCCAGACCGCCACCTGCTCCGGGTCCCCGTGCAGCGTCGTCCCGTACAGCGAGCGGAAGTGGGCCTCGTCCCAGGTCACACCCTCGGCGACCGAGATGTACATGCGGGCCATGTCTTCCGGCGGGGTGTCGAGGGGATCGCTGATCCAGCGAAGGCTCCCGGCCACGAACTCGAGTGGACCGTTCTTGTCCGAAGAAAGCACCGGCTGCCATCCCTGGCCGGGGACGGGTTGGGAGAGGACGAACTGCAAGGTACTGCCGGACGGCTTTTCGAGGACCAGCCTCCATGCCTTCTGGACGATGGGATCCTCGCCGTCCACCCACCGGATGTACCACTCGCCCACGAAATCGTCGATGGTCGCGCTCATGGTTTCCTCCTTTTCAAGAGCCCGGTTCCGTCCCGAGAGTGGGACGGGAGCTCGGACGATCGCACCTATTCATCTCCAGTCGCCCTGGAGGACGAAGCCCGCCCAGAAATAAGGGTCCCGCCAGCGCCGCTCCCCCCGGATGGAGAGCTGGGCCGATCGCAGCGCCGCGGCCGGAGCCAGCCCTTCCGTCCACATCGCGCGGTAGAAACGGATCATCAGCTCCGCCGTGGCGCGGTCCTCCACCTGCCACAGGCTCGCCACCACCCGGGGCGCGCCGGCATGGAAGAAGCCCCGCGCCAGCCCGGCGATCCCCTCTCCGCGGATCTCCCGGCCGAGCGCCGTGCGGCAGCCGCTCAGCACGACCAGGTCCGCGCCGAGGCGCAGCCCGTACACGTCCCGGAGAGGAAGGAAGCCCTCCGAGAGTGCCAGCCCGGACAGGCTCGGGTGCTCCGCGTCGACCACCCCGTGAGTGGCGAAGTGGACGGCGCGGTAGCCGCTTAGCCGGTCGCCCAGGACTTCCTGTCGACTCGCCTGGGAACCCAGCGCGAGGCGCGCCTGTCCCGGGGGAGCGAGGGCCGCGATGGCCTCCGCCTCCTGCCGGGACGCGGGCAGCCGCACGAAAGCCGGATCGCGGGGATCGAAAGCGGGGTCCGCCACCACCGCCACCCATCTGGCGGCGGAGGGGCGCGCGGCCAGGATCTTCCGTTGGACCGCGAGGGTCGAAGCCGAGGGGAGATAGACGATCTCGCGGCTCTCTAGAAGGGGGACCGGGGCCGCGTCCTCCGCGGCATCCTGCGGCAGAGCGCCGAACGCAACGTAGTGCAGCGCGTCGTCGGCCACGATCACCAGACGCCGCTTCTCCAGGAGGTGAGCCGCGGGACCCAGGACCATCCGGCTCAGTCCCGCGGCCTCCCGGGCTTCGGAAGCGCGGTTCTCGGCGTCGTAGACGCTCAGCCCGCCGTGAACCTTGCGGGCGGCCTCCTCGATCCGCGAGCGGGATGGAAGCTCGAAGCTCTCCACCGAGGTGGAGGTCACGGCGAACAGGTAGCTGCGCGCCTCGCCCAGGGAGTAGCTCAGGAGCAGCGTGTCCGGATCGAGGAGCGACTGGATCCCGGCTGCGCCCAGGGGCTGGGGGCGGATGAGGGCGGCATGGGCCGGGCTGCTCTCCCGGATCTGCGCGTCCACGAGGTCGAGTTCCCGCAGGAGGGTCCCCTGCTCGCCGAGCAGGGTTGCCCGGACCGCGGGGTCCTTCTCCCTCAAAAGGCGTTCGGACCGGGCGCTCAGGCGGCGCTCCAGGGTGGTCCGGCGCTCCAGAAGCGCGGGCTCGACCCCTTGCCGCAGATCGATGCCGGCCTCGCCGAGCAGCTCCAGGAACGTGCGGGCCCGCGCCCGCTCCCCGGTCTCCAGGGCCATGCGGTCGAAGCCCGCGCCCGGGCTGGCGCGGTGCGCCTCCATCAGGAGATCGATCTGCAACTCGTACGCCTCGTGCAGGGTGGCCGCGAAGGACGAGCGCAGATCCGGGTTGCCGATCTTCGTGCGCAACGACTCGATGACCTCGATGGCCGCGGCGGCATGGGCGCGGGCAGCATCCGTCCGCCCGAGCCCATGCTCGATCCGGGCGAGGGAGCAGAGCGCCCTGGCCTCGCTGGCGGGGATACGCGCGTTGCGGGCGAGGGTCAGCGCCTGCTCGAGGCTGGCCAGGGCTTCCTCCGGTTTGCCCAGAGCCGCCTGGGCACGCCCCCGGCCGTGCAGCGCGTCGGCCTCGTACAGCGCGTCTCCCACCGCGCGCAGACGTCCCAGGGCTCCGTCGAACGCGGCGAGGGCGCCTGCCGGATCATCCAGGGCCAGGCTGGCGAGCCCGGTGTGGGCCAGGGTGATCCCCTCGCCGCGTCGGTCGCCGGCCGCCCGCTCCAGAACCAGGGCCTGCTCATAGAGCTCCAGAGCCCGGCGCGGGTCCCCGAGCGAGCCGTGCACCCGGCCGAGGTTGGTCAGGGTGATGGCTTCGCCCTCCCGGTCTCCCGCTTCCCGCCAAAGAGGCAGGGCTTGCTCGTACTGGGGGAGCGCCTGCCGCGGCTCTCCCAGGCCCTGGTAGATGGCGCCCAGGTTCTGGAGGACTCTCGCCTGCCACCGCCGGTTCTGGAGAAAGGAGAAGATCTCCAGCGCCTGGCCGTAGCTCGCAAGGGCCTCCTGATACTCGCCCATCTGCCGGTGGAGCACCGCCAGGTTGTTGAGGGCTTGGGCCTCGCCGACCCGGTCCCCCACCGAGCGCGTCAGGGCCAGCGCCTCCCGGTAGCGGAGGAGCGCCTGCTCGGGCTGGCCCAGCACGTCCAGGGCGCGGCCCGCGCTGGTCAGGGCCGCCCCCTCCAGGGCCGCCGCCTTGACCTCCCTCAGCTTCGGCAGCGCCTCGCCATAGCAGGCCAGCGCCTCGCGCAGCCTCCCCTGGGGAAGGTCGCTCGCGCACAGGTTGCTCAGGGAGACCGCCTCGCCGTACCGGTCCCCGATCTCTCGCTGGATTGCCAGTGCCGCCTCGAACGACGTCCGGGCCTCGTCCATCCGGCCCAGCAGCCAGAGGGAGAGCCCGATCTCGTTCCGGGCAGACGCCTCCCACAGCCGGTCGTCCAGGGACTGCCAGAGTGGCAGCACCTTCTCTCCAAGCTCCAGCGCCTGGCGGTTGTCCCCCGTCAACCGGGCGAGCACGGCCGCGGCATAGAGCGCCCGCGCCTTCTCCTCCCCTTCGTAGAGCTCGGAAGCTCTGAGGTACTCGGCCAGGGATCTTTTCCGACCCTCGGGAGAGCCTTCCAGGTACGCCTCGCCCGCGCGGCCCATGGCAGCCTCGGCCTCGATGCGTCCGGGATCGTCGATAGAGTCGATCCGGACCGTATACCGTCCCGGGGGCGCTCCCGCCTCCCGGGCCCGCACGACCAGCTTCGATCCGCCGGTGACCAGCACGGTTTCGGTGCCCTGCCGGTCGAAGGGAGAGTCCGCCGCGACGATCCGCTGACCGTCCGGCCCGGTCACCTCGACCGTCACGTCGATCCCGATCTGCTCGACCGCGATCCGCCAGGCGTGGCCGGCCTCCAAAGCGATCTCGTGGACGCGAGACTCTCCAGGGCGGAGAGATTCCGCCGGCAAGGTCAGGAGAGCCGCGGCAAGGACCGCCCCGGCCGGCAATCGAGCGGAGAGGATCATCGATCTCCTGGAATGGTGGGGATGATACATCAGCCCTCACTCCGGGGGGTGAGGGGCCGAAAAGGCGCCGATTTTGCAGGTTTTCAACAGAGTCGGGGGAGGGAAGTGTAGCAATGCCTGACTTTGAAAACCGCCGCCGGGACATGGTCGAGCGCCAGATCGCGAGCCGCGGTGTGCGTGACCGCCGCGTCCTCGACGCCCTGCTCACCGTACCGCGCGAGGTCTTCGTGCCCGAACGGCTCCACGAGTTCGCCTACGACGACACCCCGCTCCCCATCGAGGAAGAGCAGACGATCTCCCAGCCCTACATCGTGGCGCTGATGGCCGAGGCCCTGGAGATCGGGCCGGACGACCGGGTCCTGGAGGTGGGCGCCGGCTCCGGCTATGCCGCGGCCGTGCTCTCCCGCATCGCGCGGGAGGTCTACGCCATCGAGCGCCACGAGCGTCTGGCGGAACTGGCCCGGGAGCGCATGGAGCGGCTCGGCTACACCAACGTCCATATCATCCACGGGGATGGCACCCTGGGCTGGCCCGAGCACGCGCCCTATGACGCCATCGCCGTGGCCGCGGGAGGTCCCGACGTTCCACCGGCCCTCCAGAGCCAGCTCGCTCCCGGCGGCCGGCTGGTCATCCCCATCGGCACCGACCCCCGCCTCCAGGAACTGGTGCGCGTGCGGCGCACCGGACCGGACGAGCTCAGGAAGGAGAGTCTCGGAGCTGTCCGCTTCGTCCCCCTGGTGGGAGCCCAGGGCTGGCGCACCAGCGAGGGGGACGGCGACCTCCTCCCTTTTGATCCCGCAGTCGATCCGACTCCGCCACAGCCTCCGGAAGAGCTCCCGCCGCCTGGCGAATCTCCGCTGGTTCAGGAACCCGAGCCATCCATCATCCTTGGCCATCCGCGCCAGCCAAGCCAGCCCGCGACCGTCGCCCGCCTGGTCCGCGAGGCCGCCGAGCCGTTCGAGGACCTCGAGACCGCGGACCTCGGTCCTCTTCTGGACCGCATCGGAAACTGCCGCGTCGCGGCGCACATCGACCTCTACGTCCGCCACCTGCCTCCGCCGCGCGACGGCCGGCAATCCACCTTCTCGCGCTTTCCGACCTGGATGTGGCGCAACCGCGAGGTGGCGGACTTCGTGGAATGGCTGCGCGGGCACAACGACCGGCAGCGGGACAGGCAGGTGAGCTTCCACGGGCTCGACCTCTACAGCCTCTACGCGTCCATCGGCGAGGTCCTGCGCTATCTCCAGGACAAGGACCCCGAAACCGCCCAGGTGGCGCGCCTGCGCTACGGCTGCCTCAGCCCCTGGGAGAGGGACCCGGCGCTCTACGGCCGCGCCGCTCTCGTGCGGCGCTTCGCCATCTGCGAGGCCGACGTGCTCGCGACGCTCGTGGACATCCTCAAGAAAAGGCTGGAGTACGAAGACAGCGACGGCGACAGTTTCCTCGACGCCGTGCAGAACGCCCGCATCGTGGCCAACGCAGAGCGCTACTACCGGATCATGTACTACGGTTCCGCCGAGTCCTGGAACCTGCGCGACCAGCACATGTTCGACACCCTGGAGACGCTGCTCACCTTCCGCGGCTCAGACGCCAAGGCCGTGGTCTGGGAGCACAACTCCCACATCGGCAACGCCGCGGCCACCGAGATGTCGGCCCGGGGCGAGCACAACGTCGGCCAGCTCGTCCGGGAAGAGCACGGCAACGATGCCTACCTCCTCGGCTTCGGAACCGACCACGGCACCGTGGCCGCGGCTACCGACTGGGATGGAGAGATGGAGGTCCAGCGCGTCCGGCCCTCGCACCGGGAGAGCTACGAGCGCCTCTGCCACGACTCCGGAGTGCCCGCCTTCCTCCTGCCCCTGCGCGAGCCGAAGCGTTCCGAGGTACGAGAAGAGTTGGAGCCGCCGCGGCTCGAAAGGGCCATCGGCGTGATCTACCGTCCGGAGACCGAGCTCCAGAGCCACTACTTCCAGGCCGTCCTGCCCTGGCAGTTCGACGAATACTGCTGGTTCGACGAGACAAGGGCCGTTACCCCGCTCGGAGGCGAAGAGGTCAAGGGTATGCCTGAGACGTATCCGTTCGGACTGTGAGACGGCTGGAGGGTGGTAAGATGGAAGAGGCGGCGGAGCCATGCCGCGGCTCTTGGACCAAGCATGTCAGAGACCACCGACCCCAAGACCAGCAACCCTGGTGAGACCGCTATGCGGCCCACCGACGCCCGAGATCTCGTCCGCGCTCGGCTCTACAGCAGCGAGGAAGAGGTAGTTCGTGATGCGTTGCGTCATCTGCTCCGGGCTCGCCCCGATGCCAGGGTCCATGTGGCGGTCCATCGCTATCAAACCGAGGGTCTGTCTCTGGCCAAAGCAGCGGATCTGGCAGGGGTGAGCTGGGCACAGATGAGGGAGATCCTCCTTGAGAAGGGAATCCCACCACGGCTGGGACCTGAGACTCTCCAGGAAGCTCAGGACGAGGCCCAGGCCCTGCGGGATTACTCTGCCACCCGATGAGCGTCATTTCGAACACCACGGTCCTCTCCAACTTCGCCTCCATCGACTCTCTTCCCAGGCTCCGTGAGCTGTTCGAAGAGGTGTTCCTTCCGACAGAGGTGTACCAGGAGATCCAGCGCGGACTCGAGGAGGGGTATGCGTTCTACTCCGTGGTTGAAGGTCCTTCATCCCAAGAGAGAGGATGGCTGGCTGCGTCTCACCAGTCTCAGCAGTGAAGGGGAAGTCCTGACCTTCTCAGTCATGCCTGGCCAACTGCACGCCGGCGAGGCATCGTGCCTGGCGATTGCTCAACAGCGGAATTGGCTGCTTCTGACCGACGACAAGGCCGCCCGGCGCCATGCTGTGGATCTAAAGGTTGCCGTCTCAGGCACTCTGGGTTGTCTGGTCCTCGGGATCGAGCGGGACCTCTGGACTTTGGAGCTGGCCAATGGCTGGCTCAAGAGATTCATCGCCTCAGGGTTTCACTCCCCAGTAACGGATCTTGCGGGTCTCTTGAAGAAGTCCTAAGGCTTGGGCTGGCCAGCAAGAGGACCGCGGTCCGAACGGCCCTGACCGTCGTCAGAGTCACTCTGACATCGCCCGGGATGATTTTGACTCCCATCAGAATGACTCTGGCCATGACCAGAATGAATCTGGACTAGACCAAATTCATTTTGCTCTAGTCCAAAATGATTCTGGCCGCGTCCAGAATGAATCTGATCCCGGCCAGACTCATCCAGTGCGCTCGATTCCAGTTCAGTCCATTCAATTGGATCCGAGTGCGCTCGATCTCATCTCGGGCGCGCTGCTTTTCATTCTGGCGCGCTCGTCCTCACTCCGGCCGCACTCCGCGCGTCATCCACTCCTCCACATAGCTCTTCAGCTCGGGCGTTTGCGGGAACGGGTCGCCGTACCGCTTCATGGCGCGGAAGGGGAGCGGCTCCATCTGCTGCGGCTCGTAGGTGTTGCGGTCGGCGTCCTTGTCCCAGCCGTGCCTCTCCAGAGAATAGGTGTCGGGCGAAGCACCGCTCCGGCGATCCGCCGTATCCGACCTCCCGCGATCTCTACCGGGAACTCCAGGCCGTCACGCCCGATTCACTGCGGTACCTGCTCGCGGACCTCTTCGAGGAGGTCACGCTCTGGGACCTGGGGGCGAAGCAGGCCCGCGCCGAGCCGACCGGCACGGGAAAGTGGCGCGTCACGCTCGACGTGACGGCGCGGAAGGTCGCGGTCGACGGCGTCGGCGCCGAGACCGAGGTGTCGATGGACGACTGGGTGGAGATCGGCGTCTTCGCTCCCGCCGACGAGGAAGAGGAGCTCGGCGAGCCGCTCCATTTCGAAAAGCGCCGGCTCCGCTCCGGCGCGCAATCGATCACCGTCACCGTGCCGCGCAAGCCCGGCCGGGCGGGAATCGATCCCTATCACCTCCTGCTCGACCGGGACGTCCAGGACAATGCCAGGGAGGTGCTCGACTCCGAGTAGCGTTCAGAGCCCGTCGGGCCACAGGAACGTCAGCACGGTCTCGTTGAACAGATCGGGTTTTTCGAGATGGATCAGGTGGCCGGCATCGGAGATCACCACGCGCCGGGAGCCCTGAATGCCGGCCTCCAGCGCTCCGGCGTGGGCGTGGACGTCCGGGATGTCCGAGGCGCCGACAAGGATCAGCGTCGGAACCTTGATCTCCGAGAGCCTGTCCACCGCCGGGCGCTTCGCCGCCAGGCTCGCGATCCCACGATTGACCAGGGGAGTGGGGGAGCCCTTGAGCAGCGCGCGTAGCCGCTCCCGCGCCCGGGTGCTGACTGGATCGAGGATATAGCGGTCCTGGACCCAGGCCTCGATCAGGCCCTTGGCGCTCTGGAAGTTCTCCATGCCGCGTCGCTGGAAGTGCTCGGAGTAGGGGAGGCCGCTCACCACGGGACCGACGAGCACGAGGCTGCCGACCCGCTCCGGATGGGCGAGCGCGTAGTCCACCGCGAGCTTCGCCCCGTTGGAGCAGCCGACCAGCACAGCGCGATCGATCTTCAGCGATTCCAGGACGGCGTGCAGGTCGTCCATGTCCGAAAAGGCTTCTTTCGCCGCTTCTGAACGTCCATAGCCGCGCCGGTCGTAGCGCACGGTCCGGAAGTGCCGCGCGAAAGCCGGCATCTGGTCGTCCCACGTGCCGCTGGGAACGAGGCCGTCGTGGAGCAGGACGAGCGGCGGGCCCTCGCCGCGGAGCTCGTACCAGAGCTTCCCGCCGGAGACTTCGATGGATTCAGCCTGGATAGGAGCAGCGATCAGGAGAAGGACGATCAGGAGGGAGCGCATGCCTGAGTATAAGCGGCAGCTGTGTTAGCCTTCCTCCAAGAACTAGGTTCTCGCAAGTCTTTGAAAGGAGCGGTCGCCATGAAGTCCCGCGCTGCAGCTTTCCTCCTCTTCGCGATCCTGCTCTCCGGGGTTGCCCTGGCTCAGGAGCCGGCCGTGATCAGCGGTCAGGTGACGAGCGCCGCGGACGGCAGTCCGCTGCCCGGGGCGACCGTGACCGTCCCGGCCCTCGGTCTGACTACCACGACGGACGAGGACGGGCGCTACACCCTGACCGTGCCGCCCGGTTCCGGACCGGCGGTCGAGATTCAGGCCACCTTCCCGGACCTCTCGCCATCCACGGTCGAGGTCGCCCTCTCGCCAGGCTCCGCAACCCAGGACTTCAGCCTGGGTGTCGGCTTCTACGAGTCGATCACCGTCGGCTCGCGCGCCGTCGGCGCGGAGGCCGAGAAGTCCGTGCCGGTGGATGTCTTCGAGATCCAGGACATCCAGACCGCCGGCGCCAGCGAGACCAACCAGATCCTGGAGGCGCTCACGCCGTCGTTCAACTTTCCGCGGCCCACGATCACGGACGGCACCGATACGGTTCGTCCCGCCACCTTGCGCGGCCTCGGCTCGGACCAGGTCCTGGTGCTCGTCAATGGCAAGCGCAGGCATACGAGCGCCCTGGTCCACGTCAACGGCAGCATCGGCCGCGGCTCGACCGGCGTCGACCTCAACGCCATCCCGGCCTCGGCAATCCAGGAGATCGAGATTCTGCGCGACGGTGCCGCCGCCCAGTACGGCTCGGACGCGATCGCCGGGGTCATCAACGTGGTCCTCAAGTCGAGCTCGCCCCTCACCGTCAACCTCAAGGGCGGCTCCACCACCCATGGCGACGGCGCCCTGGTCGACACCTCCGTCAGCAATGGCTGGTCGCTTGGCCGCGGCTCGCTCTTCGCCACGGTCGAATACCGCGACCGCGAGGACACGAACCGCGCCGGTCCGGACCCCCGGCCGCAGGGCTCCGTCAACCCGGTCGAACAGCCCAACCATCATTGGGGCGACGCCGAGACCCAGGACATCATGGGCTTCTTCAACGGCCAGACGCCGATCGGCACGTCCGGCTCGACGTCGTTCTACACCTTCGGCGGCATCAGCCGGCGCGAGGGCTCGGCCGGCGGCTTCTTCCGGCGGGCGAACGAGAACCGCAACCTGCCGTCGATCTACCCGGACGGCTTCCTGCCGCTGATCGAGCCCGAGGTGACCGATTACTCGGCTGCCTTCGGCCTGCGCGGCGCGCGCGGCGAGTGGTTCTGGGACCTGAGCACGGAGTATGGGCTCAACGAGTTCCAGTTCAATGTGTCGAACAGCCTGAACGTATCGATGGGGCCGACCTCTCAGACGAGCTTCGACGCCGGCGCGCTCGGCTTCGATCAGTGGGTGACGAACCTGGACCTGAGCCGCGGCTTCGAGGCCGGACTCGCCGGGCCGCTCAACGTCGCCTTCGGCCTCGAGCTCCGGCGCGAAGGCTACGAGATCACCGCCGGCGAGCCCGCCTCCTACATCGACGGCGGCTTCCCGGACCAGTTCGGCGCCAAGGCACCGGCCGGGGCGCAGGTGTTCCCCGGCTTCCGGCCGTCGAACGAGGTCGACACTCATCGCGACAACTACGCCGTCTACGTCGACGTGGAGGGGGATGTGCTGGAAGCATTGCGGGTGGGCATCGCCGGCCGCTTCGAGGATTACGAGGACTTCGGCAGCACGAGCGACTACAAGCTGACCGTGCGCCTTCAGCCGATTGAAGCACTGGTGTTGCGCGGCGCGGTGAGCACCGGCTTCCGCGCGCCTTCGCTGGGCCAGTCCTTCTTCTCGACGGTCAGCACCAACTTCCTCGCGGTGGGTGGCGTCCTCGTGCCTTTCGAAGTGGGCACCTTCCCGGTGGGCAGCCCGGTGGCCCGCGCGCTCGGCGCCCGCGACCTTGAGCCCGAGCAGTCCGAGCACTTCAGCGTCGGCCTCGTCTGGAATCCGACGAGCTCTTTCGAAGCCGGCGTGGACTTCTACCGCGTGGACATCGAGGACCGCATCGTTCTCTCCGGCAACTTCACCGGTTCCCAGGTGGCGGCGCTGCTCGCCCCGTTCAACGTCACCGGCGCGCGCTTCTTCACCAACGCGATCGACACCCGGACCGAGGGTTACGACCTGACGGCGGGCTGGGGTACGCGTCTAGGCAGCGACAGCACGCTGAAGCTGTCGGCGGGTTACAACGCGACCGAGAACGAGGTGGTCCGGGTGGCCCCGACGCCGCCGCAGCTCACGGGTCTCCAGGAGGTGCTCTTCGATGCCATCGAACGGCGCCGAGTCGAGTGCGGCCAGCCCGAGAACAGCCTGCGGATGTCGGCCGACTGGAAGCGCGGCGGGCTCTTCACGTCGGTGCGCGAGAGCCGCTACGGCGAGTACTGCCTCGTCGACCGGCAGGTAGTCGACCAGGATTTCGAAGCGGAGTGGCTGACGGATCTGGAGATCGGCTACGAGTTCCCGCGCTTCACGTGGGCCGTGGGGGCCCAGAACCTCTTCGACACCTTCCCGGACCGCAACCTGGAGCCGAACTCGAACCTCGGGATCTTCACCTACCCGAGCCACTCGCCCTTCGGCATGAACGGCCGCTTCGTCTACTCGCGCGTGTCGTTCAAGTTTTAGGGTCGCCCACGTTGTAGAGCGCGGCCGTGAGGTCGCGGACCAGGTTCTCGTTGGAGAGGTGGGGGGCGTCGATGTCCAGGCGCTTGCGGTAGTGGGTCCCCACCTCTTCCATGAGGTCGTAGCGCGCGCTCTCCTCCAGGCGGTCGGCGCGCATGCAGAGGGTGAGGAGGAACTCGCGTTCCTCCAGGCTCACTCTTTGGCGGATGCGGCGCATCGCGGACGGGGTGCGGAGAGTGTTGAAGCGGCGCTCCAGCCGGATCTGGCCCTGCGGACGGAGCGGGACCCTTTCGTGGACTACCAGAGTGTCGGCCAGGATGTCGCCCAGCCGCCGCCGGTCCCGGTCGAACAGCGAGACGAGGCCGCCCACGCCGTAGAGGGCCGGCGCGAAGTCGAGCACCCGCACGATATTGCGCACGAAGGACTGCTCCAGCTTGATCGGCAGGCCGCGGCCGTCCACCACCCGCAGGCGGAAGAACCGCTTGCCGAAGGTGCGTCCCTGGTGCCGGAGCTCGAACCAGATGGGGTAGCCGACGAACAGGACGAAGCCCGCCGTGGTCATGATCGCCTCGGCCACACCAGGGGTGAGGATGAGGACATTCCGGACGATGGTCCCCAGAAGTCCCAGCACTCCCAGGATGATGACCACGTCCACCATCAAGGCGAGGAAGCGGCTGCCCAGGCCGGCCGGGCTCAGCCGGATCGGCACGTGCTCCGGCGTGAGGACCAGCCGGTCTCCGCGGCGGCCGCCGTTCATGCCCTCGTCTCCTGGCGCGGCACGAAGAGGTAGGCGAGCAGGGCCACGTGGAGGACCAGCGCCACGGCGATCTTGAGCGAATAGGGGACCGTCTTGGCGGAGAACTGGGAGAAGGAGCCTTCGATCAGCCCGGCGGCGACGAGGAACAGCATCACGCCCACCATCATGCGCCAGACCCGCGGCATGGCCCGGCGCAGCGACGCGCCGCGGGAGAGAGCCCCGGGGAAGAAGAGCGCCCGCCCCGCCACCAGGCCCGCGGCCCCGGCGAAGGCGATGGACGGCAGCTCCAGCGCGCCGTGCGGTCCCACCCAGGCGAAGAAGAAGAGGCTGGCGCCGTCCATCAGGTAGGTGGTGGCCACGGCGCCGAGGAGGATGCCGTTGTAGAAGAGGATCCAGACCCCCGCGACCAGGGTGAGGGCGCTCAGGCTGAAGGCGAGGAAGGAGACCCGGATGTTGTGGGTGTAGAGCTGGGCTCCGAAGAGCGCGGCGTCGTCGATGGTGGCGATCCGCTCTTCCTGGCTCTCGATCTGTTCCACCCGCTCGCGCGGGCTCTGGGTGAAGAACTGGGGCGGGATCAGGTCCTCGGCGGCGCTCGGGCGGGCGATCACGGCGAGGGCTCCGAACAGGGCTCCCAGCAGCAGGGCCGCGGCCGCAGTCCCCACGGCCCAGGCCTCCTGGCGGTAGGCCTCGGGGACTTCGAAGCCGAGGAAGCGGCGCAGTCGCGCCAGCGTTCCGCCCTGCCGCCGCGAGCGGTAGATGAAGCGGTAGCCCCGGCCGGCGAGCGCGTTGAGCCGCTCCAGCAGCTCGGGGTCGGCGGTGAGCGAGCGGGCCTGGTTCAGGTCCGAGGAGGTCAGCCGGTAGAGGCGGAGGAGCTCGCGCATCCCCTCGGGCCCCAGCTCCTGTTCGGTGGCGTGCTCGGCCCGGTCGAGGACCTCCTCCATCCGGCGCCAGCGGTCCTTCCGTTCCTCGACGAAGCGGTCGATGTCCATGGCCATTACAGGAGCTGCCTCCTCTTGACCTCCAGATAGCTGTTGACGGCCTGCACGCCAGCGTCGCCGGGGGCGGTCTCGGCGACCAGGGCGCCCCGGCGTCGCAGCTCGGCCAAAACCTTGCGGCGCTCGAGCCAGAGGTCGCGCGCCACCAGGGTGCGGCAGAGCTCGGCTTTGTCCTCGGGCAGGAAGCTGGCTGCGGCGGCCATGGCCGGGTCGGCGAGGACGATCACCACGGGCAGGTGCTGGGGCACGAGCATCTCCACGGCGCGCACGATCTCGCCTTCGCCCTCCAGCTCCGGCAGGCTGGTGAGGATCAGCACCAGGGCGCGGCTGCGCATCCGGCGGCGGAGGTGGGCGCCTAATGCCAGGTAGTCGGTGTGGAGGTACTCGGGCATGACGCCGGCCGCGAAGCCGGTGATCTTGCGCAGGTGGCCGCTGCCGCGCCCCTGGCCCAGCCCCTGCTCCACGGCATTGGCGAAGGAGAGGAGGCCTACCCGGTCTTCCATGCGGTTGCAGATCGAGGCGAGGAGCACGGCCGCGTTGACCGCATGGTCGAGCCGGGTGATGTGGGCCACCCGGGCGGCCATGCGGTGCCCCCGGTCCAGGCAGATCAGGATGTCCTGCGAGCGGTCGAGCCGGTACTCGCGGGTGATCAGCTTGCGGTGGCGGGCCGAGGCTTTCCAGGCCACGTCGCGCAGGTCGTCGCCGATGACGTACTCGCGCAGACGGTCGAAGTCGCGCCCCTTGCCCAGGCGCGGGGCCGCGCGGCTGCCGAAGCCCTGGAGGAAGAGCCGGTCGAGCTGGCCCCGCATGCGCCGCACCGCCCGCAGGTTGGGCAGGACGGTGACCTCGGTGGTGCCCACCGGCCGGCCGTTCTCGTCCCGAAGCTCCGCGGGAAGGAAGCGCTCCATCCAACCGGAGAAGGTGGCCCCGACCCAGGGCGGAGCAATCGTCGCGGAGCCGCGGGCTACGGCGCGCACCTGGACCTCGGGCGACAGCATCTCCCCGGGCCGCGAGGTCCCCTCGAACACACTGGAGGGCTGCTCCAGCAAGGGGGGCCAGGTCTGTCGTACAGTGAGGCGGACCGGCCGCTTCGCCGTGGTGGTGAGGCGGAAGGGGAGGACCTCCTCCTCGTCCAGGGAGAGCACCCACGCCTCAGGCCGCTCGACCGTGACGGCCAATTTTCGGAGCGCAAGCACCTCCCACGTTGCGATAGCCATCAAGGCCAGGAGCCCGAGCGCCAGAACCCAGGTCAGGGCGGGCGCGAACGGCACCAGCAGGGCCGCAAGGCAGAGGCCGAGCAAGGCGCGGATCAGGAGGCGGCCGGGGCGCATCAGGCCCTCACCCCCTGGCCCCCCTCTCCCACCTCCCCATCCCCCTCCCTGGGAGAGGGGGGAACGGGAAAGAGGGTGTGTGGGGGCGCCCCTCTCCCGGCGAGGGGGGATGGGGAGGCGGGAGAGGGGACGGGGGTGAGGGCCTCATCTGGGCACTTCCACCTTTTCAAAGATCTGCCGCAGGATGTCGGGCAGGGTCGTCCCTTCCATCTCGGCCTCGGGCGTGAGGATGACCCGGTGGACCATGACGGGGCCGGCCAGCTCCTTGACGTCGTCAGGCGTCACGAAGTCCCGGCCGCGGAGGACCGCGAGGGCGCGGCTGCTCTCCAGCAGGGCCAGCGAGGCGCGCGGCCCCGCTCCGATGTGGATCGCGTCGTGCTGGCGGGTCGCGGTGACGATGCCCAGGATGTAGCCGAGGATGTGCTCCTCGACGCGCACGTTCCGGGCGGTCACGTCCCTGGAGACCAGCAGCTCATCCGGGGAGAGGACGGGGGAGAGCTCGCGCACCGCGTCCTCGTGGAGCTTTTTGCCCGCGGCGTAGGCGGAGAGCATCTGCGCCTCCTCCTCCTTGCGCGGGTAGTCGATGCTGATCTTGAGGAGGAAGCGGTCGCGCTGGGCTTCGGGCAGGGGATAGGTGCCCTCGAACTCCACCGGGTTCTGCGTGGCCAGCACGGTGAAGACCGGGGAGATGACCCGCCGGACGCCGTCCAGGGTCACCGACTTCTCCTGCATGGATTCGAGGAGCGCCGCCTGGGTGCGGGGCGGCGTGCGGTTGATCTCGTCCGCGAGGAGCAGATCGGCGAAGATCGGTCCGGGGCGGAACTCGAACTCCTGGGTCTTCTGATTGAAGATGCTGGTCCCCAGCAGGTCGGCCGGCATGAGGTCCGGGGTGAACTGGATGCGCCGGAAGCGGCTGCCCAGGAGGCGCGACAGGGTCAGGGCCAGCAGTGTCTTGGCGGTGCCGGGCACGCCTTCGAGCAGCGCGTGGCCGCCGGCCAGCAGGCAGACCAGGAGCTGCTCCTTGACGTACTCCTGTCCCATCACCACCCGGTCGATCCCCTCCTTGAGGAGACGCCACTTCTCCGCGACCTCACTTACGCTTTGCATCCTGCAATCTCCTGAAGGCCTGGTTGATCGTTCGGAGCGCCTGGTCGAAGCGCTCCTGGGAGAGCTCCTCTCCCTTGAGGGGAACGTACCCGTCGAGGAGGGCCTTCGCCCGCTCCTCCAGGGCCTTGCCCCGCAAGCCGCTCTCCACGGCGAGGGTATGGACGAAGCTCTCGTAATAGAGGAAGGCCGCGTCCCCCCGCTGCAGGGCGCGGCCGTAGAGGTCCGCCAGCGAGTCGAGCAGCTCGACGGCATCGGAGCGGGTGTCCAGATCACTGCGCTCCTCCCGCTCGGGTGGGCCGAGGCGCTTGCCCGAGCGCCAGAACGAGGCGCCGGTGGCGATCAGGCCCAGCAGCAGGAGCGGCCCGAGCCCCCAGCCGGCAAGGGTTTTAAGGATGCCGCCGTCGTCGGCCAGGCCGTGGGAGCGCTCGTCGAAAAAGACGGGGCGGCGCTCCGGCACGCCGGCCACCGCCTCCAGGAGCGCCAGGTGGTGGGCCTGCCCCAGGTGGCCGTTGTGCAGGATCTCCGGAGCGGACAGGAAGACGACTTCGCCCTCTCCCAGGACCTGGCGCACGACCAGGGGCGCCTCGCCCGCCAGGAACACCGCGTGGCCGCCCGGCAGGGCCGGCATCACCAGCGAGCGGGCGGCCGGGAGGACCAGGTTGGTCACACCGGGCCAGAGAGGGAAGACCTTGCGCACCGGCTGTTTGCCCTGCAGGTCCTGTGTCCGTGCCGGTCCGTAGTTGCCTTGGAACGAGATGACCAGCCGGCCGCCGCCCCGCACCCAGGTCTCCTCGTCCGCGGTCAGCAGACGCACCGGCTCCGGCCGCTCCTCCTTCTCCTCTTCCTCTTTCCCCTTCTCGTCCTTCTTATCCTTGCTGTCCTTGCTGTCCTTCTCTTCCTCTTCTTCTTCTTTCTTCTGGGGAAGAAATGGCCCTGCCACCGGCTGCACCCGCAGCACCACGCCCCTCGCAGGCAGCTCCGCCGGATCGAGCCGGCGGTGGAGCGGGGCGGCCGAGCCGGAGCGCTCGCGGAGGTAGGCCAGGGCGAGCGAGAGCCCTTCCGCGCCGGTGTTGAACGTCGAGCCGGGGGAGAAGACCTCGCGCACCGAGCGCCGGTCGCTGCGGATCCACACCGCGACTCCGGCCAGGTACAGCACGGCCGCGAGCGCGGCGAACCGGAGGCCGCGGCTCACGCGGCGCGCTCCCGGACCGCCGAGAGCAGGGCCAGGGCCATCTCCTCGGACTCGCGGAGGGCCTCCGAGGTGCTCGTGTCGCGGCCGTACCACTCGCGCTCGAAATGGCGGGTCATCTCGATGAAGCGCGAGCGCCAGGTGGTGCCGGGCGGCACGGCCGAGACGTACTCCCAGTTCGTCCGGCCCTTGCGGTAGTGGAGCGTCCCGGCCCGGTAGAGGGCCACCAGAACGGCGTGATACCAGGCCCGGATCGCCTCGCGCGCCCGGCCCGCGGCGGCCAGCTCGCGGGCATAGCGCTCCCACTCGTTGGCCTCCCGGGAGAGAGGATCGTCGTCCGCCGCCGGAGGCAGGGGGGCCGGCCCGGCTTCGGCCGGAGCGGCGCCGCGCCTCCGCTTGCGGATCACCCGCCAGATGACCCAGGCGAGCACCAGCGCAGTGGCCACGAGCAGGGCGACCACGATCGTGAAGTTGAGCTTGAACCCCGATTTGCCGCCGGAGTCGGGGGCGAGGTCCAGGAGCCACTCCCAGAGCCGCTCGAAGAAATCGTTGATGGCCTGGGCAATGGGCTCGAGGAACTCCGCAAGGGCGGCGAACACGCCTCCCTTGGCCTGGGGGAGCCTGCCCCCTGCCGGCAGCTCGGCCAGGGCTTCCCGGGCGCGGACCTCCTCCAGCAGCTTGGCGTCGGGCTTGGCGTCCCGGCCGCCGTCCCTGCCCTCCACCGCCAGGGCTGCGACGAGCTGGGCCAAGGCGGGCGCCGCGGCGCGGGCGGCCTTCAGGTTCGCCGCCTGGGAGAGGGGAACGAGCACCGAGCGGTCCGGCTCGACCTGCTCCGGTCCGAAGGCGATCCGATCCTCCAGGAGCTTCCGGGCCTCGGTCCTGGCCCAGACCCAGTCGCCCGAGCGGAGGCGGTTCTGCATCTGCGCGAGCCGCTCCCGATAGGTGGCCGGGGAGATCGTCTCGGCCGCGAGCGAGCACGGCAGCAGGAGGAGGACCAGCAGGAGGCGAGAGCGAGCCCGCCTCATGCGGTTGTCCCCTTCATAGGCTCCCCCGGAATTTCCTCTTCCGCCCGGATGTCCGAGAACCAGGAGACGAGATCCTCGCCGGTCTCGCGCGCCCGGACCTTCCTCACCGCCGCCACCAGCGCGGCGAGCCAGAACGGCTCCACGACCGTCATGGCCCCCGCCAGGAGCAGCAGCAGGAAGTGCTGGTTGTCCAGGTTCATCGTGGCGCTCCACCAGGAGAGGTCGAGCCCCGAGGCTCCGCCCGCCAGCCAGAGCCCGAGCCGGAAGAGGACGAAGAGATTGAGCCAGGCGATGAACAGGGCTATGGCGAAGATCCCGGTCAGCCCCAGGAACGGGAAGAACACCCGCAGCACGCGGATGGGCGCGGCGAGCGACGCCAGCGGCCCCGGTCGCTCCTGCAGGTACGACGTGGCCGCCGCCAGGCCGGCGTACAGGGCGATCGCCGGCAGCGCGACCACGGTCCAGCCGAGCGCCACGAAGAGCAGCTCGGCCACGACCGCGGCATAGCCATAGGAGACGAAGGCCGGGAACGAAGGCCGGGCCGAGCGGAAGCTGATTCCGCGTCCGCGGCCCGACAGCGCGAGCGCGCAGGCCTTGACGAAGACCGCCCGCCCCCAGAGCGCCGGCAGGAGGGCGACCGCGATGAGGAAGGAGAGGGAGATCAGGTGGTTGACGTAGCCGGGGGCGTTGTCGCCGAGCTGGAGGAGACGGTTGAAGAAGTGGACCTCCAGGAAGCGCAGGGGCAGAGCGGTGATTGCGAGAAGCCCCGCCCAGCCCGGAATCTCGCGCGCCACCAGCTCGGCGGCCTCGTCGAGAGCGGCTGACACCGAGACGCCGCCGATGCCGCCGATACCGCCAGGCTTCAAGAACCCTCCGCCAGGACGGCGGCGATCCAGGCCCGCAGCACCGTGGAGCCGGCCAGCAGGGCGAGGGTGAGGAGGGCCACGGCAATCGTGCGCAAGGCCGCGCTCCTCTGGCCCGTGGCCGTCCTGCGCTGAGCCAGGCAGGCGGTGCAGTGGTGCATCCCCTCCCAGAGCGTGGAGCAGGACTGACAGATCGGCTTCCGGCAGGAGACGCAGATCGCCAGGGCGGAGCGGTCCGGATGGTAGTAGCAGTGAAGGGCGGCCATGATTGTCGAGGTCAGATTGTCGAGGTCAAGTAGTCGAGGGTGTTGGACGTTTGCTGGTAGAATTCTATACGTTCACCCGAGGGGAATCGCCCAGAGGGGAGCCGGCCCTGGGATGTCTGGCAAAGGGGGGCCCGGCAAGGAGACCCATGCCCTGCAAGAACCATCCTTTCGTCGAAGACCGCCTGACCCGGTGCTCGCGGTGCGCCGAAGCGTTCTGTCCGGACTGTATCGTGGAAATCGGCGGGCTGCCGTATTGCCTGAGCTGCAAGACCGAGTCGATGCGCGACCTGCGCTCGGGCGTCTCCGTCCACGAGCTGGACATGGCCTCGGTCGGCCGCCGGTTTGTCGCCCTCTTCATCGATGGCCTGCTCCTGACGATCCCCCTGGTGATCCTGGCCCTCCTGGTCCTCCTCCCGCTGGGATTGATCGAGCAGCAGGATGAGAACCTGCCCCCGTTCCTGGCCATCTTCGCCAACATCTTCGTGAGCCTCCTTGCCGGCGCCTCCTACGTCGTCTACGAGGGGCTGATGCTCTCCTCGGGCGGGCAGACCGTGGGCAAGAAGGCGATGAACATCAAGGTGGTCACGGCCGAAGGGAACGAGGTCACCCGAGGCCAGGCCTGGGGCCGGGCGGCCTCGCGCCAGCTCCTCGGCTTCGTGCCCTGCCTGGGCCTGATCGACTACCTGGTGGCCTTTGGCCAGGAGCGGACCACCATCCACGACATGATGGCCAAGACTCGGGTCATCAATTGGCAATGAGGTCCCGATGGCCCTGGTGAGGCCGCGCGCGTACACCGGGCCCGAGTGCCCGCGGTGCGGCGCCTACGTCGACCTCGACCGGCTGGGTGCGGGCGAGCAGCGTTGCGCGAGCTGCGGCCGCCTCTTCCTCGCCACTCCGTTCCGGCCGCCGGAGGTGCGGGTGCGGGTGGGGAGCGTGGCCGAGGCCGGACCCGAGGGGGCGGTGCCGTGTGCCCGCCATCCCGGCAACGCCGCAGTCGGCAACTGCACCCGCTGCGGCGTGTTCATGTGCACCCTGTGCAAGATCGACATCGAGGGCCAGGAGCTCTGCCCGGGCTGCTTCGACCGCCTGAGCGCCGAGGGAGTCCTGGTCACGGCGAACACCCGCATCCGGGACTTCCGCGGCATGGCCCTGTCCCTGGGAGTGCTCGGGCTCCTGGTCTCCTGCTTCGGCCTGATCACCGGCCCCCTGACCCTCTACTTCGTGGCCCAGGCGTCCCGGCAGAAGCGGCAGTGGAACGAGAAGGGGGGCACCACCGCCCTCGTGGTCGCCGGCCTGCTGGCCGTGGCGCAGATCGCGATCAGCATCTTCGTCATCGTCGCCCTGTTCGCGAACATGGGGAGCACATGACCGACAGGCCGGAGCAGCGGCGGCGCTACCTGGGCAGGGCCCAATCCCTGGCGGAACGGGTGCGCACCTACCGGACGGACGAGGCCCTCGAGATCGATCAGGCCGACAACTACGAGATCCGCCGCCGCCGGGTATTCTTCGACGAGATCCTCCTGGTGACCCTGCACTCCACGCGAGGCGGGGTGCTCCCCTGGGTGCCTCTGATCCTGATGTTGCCCGTCCTCTTCATTTCCCTGATCGTGGCCGCTGCCGAGGGGGTGGATTCGGCCCTGCCCGTCGGCATCCCGGTGCTCATTCTCCTCCTGCTCTCCGGGCTCCTGTTCCTGACCCCTCTCTGGGTGGTCACGGTGTACGGCAAGAGGACCCGCGCCCGCATGCACTTCCGGATGAGGCAGGCCAAGGCGCGGGAGGTCTACGCCGAGATCTGCCGGGCCGCCAGCGACGCGCAGCGCACCGCGGCCACCCGGCTGGCGGCCGAGGCTCCCGCACCCCCGCCGCTCCCTCCGCCCCTCCCGCTCTCGGACTCGGAGCCTCCGCCGCCGCCCGAAGAGCCTCCTGCCTCGCCCTAGCGAAGACCCCTGAAAGGGCGGAACGGCGGCGTCCTTGGACACGGAGGTCGCCGTCCCTGCAAATTGTCAAAGAACATTCCCGTTTCACATGAAGGCCGCACGCCTCGGATACCTCCTCACCTTCTATGTTCCCCATCTTACCTGAAGACTCCGATCAGGGCAAGGCGGGGCTTGACGGTTCTCCCGGATTCCGCATACTCTGCGCTGGTTGGAGCGTGCTCTTTGAAAACTGAGAAGGGATGGTGGCCGCCGGGTCCAAGGACGCCGCCATCCCCCTTGAAAAGGGGGTATCCGGGCCGAACAGCGGTCTCCAGCCTCCGGACGGGGACGATCCGCATCCAGGGAGGAGCCGTCGCCATCCAGATGGGCGCGGTTCCCGGGAACACGGCGATGTCTCCTATCTCGATCGGGGAGTCGCTGCAGAGCTGGCGACGGTCGCCAGCCGGCTGGGGCGGATCCCCATCCTGCAGGGAGACAAGCCCGAAGAGATGGGGAAGTTCGCCGCCGGGGTGGGCGAGGTTGCCGCACCGACGGGAGCCACTCCCGGAAAGGCGGTGAAGACTCCCATCTGGATCGGGAGGTCGCCGTGGAGAACGAAATAGTCGCCGTCTGGATCCGGATGATCGCTGTCCGGACGGGAATGGCTCCCGAAGCGGACCGGTCTGAGGTCCGACGGCTCGGGCGGTTCGTCAGGCATCTGCTCTGTCGACGGAACCGGATGTGCCAGCTCGCTCAGCTTGCGCGTATAAATCGGCCGTAGTGCTTCAGGAATGAAGACCCATGGTCGAACAGGCCACGCTGCCGGAATCGCACAGTCCCGGCAGATCGCGGAACGCAGTCCTGTCCGCTCGCAGATACTCTGTGACGACACCTTGGAAGTAGTCCATAGTCTTAGAGATACCAATTGGGTGAGAGGAAGGCGTGAATGAGGGTGCTACAGAGAGAGAGTTAGAGAAGGGAACTCTTGGGGTGTTCCCACCGGTACACGAATATGAGGGCGATGCCGAGCGCGACCTGAGCGAGAAGAACGGCGAGCGCGAATCGAGGAAGCAGGTAGCCAGCGATGAGGGTAAGTGCGTAAGCGCCGGCCACAAGCAGGCGTGTGCGGACCGAATGCTTTGACGAAAGTACGAATTGCGCGACAAGCGCCAGGACAATAAGGTACGCCAGTCCGCTATACACGATGGTTAGTTCCTATTCGGCGCCCAACGGGCTTGGAGGTAAGCTGCGACGTAGTCGTCCGCTTGACCGACCGTGTTATGCGGCGCCCTCCTCGTCTCTTATGCTGTTCAGTGCTCGAGTCAAGAGGTCCTCGAGTTCTGCCATGTTTCTGTAAAACAACACCTTGTCGCCAGCGAGATCAAAGTGAATCTCAGTTCCCTCTTTAGCTACCAAGAGCAATGGCTTGTCAAACGCATCGGCAAAGCCAACCTCGTAATAGACATTTGGCCTGCTATAGGTGAGATCAGCTATCACGAACTCAGCTAGAGCAATGCTGCTCTTGATCTTTTGCGTGATTTGACCTGTGAACTGAATGTCATCTACACGCTCGGCTTTAAGCCCAAAATCGCGACACACCCTCTTGATGGTTCTGTGGACGTCCTGTGTCCAGAAATCATCCTTAGGCATGGCCATGATTATGAAAGCATATCCTGGCTCAACAGTGCCTCCCTTGCTAGGCCACTTTCCAGTCAAACGATTCTCTATGTCATCGGCAAAGCTCTCCAGTCTCTTAAGGAGTAAGGAAGGATTCTCTTGGTCTCTCTGCGCCCACTGTTCTAGGAGAGCCTCCATCTTGCTGCGAAGGTCGGGTGGTTCCTCGCCGAAGTGATTGGGCAGCACCGCGTCAAAGAGATTCCAGTTCTCCGCGTATGTCTTGTAAAGGCTCTCAGTCTTCGCAAGACGGAGTTCGATCTCATCGTCACTAATACCCCGAGACTTTTGAATCAAAAGCAATGTGCTTCGAGGCGCATCGAAATAATGGAATACAACTTTGACTCGGCTACCATAGTCCCTCTTGACAGCTCTTATAACGGAGGTGTCGTTGCAGATGATGAAGTGATGCCGATTGCGGCCGACTGCAGCCTCGATTTGAGCTCTCTGGATGCCATAGCTGTAACCGTAGGTACCATAAATGTAATCATACTCCTCAGGTTTTACTGACTCAACGCAATGGATCTCTATGTCATCATATTGACGGGGCGGCCTGTTGGTGGCCTTGATATGAATAGAGTATTGGCCTCCTGCCAGCATCAACTGCTCCATCAGGGTCGTCTTCCCTGAGCCAGATGCTCCGAAGACGATTACAATGTAGGACATGTCGATCGCCTCTTTCTGGGTCCGGATCTTTGCTTCAAGTTTCCCCACCCCTCGCTCGCATAAAGCTGTTGTCCGCTGAGTGACGGCCTCAGCCGGTTAGATCGGTAGTATTATGCGTATCTCAGCCAACGGTGTACCTTTCCAGCCATAGTTTTAAACAATCGAAGTCATGAAGCGATAATTGATATCCAAGGCGACGTTGCAACTCTATGGCGCCAAGAGTGAAATAGGAGGTTGTAACTAGCGCTGCTGCGTTAGCCCTTTCGATGTCCCTCACACCATGCAAGCTCCTTACAAGTTCAACGCCGACAGGGTTATCAGGAGAATATCGTTTACATTCAACCAAGCATAACCAAGGCCCTAGTGCACCAAAATGAATCAACCGAATATCAAATCCTCCATCGCGAGTACGCGGCGTGAGTTCCACTGTGTAGCCCAGATCTTTCATGATTTCTGCTATGAAAACCTCAAAATCTCGTGGCGACAGTTTATACAGAAGATCAGGATGGTGGGCAAGAAAACTCTTAATTTCTTGGTTGGCAAGCAGAAGTTGGGCTTCGATTAATCCCCCCTGATGCCCAACCGACTCGCTTTGGTATATAAGAGAGGGCTCGGCGTACAGCGTGGAAACGAGCGCCTCAAATTGGGACAGAACTCCTTCGGTCGACTCAGTTCCAATAATTGTAAAATCAAACAAATCTCTGTTGCTGTCGTAAGAGGCCCTGCTCTCAAGTAACTTCCTAACCCTTATATCTACATCATCTTCGTTCCTACTCTTCCAGTTTGACCTTAGCCTCTCTATGTCCAAACCAACCCAAACAGTCTTTGCCCTAGAACCGAATTTGGTCTTGAGAATTTGTAGATTCTCGAGATCTGATATCTGCAGTATTACATGGGCACTGGTACTGAGTAAAGCTTCGATTTGCTGAGTATCTATCCCATAATAATTTCCACCGCGTGTATATATTATGTCACATTTATCTGGCAAGATTCGGCTGGGATCAACTGACTCAAGCTCTGGGGTATCTTCATAGGGTCGCAAGGCGCGTGTAGTCATTTTGGGCACTAACCGGAAACCATTGCTTTGGCCAAGCTCGCGCACCAAGGGAGTCATCCCAGCCCCTGCAGTCCCCGCAAAGAGAAACAGCATTCCGGTTCTATTCATAGCCAATTGACTTCAGGACGCATAACGCTCGCTGTAGCTCCATGCCTCCGTCGTGCGTATGGGCTTGACTCGTTATGCCTCCGTCACGCGGCGGTGTGGTCGTCCCTCTGCAACAACCCGGAGAGTGCAACAACTTAGAAGTTTAAGCCCACGCTGGAGGCGAGTCAATCCATGCCTCCAAGCCAGAGGCCAGGCTACCCCTCCTGGAGATCGGAGAGTTCCTGCCTAGCGCAACTTTCCGGCCAGAGTATCTCTCTGGCCGGGAGAGGATTACGGCCAAGGAACGGTGTGTGCTCGGCCGATAAGGCTATTTGCCGCTGGGAGAATGGAAGCTTACACAGTTGATCATAGGCTGATATGGAGGAGTAGTTCCGCCGATCCCTGAGCAGAGGAGACAATGACTTACGGCACATCTTCCAGGAAGGCTTCTGGGCTGGATATGCAATCTCGCTTATCCATCACTCGTCCCAGTCTCCCCCCGGAGCCGACCCGGTCTTCTCCGCTAAATGAGAAGGACGCGCGGCTTCCCCGGAGACCAGGTCCCCTTCATCAGGGTGAACGGCGGCGTCCTTGGGCCCCGGAGGCCGACCGTCCTTCTCTATTTTCAAAGAACCTGCGACCTCTGTCCCGGTTGGCCCGGGAGGGCTGTTCCGGCGTCAGACGGTCATACGTTTCCCCGGCCCGGAGCGTCGCGGAGGGAGCCGGACGGCAGCTCGCGGAGCGCTCGTTTGGCCCGCTCGACGCGTAAACGAAATTTTTAGGCGTCCAGAGCAACTCTGGATCGCTAAAAATTCCGCTGGACGGCTCAGCGGAACTTTCGACGGCTAAACGGGAGAATCGACGGCTCAGCGAAATTTTCGACGCGTCAGAGTTTCTCGCGACACGTAAAAGTTACGCCGAACGCGTCAAAGAAACGTTGGACGGCTAAACCGAAGATTTAGCCGTCCGGAGTTGCTCTGGACCGCTAAATAGAGCTCTCGACGGCTCAACGAAATTTTTGACGGGTCAACGCCGCGCGGACGGGCAGAGCGGCAGGCGGAGGGGGACAGAAAGCGGGGGCGAGTGCCGGCAGGGAAGGAGAGACTGCTCTACGGTGTCAGGAGCGGGATCGGAGGAAGTGGCCGCGTCGAGGACCGGAGGCGGCTCCGAGGGAGCTTTCTTCCGGGTCCGGCTTCCGCGGCCGGCGGCGGAACGGCTCCGTGCGCTGCACGCGCAAGCTGCGCATCCGGCTAGTCAAGGTCTGAAGCCCGGGGAGGCCGGCCATCCGGTGCGAGACAGGATCAGTGGCGGCCAGGGCCGCAGCCACCTGGCACCACCCGTTCACCCAGCTCATGAAGAGAAACACCGTCGCCATCTCGCGCCTCCTTGTGTGACCTGCTTCTAGGAATACGAGGCGCCGGGCAGAAGCGTCTAGACGAAAGTGAATACACATTCGTAGAACGGCATGACAGTCGAGGCAGTCCCGGAATCGGGACGGTCCCAGCGGAACTTCCGGCTGAGGTACTCGCTCCTGATTGACAGTCTCCGAGCAGGAGCGTAGTCTCGTTAAGTCTATGTTTCTACGAATCTTGTCGTTTCGGGCCTTCGGCCCTACGAAGATAGAAGTGGCGCCATAGCCTTCTCGTGAGCGCATCAAGGGAGCCGCCATAGCCAACAGCGTGCGCTGGACCTGTCCGACGTGCAAAGTGAAAGTGAAGACGCCGTTCTGTCCCCGTTGCGGCGAGGAGCCACTGGCGTCCCGTGATCTCACCCTGCGCGGAATTGCGGAGAATTTTCTTCATGTCTTTACCAGCGTCGATGCGCGTGCAGCACGTTCCGCTCGGCTGCTCTTGCGCCGTCCCGGCGAGCTCACGCTGGCATGGACAAGGGGCGTGCGCAAACCCTACGTGGCACCGTTCCAGCTCTTTCTGATCGCCAACGTTCTCTTCTTCGCTCTGCAGTCGTTAACCGGTGAGAATGTCTTCAGCTCTTCGCTGGACTCTCATCTCCACCACCAGGATTGGAGCGATCTTGCTCAATCGATGTTGGCACGGCGGCTAGAAGCAACGCACACGAACCTTGAGCAGTATGAGCCGATGTTCGATCGTGCCGTCGTGTTGAACGCCAAGTCGCAACGTAACCATCACATATCCCTTTGCACCCGGACCGGATAGGGAGGCCGCTGCGGCTTGGCGGGCGGGTTCTTCTTCAATTCTTCCAGGACAATCTCGATCGCTTTTTCGAGCTGCGGATCGCGGCCGGCGGCCAGGTCCGCGGGCCACTGCTCCACCTCGATGTCCGGCGCCACGCCTTCGTTCTCGATCGCCCATCCACTTTCCGGCGACCAGAGCGCGAAGTTCGGGGCGGTCACCCCGCCGCCGTCCATGAGCCCCGGGTAGCCGAGGATGCCGACCTCGCCGCCCCAGGTCCGCTTGCCGACGATCGGCCCCAGCTTCGACTGGCGGAACATCCACGGCAGGCCGTCGCCGCCGGAGCCGGCCTGCTCGTTGATGAGCATGACCTTCGGCCCGTGGATGGCCGCGCTCGGCGATCGGAAGTCCGCGCCGTAGCGCATGGCCCAATAGCTGCTGAACGGCCGGCGGAGATGATCGAGATAATAATCGGCCCACGCCCCACCGGCGTTGTAGCGTTCGTCGAGGATGACCGCGTCCTTGTCGAGCTGCGAGTAGAAGTAGCGCCGGAAGTAGGAGTACCCGAGAGCCCCGGTGTCGGGCAGATAGACGTAGGCCACGCGGCCGCCGGTCGCCCGCTCCACCTTTTTCCGGTTGCTTTCGACCCAGTCCAGGAGGCGCAGGTTCAGCTCTTTTTCCAGGCTCGGGAGCGGCTCGACCGTCACGGTGCGCGCACCCGAGCCGTCCGGGTTCGGGCCCACGGTGATCTCGACGCTCTCGTCGCCGGTGTTCGCGAACGGCACGTACACGTCGGTGGGCGGCTTCAGGTCCACGCCGCGCACGGCCAGCAGGTACTCCCCGGCCTTCACGTCCACGCCCGGCGCCGTGAGCGGGGCGCGCATCTCCGGCCACCAGGCCGCGCCTTCGTAAACCTTTCGGAAGCGGTAGCGGCCGTTCGCGATCTCGTAGTCGGCGCCGAGCAGGCCGCCGCCGGTCCCCGCCTTCGGCTCCACGGCCGGATCGCCGGGGGTGACGGAGCTGTGGCTCACGGAGAGCTCGCTGAGCATCCAGCGGAGGACCCGGTAGAGGTCCGTGGACGTGGCCACGTGGGGCAGGAATTCCGCGTACCTCTCCTTCATCGCCGGCCAGTCGGCGCCGTGCATGCTCGGGTCGTAAAAGTAATCGCGGTTGATCCGCCAGGCCTCGTCGAAGATCTGTCGCCTTTCGGCCCGCGGATCGACGCGGACCTCGGCCGCGTCCAGGTTCAGCTTGCCCTTGGCGGCGTCCGCGCCCGGGACGAGCTCCACGATCGACCAGGTCTCCGGGTCGGTGGTGACAAGGGCCTTCTTGCCGTCCGGCGTGGAGCGGTAGTCGTTCACGCCGGACAGCAGCGTCTCTCCCTTGCGCTGGCCCAGGTCGTAGCGCATCAGCGCCGCGCCGCCGCCCGGCTGGCCGGGCGAGGCCGGCGGTTGCGAGAGATAGAGGACCTGACCCGGAGCGCCTGTCGCGAGGCTCCGGATGTCGGCGGCCGGCAGCGGGAACGGCAGGATCCGGTGCTCCAGGCCGTCGAAGTCGATCCTCACCGGCTCGGGCTTCTCCGGCGCGTCTTCCTTCTTCTCCCCTGCTTTCTCCTCGTCGCTCTCGCGGACGAACGGCGAGGGCGTGTCCTTGCGCAGCAGCGCCAGGTAGAGCGCGCGGGTCGCCCGCAGCTCCCTGCCGGACAGGTTGAACCAATGATTCGCCGGTCCGGCGTCCGTCGAGGCGAGGAAGTGGAGGTACTTGCCGGAGGCGTCGAACGCCGGCTCGGTGGCATCGCTCATCCCGTCGGTGACGGCGCGCGACTCGTCCTTCGCGAGCGAGTAGACGTAGATCGTCCGATAGGCCGAGAGGTTGCCGAGCGCGTAGGCGATCCATTTCGAATCAGGGGACCAGGCCGCCTGCAGCGAGCGCAGGTCCGCGAGGCCGTAGACCGGCTCGCTGGCAACCTTTTTGACGGCGCCGCTCTCGAGGTCGAGCCAGTAGAGCGTCCAACTGTTGTCGACATAGGCGATCTTCCTGGCGTCGGGCGACCAGGCCGGGGCCTCGTAGAAGCCGGCCCCGGCGAGCGTGTACACCCTGGCCTTGCCCTTGCCGTCCGCGGAGCGGACGTGCAGCGCGTACTCGCCGCCCTCGTCCGAGAACCAGGCGATCGACCTGCCGTCGGGCGACCAGACCGGCAAGCGCTCGTGGACGCCGGGGGTGTTCGTGATGTCGCGCGCATCGCCCTTGGCGGCCGGCACCGTGACGACGTCGCCGTGGAGCTGGAACACGGCCCGCGCTCCGCTCGGCGAGATGTGACCGGCGCGGACCTGCTTCGCGCCCCTGGCGAACCGCGGCCGCGCCTCGGGCAGCTCGGCGGTCACGCCGATCCTCAGCCGCTCGCTCCGGCCCATGACCAGGTCGAAGCGGTGGAGATAGCCGGCCTGCTCGAAGACCAGGTTGCCGCCGTTCGCGTCGAGGTTGAGGACCGGGAAGTCCGCGAAGCTCGTGAGCTGCCGCACGGCCCGGGTCTTCGTGTCGTAGACGAAAAGGTTGTATTCGCCGTTGCGGTCGGAACGGAAGTAGATCGAATCGCCCATCCAGCGCGGGCCGATGTCGTTGAAGCTTCCGGCCGGCTGCGGGATCTCCTCCACGGCGAGATCTTTCAGGCGCAGGATCCAGATCCGCGAGTGGCCGCCGCCGCGGTAGTTCTTCCACTGGGCCGTGGAGTCCCCCTGGGGCATGTAGGCGAGGCGGGTGCCGTCGGGAGACCAGCTCGCCTGGTGGCCGTACGGGACCGGCAGCCGAGAGGCGAAACCGCCGGCGGCCGGGACGGTGAAGAGCGGCGTGTCGCTCCCCATGGCAACCTCGCGCCAGGAGCTGAACAGCACGGTCTTGCCGTCGGGCGTCCAGCCCCGGACGATGTCCCACCCGGGGTGCCAGGTCAGCCGCGTGGGCTCGCCGCCGGAGACGGGGACGGTGTAGACGTTCAAGGCCTCTTCCCCGTAGCCGGGGCTCGCCGCGTCGTACCGCCCGCTGTAGGCGATCGTCCGACCGTCGGGCGAGAACGCGGGGTTCCGCTCGATCCCGGGATCGCTGGTCAGGCGGCGGACGTTCCGGCCGTCGAGATCGCAGATCCACAGGTCGTCGGCGTAGACGAAGGCGATGTGGTCCCGGCTGACCACGGGCGAGTGAAGGAGCCGCGTGTCCGCCGTGTCCGGCTGCGCCAGCAGACCAAGAGGGATCAGGAGCAGGACGGCGAGCAATGTTCGGCACATGGGTTGAGCTCCAGGTTGGAAGCCTCAGCTTCTTCAGATCCTTAGACGCAGATCGGCACGAAAGGTTAGCCCAGAGCGTCGTGCAGGAATACGAGGCGCCGGGCAGAAGCGTCTAGACGGAAGTGAATCCACATTCGTAGGACGGTATGACATTCGAGGGAAGGCGGGCAGGATGCGAGGGCTCGCCGCTTCCTCACGCTCTTTGACAAACGATGTAACCTACCTACCGAAACCCGGGGACGGGCTCAGGGCCGGAGTCCGTCCCTCCTACCTTTCTTCAGCCTCCTGCTTCGTCCCGAGCGGAGGCGCGCAAGGAGAGTCGAAAACAGCGGCGCTATGGTTCTGCGGATCTTTGCTAGAATGAAGGCCTCGTCAAGAGCTCGGCAGACCGTGGGAGGGGAGATCCGCATGAAGAGTATCGAGCGTGCTTCCGTTTTGAGAGCCGGTCCAGCGATGGGGACCTGGGTGCTCTTCTTTTCCGTCTCCTTCATGACAGACATCCGGGACACCGTTTTCCTTGCGCCTCTGGTCCTTCCGGTGCTGTTGCTGGCTGTCGGCTTCTCGGTGTTCTACTACAGAAAGAAACAGGAGGAGCTGTCGGGCCGGGACGGTCGGAAGCTCGAAGTGGCCTGCCAGATCGGCATCTTTCTCCTCCACTACGCATTGCAGAACTACGCCCCTCTCGATGCCTCCATTGAGTATTGCCTGCTCGTGGCCTATATGCTTTTTGCTCTGCACGTGAGCATTCATCATGTCAGTGTCAATGCGTTCTCAGGCCCGGCGATCCTCGTTCTCGGAATGGGACACAAACAGGAGGGCGCGGACTCCGAGCTCTACGCCTTCGCTCTCCTCATTTTGCTGATGACGGCTCTCCTCGGATTTCGGAATCGGCGAGTACGGGACCTGATCACCCCGGTTCTCGGCACCTTTTTCCTGCTCCTTGTCTCCAAAGTCGAGTTTGGAATCACTACGAGTCTGATCGCAGCAGCCGGCCTCCTCGTCCTCTACACGACCTACCGGCTGGTGATGCTGGCGAGGAAGGTCAATCAGTTCAGCTCCTTCCTGGTGGATCTCGCCGCTGCTCCGGGCGCGATCATCCTGGCACGGTCGCTGTTGCACGAGCCTTCGGGTTTAGAGATCGCAGCCTTCCTGGTGAATTTCTACATTGCCAAGCTCATTGTTGTGCTGGTGGCCGGTGCCCTCCGCGTGCGATCGGATGCGGCCGAGGCCGGCGGTCTGAAAACGGTGTTCAGGGACAGGATGGATTCTCCGCGATCGATCCGGTACAACAACGTATGGTTCTCTCTGGTCAGCTCTTTGTGCGCGCTTGGGTTGAGCTACATGCACTACGTTTTCCAGAAGGACTACTCGCTGCAGGTGCAGGCCGCTCTCCTAGGATTGACCGGGGCCGCCTTGTACGTCTTGTCGTTGACGATGAATCGGATCTTCCTCATCACCATCGGCGCGTCCGCCAGGCGGGGGCGGTTGTCCATCGGCAGGCGCTTCGACTCCAAGCTGCTTCGCCTCAGCGCGCTCTTCATCCTCGCGACGAGCATGCTCTCCTCTCTGGGTACATTGGAGGCCTCGAGCTTCTCGTCTCACGTGCACGAGAAAGTTGCTGCGCTCGACAAACAGCAGAAATACGAAGAGGTAACCGACTTCTTTCGTGGCGCGTGGCAGGATGTGGAGCAGCGAAGCCTTGAGCTCGGAACGCCGGAGCTGACGAATGTCTTCTTGCTGTTCAGCTTGAGCTTCGCGGTCTTGTTGATGATCTCGGACGGAGAGCTCGACCGGCCTCCCTTCTTCTTCTTTCGCGGCCTGGTGCCTTTCAAGAGCCTTCTGTCTGTCCGGGAGATGAGAGACCAGTCCTCCCGGCTGCTCTTCAACACTCCATTCATCGGACCCTTCGCGAAAGGCTTCAATGCGCTCCTTGAGCACATCCTGCGATCCTTTGACAATGAGGTTCGATTTTCGGTCGGCAAGCTGTTCATCATCCTGGGCTCCATCGCCTACTTCGTGGGAACCGAGGATTTCGTCGACCGGATGATTCTAGTGTTGGGCATGGCTCTCGTTCCGGATCTCCCGGAGGCATTCACTCCGAGCTTGAGGGGAGCCGAACATCTTGTGGCATGGAAGTCGTGCTTGAGCAGCAGTGTCTTGGGGATCTTCTTGTATGCGCTGGGGGCGGTGTTTCATCGTCCCTATCTCAGGACGAGTGCGGTCGTGATAGGCCTCTGCTTCCTTGGCTTTAACCTTTTCCGTCTTGGGAGTCTCAACCCCTTTTTCCCGGTGGTCTGCGCGTCCGGCCTGATTGGGGCCTGCTACCTCCTTCATGCGCGAGAGGAGAAGGAGGGAGTGTTCTAAAGAGGAAGCGTTTTTCTTCGCCGAAACTCTCTCTCCAGAACTTCCCGTAGAGCGATCCAGGCCGGAATGGCCAAGCCTCCGCCAGGAAGCATCGCGGTCCACTTCAGAAACATCAAGGACGTCCTCACTCGTTTGGGAAGCCGGCTGTCGGAGAGATTTCGCCATAG
This sequence comes from Thermoanaerobaculia bacterium, assembly GCA_035556715.1. Lineage (GTDB taxonomy): Bacteria > Acidobacteriota > Thermoanaerobaculia > Multivoradales > UBA5704 > DATMER01. The sequence continues at coordinate 44,977 of DATMER010000043.1, forward strand.
GAATGGCCGCGGCAGCCAGTGCCCGAACTTTCGGAATAGGAGAAGGCTCCAGAGTGGGGTCAGGAGGGCTGCTGCTTCCAGGAGGCGTCCGGGCCAGCCTCCAAAACGGTCGTTCAGCCCGATGGGTATGCCCAGGAGTGCCAGCGCGAGGAACAGCACGCTCCAGAATGCTCCATTTTTGATCCCGGAGCCGCTCGGGACTGATGGGAGAAAGAACAGCCAGGCCAGCATTCCGCAAAGAGCCCCGGCATACCCGATCAGAAGTCCCAGTTCTCCCTCCCTCCCTTCCATCCAGAGGAGCCCCCCTTGAGCTCCTGCCAGGAATGCGGCTTGGGTGAGCAGGAGGTAACGGGCCGATATCATGACCAGAGGACTGGAGAGTCTGGAAATCCGCAGGACACGCGCAACGGCAGATACCGTCAGAACCGCTAGACCGAGACCGGCAAGAAAGAGCCCGAAGAACCATCCAAACCGGAGCACGCCGTGGATTGCGGGGGTGAGACTGGACAGGGAAGAAAGCCCAGCCACGATCATGCTTCCTTCGAGCAGGAGCAGGGCGGTCTTGCAACGATAGAAGGACAGAAGGGCGCGATCGAGCTCTCCATCTCGGATCTTCCGGTCGATCTGCCGCGGGCGTCTCCACTGCCGGAACCAGGCCATGGTCCTCCAGTGGCTTTGGAGGGACTCCTCGATCCGAAACCAAAGAGGGAGGCGGCTTGCCGTGCCACGCCGGGCCCAGGCGCTCCAGGTCAGGGAATCCTTGCCGGTGGCCGCGGTCTCCAGATGCACCAGGAGCATCGTGCCCACGAACGGCATCGGCATGGGAAGGAGCAACAGCCAGGGAACCGCCGCGCGAGCCCCTCCTTCTGGGGATTCGCGCAGCGGGGCCAAGACGAACCGTGCTCCGAGGAATGCGACTCCATGGAGGACAGCGCAGGTAGTTATCAACACGGCTGTGCGGGCCGCTCCGAGTGAGGCTGTTCTCGCCAGCCAGAGCGCCCAGAGCACTGGAAGCGCAAAACCGATTGCCATCCAGACGCCGAAGAAACCGGAGGTATAGACACCCAGGTACCGTCCGGGAGAGCCTGCGCGATGGAAGTCTTTTGCCAGGGCGAGAGGTGGACAAGAGCGCGAGGTGGGGAAGGCCCAGGAGGGGCGGCGTTCCAGCAGGATTCTCCAAGCCGGGAGCAGACCAAAAGAGAACAGAGGGAAGCAGGCGGCGATGAAGCGGAGAACGCGGAGCCAGCCGGGGAGGGACCCTTCCGCAGGAGTCTTTGCCGAGAGGAAGCGGTCGAGCAGCCATCCGTGGATCGGCATGGCCAGGAGGGAGAGGGCCATCCACTCGGAGGAGAGAACGCCGAAGATGGACGGCGGCCAGTCCCGGAACCAGAGAGCCGGCTCCAGAATCAGCAGGAGGATGATGGTGGCCAGAGTCACCATGAATCCTGTGTCTTCCGGAGTCCACCCCGCCCAGCTCGATCGGCCCATCACGTCGAGCGAGGTACGGCGCCACCTGCGGTAGACCTCGGTAGCTCGGGCCGCGTTTTCGTCCGGAGTCATGGCACCGCTGCCGCCCAGGTGCGTTCGAGGTCGGGCCAAAGGCGGTGGTGGGCGTAGATCCAGAATGGAACCGCCAGTCCGCCCAGCGGAAGGGCCGCGCTGACAACCACGATCGCGAGGATTGCCCGAGCCCGCAAAGGGAGACGCCGGTCTGCAAGGCTGCGCAGCGTGAACGGCCGCAGCAGCCAACCACCCAGGGCGAGGAACAGGACCAGGCTCCAGAGCGGCGCGAGCAGCAAGAGGGTCTCCACGTTGCGGAGCAAAGAGGGTGCAGGCCCGTCGGAGCCGAGGAGCGCACCCAGGAGCGCCAAGGCAAACCACAGCAGGAACCAGCACACTACCGTGGGATCCGACTGCACGGGAGAGCCGACAAGGGCAGAGAGAGGGGTCCACACAAGCATCAGCAACAGGGCCGCAAGTCCGGCTGCGAACAGGAACAGCCCGGCCCACGGCGTCCAGCCATGAGCCTGTAGAGAGCCGAAGACAAGGCCTGAAAGGAGCGCAATGGGAACGAGACCGAGGTACCGGCCATAGGAGTGCCGTTCCATCTCTTGCAGGACGGGCCATCGGCCGGACAACCTTGCCGCCAGACCGGACGCCGCCAGAAGGAGACCGGGCAGCGCGGGGAGCAGCAGGAGGGCGGCCCCACTCTCAAAGCGGGTCAGGCTCAGGCCGAGGCTCCATCCGGCGAACCGGGCCGTGAGCCAGGACAGTGCCGCAGCGTCGAACGCGAGCAGCAGCGTTTTCAAGCGGAAGAACGCCAGCCGCTGCAACTCTGCATCGCCGCCCCTTCGGTTGGAATCCAGAAGCGCATCGACCGGCATGCCCCGCACCCGTCGGCGATCGTGAGCTACCTGTAGAAGAAGTCCCTCCTCCCGAGGGTGGAAGGACGCCAGATGGATGGCAGCGAGACTGAGAATCCCCACGCCGGGAAGGAGCAGCAGCCACGGCAATGTCCGGAGCCGGAGAGCTGACGGATCAGCCTGGTTCCGGCCGTAGAATGCACCGCAAAGCGCGGCTGTCAGATGGAGGACGACGCTGGCCCACACGATTGCCGTCTGGCGGGAAGGCTCCAGAGGGCCGCTCCCCGCCAGCCAGGACACGCTGCCGAGGATCGGGGAGATCTGGCAGGCGATCAACCAGAGGGCGGACCACAGCAGGAGCTGGCGGCGCGGCCGGAGCAGGCGCTCCGCAACGGACCACCATGGGAGTTGGTAGGACGGCGCGTGAGCCGACAGATCGGGACCTGACTCGAGCCTGGTCTTCCGGAAAGCCCAGACGGGGCGTGTCCGGGCGATCCATCTCCAGGCGGGTACAGTGGCGAGCCCGATGATCGGAATGCCCACTGTGAGCGGTCGCAGGACTCGAAGCCAGACAGACATCCATCGGTCGCCGCGGGTATGGGAGGAGATCCACCGATCGAGGATCCACGCGTTGATTGCCGTCAGGAGAAGGATCATGGCTCGACCGGTCGGAGTCAGACCGAGCTCGCTGAGCAGGGTGAGCGGCTCTCCCTTGCCGCTCACCAGGGCCAACTCCAGGAACGTGGCCGCGCCGAGCGCTCCGGCGATGCCGAAGCCGAGATAGCGCTCGGTGCTCCAGCCTTCCCAACGCGACCTGCCCAGGTAGTCCCACCGGTAGCGTGGCCAGTGATGCCACATCGTCAACCGTCCTGCCTGGTGGCAGGGGCCAGCTCCAGCGCTCGCTGCAGGGCCGAGCACGCCCCCTTTGCCAGCCGCGCCTTCTCTCCTTGTGCGGCGCCAAGCTTTGGTGAGAGCCGGGCGTGCAGCCAGAGCCGGAGCGCAGCCTCGCCCCGCTCCCGTCCACCGGTTCGGAGCGCCTCCCTCACTGCCTTCGCCAGCTCGGGAAGCATCTCCGGGGAGGAGCGCTCCCAAAGCCGCCGGACGAGCGGTTCGTCCGCCGGAGAGGCAGGGTCGATCTCGCCCCGGGCGGCCATCGCGGCGAGGCTTCGGCACCAGGCATCCCGCTCCGGAGAAAGCCAGACTTCTGCTCTTTGCCAGGCTTCCGGGGTAGAGAAAAGAGGCTGCAGGGCTGGAATTTGTTCAGGTATGAGCCACCCGTTCCGGATCAGGCGCAACCCCAGATCGTCCCGCTCCGCGCTCACAGGCAGGAGCTCCAGAACCGTAGGTATGCGCTCCGGAGCTGGGACCACCACGAGGTAGACAAGCGCCCGGACCTCCTCCGGATCGAGGGCCGGCTCGCCGAGGCGGCGGTCGACTTCGTCCAGTCTCTCTTCAGCCTTCAGGAGGCAAAGCTCGAAGATCCGCATCTGTACCGGAGTGGCGGGAAAGGAGAGACCTGTCTGGAATGCATCCAGTACCCGGGGAGCCACCTTTTCCGGAAGGCGGTCCAGGACCGCAGCTGCGATCGGGAGGGCCTCGTGCCAGCGGCTCCGGATCTCCTCCAGGGCCGCGCCGGTGTCCCTCTGGAAAGGCAGCCTTGCCACGGCCTCCAGCACCTCGGCCGCCCTGCGTGCCCCCCGGCGGTCGCCAGGTGCAAGAAAAATCGAAGGAATGCTCGCGAGTATTCGTTCGAGGGCCTCCAGCCGGTCCTGCCAAGGCACGGAATCGAGCCGAACGAGACGGCGAGCGGCTTCCTGAAGCTCTGCCACGGCTCTCGTACCGCCCATCTGAGATCCGAGCGCGGTGAGCTGGGGAGTGAAGGCAACGAGGCGAGCGTCCGTATCGGCGGCGAAAGCGGACCGGACCATCTCGATGGCGGCCGCGCGGTCGGGCCGGCCACCGTAAAATGATTCTTGGAAGGTCAGGGAGTGCCAAGCCAGCCGGAGAAGCGCTTGGAGCCGAATGCCGGTCTCCCGGATCGCGCCGACGCGCTTCTCCGCCAGCTCCGAAAGGTCGAGGGGGTATTCGAGCAGTGTGGATAGCCCCCGGATCTCGTCTTCGAGGGAGTTGACCCTGGCTACGGACGCATAGAGAGACCGTGGCGTGAGGAGATCTCCCTGCGCCTCCGCCGACGGAGTTACTTCAAGCAAGGCCAGGAGCCGCCGCCGGCGGTCACGGATGCCTTCGGCGATCTCGCGCGACCGAAGCTGTGGAGCCAGGTCGGCGCGGAGGTCATCCTCTTCTTCGGGCAAGAGCCGCCCGACAACGCGGTCCAGGTCCCGTGTGCTCCCCCTCAGCAGGCAAATCCTGGAGGCTACTCGGATCAGCAGCTCCTTCCGGAGCTGAAAGCCTTCGGCGGCGGTAGGAGAAACCGCGGCGGCATAGCGCTCCGCTCCTTCGAGGAGGAGGTCTGCCACCTCCTCGGATCCGGTTTCGCACGCGAGGGTCAACAGCGTGTCCGCGCAACCGGACGGCGACCAGACCACACTTTCCAGGTGCGGCTTGAGCTCGCCGGGCCGGAAGCGAGCGACGAGATCCAGGAAGCATCGGAGATCTCCGGCTGGAGCCTCGTAGCGCACTTCGTACAGATAGCCGGCGATGGCTCCTACCTGATTCCGGACCTCCTCCCTGGGCTCCGGCGGCCTTGCCTCCATATATCTCAGGCTCCAGTGGAGGCGTTCCGGGCCGCCTGGGATCTGCCCGACGGCCGAAAGTGCGGAGGCGGCGCGGTCGCCGTCGGACCGATGCTCCAGGACCACTACCCGAAGCGCGACGCGGGCCTCGGGGTTCCCGATCTCGGCGTAGAAGGTTTCAAGGCGATCGGGGGCCAGTCGGGTAATCAGCCCGCTGCACGCCTCGATGAGCTCCGCCGACCAGGGAATGTCCTCGGCTTCCTTCCAACGTTCCCACGCGGCGAGGACCGGACCGGGGAGGGAACGGGCCAGACTGCCGAGAAAGGCGGCGAAGGCCCGGAGGCGGTTTTCCTCGTCCGATTCGAACAGCAAGCGGAGCTTTCCCAGAATTGCCCACGGGTCTTCCGGCTTCAGGTTGGCCAGGTGCTCTGGCGCGATCTCCAGGAGCAGGCGCGGATTGCGGATCTCTGCCAGAGCGCGCCAGAGGCCAGGGGCCTGGATGTCGCCCCGGTCGAGCCACCCTGTGGCCACCCCCTGCCACACCCGGGCAGAGTCGTCCGGTGTCAGGGTCCACTGCGGGAGGCACACGGGCCAGAGAGCGTCGAGCTCGGGGCCGAGCCTGCGGGCGACAGCGAGCAGCGAAGAGAGCGGGGAGACCCGCCTCTCTGCGTCCAAAGGTTCCTGGAGATCCTGGGCGATCTCCCGAAGGAGCAGCCCGTAGGCCGGATGGCCCGGGCCGCACGCAACGGCGACGACCGCGCGAGCTTCGGCCCGGCGAACAGGGTCTGCCAGGCGGGCGGCCAAGTCCCGCGCCAGACCATCCCGCGCCAAACCATCCCGCTCCCCCTGAGACAGTGCCGTCAGGATCTCGTCGTCGGTGAGATCCTCGGCCAGTGCCCGGAGGTTTGCCGCCACCGCGGCGAAGCGCACGAACCGGTCCCAGTCGCCCGCCTCGATCGCGGCGGTCAGGACATGCTCTTCCACGTCCTCGCCAGGGCGCCCAAAGCCCCCGAAGGAGTCCGCCTGGTCGGCGAGGAAGCCGCGCTGCTCGATCAGCTCGAACAGGCGCGGCCAATCCCGCGCCCCCCTGAGGTGGGCGATCAGGTGCCGGAACCGGAACTCCCGCTTTTCCCGTCTCTCGGTTTCCGGGTCGAGAGGCTCCGTGTCCTCCTCATCGGAGAGAGCGGCTCGGAGGGGAATCACGGCTCGTCCCAGAGCGCATCGGCAATACGCCGGTGGGCCTCTGCGAGGTTGACCCGCTCGTCCGCAACCTGATCCTTGGCAGCGATGAACTCGAAGAAGCTCGAGTGATAGAGGCGATAGCGCTTCCGAAGGCTCCCTGACTCGTCCTGCGTCTGCTCGACGTAGAGGAACTGGGCCCACTCGTCGATCACGCCACGGACTCTCCGACGATCGGACATGCCGGAGAATCGACCGATATCGGCGATCGAGACGGGCTCGCGGACGGCCGTGAGCGCGACCAGAACTGGCAACTGATAAGTGAACCAGATCTCTTCATCGCGGGCGCGCATCCGGCGCCAGTGATCGTCGTAATAGCTCTGCAGGCCCACCGGCAGAGCCTTGAACGAGCGGCCCTGGTATTCCCCGCGCTCGATCTCCGGCAGCACATGGCGCAGGTACATGAAGTTCCCCTCGCTGCGGCCGATCATCTCGGTGACGAAGGTTTCGTCATCGAGGCCCTGGGCGGCGACATAGGCCCGGATGCCGGACCCGGGAAGGTGAGCCTCGACGTACTCGCGGATGTCCTCCAGGTTGTGAGGAGAATCCTGATCGATGTCGAGCGCCATCTGCTCGCATTCAATGCGCAGGGGCAGGTCTCCGCGGCGAGTGCTGACAAAGATATAGAGCCCGGCGGGAAGGCTGCCGGGAAGATACAGGGGATTGGCCCCAGGGGCGAGGAGGCTCAGGTCGGTTTCGTCCAGTGCGTCCACCACGAGCGCGGCCTTCTCTCCCGGCTTCAACCTGGCAGCAACCTTGTCGAGAAGGACGTTGAGGAATCGTGTGCTCTGGGTTGCGTCCGGTGGCAGGGGAGTGGGGTCCAGACCGTACGTGGAAGTGAGCTGGGCGAAGATGTTCCGAAGGAACTGGTCGGGCCGCTGGATGCCCTCCGTGCGGATGTTGAAGTGATGAGGGAATCTTTCCCTTTTCACGAGCTCCGCCATCAGGGCTGTCTTGCCGATCCCAGGATCTCCGCGCAGGACGAAGTAGCCCCGCCGGTGTTTCCGGGTGAATTGCGCGATGGAATCGAAAACCCACCGGCGGCCCACGAACCCCTCGGTCTTGTCCTGGATGAGCAGGGAAAAGTCGTGACTCCCGCTGGCCGGCACGGATGCCGATGAGGAGCCGTTCCCCGGCTCGAACAGGTATCCGTCCCATGCGCGAAGGAACAAGGCTGGAGTCGCCCATTCAGCAGAGAGCGCATCCCCCAGGAGCACGGCCATCCTCCCCTCGGTCGTGGCGGTATCCACGGGATCGCCGGCTGCGATCCGCCGGTAGAAGGTTCTGCTGAAGTGGAGGGCCGCATCGTCTCCTACGGAGAACTGCATGGCGAGGACTGCCGGCATTCCAGCGAGGACCAGGGAGGAGGCGACGCCCGCGAACGGATCGAGCCCCGGCTCCCGGGCAGCGCAGGCAGTCCGGCACGCGTTGAGGAAGGCGAACTGGAGCGAGGGGAAGCCGCGCAGGAGGTGCGCCAGCACCCGGCCGGGAAGCCGGGCCGTCCGTCCCTCTTCGTCTTCGAGCAGGAGGGCACCTTCGCCTTTGCGCTCGTGGAAGCTGCCATGGCCCATGAAGTGGAGGATATGGAAGGGCTCTTCGAGCAGCTTGTCGCGGAGGCTCTGAGGCGTGGCATTGCGGAGCCGCCGAACCTGGATGCCCGGGATCTTTTCAAGCGCCTCCTCGATTCTCTTGGCTTCCGCCTCCAAGTCGAGCTCCTTGGTATCACTCGGGCAAGCCGAGGCGAGCAGGACCCGCAGGGGTGGAGTGAGGCGGGGTCTCACCCCGCGGGGGACGTTGAGGTAGCGGACCAGGGGGGTCGTGCGGCCCAGGCTCAGGAACTCCCGCCTTTCCTCCCAGAAGACGATCTCCCAGGGGAGTTGTCCGATCGTCATGGCTTCAGGGTCGAAGCAGAGCTTGATGCGCAGGCCGTGCTCGCCGTCCTCGGGTATCTTCGCCAGGCTCGCTGCAAGGAGAAGGCGGATCTCCTTCGTGAATAGAGCGTCGAAGAGGCGAGATCCGATCTCCTCCGGACGGAGTCTGGCTGCCTGATCTGCTCCCGTGTCGTCGAATCCATCCTTGAGCGCCTGGATCTCGTCAGGCGTCAACGGGATCCGAAACGTGCCCCGTCCGTCTCCGGCAGGACAGTGGACCGTGACGGGATGATCCTCCCCCTGCGGGGGGTGGATCTGCACGAAGAAGTCCTCGTAGAGCAAGCTGCACCTCCCGGTCTCCAACTCGACAGGGTAGACACCAGGGGTCCCGCTTTGGTTAACGCTCTACGGCTCGGGAGGCAGCAGCTTCAGGTAGATCGGCGAGTCCCGGTCCAGATAGCTTCGCCCGGGGACGTTGACGCCGGTCGCCCGGAAGTTGCGGTGGAGGCTGATGCCCCAGATCTCCAGGATGAGGAGGACGGCCACGATCGCGGCGAGCCCCTGCCAGAGGCGGCGGGGGGGATTGGAGGGCACGGGCCGGCGGAGCGCGAGCGAGGCCAGCCAGACCAGGGCCGTCGAGATGAAGGTGAGCCAGAAGGGGAGGACGAGCAGGCCCAGGCGGACGTAGCCGAAGAAGAGGCCCGTCGCCACCAGGAGGGCAGCGGTCATCAGCAGGACCACCCAGGCCCAGCGCCGCGGCTCTCCAGGTTTCGCAAGGCAGAGCGCCAGGCCCAGCAGCGCCAGCGGCGCGATCCAGTAGCCGGCCTTGGAGTCGGGCACGAAGATGTCCACCGGCCGGCGCTTGCCGTCGAGGCCTCCCGGCCAGTTCCATTGGGTCCAGCCCAGAGTCCAGGCCTCGGAGACGAGCTGCCACTTCTTTCCCACCAGGCGGACGAAGGCGCCGGGGTTGTCCCGGGCCCACTCCCAGGCCATCCGGTCGCCGTGGAGGATGAACTCGACGTGCTGCGGGTCCCGGAGATCGAGGCCGGGGTTCTGGGCCTGGGAGGAGAGCCATTCCCGCGAGAAGCCGCCCTTCGCCAGGGGGTTGTTCGCCAAGGCCAGGTTGATCGGTCCGTACACGGTCAGCGGGACGAAGGTCGGCATCGGCTCCCGCAGGTCCGCGGCGTACTGCTCGTTCACCGCGCTCAGGCGGACCGCGTTGCGGATCGTCCAGGGAGTCACGATCAGCACCCATCCCAGGACCGCCAGCGCCCAGGGACGGATCCCGGTCTTCCGCAAGCCGAGCAGGCCGATCCCGATCAGGAGGACGGCCACGAGCGCGCCCTCCGCGCGGGTCAGCGCCAGGGCGCCCAGGAGCAAACCCAGGCCGAGGGACCAGAGCGGTCCTCCAGGCTTGATCTCGATCGCTAGAGGGTGCTCGAACCGGCGGGTCCAGACCAGGAGCGCGAGGAGCAGCAGCACCAGGTAAAGGCTCTCCGTGACCGGCGCGATGGAGAGCACGTAGAGACCGAAGTGATAGGTGGCCAGGAGCCCGGCAATCAGCGCCACGGTCCTGCCCAGGTAGGGCCGGACCAGCAGGTAAAGCAGGCCGATCGCCACGCTTCCGACGAGCGCCATGACCGACTTGACGGCCACGTGCGGCACCCTCGCTCCGGCATCGCCCGCTCCGAGCAGCGTGTGGACCGTGGCCAGGAACCAGGCGAAGCCGGGCGGATGGAAAGGGATGCCCTCGTCGTAGAGCCGGCCCTCCAGGATCGCGCGGGCGTAGAGGTAGAAGGTCTCCGAGTCTCCTTCGTAGAAGAAGGAGTAGGGCCAGGGGAAGTCCCGGTTCGAGCGCAGGAAGATCAGCCTCTGCACCCAGGCGAGCAGGGTGAGGCCGGCGGCGATCCACAAGTCGGTCCGGGGGGGACGCTCAGGACCCTGCTTGCGTGCCTGCCTCGCGGCGGCCCGGCGTTGTGCTCTTCGGCTCACGAGAAGGCGGAGGATAGCAGAGGACCAGGAACCGCACGGACAGCATCAGGATGAAGGTCTTGCGACGGGTTAAAGGCACCCTCGGCCAAGGCCCTGAAAAACGTCCGGGGGCTCGGCTTCGGGTGCGAAATCGGTTCGTAATTATCTGGTGCGCGAAACCCGCCGGGGCGAGCCCTACTCGATCACGATGCTGTCGAGGTCTTCTTCGAGCTCGGCGGACTCGGGATACCGCATGTCCAGCTTTTCCAGGGCGTGGACGAGCACGGTGGCGACCACCAGGTTGCGGTACCACTTCCTGTTGGCGGGCACGACGTACCAGGGAGCGTGAGCGGTGCTGGTGCGGGAGAGGGCGTCCTCGTAGGCCGCCGTGTACTCCTTCCAGAGCTTGCGGTCGTCGAGATCCCCCTTGCGGAACTTCCAGCGCTTGGTCGGATCGTCCAGCCGCGCCTGGAGGCGCTCTTTCTGCTCGTCCGCGTCGATGTGGAGGAAGAACTTGAGGATGGTCGTGCCGGTCTCGGCGAGCAGCCGCTCGAAGTCGTTGATCTGGTCGTAGCGGGCCTTCCAGACCTCGGGCGGGACCAACTCGCGGATGCGCGCGGCCAGCACGTCCTCGTAATGGCTGCGGTTGAAGATGGCCATCTCCCCGCGCCCGGGCACCTTCGGGTGGACCCGCCAGAGGAAGTCGTGGTCCAGCTCCTCGGGTGTGGGAGCCTTGAACGAGGCCACCCGCACGCCGCTGGGGTTCACGCCCTCGAACACATGTCGGATGGTCCCGTCCTTGCCGCTGGTGTCCATCCCCTGGAGCACGACGAGCACCTTGTGCCGGTGCTCGGACCAGAGCATCTCCTGCTGCTCCTCCAGCCGGCCGTTCAGCTTCCCGAAGACCTCCCGGGTCTCGTCCTTGCCGCCCGGGGAGGCGGAAGTATCCCCCGCGTCGAAGCCCGAGAGGTCGACCCGGGTTCCCGGCTCGATGCGGTATCTTTTCATCTTCATGAAAGCCAAGCTAGCACGGAATCCCGGCGCCGGCCGGCCCTGTTGTTGCAGGCGGAGCGAAGGGAGGATTTTCCAATGAGCGAGGGGATCGTCCGAAGCTGTCCGTCCTGCGGGAAGAAGAACCGGGTGCTGGGATCGCGGCTGGATCAGGAGGCGCGCTGCGGGGCCTGCGGCACCGCGCTGACGCCGATCGCCGAGCCTCTGGCCGTGGACCGGGGAGCCGAGCTCGACGCCCTGCTGCGGGAGTCCGCCCTCCCCGTGCTGGTGGACTTCTGGGCTCCCTGGTGCGGCCCCTGCAAGATGGTCGCTCCGGAGATCGCCAAGGTGGCGGAGCGCAACGCGGGCCGCATCCTGGTGGTCAAGGTGAACACCGACGTGGACCCGGCCGTGGGCTCGGCCCACCGCATCCAGTCCATCCCCACGATGGCGCTTTTCGCCGGCGGCCGGGAGCGGGCGCGCACCATGGGGGCGCGTCCGGCCGCGCAGATCGAAGGGTTCGTGCGGGAGGCGCTGGGGGCTAGCGTGTGAGGGAACACGGACACACGGACGGACACGGACCTTCACGGGCGGGCACGGACAGAGCCGGATCCCTCCGTGATCGTCCCTGACTGTCCGTGATCGTCCGTGTTCAGGGTGTGAGGGTCTCGCCCAGCCTCTTCATATCCGCTTCCGCGGCGATGTAGCCGAAGGCGGACCACTGGTCGCTGGCGAGGACCTGCCGGAAGGCAGCCACCGCCTCCTCCCGCCGGCCGTTGTAGAGGTGCCAGTTGCCGACGCCGTAGCCGAGGGTGGCGGGGTCGAGACCCTCCTGGCTGGCCAGGCTCAGGATCGAATCCGCGGGGATCTCCCCCTTGTACATCAGCACCAGCCAGTGGTAGGCCCGGTTCTCGATCACGTCCATATCCGTCCGGATGGGGGCGAGGAGCTCCTCCGCCTCGCTCACCCGGCCCAGGCGGCGGAGGATCATGTAGAGCCAGTGGGTGGTCGCCACCTGCATGTCCGCGCTCTTCGACACCTCCAGGCACTCGCGGAAGGCGCGCAGCGCGCTGTCCAGGTCGCCGAGGTAGTAGTTGGCGAGGCCCAGGTGGTACCAGATGTTCGTCTGGAGCGTGCTGACCGGGGTGTTGCGGGCGTTGGGGAGGCCGTCGGGTTCGACCTCGTCGGGCCGGCCTTCGATCAAGCGGGCGGCTTTCTCCAGGTCCTCGACCGCCCGGTCGAAGCGGCGGATGGAGATGTAGCGGTGGCCGCGGTGGCGGAGCAGCCGGGGCTCGTCCGGGTGCCGCTCCAGCGCCCGGGTGTAGACGTCGATGGCCTCGCGGTAGCGGCCCAGGTAGGCGATGCGGCGGCCGAGCCAGATCTGGGCGTCGACGTCATCCGGACGGGCTTCGGCCTCGGACCGGGCTGCCGCGAGCTTCGCCTCCCGGTCGGTCTGGACCTCCGGGGGAAGCGGCGGCGGCGGCAGGGGCTGGCCGAACAGGGACAAAGCCTCGACTCCGGTTTCGCTGACCGGAGGGGAGGCTTCGACGCGCGGGAGATCGAGGGCGGGGACGGTCTTCAGAGGGACCGTCCGCCCGCCCGTTCCCCCGCACGCCATCGCGCAGGCCGCGAGGAGCAGGCACCCGACGAGGATCCAGGATCGCATCGGGCGAAAGCATACCCGATCGGGGCTTAGTTCTTCCCGCCGGAATACTTCTCGAACGTCTCCTGGCTCTCGAAGTAGAGGACCTTGCCGTCGGGCATGGCCGCGATGACGGCGGTGGCCTTGTCCACGGGCTTGTTGGTCACCGGATCGACCGCGGTGCGGGCGGCGACGTCCTTGGCCAGGCGCTCCTTGCACATCTCACAGCAGCCGTAGTAGGTCTTACCGTCGACGGCGACCGGGATCTGATCCTTGTCGAACACCTGGTTGTTCACCATGCAGACCTTCTTGGTCTCGACGCGCTTCAGCTCAGGCTTGGCCTCACCCGCCTGGGCGACTCCCAGGACGAGGGCGAGGAGGCAGATGAAGGCCAGGGCGATGCGCCCCAAGTGGATCGGTCGGTTCGTTTCGGGCATAATCAATCTCCTTTACGGGTTCACGAAAGCGGATGGTATCCTCTGCGTGCCCGCCTTCAGCGGCGGCCAGAGCAGACAACAGGGCTGCGAGGCCCATCATTTCATCACCAAGCCGGAGAGAAGAGTGGAAGAGAGAGTGACCGAAGCCACGCCGCGCCCCCGCCGCCTCAACTGGACCAACATGGTCTTCCTGCTGGGAACCCTTCTCGTCGCCGTCATCGGTACCCCATGGTACCTCTGGAAGTTCGGCTTCGGCCTGCCGGAGTGGCTGACCTTCTTCGGCCTCTGGCTCACGACCGGCCTGTCGGTGACCGCCGGCTATCACCGCCTGTTCGCCCACAAGACCTACCAGGCCTCCTGGCCGGTGCGCCTGTTCCACCTGGTCTTCGGCGCCGCCGCCCTGGAGAACTCGGTCCTGAACTGGGCCGCGGATCACCGCGTCCACCACGACCACGTGGACGAGGAGCGCGATCCGTACAACATCCAGAAGGGCTTCTGGTGGGCGCACATGGGCTGGATCTTCGTCGTCAACGAGACGCCGGCGCCGCGCAGCGTGGTGCGGGATCTCGAGGCGGACCCCCTCGTGCTCTGGCAGGACCGCTGGTACAAGACCCTCGGCATCGGCGTGTCCCTCGGCCTCCCGCTCCTGATCGGCTTCCTGACCGGCCGCGTGCTGGGCTGCCTGCTCATCGGCGGCGTCCTGCGGATCGTGGTCAGCCATCACGGGACCTTCTTCATCAACAGCCTGTGCCACATGGTGGGCCGGCAGCCGTACAGCCGCGAGCACAGCGCCCGCGACAGCCCGATCATGGCGGTGCTCGCCTTCGGCGAGGGCTACCACAACTATCACCACAGCTTCCCGTTCGACTACCGCAACGGCATCAAGCGCTGGCACTTCGACCCGGCCAAGTGGTTCATCTGGACCCTGTCCCGCGTCGGCCTGACCCGCGAGCTGCGGCGCGCGCCCGAGGCCGCCATCCTGAAGGCCAAGATCGAGATCCAGTTCGAGGTGGCCAAGGAGCGGATGCAGAAGGTCGTGCCCCACTCGCGGGAGAGCTACGAGGAGCGGCTTCACCAGGCGTACGCCCGACTCGAGGCGGCCATCCAGGACCTCCTGGCGCTGCAGCGTCGGCGGCCCGCCAAGGTGGTGGACCCGGAGCTGGAGAGCCTGCCCCTGGAAACCCGGATCGGCCTGACCTACAACGCCCTGGAGCAGGCGCTCCGGGAGTGGAAGCAGACCCTGCGGCAGATGAACCGCCTGCCGGTCGCGGTCTCTGCCTAGTCGGTGCCTAGTCGGCCCGAGACGGGATGACCGGATGATTTTACGGGGTGGGCGCCGCGCGCGTCCCACCCCGTTTTCCATTTGAAGAGGTGAACGGAATGCGCGTCCTCTTACGCTCCGCCTTCGTCCTGTTGCCGCTCCTGGGCTGCTCCGCCCGGGCAGTCCCTCAGTCCTTGTCCTCCGAGACCATCGCCACCGCGACCGCCCTGCGTGACGGCGCGATGAAGGGAACGCGGGCCTACGAGCTCGTCCGCTCCCTCACCGTCGAGACGGGCCCGCGCCTGGCCGGCTCGCCCGGGGACAAGGCCGGGGTGGAGTGGGGCGTGCGCACCTTGAAGGAGCTCGGCTTCCAGAACGTGCGGGCCGAGAAGGTGACCGTCCCCCACTGGGTGCGCGGCGCCGAGTCCGGCGAGATCGTCTCCCCCTGGCCGCAACCCGTGGTCCTGGCTGCCCTGGGCGGCAGCGTGGGCACGCCGGAGGGCGGCATCGAGGCCGAGGTGGTGATGGTCCCGGACGTGGCTGCCCTGGAAGGGATGGACCCGGCGAAGGTCAAGGGGAGGATCGTCTTCGTCAACAAGCGGATGCGGCGGGCGAAGGACGGCTCGGGCTACGGCGAGGCCGTAGTCGGCCGGGGCCGCGGGGCGACCCTCGGGGGCAAGCTGGGTGCGGCAGCCGTGCTGATCCGTTCCGTGGGCACGGACAACAACCGCACCCCCCACACCGGGGCCATGCGCTACGAGGAGGGGACCCCCCGCATCCCGGCTGCGGCGCTGTCGAACCCGGACGCGGACATCCTGGAGACCCAGATTGATGCTGCCGGCAAAGCGAGAAAGCCCGTCCGGTTCCGTTTGAAGCTCGGGGCGCGCTACCTGCCGGACGCGGAGTCGGCCAACGTGATCGGCGAGATCCCGGGCCGGGAGAAGCCCGAGGAGATCGTGCTCCTCGGCTGCCACCTCGACTCCTGGGATCTGGGGACCGGAGCGGTGGACGACGCCGCCGGCTGCGCCATCATGATGGAGGCGGCGCGCCGGATCGGCGAGCTCCCGCAGCGCCCGCGCCGGACGGTCAGGGTGGTGCTCTTCGCGAATGAGGAGTTCGGTCTCTCCGGTGCGCGGGCCTATGCGGAGAAGTACGCCGCGGACCTGCCGCGCCACATCCTGGCAGGGGAGTCCGACTTCGGCTCCGGCCGCGTCTGGCAGGTGGACTCCAGGGTCGCGCCCGAGTCGCTGCCGCTCTTCGACGAGATCGCGAAGCTGCTCGCGCCGATCGGCGCCGAGCGCGGGGACAACCAGTCCGGAGGCGGGGCCGACCTGAGCCCCCTGATCCCGGCCCGGGTGCCCGTGGTGGGCCTGAACCAGGACGGTACCTATTACTTCGACTGGCACCACACGGCCAACGACACGCTGGACAAGATCGACGCCAAGGACCTGGACCAGAACGTCGCCGCCTGGGCGGCGGTCGCCTATGCCGCGGCCGAGATGTCCGGGAGCTTCGGGCAGGCGCCGGAGCTGAGGCCGCGGCAGTAGCTGAGGGGATTTTTCGGCCGTGTCCGTCTAGTCCTTGAAGCCATACTCAAGGAGGACAGACATGGCAGAGAAAGACAAGAAGGACCCCGCGCAGACGACGGGCGAGAAGACGCAGACTTTCCGTGACCAGACCGGCCGGTACAACCTGTACCAGGAGGAGTACTACTCGGCCAAGCCCGCGGAGGCGCCGGCGAAGGAAGCCAAGCCGAAGGGGCCTAAGGGAGAGGAGTTCCCGCCCGGGAAGATCGACCCCGAAAAGCTCCGGTACTACATGCCGCGGCACGGCCGGACCCTGCACCGCGCCCTGGACCAGCAGTACGTCACGCGCTCGGCGTTCCACGATCCGGGTGCCTTCGGCCGGATGTTCCCGTCCCTGCCCTCGGTCCAGTTCACCAACCCGAGCCTCGAGAACCTTGCCAAGGCCATGCTCGACCCCGCGGGTGGAGCCGACAACCCTGCCATCACCGCGGGCTTCACCTTCCTGGGCCAGTTCATCGACCACGACATCACCTTCGACCCCACCTCCAGCCTGGAGAAGCAGAACGACCCCGAGGCGATCCACAACTTCCGCACCCCCGTGCTGGAGCTCGACAACATGTACGGGTCCGGCCCCGCGACCATGCCGTTCCTGTACGACGCCGAGGACGTGGGCAAGCTGCTGATCGGCCGGGACGCCGAGAACAAGCCCAACGACCTGCCGCGCAACCGCCAGGGCGTCGCCCTGCTCGGCGACCCGCGCAACGACGAGAACCTGATCGTCTCGCAGCTTCACCTGACCTTCCTGAAGTTCCACAACAAGGCCCTTGACCACGTCCGGGCGAACGGGGTCGAAGGCGGCGTCAAGGTCCCTCCCGAGATCGAGTTCGAGGAGACGCAGCGGGTGGTCCGCTGGCACTACCAGTGGATGGTGGTCAACGACTTCCTGCGCAAGACCCTGGGCGACAAGATGTGGAGCCGGCTGGTCGGGCCGGACAAGCCGGGCAAGAAGGACAAGGAGGCGCTGGCCAAGACGGTGGGCCAGGACCCGATCGGCAACATCCTCGACGGCGTGCTCAAGTTCTTCCGCTGGAAGCAGGAGCCCTTCATCCCCGTCGAGTTCGCGGTCGCGGCCTACCGCTTCGGCCACAGCCAGATCCGGCCGGGCTACCGCATCAACGCCGGCTTCGGATCCTCCATCTTCCCGGGTCTGCACGTGGCGGCGAACCTCAGTGCCGACAAAGTCCTCCTGGCGGGCAGGTCCGTGGACTGGTCGGGGTTCTTCGACCTGGGCACGGGCGGAGGCCCGCTGCAGCAGGGCAAGACCATCGACGCCGCGCTCTCCTCTCCGCTCGGCAACCTGCCGGGCTTCGTGACGATCCCCTCGCTGCCGGAGCGCAACCTCAAGCGGGGCAATTCCTTCAGCCTGCCCTGGGGACAGCGCGTCGCGCTCGCGATCGGCGAGAAGCCGCTCACCGACGACCAGCTCGCGATCAATGGCACCAAGCTCACGGCCCTGGGCTTCCCTGCGGGCAAGGCGCCTCTCTGGTACTACATCCTCAAGGAGGCCGAGGTCCAGGCCAAGGGGCAGCACCTGGGCGAAGTGGGAGGGAGGATCGTGGGCGAGGTCTTCCTGGGTCTGCTCAAGGGTGACTTCAAGTCCTACTTCAACCAGGACCCGTACTGGCAGCCGTTCCTGCCGGCCAAGAAGAAGGGCGACTTCACCATCGCCGACCTGATCAACTTCGCGACCGCACCCTGAACCGGAGAGAGGGGCGGCTAGTCCGGCCGCCCCGCCCTCTCGATGACACCGGCCCGCAGAAGGTACTCGTCCGCCAGCAGCCGGTAGGCCTCGGCGCCGGTGGCGGACGGGTCGTACTGGAAGATGGTCTGGCCCATTTCCGGAGCCTCGGCCAAGCGGATGTTGATCCGGATCTCAATGGCGAAGACCAGGGGGCCGTGCTCGGCGCGGATGCGGTCCACGGTCCTCCGGGTGAGCTTGGTACGGTAGTCCACCATGGTCATGAGGATGCCCAGCGGCAGCGTGCGGCCGCCCGAGTTCCACGCCAGACGGTCGGCCGCGGCGATCAGGTTTGCCACCCCGGTCACCGCGAGGTACTGCGGGCTCGCCGGGACGATGAACGCGTTCGAGGCCACCAGCGCGTTCACCGGCAGGAGCGAGAGCGACGACGGGCAGTCCAGCAGGATGTGGTCGTACCGGTCCGTGAGAGGCGCGAGCGCCGCCTTGAGCCGCCCCTCTTTCTTGCTGAAGACGCTCAGCTCCGAGTCCGCCCGCTGCAGGTCCGTGGAGGCCGTGATCAGGGAGAGCCCGTCGATCGAGGTCGGGCGGATCACCTCCGCTGCGGGGACCCCGCCGAGCAGCACGTCGGCCGAGGACGGGGCGAGCTGCTCCCGCGGCACGCCCAGGGAGAGCGATGCCGAGGACTGCGGATCGAGGTCCACCAGCAGGACGCGCTTTCCCTTCTCGGCCAGGGCGGCACCGAGGTTGACCGAGGTCGTCGTCTTGCCCACGCCCCCCTTGCGGCTGACCAGCGCGGTAATCATTGATGAAACGTAATGTAACCCAGATGGAGCGCTAGCCGACCGGCTGGCTCGCCCGGAGGAAGATGGGCCAGGAGATGATCCGCTCCTCCCGCGGGTCGCCCCAGAGGGGCTCGGCGTCCCGGCGGTTCTCCGCGATGGCATCGCTCCCGGTCTCCCGCGCATAGCGCTGGCAGGCCGACCAGGTCCCGATATAGAGGAGGTACCGCTCCAGGTCCCATCGCTCCCGGTGGAAGAAGGATGGGGCCTCCACCTCGGGAAAGGGGAAGGGGATCGTCCGGTACTCCTCGTTGACCCACTTGCGCTCGGGCGGCCAGTACGGACCGACGATCCCGTGCGCCAGCCGGTCGGTCCAGGCGTCCACCGGAGGGCTCACCCGCGCCAGGTTGTAGGTCCAGACCACGACGGCGCCGCCTGGGGCGAGCACCCGCCGGGCCTCGGCGAAGAAGCAGTCGAAGTCGAACCAGTGGAAGGCCTGGGCCGCGGCGACAAGATCCACGGAGGCGTCCGGCAGGCCGGAGCTTTCCGCGGGAGCGACCCGGTACTCGACCCGGGGATGGGGCTCGGCATGCTCGAGCTGCTGCGCGCTCGGATCGGTGCCGATCACCCGTTCGAAGCGCTCGGCCAGCCCGAGCGCCGCCTGGCCGCTGCCCGTGCCCACGTCCCAGACGGTCCCCCTATGGCTTGGGAGAGAGGCGACAAAGTCGAACAGCTCCTCCGGATAGCCCGGGCGGTAGGAGGCGTAATCCCGGGCATGGCTGGAGAAGTGGTCCTTGAAGGTCGTTCGCGTACCTGCGGTTCTCACCTCGTGTCCGGCCCCGGCGAGCGCCGTCCTGGTCCGCTCGAGGGTGTCCTCCTTGATCAGCAGGTAGTCCGTGTCGAACGTCGAGAGGACGAAGACCGGAATCCCGGCGTCGGCCAGGGGCTGAGTGAGCGAAGCAACCACGCCGGTCAGGCCGAAGTCCAAGGGGCCGGCGACCTGGAAGACCCGCCAGCCGGGCTCCACCTTCCATCCGGGCCGGACCTCCTGCTCGGGGAGGACGACCGAGACCTCCTCGGCCGTGCGGGTGACGGACCACAGGCTTCCTGCCGCGGGCGCTTCGGGCAGGGCAGCGCCGGGGTCCAGACGGCAGACGGCCAGCCGGTCCGGCAGCAGGGTCAGAGAGAGGGTCCTCACGGACCGCAAGCCTAGCGCAGGGGGACGGCGGGCGCCATGGCGTTTCTCACGGAGGGGCATGGTACGATCCCGCTCCGTCACACGGTCGTCACGCCGTCATCACATTCGGGGGAGCCAATTGAAAGCAGACGCCATCATCCGGTGGTTCATGCCGAAGGAGGAGCGTTTCCACGAGCTCTTCTCCGAGGACACCCGCAACCTGGTCGCCGCGGCGGGCCTGTTCTCCGAGATCGCTCACAGCTCCAGCCTGCAGGAGCGCGAGAGCCTGGGAGCGCGGCTCAAGGAGATCGAGCACGAGGGGGACCGGATCACCCGCTCCATCTTCGACGCCCTGAACTCCACCTTCATCACCCCTTTCGACCGCGAGGACATCCGCGCTCTCACCACCGACCTCGACGACATCCTCGACTACCTGGAGGGGATGGCCCACTCGCTGGTCCTCTTCGACCTGGAGGATTCGCCGGAGGGGCTGCGGAAATTCGCCGAGATCCTGGCCGAGATGGCGCGGGAGATCGACCGGCTCACGGCCCTGGTCTGGGACCTGGGCAACGCGCCCAAGATCCAGGAGAGCACCGTCCGGATCTCCGACCTGGAGAACGAGGCCGACCGCCTCTACAACCGGATGATCGCGGACCTGTTCCGGACGAAGGGCCGGGACCCCATCGAGATCCTCAAGTGGAAGGAGATCTATGAGGGCCTGGAGGACGCGTGCGACCAGTGCAAGAACTATACGCACGTGATCGGCAACATCGTGGTGAAGAACTCCTGAGGCCGCGATCATGCCCGATGGCAACGGCTTGCTGATCTTCATCATCCTCATCGCCCTTACCTTCGATTTCCTGAACGGCTTCCACGACGCCGCGAACTCCATCGCGACCGTGGTCTCCACCCGGGTGCTTTCGCCGCAATGGGCGGTGCTCTGGGCGGCCTTCTTCAACTTCGTCGCCGCCTTCGTCCTGGGCACCCACGTGGCCAAGACCATCGGCCAGGGGATGATCGACCTCGCCGTGGTGACCCAGGAAGTGGTGCTGGCCGGCCTCCTCGGCGCGATCACCTGGAACCTGCTCACCTGGTACTGGGGACTGCCGGTCTCCTCCTCGCACGCCTTGATCGGGGGCTACGCCGGTGCCGCCGTGGCCAAGGCCGGCCTGGGGGCGATCCTCTTCTCGGGCTGGACCAAGACGCTGATCTTCATCGTGCTGGCCCCGACCATCGGCGCCCTGCTGGGCTTTTTTCTGATGGTCTCGGTGACCTGGATCTTCCGGGGCTGGCACCCGTCACCGCTCGACCGTCTCTTCCGCAGGCTGCAGCTCGTGTCGGCGGGCCTCTACAGCTTGGGGCACGGCGGCAACGACGCGCAGAAGACCATGGGCATCATCACCGGCCTGCTGGTCGCGTCGGGTCAACTGAAGGAGTTCGTCGTTCCTCTCTGGGTCATTCTCATCAGCCACGCGGCCATCGCGTTCGGGACCATGTTCGGCGGCTGGCGGATCGTGAAGACCATGGGCACCCGCATCACCAAGCTGCAGCCCTTCGGCGGCTTCTGCGCGGAGACCGCGGGCGCGATCACCCTGGTCGGCGCCACGCTGGGAGGCATCCCGGTGTCCACGACGCACACGATCACCGGCGCCATCATCGGCGTCGGCGCGACGCGGCGGCTCTCGGCGGTCAAGTGGGGGGTCGCCGGCCGCATCGTCTGGGCCTGGGTCGTGACCATCCCCATCTCGGCAGCGGTGGCCGCGGCCTGTTACCTGCTCCTCGCGCCGTTGTTCTGAGCCGTCAGCCAGATCGAAGCGCCTGAAGATCCTGCGAACAGGAAGACGCGTCTACCTGCGCCGGCCTGACGTGAGCGACGCGGACGAATTCCTCTCCCTGGTGCAGGCGAGCCGGCAGCTCCATCAACGGGTTCTCGCCGAGGTACCTCAAGATCGGGGGCAGGTGGCGGGACCACGAGCGCTGGGCTCGTCTTGCGGAGGATTGAAGGGGGCGCGTGCGCCCCTCGGCATCAACAGGACATCAATGGGTTACCAGGAGGGGTTACCGGGTGGTGGTAGTCCCCGTGACGGGAGCCCTGGTGGTGTCCCGGTAAGGCTCGCGTTCACGGCGCTTGAGCCCGAGGAGACCGGCGAGTCCCAGGAGCCCGAGCCAGCCGAGATCCATTCCGTCGTCGCCCCTCTCCTCATATGTGCCCGTCGTTGTGCCTGTGTCCTGGGCGCCGATCGGAACGGCAACGAAGGCCGTGAGAAGGAACATCAAAACCAGAGCCGACAACTTCTTCATCATCCACCTCCAGTACATCCGCCCTCGAAATCATCTCAAGGGCGCCATTTGAAATGGTTTGCAAGAAAGTGGCCAGCAGCGTGCAACAACGCCCCGGATGAGCTTTCTCGGTTGGATGGCCGTGGCCGGCGCGCTGTTGCTCCTGATGGCGCTCTCCTCGGCGTACCTGCGCCGCCTGCCGGTCTCGACGGCGCTCATCTACCTCCTCTTGGGAGTAGCCTTCGGACCGCTCGGCCTCGGCTGGCTGCGGGTCGACGTCCGCGAGGCCGCGCCCTGGCTCGAGCGGCTGACCGAGGTGGCGGTGATCGTCTCCCTGTTCGTCGGAGGGCTCAGGCTGCGCCTGCACTGGCGGAACCCCGCCTGGGCCGCTGCCTACCGCCTGGCCATTCCCGTCATGCTGGCCTGCATCGTGGGTGTGGCCTTGCTGGCCCGGTTCTTCCTGGTCCTGGACACCGCGGCGGCGCTCCTCCTGGGCGCGCTCCTGGCGCCGACCGATCCGGTGCTAGCCGGCACCGTCTCGGTCAACGACGCGGGCGACCACGACCGCATGCGGTACGGCCTCTCGGGCGAAGCGGGCCTGAACGACGGCATGGCCTTTCCGTTCGTGGTCCTCGCGCTCCTCTGGGCCGAGCATGAAGGACCCGGGGGCTGGATGGCTGGGTGGGCGGCGCACCGCCTGCTGTGGGCCGTGCCGGCCTCGCTCTTCCTTGGGTACTGGCTCGGCAAGGGGGTGGGACGGCTGGCGGTCTGGCTGCGCAGCCGCCATCGCGACACGGACGCCCCCAGCGACTTCCTCGCCCTGGCCCTGATCGCCCTCTCCTACGTCGCGGCGGAGAGCATCGGTGCCTGGGGGTTCCTGGCCGTCTTCGCAGCCGGCGTGGGCCTGCGGGGAGCCGAGGTGAAGGTGGTGAAGGACAACCCGCACCCGGAAGCCGCGAGCTCCGGGCCCGAGCCCGCCGAGCCCGCGGAGAGGACTGAGGGAGCCCCTCCGCATCCGCCCGCCGAGGATCTGGTCTCGGCCAACGTCGCCGCGGAAGCGCTGGACGAGCCGGCGGTGGCCGCCGGTTTCCTGGTCGCCGAGACGCTTTCGTTCGGAGACACGGTCGAACGTCTGCTCGAGGTCCTGCTGGTCGTGCTCGTCGGCGTCAGCCTCGCCGTCCACTGGGACCCCCGGGCCGTGCCGCTCGCGCTGGCTCTGCTGGTCGTGCTCCGTCCTTTGGTGACCCGGTTGCTCCTCGCGGGAACGCCGACCACCAAGATCCAGCGCTGGCTCATGGGCTGGTTCGGCATCCGCGGGATCGGCAGCCTCTACTACCTGAGTTACGCGCTGCAGCACGGCGTATCTGGCCAGGCCGCCGCGGACCTCAGCAACCTGACCCTTTCAGTCGTGGCGATCAGCATCCTTCTCCATGGGGCTACCGCGCAGCCTTTCCTCGGGTGGTATGAGAGGATTCTGGCAAAGGGCGAAGACGGCCGCGAATAGTCTCTAAATCTCACGGAATAGTCTCTACGCCTCGCGGATCGACTGCTTCCTGCCATCGGCCACCCTTTCGTCGCGTCAGCCTGAACCAAGCCATCCGGGAAAACGCTCAACTCGCGTCATCCCTGTTCCAAGGCTTGACGGCCAGGAGTTTTCTGTCGCGACTAGATCACAAGGCTCCGGACACGAGATTTCGGCCCGAGCCGCAGCCGCCGGATGTCGCGACGGAGGTTGGAGACGCAAGGGCGCAGAGCATAGCCGTGGCAGCAAAGCCCATCGTGACGCGACTCCGGCCTTCGTCGCGTCAAAAAGGTTCAAGCCGTCGCGACCAAGGTTCAAGTCACGACCGCAAAGCCTTTCGGTGACGCGACGAAAGTCTTCGTCACGACAGAAAAGCTCTGAGTCGCGACATGAAAAGAAATTCTGACGCGATGAAGCTTGTCATCGCGTCAGAGAAGTCTTGCGTCGCGACAGGAAATCCCCAGGTCACATCAGGAAGGTTATGGTCGCGACACGCAAAGAGTTGGCTGACGCGCAACAACCTTTCGTCGCGTCAAAAAGCCTTGCGTCGCGTCAACGATGACTTGCGTCGCGACAAGCATCCTTTTTTTGACGTGACTATGCCTTGCGTCACGACAGAGAAGCGTTGAGTCGCGTCAAGAAAGTCGGAGTCACGACAGCGAAGCCGGTGGCTGCTGTGGGAGAGTCCGGAGCAGGGTGCAGAAGTCTTTCGTCGCGACAGACACGCCGTAGCCGGGGCGGCGGGCCGGGTTTTGTTAGAGGCTCTTGATTACCCACTCTCGCGGGCGATCTGCCCGCGGAAGCGGGTGGCGATCCGCAGGCTGTAGAGGAGGGCGACCGCGGCCAGGCCGGCTGTGAAGCCCCACCAGAGGCCGACCGGTCCCAGACCGGCGCGGAAGCCGAGGTACCAGGAGGAGGGGAAGCCGATCCCCCAGAAGCCGAGGATTGCGATCAGCGCGGGGAAGGCCGTGTCCGCGGCGCCGCGCATCACGCCGGCTGCTACGACCTGGACGCCGTCGAGCACCTGGAACACCGCCGCGATCGGCAGCAGGGACGCGGCCATCGCGATCACCGCCGCGTCGCTCGTATACAGCCGGGCGAGCGGCTCGGGGAAGAAGCCGAAGAGCAGGGCGAAGAGGATCATCACGCCCGCTCCCAGGAGCAGGCAGGCGGCGGCCGACCGGCGGGCGCCCGGCATGTCCTCCCGGCCGATCGCATTGCCCACCCGGGCCGAGGCGGCGCCGGAGACCCCCAGCGGCACCATGAAGGAGAGGCCGACCAGGTTGATGGCGATCTGGTGCCCGCCGAGCGCGTGGACCCCCATCCTCCCCATGAGCAGCGCCACTCCCACGAACAGACCGAGCTCGATCGCGTTGAGCGCGCCGATCGGCAGCCCGATTCGCAGCAGCCGCAGGTGGCGCCGCAGGGACACGGCCTCGGCGGTGAAGCCTCTCCAGTACGGAGCGAGGCTTCGGCGCGAGGCGAAAACCAGATAGCCGAGCATCATCCAGCGGCTGAGCGAGGTCGCGTAGGCCGATCCCGCCGTGCCCAGCGCCGGAGCCCCGAGATTCCCGAAGATCAGGACCCAGTTGCTCGCCACGTTGATCAGGTTGCCGATCACGATCGCCACGGCGGCGGGGCGGACCACGTGCATGGCCTGGAGGGGCTGGCGGAAGGCGAAGAACAGGAAGAACGCTGGCGTCCCCCAGAGGATGGCCCGCACGTAGGCCGCGGAGTCGTCGAGAATCGCGGCGGGCTGGCCGAGCAGCCGCAGCAGCTCGCGGATGTCCCAGAAGACGAAGGCCAGGGGTATGGCCAGGGCCAGGGCGAGGACGATCCCGCGCTGCAGATGGGCGGAGATCGCCCGGGAGTCCCCGGCGCCGTAGGCCTGCGCGACCAGCGGATCGAGCGCGGACAGCACTCCCACTCCCGTCATCAGGAAGACGATCGTGGCAATGTGGCCCAGCGCGCCGGCCGCGAGCGCCTCCGCGGACAGGTGCCCGAGCATGATGGTGTCCACGACGCCCATGAGCATCGACCCGAGCTGCACGAAGGCCACCGGAGCCGCCAGCCGCGCCGCCGCGGCAAGCTCCGCCCTCAGGGTGGAGGGGGCCGGAAGGGGGAGGGAGAGGTCGGGAGCAATCATGGCCGTGACGGGGTAACCTACTACAGTGCCGGACGGAGCCCACACGGTTCAAGGGGAGCAGGCGGGTCTGACCCTCGCGGCTCTGGTGCGCGAGCTGGCGCCGGGGACGTCGTGGAGCCAGGCCCGGGACCTCTGCCGCGGCGGACGGGTCTGGGTGAACGGCGAGGCCGCGGCCGATCCGGCCCGGCGGCTGGCCGGAGGCGAGCGCGTGGAGGTCCGGAGCGCCGCGCCCCGGAGCCCCGCCTCTTCCGAGCTGATCGTCCACCTGGACGCGGACGTCGCGGTGGTGCGCAAGCCCGCCGGCATCCTGACGGTCCCTTTCGAGCGGGACGACCGGGACACGCTCCTGGCCCTGGCACGGGTGGCGATCCGCCGGATGGATTCGGCCCGGAAGTCAGAGCCCAATCCCACCCTCCGGGCGGTCCAGCGCCTGGACAAGGACACCTCGGGGCTGGTGGTGTTCGCCCGCAGCATCAAGGCGCAGCGGCATCTCCAGGAGCAGCTCGCGGGCCACACGGTGCTCCGGCGCTACCTGGCCATCGCCCATGGCAAGGTGGAGAACGGCACGCACGAGAGCCTGCTCATCCCTGACCGGGGAGATGGTCTGCGCGGCTCCTGGAAGGGGCGGGGATCCCCTCCGGCCACGGCGAAGCAGGCGGTCACGTATGTCCGGATGGAGAAGCGGCTGCGCGGGGCAACCCTGGCCGAGTGCGAGCTGGAGACCGGACGGCAGCACCAGATCCGCATCCACCTGGCCGAAGCCGGCCATCCGCTGGTGGGGGAGACGGTCTATATCCGTGACTACAGAGGACCATTCCTGCCCGCGCCCCGGCCCATGCTCCACGCCGCGGTCCTGGGCTTTCTCCATCCCAGAGGGGAGAAGCCGATGGAGTTTGAGGACCCGGCGCCGGGGGATTTTACCGAGGTCTTGGAGCGGCTGAAACCCTGAAAGCGGAAGCCGCGTATACGAGGCTGGTCTACGATATCTTTCGTATAGAAGGGAGGCGCCTTTCCGATGACCGCCCTGCTCCATGACCTCCGTTACGCCGTTCGCCTCTTGCTGCGGACGCCCGGCTTCTCCCTGCTGGCCGCGCTCACCCTGGGCCTGGGGATCGGCGCCAACGCGGCGATCTTCAGCGTGATCAACGCCGTGCTCCTGGCTCCGCTGCCGTACGGCTCGCCGGAGCGGCTGACCATCGTCTACAGCCAGTTCCCGACCATGAATTTCAACCGCTTCTGGACCTCGGCGCCGGAGTTCCTGGAGCTGCGGCAGAAGTCGAAGAGCTTCGAGGAGCTGGGGGCCTACACGACCGGCGCGGCCAACATCACTGGTGGCGACGAGCCGGTGCGCGTGAGGGCCGCGCGGGTCTCGGCCGGGCTCTTCACCGTGCTCGGGGTCAAGCCGGAGCTGGGGCGCTATTTCACGGCCCGGGAAGACCTCCCGAACATGGAGCCGGTGGTGGTGCTCAGCCATGAGCTGTGGCAGCGGGTCTTCGGCGGCGAGCGCGGCGTCGTCGGCCGGCGGGTGCAGGTAGACGGTGTGGACCGGACGGTGCTCGGGGTCATGCCCGCCGGATTCGACGTTGCGGACGAGCGCGTGGAGGCCTGGGTGCCGCTGGCGCTCGACCCCGGGAACCCGGGCGGCCGGGCAAGCCATTACCTTTACATGGTGGGGCTTCTCAAGCCGGGAGTGGGCTTCGCGCAGGCGCGCTCGGAGCTCGCCGGGCTGGTGACGCGCTGGAAGGACGAGCTGCCGGACACCCACGTCCCGGACCCGGAGAACCACCCGCTGGTGATCCAGCCGCTGCTCGAAGACCTGGTGGGGAGCATCCGGCCGAAGATGTGGCTGCTCATGGGCGCGGTGGGGCTGGTGCTGCTGATCGCCTGCGCGAACGTGGCGAACCTCCTGCTCGCCCGGGCCGAGGCCCGGCAGAAAGAGATCGCGGTGCGGACCGCGCTCGGCGCCGCGCGGGGCCGTCTGATCCGCCAGTTCCTGACCGAGAGCGTCGTCCTGTCTCTCCTCGGTGCGGCCGTGGGATTGCTCCTGGCCTTCTGGGGGGTGCGCGCCATCGTGGCCACGAACCCGGACAGCCTCCCCCGCGTGCGAGAGATCGCGATCGACGGCCGGGTGCTCCTCTTCACCCTGGGGATCGCGATCCTGACGGGCCTGCTGTTCGGGCTGGCTCCCGCGCTCCACGCCCGGGCCTCGGTCCTGTTCTCGTCCCTGAAGGAAGGGAGCCAGCGGTCCACGGCCGGAGCGGGCCGGCAGCTCCTCCGGAGGTCCCTCGTGATCGCCGAGGTCGCCCTGGCCGCGACTCTGGTCATCGTGGGCGGGCTGCTGATTCGCAGCTTCTGGCTGTTGCAGCAGGTGGACCCCGGGTTCAATCCCGAGAGGGTCCTCACGTTCCAGATCGCGCTGCCCGACGCCCGCTATCCCGACGAGCCCCAAGTAGTAGCTTTCTACCAGCGGCTCGTGGACCGGCTGCGCGTCCTGCCCGGGGTCGAGACGGCCTCCGCGGCCTGGGGGCTGCCGCCGAAGCGCAACATCCTGGCGAACGACACGGAGTTCGAGGGCGTGCCCGAGCCGCCGAACGGTCCGGTCCACAACGTGGACTACTGGCAGTTCGTGACCCACGACTATCTGAAGACGCTGAACATTCCGGTGGTGTCGGGCCGCGGGTTCCTGCCGTCGGACGCGGCCAAGACCCCGGGCGTGGTGCTGGTCAACGAGACCACGGCCAAGCTCTTCTGGCCCGGCAAGGACCCGATCGGCCGGCGGCTCAGAGCGCCGGCCGAGCCGGACCAGCCGCTGCCGTGGCTCACGGTGGTCGGCGTGGTCAAGGACGTCAAGCAGGCGGGACTGGAGGCGAAGACCGGCACGGAGGTCTACTTCCTGCACTCCCAGATGCCCGAGACGCTCGCCGGGGCCTCGGACGACATGTACCTGCTGGTCCGCGCGGCGGGCGATCCGCTCAATCTGGTGAGCCAGGTGCGGCGCGAGGTCCAGGCGCTCGACCCGAGCCTGCCTCTTGCGGATATCCGGAGCTTGGAGCAGGTGGTGTTCGAGTCCGTGGCCCAACCGCGCTTCATCACGCGCATGGCGCTGCTCTTCGCGGCCGTGGCCCTGGCTCTGGCCGCGGTGGGGACCTACGGCGTGCTGTCCTACTCGGTGGAGCAGCGGACCCAGGAGATCGGGGTCCGCATGGCGCTCGGGGCGCAGGGGAAGCAGGTGCTCGGGATGGTCCTGGCGCAGGGGGTGGGTCTGGTGGCGGTCGGCCTGGTGGTGGGTGTGATCGGAGCCCTGGCGCTGCGCCGGCTCCTGGCGGGCATGCTCTTCGGAGTGGCCCCGACCGACCCGACGATCTTCGCCAGCGTGGTCGTGCTGCTCTCGGCCGTGTCGCTGGTGGCCTGCTACCTGCCGGCCCGGCGCGCCACGCGGATCGACCCGCTGGTGGCCTTGCGGTACGAGTGACGGGATAAAGTCCCGGGGTGCGCTCCCTCCGGGATTCGGTCGTCGTAGCTCTGGTTTGGCGCTACGCCTGCCACTCGGCGATGCTGGGCCTCTCTCTCCTGACCGAAGGGAGGCCCGCGCCGTTGCTCCCGGACACTCTCCTCGACCGCCTGCCGCGGGTCGCCTGGATCGCCGACCACAACTACTGGATCTGGGTGCTCTGCTACGTGCCGGCGGCGCTCCTCCTCTGGCGCCGCGACCGGCCAGCCTTCCTCCACTTCCTCTATCTGGGCGGCGTGCTCAGCCTGGTGCGGGGCGTCTGTGTGGGGCTGACCGGGTTGGGACCGGCGTATGGGCCGGACAGTAATGCCGGGAGTGCCGGCCTGTCCGGCGAGCAGCTCTTCTCGGCCTGGCTGGCGCTGATCAACCCGTTCTCGACCCTGTTCGGGGATGCCGCCCAGGTCTACCTGACCAAGGACCTCTTCTTCTCGGGCCACGTCTCGACGACCTTCCTCCTCTGGCTCTACTGCCGGGGGAAGGGATGGCTCGGGACCCTGGCGGCGGCGGGGCACTGGGTGACGGTGGCGGTGGTGCTGCTGTCCCACCTCCACTACACGATCGACGTGGTGGGGGCGTGGGCGGTGACTTACAGCCTGTATGTGCTAGCGGAGCGGTGGCGGCCCTCCCAGTTCGACCAGGAGGGCCGTCCTCAGCTTCAGGGATTGCGATAGGCGGGCGGCACGCTGCTGCCCACATCCTTGTAGCGGTCCCGCAGCTCGAGCTGGCGGCTTTCGATCGGCACCTGGGTGCCGCGGATGAAGACTTCGGTGGGGTAGGAGACGACCTCCAGCGGGTCGCCGGTCCAGACCACCACGTCGGCATCCTTGCCCGGCTCCAGGGAGCCGTAGCGGTCGCCGATTCCCCAGAGGCGGGCGGGGACGGTGGTCAACGCGGCCATGGCAGCGTCCCACGGCAGGCCGTAGGCCACCGCGTTGCCGGCCTGCTGACGGATGCTGTAGGCCTCGTGCGCGGCGACGCTCATGAACGCGAAGGTCACTCCCGCCTTGTGGAGACGGGCGGCGTTCTCCAGCGTCGCGCCCAGGACGTCGAAGCTGCCGGGCAGGTTGTTGAGCGGCGTGATCAGCACCGGGACCTTGGCCGCGGCGATCTCGTCCGCCACCACCCAGCCCTCTCCCGCGCCGGCCAGGATCAGCTTGAGCTTCTCCTCCTTGGCCAGCCGCAGCGCGGCCTGGATGTCGCTCGCCCGGTTGACCGCGAGGACCAGGGGCAGCTCGCCGCGGACGACAGGTTGCAGGGCTTCGAGGTCGAGCCGCGAGACCGCGAGATCGCGCGTCTCCCCCTGCTCGTAGGCGGAGCGGTTCTTCGCGTACTCGCGGGCGTCGTGGAGGATCTCCCGCAGGCGGAGAAGCGCCGCGGCGCGCGAGCCTCCTCCGAAGTTGCGGCCGTTGGCACCGAGCACGCCGTACATGGCAACCGGGGAGCGGAGGAGGAAATCCTCCGGGCCGCCGAGGTGGATGACCACCCCCTGGCCCGCGATCAGGCTGCTCCCGGGAGCCGGTGCGATCACGGCCCGCGTCAGCCCCTCGACACGGTTCGTCTTGATCAGGATTGAGCGCGGATTGATCGCATCCGCCACGTTGAAGGCGGCGGTGATCTGGTCGTTCTGCGTCCGGGTGTCCACGGTCTCTTCGACGGCCGCAACCTCGACGAGGCCCAGGCGGGCGAGGGAGTCCATGAAGCCCGGGGTGACCACCTTGCCGGTGGCGTCGATCCGGCGGGCGCCCGATGGGATGGCCACGTCGCGTCCGACGGCGCGGACCTTGCCGTCCTGGATCAGGACCGTGCCGCCGTCGATCGTCCCGGCCGGTCCAAGGGTGACGACCCGGCCGCCGGTGATGGCGACCGTTTCTGCCCTTTCCGCCGACATGACCGCCGCGGGAAGCGCCAGCAGGAGCAGGAAGGCTTTCATCATTCTCATCGCTCACCTCCCGCGTCCTCGAGCTCCACGAGACCGAGCTCGAAGTCCGTGCGCGGCCGCTTGGACGGGTCGTTGCGGTCGTAGGCCAGGCCGCCGTCGATGTAAACCTTTTCGGCCCGGCTGTAGACGCTGAACGGATCGCCGCTCCAGACCACCACGTCGGCCATCTTGCCGACCTCCAGGGAGCCGGTCTGGTCGTCGATCCCCATGGACTTCGCCGGGTTGATCGTGATCCAGCGGATGACGTCCTCGGCCCGGAGATCGAGGCCCATGCGGAGGCCCGCGCCCATGGCCTTGCCGGCTTCCTGGTTCAGCCGCTGGATGACCTGGGCGGAGTCGGAGTGGATGACCACGCAGGCGCCGGCCTTCTGGAGGATCGCGGCGTTCTCCACGATGCCATCCAGGGCCTCCATCTTGAAGCCCCAGGAATCGGCCCAGATGGCGGAGCAGATCCCCTCCCGGGCCAGGACGTCGGCGATCTTGTAGGCCTCGACCGCGTGGTGGAAGGTGGTGATCTTGTAGCCGAACTCGCGGGCGATATCGATCATGGTCAGCATCTCGTCCGCGCGGTAGCAATGGTTCTGGACGAGGATCTCGCCGTCGAGCACGCCGGCCAGGGTCTCCTTGGACAGGTCGCGCACCGGGGTGCGGTCCCCACCCGCAGGAGCGCCCTGGGCTTGATCCTGGTCCTGGCTTTCCTTCTTCCGGCTCTGGCGCTCACGGTGCTCGTTCCACTGGCGGCGGTACTCGCCGGCGTCGATCCAGGCGCGGCGGTAGCCGGCCACGTTGCCCATGCGGGTGGAGGGGGCGCGCCCCTTCTCGCCGTAGACCCGCTTCGGGTTCTCGCCGCAGGCCATCTTGAGGCCATAGGGTGCATCGGGAAACTTCATCTGGTTGACGTGCTGGGCCGGCAGGTTCTTGACCGTCACGCTGCGTCCGCCGATCAGGTTGGCCGAGCCGGGGAGGATCAGCATGGCCGTGACCCCGCCGGCCAGGGAGAGGGGAAACTGGGGGTCCTGGGGCCAGACCGAGTGCTCGGCCCAGACCTCCGCGGTAACCGGATTGGTCATCTCATTGCCGTCGGCATTGGCATCGTCTCCCGGCGAGGGGTAGACCCCCAGGTGGGAATGGGCGTCGATGAGGCCCGGCGTCACCCACTTGCCGGTGGCGTCCACCGTGATGGCGCCGGCCGGCGCCTGGACCCCGCGGCCGACCGCGGCGATGCGGCCGTCCTGGAGCAGGATCGACCCGCCCTCGATACGGTCGCCGGCGGCGGTGAGGATCGTGGCGTTGGTGATCAGGACGGGGGACGACGGCAGCGGCTTGTAGGTCGAGAGGTACGCGTCGTTGGGGTCTTTGGGCTGCTCGGCCGTGTCAGCCGGCGTGGGCACTTCGGACTTCGCGGGAGCCTCCGCGGGAGCGGGGGCCGTGGCGCACCCGCTGGCCAGGAGCCCGGCCAGGAGCAGCAACGCGAAAGCGGCGAAAGACAGGCGCTTCAGTGGATTGTTGGACATAACCTCCTCATCCGAGACGTTTTGGCGCCCGCATGCTACCACGGGCTCGCGTGGTAGCATTTCGGGTCAGAATCCGGCCCGAGGGCCGGTTCCCTCTGGAGGTTCGAGCATGACCTTTCCTCTCGTGGACCGGGGCGCCGCGGTCCCTGGCGACCGGTCTGAATCAGGGCCCGAGCAGTTCACGAAGGAGAGCATCCTTCGCGACTACCGGATCGCCCATATGAGCCGCGAGGCGAGCCTGATCGGAGAGAAGCAGGTGTTCTCCGGCAAGGCGAAGTTCGGCATCTTCGGCGCCGGCAAGGAGGTCGCCCAGGTCGCCCTGGCCCGCGCCTTCCGCCCCGGTGACTTCCGCTCCGGGTACTACCGCGACCAGACCCTGATGTTCGCGCTGGGCCTGCTCACGCTGGAGGAGTTCTTCGCCCAGCTCTACGCAAACCCCGACGTGACGCTGGAGCCCTGCTCGGCCGGGCGCTCCATGACCGCGCACTTCTCGACCTGCCTGGTGGGGCCGGACGGCCGCTTCCACGACCTGGCCGCGCGCCTCAACTCCTCGGCCGACGTCTCGCCCACCGGCTCCCAGATGCCGCGCCTGGTCGGCCTGGCCTACGCCTCCAAGCTCTACCGCGAGCTCCCCGAGCTGCGGGACGCCCCCGAATCCTCGCGGTTCTCCCAGAACGGCAACGAGATCGCCTTCGGCACCATCGGCAACGCGAGCTGCGCCGAGGGGATGTTCTGGGAGGCGGTCAACGCCGCGGGCGTGCTCGGAATCCCCATGATGATCTCCATCTGGGACGATGGCTACGGCATCTCGGTCCCCAACGAGCACCAGATCACCAAGGGGGACTTGTCCGCGATCCTCTCCGGCTTCCGGCGCGAGCCCGGCACCCGGCAGGGGTATGACCTCTACAGGGTCCAGGGCTGGGACTACGCCGGCCTGTGCGAGACCTACCTGAACGCCGCCGAGATCCTGCGCCGGGAGCACGTGCCGGCCATCGTCCACGTGGTGGAGATGACCCAGCCGCAGGGGCACTCCACCTCGGGCAGCCACAAGCGCTACAAGAGCGCGGAGCGGCTGGCCTGGGAGGAGGAGTTCGACGACCTGCGCAAGATGCGGCAGTGGATGCTCGAGCAGGGGATCGCCTCGGAGTCCGAGATCGAATCCCTGGAGCGGGAGAGCACCCAGACCGTGCGCGAGGCTCAGGAGCGTGCCTGGCAGGCTTTCGTCGGTCCCATTCAGGAGGAGCGCAAAGTTGTCCTGGCCATGCTCTCCGACCTCTCCCGCGAGTCGGCCCGCGGGCCGGAGGTGGAGGCGATTCGAAGGGAGCTGGAGCGCCAGCAGACGCCCCTGCGCCGGGACGTGATGACAGCGCTCCATGGCGGCCTGATGACCGCGGCCGGGGAGGACCTCGCCGCCGTCCGCCGCATGGTCGACTGGAAGCGCGAGCAGGACCGGATCAACGAGGACCGCTTCAACTCCATGGTCTACAGCACCACGCCGGAGTCCGCGCTGAGGGTCCCCGAGGTCGTGCCGGTCTACGCTCCGGACGCGCCGCTCCTCAACGGCTTCGAGATCGTCAACGCCTGCTTCGACTGGAACCTCCGCCACCGCCCGAACCTGATCGCCCTGGGCGAGGACGTGGGCAAGATCGGCGACGTGAACCAGGGCTTCGCCGGGCTCCAGGCGAAGTACGGCCCGCTGCGGGTGACGGACACCGGCATCCGGGAGCTCACGATCATCGGCCAGGCCATCGGCATGGGGATGAGGGGCCTGCGCCCTGTCGCGGAGATCCAGTACCTCGACTACATCCTGTACGCGCTCCAGATCCTGTCCGACGACCTGGCGACGCTGCTCTGGCGGACCAAGGGGCAGCAGAAGGCGCCGGTGATCGTGCGCACTCGCGGCCACCGGCTTGAAGGGATCTGGCACTCCGGCTCTCCCATGGCCGGCATCATTCACTTGGTGCGGGGCATCTACGTCTGCGTGCCGCGGAACATGACCCAGGCGGCGGGCATCTACAACACGCTGCTCCGCTCCGACGACTCGGGGATCGTGGTGGAGGTCCTGAACGGCTACCGGCAGAAGGAGAAGCTGCCGTCTAATATCGGCGAATTCACGGTGCCGCTCGGTGTGCCCGAGGTGCTGCGGGAGGGGCGGGATGCGACCGTGGTGACCTACGGCGCGCTCTGCCGGATCGCCATGGAGGCGGCCGAGAAGCTGGCCGAGGTCGGGATCGAGATCGAGCTGATCGACGTCCAGACCCTGCTGCCGTTCGACCGCCATGGGCGGATCGTGGAGTCGCTGAAGAAGACGAACCGGATCCTCTTCCTGGATGAGGACGTGCCCGGGGGCACCACGGCCTACATGATGCAGCAGGTGCTGGAGGTACAGGGCGGCTTCGCCTGGCTCGACGCCGCGCCGCGGACCCTGTCCGGCAAGGAGCACCGCCCGGCCTACGGCTCGGACGGCGACTACTTCTCCAAGCCCAACCGCGAGTCGATCTTCGAGTCGGTCTACGAGATGATGAACGAGGCCGACCCGGCCTCGTTCCCGATCTTCTACAAGTAGGCGATCGTCTTCAGAACTCGGGGTTGTCCCAGCCTCCGGCCGGAGGCTGGGACGGTTCCGGCGGTTCCGGCGAGGGGGCGGCAGAGACTTCTCCTGATTGCTCTCCGCCGGCGTTCCCCTCGCGGCTCCTCGCGCCACCCCGCCGCCGGCGGCGGCGGCGGCCCCGGTCGCGCTTGCCGGCGGGTCCGCCTTCGGTTTCCACTCCCGCTTCTGCGGCATGGCCGTTTTCGGGCTCTTCGCTGTCGCCGCCCTCGTCTTCCCAATGGGACTCATGGTCCTCCATGGGCTCACCGGGCTCGGAGTGGACCTGGAGCGCGGCTTCACCGCCCACGGTGACTCCGTTGCCGTTGGCCTTCTTGCGCTTGCGCCCGCCGCGGCGGCGCTTCCGGCGCTTGGCCTCGCTGTCGCCGCCGGCTTCCTCGGCCGCCAGCTCGGTCTTTTCGGCCGGCAGCTCGGCCGGCGGCTCCTTGCGCTCGACACGCTCCGGTTCGCGGCGTGGCTCCCGTCCGCGCTCCCTCCCCCTGCCGCGGCCCCGCTCCCGGGCGGGTGGTTTCGCTGCAGCCGGCGGCTTCTGCTCCTGCTCCTCTTCCTCGTCCTCCTCCCCGGCTTCCGGCAGAGCCAGGTCCCAGGGCTGGAGGGTGATGGCGGCGGGCTTCGGCTTGGGCGGCGGGAGGGGCCGCTCGCGCTTGACCCACTCGATCTGCTCGTCGGGCCGGTGCAGGCCGGCCGCGGCGATGATCTCGATCTTGATGTCGAACTCCTGCTCCAGGTCCGACAGCTCCTTGCGCCGGTCGTTCTGGAAGGCGTCCGCGAGCTCGGGATGGAGCCCCACGCGGACCCCCTGGATCGCGCCGCTCGCCGCCCGCGCCTCGATCCGGCGGAGCAGCGATAGGCTCACCATCTCCTCGCTCGCCAGGCGGCCCGAGCCGTTGCAGGTCGGACAGGCCCGGTGCGTCCGCACCTGGAGCGCCTGCTGGATGCGCTGCCGGTTGATCTCCAGCAGGCCGTTCGGGCTGATCCGGCTCACGTTGGCGCGGGCCTTGTCCGCCTTGAGCGTGTCCTTGAGGATCTTCTCGACCTTGCGCTGGTTCTTCGAGGCGCGCATGTCGATGAAGTCCACCACCACGAGGCCGCCGATGTCGCGCAGCCGGAGCTGGCGGGCCACCTCGCGGGCCGCCTCCAGGTTCGTGTTGAGCGCAGTCTCTTCCTGGGTGGCGGCCTTGGTGGAGCGGCCGGAGTTGACGTCGATGGCGGTGAGCGCCTCGGTACCGTCGATCACGATCGAGCCGCCGCTCGGCAGGTCGACCCGGCGCTCGTAGATGCGGTCGATCTGCGCCTCCAGGCCGTAGCGGGTGAACATGGGGAGGCGGTCGGAGTAGTACGTCAGCCGCGTCTTGCCGCGCGGCATGAAGGCCTGCATGTAGGCATGGGCCTTCTTGAACGCCTCCTCGTCGTCGACCAGGACCTCCTCGATGCTGGAGTCCAGATAGTCGCGGAGGGCCTGAAGGATCAGGTCCTGGTCGGTGTAGATGAGCCGGGTGCCCTTGCCGTCGAGCGCGGCGGCCTGCACTCGCTTCCAGAGGCGGAGCAGGGCGGCCAGGTCGCGGCTCAGCGTGGCCTTGGTCTGGTCGAGCGCGTTGGTGCGGACGATGATGCCGCACCCCTCGGGCAGATCGAGGCCGTTGGCGAGGGTCTTGAGCTTCTTGCGGAGGTCTTCGTCTTCAACCTTGCGGGAGACGCCGCGAGTGCCTTCGAACGGGGTGAGGACCAGGTAGCGTCCGGCCAGGGAGAGGCTGGTGGTGAGGGCGGCGCCTTTCTGTCCGATGGCGTCCTTGGCCACCTGGACCACGATGGGCCTGTTTTTCTCCAGCACGTCCTCGATGCGCGGGTGTCCCCCTCGTGGCGAGTGGTAGTAGGCCTCGGGCACGACGTCCTGAATGGCCAGGAAGCCGTGCCGGTCCAGACCGTAGTCGATGAACGCCGCGTTGAGGCTGGGCTGGACGTTGGCGATGATCCCGCGGTAGATGTTGCCGCGGGTCAGGCCCGACTCGGCGATATCCACCTGGTAGTTCTCCAGGGTGTTGCCCTGGATGATTGCGATGCGCAGCTCTTCCGAGCGCTGCGCGTTGATCAGCATCTTGCGACTCAAGTTCGCTCCAATTCTAATGGGGATAAAGAGACTTCTGCTTAGAGCATGCGGAGGGGTAGGCGGACGGAGGTGGGTAGGGACGGCGGCATCTTCCGCAGCGTATTGTGCCTGGATTGGAGGGGTCTCGCAAGCCCTGGGTGTCCCAACTGCTAGACTTCCCCTGCCGAAGCCCCGTTCGGCTGTGGCTCAAAAAGCATGAAGCACTACGACGTAATCATCCTCGGCGGCGCCTTTTCGGGCGCTTCGGCGGCCATCCTGCTGCGGCGGGACCGGCCCGACCTCTCCGTGCTCATCGTGGAGCGGCAGACGGCGTTCGACGAGAAGGTGGGGGAGGCGACCACCGAGATGTCGGGGATGTTCCTCACCCGGCGGCTCGCCCAGTGGCAGCACCTCGAGCGCGAGCACCTCCCAAAGGAGGGGCTGCGCTACTGGTTCCAGAACGGCAAGGTCCAGGGGCACGCCCAGGCGAGCGAGTCCGGCGCGTTCCTGCGCAGCACCGTCCCCTCCTTCCAGCTCCGCCGCGATGCCCTCGACGAGCACCTCCTTGCCACCGCCGTGGAGGAGGGGGCAGAGCTCCTCCGGCCCGCCCGCGTCCAGGACGTCGAGCTCGGCGATTTCGACCACCGGGTCACCATCGACAGGGAAGGGGAGACCGAAACGGTCTCCTGCCGCTGGGTCCTCGACGCCACCGGCCGCGCCTGCTTCCTGGGAAAGCGATTGGGACTGATCGAGCGCAACAAGGAGCACCCCACGGCCGCGGTCTGGTGCCGGTGGCAGGATGTCCGCCACATCGACGACTTCGCTGCCCGGGGTCCTCTCTCCCTCTCGCGCGGCAACGTCAGCTCCCGGCGCCTGGCCACCAACCATTACATGGGCTTCGGCTACTGGGTCTGGTTCATCCCCCTGGGCAACGGCGAGACCAGCATTGGAGTGGTCTTCGACACCCGCCTGGTCCACCTCGACCGGGGCAAGGACGTCGCCGCCGACTATGGCGCGTTCCTGAAGCGCATCCCGATGGCCGCCGAGCTGCTCCAGGGTGCCCGCATGCGCTCCGAGGACCTCCGGACCTTCTCCAACCTGGCCTATGCCACCCGCCAGTACATGGGGAACGGCTGGGCCCTGCTCGGCGACGCCGCCGTGTTCCTCGACCCCTACTACTCCCCCGGGCTCGACCATGCGGCGTTCAGCGTCGAGGCCACCGTGGAGATCGTGAAAGCCCAGACCTCGGGGACAGACGTGGCCGGCCGCATTGGCGAGCACAACGAGATCTTCCTGCGCTCCTACTGGCGCTTCTTCGACTCGATCTACCGTGACAAGTACTTCTACATGGGGGAGCACGACCTGCTCTCCGCGTCCTTCCTGGTCGAGACGGCGCAGTACTACATCTTCGTGGTCATCCCCGCCTACCGGTTGATGGGAAAGTTCCACTGGATGCCGGTGCTCGGTCCCAAGCCGGCCTTCTTCAGCTATCACCTGATGCGGATCTACAACCGGCGCTTCAAGAAGATCGCCCTGGC
The DNA here is from genome assembly GCA_035556715.1 of Thermoanaerobaculia bacterium. Classification (GTDB taxonomy): domain Bacteria; phylum Acidobacteriota; class Thermoanaerobaculia; order Multivoradales; family UBA5704; genus DATMER01. The sequence continues at coordinate 83,829 of DATMER010000043.1, forward strand.
CCGCAGGGAGATGGGGGAGGCGGGCGCGCGCAACGACGGCCGCCGGGTCAAGGCCTTCTTCAACCTGGGCTTCGCCCCGTTCCGCATGGCCGGTCGCGGACTCCGGATCTGGATACTGGCGGAAGCTGATTTCCTGCGTCTCCGCATAAAGAGGCTGTTCTCCGGAAAGCCGGCGGCGACAGTACAAGTCTCCCCCTCTCCCGGGGAGGAAGGGCCGGCCGAAGGCCGGTGAGGAACCGGGAGAGGGGGCCGGGGGGTGAGGGCCCCGGCATCGGTTTTGAATGCTGCGCAGGTGGGGCGCCGACGGGGCTTGTCCTTCCTCCGACGGTCCATGGGTTCCGACAGGTCTCGCTCGGGGCCCCAGTGTGACCAAGAGGAGATCCAATGCCCATGCAGCACCTGTCCCGCGGCGCGGCGGTCCCGGCCGGGATCGTCTTCCTTGCCCTTCTTTTCCTGCCCACCCTCCTCCCGGCCCAGTACTTCGGCCGCAACAAGGTCCAGTGGGAGCAGTTCGACTGGCAGGTGCTCAAGACCGAGCACTTTGATATTTATTACTACCCTGAGGAAGAATCTGCCGTGCGCGACACGGCCCGCATGGCCGAGCGCTGGTACGCCCGCCTGCGGCAGGTCTTCGAGCGCGACTTTCTCGAGCGCAAGTCGATCGTCCTCTATGCCGATCAGAGCGACTTTCAGCAGACCACCGTCGTCCGCGGATTGATCGGCCAGGGGACCGGCGGCGTCACCGAAGGCCTGCGCACCCGCGTCGTCCTGCCCCTGACCGGCAACTACGAGGAAACCGACCACGTCCTCGGCCACGAGCTGGTCCACGTCTTCCAGTACGACATCCTGAAAGACCCGCTGATCCGGGAGGGCGGCGGCGCCAGCCAGGCAGGCGGCTACGACATCCCCCTCTGGTTCATCGAGGGACTGGCCGAGTACCTGTCCCTCGGCCCGACCTCGCCCCAGACCGCGATGTGGCTGCGCGACGCCCTGGCCCGCGACGAGCTGCCCGACCTGCGCCAGATTTCTCGCGACCCGCGCTTCTTTCCCTACCGCTGGGGACATGCCTTCTGGTCCTACGTGGGCGGACGCTGGAACGACCGCACCGTGGGCCGGCTCTTCACCCGCGGCACGGCGCTCGGCCTGGAGCTGGCTCTGGAGGAGACCCTCGGTTTGACCGACGAGGCCTTCTCCGACCTCTGGAAGACCTCGATCCGCGAGGCGTACGCGCCCGTCCTGGAGGTGCGGCAGACGCCCAAGACCCTGGGCGCCCGGCTGCTCCCTCAGGGAGAGGAAGACACGATCGATACCTACATCGCCCCCGTGGTCAGCCCCGACGGCACGGAAGTCATCTTCTTCTCCACGCGCAGCCTCTTCACCTTCGACCTCTACCTGGCCGACGCCCACACCGGCCAGATCAAGGCCAAGCTGCTCTCGGCGGACGCCGACCCCCACTTCGACGCCTTGCGCTTCCTCGACTCGGCCGGCTCCTGGTCGCCGGATGGCCGGCAGTTCGCCTTCGCCGTGTTCGCGCAGGGGGACAACCAGCTGGCCATCCTCGACGTGCGCTCGCGGGACATCGAGCGACGCTACGAAGTGCCGAACGTGGGCGCCATCTGGAACCCGGCGTGGTCGCCCGACGGCCGCAGCATCGTCTTCTCCGGCTCGGCCGGCGGCCTGTCCGACCTCTACCAGCTCGACGTGCAGAGCGGCCAGGTCCGCCAGCTCACCGACGACCGCTTCGCCGACCTGCAGCCCGAGTGGTCGCCGGACGGCCGCACCGTGGCCTTCGTCTCCGACCGCGGAGCGGGTAGCCTGACCCAGCTCACGCAGGAGCCCATGAGCATCTGGTCCCTCGACATCGCAAGCGGGCAGACGCGCGAGCTCGTGTCCGGCGACGAGGAGGCCGGCAACCGGATCAACCCGCAGTTCGGGCCCGGAGGCCGCGACCTCTACTTCCTCTCTGACCGCGAGGGGGTGAGCGACCTCTACCGGATGGACATGGCCAGCGGCGAGATCTTCCGGGTGACCCACCTGACCACCGGCGTGACCGGCATCGCCCGGCTCTCCCCGGCCCTGTCCGTCTCCGAGACGACCGGCCGGGTCCTGTTCTCGGTCTTCCATGACACGACCTACCAGATCCACGGTCTCGACGCGGCCCAGGCGCGCGGCGTGCCGTCCGTCCCGGACCCCCTCACCTTCACCCGCGTCGCCTCCCTGCCGCCGATCCGCGAGCGCGCGACGAGCGTGGTTGCCCAGTATCTGGGGGAGCCGCAGCCCCTGGAAGAGGCTCTGACCGATGGGCTGGACACGGAAGAGTACCGGCCGAAGCTCTCCCTCGACTTCGTGGGACCGGCCGTAGGGGTCGGCGTGAGCACGTCCGGCACCGCGTTCGGAGGCGACATCACGGCCTTCTTCAGCGACGTCCTCAACCAGCGCGAGGTCGGCTTCACCCTCTATGGCGGCAGCGGCTCGTCGTTCAGCGAGTTCGGCGCCGAGGCCTACTACCTCAACCAGGCCACCCGCCTGCAGTGGGGCGGCGCCGCGGGCCACATACCCTACATCTCGGCGTTCACCACGGCCGGCAACGAGATCATCGAGGTGGACGGCCAGCCGGTGCAGGCCCGGGTCATCCAGCAGGTCCGCGAGATCATCACCCAGGACCAGGCAGCCCTGATCTCCCGCTACCCGCTGTCGAGCACGCGCCGGCTGGAGGCGAGCGTCGGCTACACCCGGCTCGACTTCCAGGCCGAGCTCTTCCGGGTCGCGGTGGTGGGAGACGTGGTCGTGGAGCGCTCCGAGCGCGACCTCCCGTCGCCCGAGTCGCTCTCCTTCGTCCAGGGCACGTTCGCCTACGTGGGTGACACCAGCTACTTCGGTTTCACCTCGCCGGTGCGCGGCCAGCGCTACCGCTTCGAGATCGAGCCCACGTTCGGCGACCTGGAGTTCCAGTCGGTCCTGGCCGACTACCGGCGCTACATCTTCTGGCGGCCGGTGACCCTGGCCATGCGCGGCCTCCACTTCGGCCGCTACGGCTCGGACGCCGAGAGCGGGCGTCTGAGCCAGCTCTACCTGGGCCGGCCGACCCTGGTGCGCGGCTATGAGATCGACGACATCAGCATCTCGGACTGCACGACAGTGCCAGACGATCCCACGGCCTGTCCCGAGTTCGACCGGCTGGTGGGCAGCCGCCTCGGCGTGCTCAACCTGGAGCTGCGCGTGCCGCTGCTCGGCACCCGCGGGTTCGGCATCTTCGACGTGCCGTTCCTGCCCACCGAGCTGTCGGCCTTCGTGGACGCGGGCGTGGCCTGGACCTCGGACTTCTCGCCGGAGCTGCGCTTCGACCGGGACTCCGCCGAGCGCGTCCCGGTCGTGAGCGCCGGCATCGCGGCCCGCGTGCTGCTCGGCGGCTTCGCGGTGCTGCAGTTCTACTACGCCAAGCCGTTCCACCAGCCGGACGAGGACTGGGTCACCGGCTTCGTGATTTCACCGGGGTGGTAGACCGGGTCAAGCCGTCCGAAGCCGCCATCCGGCTGGGCTGGCCGGCCGCCTGGCTCGGCCCCTCGCTGCTCATCACCAACGAGCAGGGAGAGTGCGGGTCCGCCCAGCCGCTCACCGGGTTCTACGTCCGCGAGACCCGGCACCTCTGCACACTGCGCCTCGAGATCGACGGCGAGCCGCCCTGGTGCTGTGAGCGGTCGCGTCCCGACGCCGCGCAACTGGCCTTCGTCTTCGCCCACCCCGAGCTCACCCGCTTCGGCGGCGGCGGCAGCGGGGTCTCCGGCGACGAGGTTGAAGTCGACGAGCACGGCATCCCCTACCGTGCGCTCGACCTCCGCCTGATCTATCGCCTGGAGCCCCACCGTCTGCGCGCCATTTTGCGGCTCCACAACCGCTCGCGCGTCCGGGTCGCTCCCGAGGTCGCCTTCGTCGTCGCCGCCGACTATGCGGACCTGCTCGAGGCATCCGAGAACCGGCGCCAGCAGGAGGCCCCGGTCGCGGGCACAGTCACCGATGGCGTCATCCGCCTCCGCTACGAGCACCCGCGGCTCGCCTTCACCACCCTTATCCAGGGCCGGGGCAGCGGCCGGATCACCGTGGAGCCCCATCGCTGGGCGAGCCGGATCGAGCTCGCGCCCCAGGAAGGGGCGACGTTCGAGCTGCAGGTCGACGCCGTCGACCCCGACCAGGTCATGGACGAGGCCGACCGCGAGGCCCGTCTCCACCACCGCCGCCGGTGGCAGGAAGGCTTCACCCGCGTTGTGGTGCCCGGCAATCCCCTAGCCGAGCGCATCCTCGGCCGTGCCAGCGAGGACCTGGCCTCGTTCCCCTGTCTCGAAGGGGAGCGCGACGAGTGGCTGGCTTTGCAGGCAGGGATTCCGCTCTACCCGGCCTTCTTCGGCCGCGACGCCCTCACCGCCGGCTGGCAGGGCTCCCTCCTGGACCGCGGGGCGATGCTCGACGCGGCCCTCGTCCGGCTGGGGAGGCTGCAGTCGGACAGGGACTTCGCCTGGCGCGATGAGGAGCCGGGCAGGATCCCCTACCAGGTGCGCTCGGGTCCGCTCGCCCGGCTCGGCGCCAATCCCTTCTCCGCCTACTACGCGGACTTCGCCAGCCCGCTGATGTACGTCATTGGCCTCGCCAACCTCTATGCCTGGACGGGAGAGCGCGCCGACGTCGAGCGGCACTGGGGGACCGCCTGCCGCATCCTGGAGTGGGCCAGTACCTATGGCGACCGCGACGGCGATGGCTACCTTGAGTACCTGACCCGCTCCCCCGAAGGCGCCAAGAACCAGGGCTGGAAGGATAGCGGCGACGCGATCATCTACGAGGACGGCCGGACGGTCCCGGCACCGATCGCCACCTGCGAGATACAGGGGTACTGGTACGCGGCCCAGCAGCTCATGGCGATGCTCGCCTGGGTGCTCGGCGAGCGCCGCCAGGCGCGCCACCTCTGGCGCTCCGCGCGCGCTCTCAAGAAGCGGTTCAACCGCGATTTCTGGGACCCCGAGGAGCGCTTCTACGGCCTCGCGCTCGACCCCGACAAACGGCTCGTGCGCTCCGCGACCTCCAACGTGGGCCACTGCCTGGCGACCGGGATCATCGCCCGCGAGCACCTTCGCGACGTCGCCGACCGCCTCCTGGCTCCCGACCTGTTCAGCGGTTGGGGCATCCGGACGCTGACGACCCGGCATCCGGCCTACAACCCCCTGGGCTACCACCTCGGCTCGGTGTGGCCGGTCGAGAACGCCACCATCTGCTTCGGCCTGAGGCGGATGGGGTTCAACGCCGAGGCGCTACGCCTGGCCGAGGCGCTCTTCCGGCTGTCGGAGCTCTATGCCGGCGACCGGATGCCCGAGTGCGTGGGCGGCTATACCCCTGACGAGCACCCGACCCCCGGAGCCTACCCGCGGTCGAACAGCCCGCAGACGTGGAACGCCAGCGCCCTGCCGCTGGTCCTTCAGTCGCTTCTCGGGCTCATGCCCTACGCCGCCCTGCACATCCTTCTCGTCGATCCGCTCCTGCCGCCCTGGCTCCCGGCGGTCGAGCTGCACGGGCTCCGGGTCGGCGGCACCACCGCGACGCTGCGCTTCTGGCGAGACGATCACGACCACACCCATTTCCGTGTCCTGGAGAAGGACGGTCCGCTCCACGTCATCCGGCAGCCGCCGCCGGAGGCGGTCGGCGTGGGGCTGGGAAAGCGGCTCCGCGCCCTGCTGTAGGATGGAACCATGAAGTATCTGGTGACGGCCCGGGTGCATCCCGGCAAGGAAGCGGACCTCCTCCAGGCGATCGAGAAGGGGACGCTGGGAAGGGGCTCGGTCGCCGGCGGCGAGTACCTGGAGAACATGGCCCGGGCGCGGTTGACGGAAGAGGGGACCGTGCGCTGGGTCGAGGTCTGCTTCTGCTGGGAGCCGCTCGACGAAGAGCGTCCCTACTGGGAGGAGTACTTCGAGCTCGTAAAGGTCCAGGACGCCCACAGCCGGCGCAAGTGCCGCGACCTCGACGGCAGCGAGCCCTGGGCCTGTTGCGACTGCGACTGCACCGAGAAGCTGGAGGAGCGGATGGAAGGATGGGGGAGGCCGTTTCTGGAAGTGCTGCGGGAGGGAGCCCTGGCGCCCTCCTGAAGCCCCTCACAGCTCGTACGGAATCGTCCACCCATGGTCGCGGGCCAGGTGATGGCAGCTCCGCTCGGCCAGGGCCGCGATGGTGAGGCCCGGGTTGGCCCCGAGAGAGCGGGGGATCACGGCGGCGTCCATCACCCAGAGCCCGGGATGCACGGCCGTGCCGCTGTCGCCGGAGAAGACCCGGCCGGCAAAATCCACCGTACCGTCGCGGGCGTCGTCCGCCATCGCGCAGCCCCCCAGCGGATGGCCGGTGATGAGGTTCCGGCCCAGCAGCTCATTCCACAGAGGGTTCTGGACATAGACCCCGCCCAGCGCCTCGGTGGCCCGGCGCATCAGCTCGCCGGCCCTGGCGAAGCCGGGCTGGCGTCCCACCCCGGGCCAGCTCACCACCAGCGTGTCGTCCTCCAGGAGCATCCGGCCGGCGGCGTCATCATGAGTCACTGCCAGGTAGGTCTGCGTGTGCCGGGCGGCTCCGGCATAGGGTCCGCGCAGCTTGGACTCCAGCTCGCGGAGCTTCCTGCGCGTCCGGGCTCTCAGGCTCCTGTCCGTTTCGACTCCGGTGGCCAGGGCGGCAGCGGCCCAGGCGGCTGGCAGGGTGCCGCCGATGGCGCCGGGGAGGCCGCCCTCTTCCAGGATGAGCCCCTCCTCCAGCGGCAGACCCTCGCGGGCATCGACGATCCCGGCCACGCACGGGCCGACCCGCTCCCGTCCCTCGGGCCGGTTCTTGCCGAAGCCGATGCTGTTGATCGCGATGTCGGTGTTGTATGAGAAGCCCACCATGTCCCCGTTGCCGGAGAAGCGGCTGCCGAGGGCGCCGGAGAGCCGCAGCCCCCGGGCGGCGGAGCGCAGGAGGATCTCCGCGGTGCCGAGGGTCCCCGCCCCCAGGACGACGAGGTCGGCGCTCACCGCCACCGCCTTCCCCTTCGCCCCCAGGTCGAGCCGCTCGCCGTGGACCACCCACCGGGCTCCCCGCCGCTCGAGGTGGCGTACCTGGACCTGGGTGAAGATCTCCGCGCCGTGCCGCGCCGCATCCGGCAGGTAGTTCATGAGCACCGTGTTTTTCGCGTGGTAGTTGCAGCCGGCCTCGCAGTCGCCGCAGCCGATGCACGGCTGCTGGGGGACGCCCACGTGATTGAGTCCGTTCGGAAACCGTTCGAAGTTGGTGAAGACCGGGACGCGGGAAAACGTCTTGCCCAGGTGGCGCGCGGACCGTTCGAGGCCCGCCAGCTTGCGGATCGGCGGCTCGCTCTCGGGGTAGGGGACGGGCCGGAGCATGGCTTCAGCCCGGGCAAAGTGGAGGTCCAGGTCCGGCTCCTCGCGGAAGGCTGCCGGCCAGCGCGGGTCCTGGAAGACCCGGGGATCGGGCCGCAGGCTGGCGCCGGAGCTGATGATCGACGTCCCGCCCAGGCCGCACGCCATGTAGACGGTGATGTCCTTGAAGATCCGGAAGTCGTAGAGCCCGGTCGGGTCTCCGACCCTCTTGCCCGGCATCCCGGTCTGGAACTCCTTGAGGAACCCGTCGAGCGTGGCCGGGTACTCGCCGGGCCACATCTCCTTGCCGCGTTCGAGCACGCAGACCTTCCGGCCGGCCCGGGCCAAGCGCGAGGCCGGAATTCCGCCGCCATAGCCGGAACCGATGATGACGGCGTCGTAGTGTTGCCGGAGATTCTCAATGGAACGGGAGAGCCGGGGCATTGGGCCTCCTTTTTCGCCGAAGCTGGTGACAGTTGTGAGAAGAAGAATTGTAGACCTCCTCCTTGCAGAGACGCGCCAGGCCGGGATTTCCCCTCACGAGCCGTCAACGTCGCAACGTCCAGCAGTCCATAACAATAAGCGCGCCCAAGATCGCAAAGATCCCGAGAAATGTCGCGCTGACCTTGAGAGATGTCGAGATGCTCAAGATCTGGTTCGCTCTGGCCAAGGGAAATATCGCAGACAGGACGAACAAGGTCGCAATGATCTCAAGAAAAGTCACAGAGATCTAGGTAATTGTTAAGAAAAGCATGATAATTGTCGCAAATATTTAGGGTAATGTTGCGTTGATCCAAGTGAAGGTTGCGCAGAGCCCATTTTTTGCGACTTTCCTCGTGGAAAATGTCGTATCTGTTGCGAACAGAGTCGCAAAGATCTTGACGAAAGTCGCGGAGTACGTGAAGAGTGTCGCAGGTATCAGAGATGTTGCGACATTGAGCGGGCGGAAGGTCGCTCTTTCGGGTATGCTCTCCTCTCAGATCGTAGACCTGCGACGTTCGGTTCGCCGGAAGGGTGAACGCTGCAATCTGGAGGGACCAGGAATGGGCTCGAAGCTATCCATTGTCGAGACGCTCGCGCATCTGGAGACCAAGATCGGGTATCACCGGGGGCAGCACGAGCTCCACACGAAACAGGAGGCGTTTCACGCGGAGCAGAAGGTGATCCACGAGGCCGAGCTCGCGAAGGCCGTCGAGCAGTTCCAGCTTCTGAAGGCGGCTTCCGAAGCCATCGGCGACATCGTCATGGAAGAGAAGCCATCCATCCCAGCTCCGCCTCCGCTGCCCGAGGACGTCGACACCAGCCATGGCAGGTGGTTGAGCCGGCTGGTGAAGCGGCTCCTGGAGAGCAAGGCTCCGCACGAGACCTTCAGCGCCACCACGGTCGCAAAGGAGATCCGCGACCGCTGGGGCTCGAACCTGCGCCGGCCGTTCAATCCAAGGACGATCGCGGTGACCCTCCGCCGCTGGGCCCTGGAGGGAAAGCTCCACCAGGTCCGTGAGGGCCGGGCCTACCGTGAAGCGTTGTACATGAGGGAACGGCAACCATAGGGGATTGTCGTGGCTCCACTTCCAAAGGCCAAGGAGGGTGCTTCGATGTCTCATAACGAGCGTTCAAATTCGATCATCACCAAAGGTTTTTGGCTCGCCGGCGCGTTCAACGTCATTGGCGTCCTTGTCTTCTCGAAGTTCTTTACGAACTCGTTGCTCTCGTCGCTCGACCCCGCAGTCTTCTCCTGGCTTGGTCTGGTATCTGTGATGCTTTGGGGATTTGCCTATTGTTCTGTAGCCAGGTCCTACCCGTTCGTGCCCTATCTTCTGTTGGTCTTCTTCGTCGAGAAAATGATCTACACCATGACGTGGGCCAGGTGGCTCGCCAGGAATGGGAGCACGCTGCCGTCGCTGTTGTCCGAGTCTCCGCTGACCGGAACGTTTTACTCGATCTATGGTGCGGGTGACTTTGCCTTTGGGCTGTTCTTTCTTTGGGTGGCTGTCAAATGCCTCCGGAAACGGGAGCCCGAATAGGCTCCAGGAGAGTGGAATGCACCGAGAAGCCGGAGCGAGCTCTCGGATGCAGCAGAGACGAAGGTGGCATAGGCTGGCAGGGCTCTCATCATGGTAGGGTTACCACGCAGCACGCTGGCCATCCAAAGATTCTTTGAGGCAGGGGTCAAGGATGAGTGGCAAAGCATTCGGATTCTTTACGCTCGTCGAGAAGATTTTGACGGCACTTCTCGGACAATTGCCCAGCTATGAGAAGGCTCCTAAACAGTGGGTCGCAAGAGAGCTCGTCCGCCTGTTCGATGTAATCAGCAAGGCGCATGAGGGTTTTGCGGAGCTATCGCGCTGGATCCACAAATGTGAAACAGCTCAGACCAAAGAGGGTAAGGCCTACTTCCTGTTTGAAGCTGGGAAGGTTCTCAATCGATTGGGGGATACTTGCGCGAAGTTTCTGCCATGGGAACGCAACCCATCTCAGGTCTTTGATGCGCTCAAGCTCCTTGCGCCAGAGATCAAAGATACTCTGGATTACATCGAGTCCGACGAAGTCTCCTTCAGAGAAGTTGTAATAGAAAACCGACTCGACCCGAGCCGAAGGGCCTTTCAGGCCGTTCCGCAACCCGATCCGGCACGGCTCCCCAGCTCCGAAATGTTGCAGGAGCTTCAAGACCGGCTTCAGAGCTTATCAGCGCAGTGCGCCGAGGCGCTGGAGAAGCTCAGGAGATTTGCGACTGCCGAGTTGAAGGTCGGGGACTTCTTTTAGGGCCAAATTCCGATGAGGACAAATAGGGCAGGGGAGAGCCTTTGCGCTACGTAATCTCAGCCGCGCTCATCGTGTCGGGCATCATTCACCTGCTGCCGCTCTCCGGCGTCCTCGGAAGCGCGCGGCTCACCAGTCTTTATGGGCTCCCCTTCGATGAGCCCAACCTCACACTCCTGATGCGCCATCGCGCTGTTCTCTTTGGCCTTGTAGGAATTTTGCTGATCGTCGCAGCCTTCCGCCCGCACTTGAGGGTGCCTGCCTTCGCTGTGGGCCTCGTGAGTGTCGTATCGTTCCTCGGTCTCGCAGCGACCGGCGGTCCATACAACACGGCGATTCAACGTGTGGTCACAGCAGACTGGGTTGCCCTTGTCTGCCTTGCTGTCGGTATCTGGGGCTACGCTCTCGAACGCCGGAGAGCCTCCCGAAACCAGTGATGGCGGGTTTTCTCTCCGCATTCCGACTTGGGGAGCAGAGGCCGGATCACCGAGCCTCGCCAATCAAGGAGGAAGCGATGAATATGCCGAGGACAACCCTGTGGAGCAGCGCACTCACCCTGGTGCTCGCAACTGCCATCTTCGCGTCGGCGGCCGGGGCACCGGTGCTCGCCGAGGGCGGCGAGGCCGCCAGCCCGCAACTGGCGGCTCAGACTCGTTCGTCGGATCTATTTGAGGCTGAGCGCTGGCCCGTGCCGACTCGCAGGCTCTGGCTGACGGTGCCCGAACAGCCGGCCCAAAGAGCCATCTACTGCTGCAATGCGAGCGCCTGTTTCGAAGTGCACGCGTTCAAGGCCTGCTTTCCCAACGAGCTGATCATGGTCTGTGACGTTGACGGCATCTGCATGCCGATCAACGTACAGCCTTCCTGACAGGTCGGCGCGCCCGAAAGGCACGATCGATCATCCCTCGCGGCGTCCGGCGCGGGCGCCCGGCCGCCGCGAGTTCTTGTCGCAAGCGGCAGGACGCTTGGCTCGGTCGCCGCGCCAGCCGCTCGCGGGTATGGAGCTACTTGAAGTAGCCCGTCACGTCGAGCGTGAAGTGGACCAGGCCGGCCGGGTTCAAATCGGTCCGGACGTCGAGGCTCCCCGGCGTCGTGCCGTCCAGCCCCAGGATCGCGTTGTTGGCGCGGACCTGCCCCGCGCCGAAGCTGATCGTGGACACCAGGGGCGGTGTGATCCCGGCAGGGAAGATCTCCAGGCTGCCCGGCGCCGTCGACTGGATGGCCGTGACGTTGACCGCGACCGCCACAGCGTCCGGCGGCACACCGCAGTTGCCGGCGATTGGGAAGGTGCGGATCGTGCCTCCGATGAGGGCCGGACCGCCCGTGAGGCCGATGGGATCGCGCGTGTCGACGATGCGGCAGGGCGTCACCGTAAAGAAGTCCGTCGCGACCGGCGGCGGCTCGGTGTTTTCGGTGATCGTGAAGTTGACGTTCGAGACGTCGAAGAAGACGTTGCCCACACAGGAGATCCGGATGCGCGCCTGAGTCGTCGGCGTGTTCGGCAGGGTTACCATCGCCGAGCCGTCGTTGGCGGTCGACGCCGCGAGCACAGTGGAGAAGGTGTTGCCGCCGTCGGTCGAGAGGTGGATGTCGACGCTGGCGCAGCTCACCGGCGCGCCGCTCGTACCGGCGACGTCCCAGGTCACTGTTTGCGCGTTGTCGCCGACCCAGCTCACGGCTGTGTTGGGCTGGGTGACCTGGAACGGCCCGGCGGCCGCGTTCACGGTCACCGTCGTCGACGCGTAGTCGACACCGCCGCCGCCAACACGGTTGTCGCGGACGGTCAGCCGGAACGTCATGGTGCGGTTGCGGGTGGACATCGACTCGCCAAGGGTTGTGACGTTGCCGAGGATGTCCGAGAGCCGAGGGAACGTGCGGCTCGGCACGGACAGCGGCACAAACGAGCGGAAGATCGGGCGGACCGCGGTCACGTCGGTGTTGGGAGGGGACGCGGCGCCGAGATCGAATTCCTCCCACATGTAGGTGAGCGTGTCGGGATCGGGGTCCGTGGCCGAGCCCGTCAGGGTGAACGGCGTCTGCCTGGGGATGGTGTAGGCCGGGCCGGCGTTGACCGTGGGCGGCGTGTTGCCGGTGCTGGTGATGGCCGCGCAGGAGCTTCCCGTGGCCCCGGTCGAGAAGGTCACGATCTGGTCGAAGCTCCGGGTGTGGAACGTGTCGTCGCTGTGCGGCTGGAGGTCCTCGGCGCCGCAGATGCCGGCGTAGGCCATGATGGTCGTGCCGCTGCCCGGCTCGTAGGCGGACGAGGAGCTGCGGTTGCCGCCGCAGTTTCCGGTGGTGCCGTTGAAGGTGTGGGCGGCGCCGAACTGATGTCCCATCTCGTGGGCGACGTAGTCGACGTCGAAGCCGTCGCCGACCGGGCTGGAGCTGCCGGTGACGCCGCGCGCCTTGTTGGCCGTGCAGGGCACCGCGAACTGGGCCACGCCGCCGCCGCCGGTCGAGAAGACGTGGCCGACGTCGTAGTTCGCCGAGCCGATGACGATGTTGAGGTTGGTCTGGTTCTGCCCGAGCATGGTGCCGCCGTTGCTGTTGGAGTAGGGGTCGGTGGCCCCGTTGGTGTAGACCACCAGGTCGTTGTTGGCGACCAGGACCATGCGGATCGCCACCTCGCGCTCGTAGATGCCGACCACCCGGTTGACCGAGACCGCGATGGCGTTCATGGCGCAGGCGACCGCCGCCGGACTCGGTGCGCAGACCGCGGTCGAGTACTCTCCGGTGGCGGCCACGGCCAGGCGATAGGTGCGAAGCTGGGTTCCGGCGGCGGCGGTCACGGGGCCGGCCGGCGCCGCCTCCCAGGTCCGCTCCTCCTCCGGGCTCACGCCGCCGGTCTCGCAATGGAACGGCTCCTCACCCTTGCGCCCGCTCCGGATCCCGTCCTTCTTGTAGTAGGACAGGACGTAGCGCGAGTCCCAGCGGCGGTAGGGGGCGACGAACACGGTCCCCGACGCGGAGAGCACCATGGCGTGAAAGCCCAGCGAGGTGAGGCTCAGGCGGGCGGTGGCCGTGGGATCGTCGATCCCCTTGGCGGAGAAGGTGTGGATCTCGGGGAATCTGGCGGCCAGGTCCGGGTCGAGTATTGGCGACTCCTCAACCCGGAACAGCCTGTTCGTGCCGTCCGGATACGGAATGGCGAACAGCAGCGGCGCGGCCTCGGCCGCGGCCGAGCGCTCGGCGGGCGCCCGGCCCAGCAGTCCTTCGAGCGCGCTCACATCCACTTCCAGAACGCGGAAGTGACGCGGCAGGGGGATCTCCCAGTCGCCGCCGCGCTCCGGCAAGGCTTCGGGAGCCATATCGCGGAAGAAGACCTCGTCCGCGGCAGACGCGGGAAGAGTCGCAAGAGCGAAGCAAAGAGCGGCGACACGGCGCTCGACCATTCGAGTTCCTTTCAAGGCTGGAGCTGGTGAAACAGGTGCGGGATAGTGTAGAGGTAAACGGACAGAGAAAGCCAGTGCGGCGGCTGTGGCCGGTTTCCGACCGCTCATGGGGCTCTTTTGACCGCTCACCGGGAGTACCCTTGATCCGCGGCACGAGCGGAGCGAAGGTGAGGCGAAAGGGAGGACCTTCCAATGATCAAAGAGCCAACGATGTCCGTGAAACGCGACGAGCCCCTCTGGCGCATCGTCGTGCGTACCCTTGCCGAGGCGCCGAGGCGGGCGAAGCTCGCCGTGGGCCTGCTCCTTGCCAGCGGCCTCATGATGTTGGTGGTCCAATTCATCGATAGCTGGGGCCGTGGCCGCGGCGGTCCGTGGGTGGTCGTGGAGAACCTCAGCACCCTTTTCTGGACCACGGGTGTGGTCCTCTTCGGCGTGGGCTTCGGTCTCCACAACGCCAGCGAGAAGGCCGCCTCGTGCAGCACCGCGGCGACCGCTCTCGCGCCGCAGCGCCTGCACCAGATGATGCTGGCGGCGCCGTTGCTGGGAGTGGTGGCGGCCCTGCTGATGGGAACCGCCGGAGGCATCCTGATGGTGCGGGGGATCTTCCGCAGCCCGGTGCTGTTCGGTCTCGCAGTCTTCGTCTGGGGAGCTACGCTTGTCGCGGTGCGGTTCGTGAACACGACGATCCGAGCCCTCTACCGCTATGCCCGGGAGCAGGCCGATGCGGCAGCCAGGGCGCAGGCCGAGGCCGCGGAAGCGCAGCTCGCGGCCCTCCAGGCGCAGCTCAACCCGCACTTCCTGTTCAACGCGCTCAACACCGTGGCCGCGCTCGTCCGCACCGACCCGGTGAGGGCCGAGGTGACGGTCGAGAACGTGGCCCAGGTGCTGCGCCGGACGCTCGAGCGCACGCGGCGGACGGTGGCGCCGCTCAGCGAGGAGATCGATTACCTGAAGGCCTACCTCGCGGTCGAGAAGGAACGCTGGGGCGACCGGCTCGATGTATCGTGGAAGCTCGCGAGCGAGGCCCTCGCCGTGCCGGTGCCGCCCCTGACCTTGCAGCCGCTGGTGGAGAACGCTCTGAAGCATGGGCTCTCCGAGCGCATCGAGGGCGGCAGGATCGAGGTGACGGCTGGCCTGGAGAGCGGTCAGCTCGTCCTCTCGGTGACCGATGACGGTGTGGGGCCACCGATGCGGATCCTGGAGGGCACCGGCCTGTCCAATCTGAGGAAGCGCCTGTCGACCCTCTACGGCGAGGCGGCCGAGCTGCGCCTGGAGCCCGGCCGGCAGGGAATGAGGGTGGTGGTGAACCTGCCGGCGAGCCGCCCTGGGTCTTCGCTGCCCGCCGATCGCGAGCCGGCGCTGACGGAGGCATAGCTTTGCGGGTCCTCATCGTCGACGATGAGCCGGCGGCCAGACAGCGCCTCGCCCTCCTCCTCGCGGATCTCGACGTCGAGGTGGTGGGCGAGGCGGCCCACGGGCTTGAGGCTTTGGAGCTGGCGCGGGAGCGGCGGCCCGACCTCCTGCTGCTCGACATCGCCATGCCCGAGGTCGACGGCTTCGACGTGGTCCGCCATCTCCCCGAGCCGCGTCCGCTCGTCGTCTTCCAGACCGCGTACGACGAGTACGCCTTGAAAGCCTTCGACCACGAGGCTCTCGACTACGTGGTCAAGCCGGTGACCCGCGAGCGGCTGGCCCAGGCGCTCGACCGGGCGCGGCGGCGCCTCTCCGAGCAGCAGGCGCCGGCCCTGACCGGGGACCTCCTCACCCGCCTGCACGCCGCTGTGCGCACCCCGCGGGCGCCGGTCCGCATGCGCCTGCTGGTCCGCGAAGGCCGGAGCCATCGCCTGCTGCACCTCCGGCACGTCCTGCGCTTCACGGCCGAGGAGGGCCTTGCGTACGCCCACACCCGGGAGCGGCGCTACCTCACCGACTACACGCTTCAAGATCTGGAGGAGCGCACCGCCGGCCTCTTCGTCCGGGCGAGCCGCGGGGACCTCGTCAGCCTCGACGCCGTGGAGCGTCTGGTCGGCGCAGGCGACGGCTCGGCGACCCTCGTTTTGACCGATGGCGCGGCCATTCGCGTCACCCGCCGCCGGGCGGCAGAGGTGCGGGCGGCGCTCGAGCGATAGCAATCGCCTGGCGCGGGAGATGCTATCGTGGAGCCCGCGAGGTTTCATGCTCATCCGTACGCCGTCCGCCCTGCTCGCCGTCTTCCTTCTCGCCTCCATCCCTTCGAGCGCCTCCCCCCTCCCGGGCTGGACGCGCTTCGAGCTTCCAGAGACCGGCTCTTACGTCCTGCGCTACCTTCCGCCGGGGCTCGACCTGTCCAAACCGGTTCCGGCCGTCCTCTTCCTGCACGGATCGGGCGTCACCCCGGACCGGTTCAAGCCGCTCGTGGACGACGCCGCCGACCGGGCGGGGATCGTCGTCATCCTGCCCAAGTCCTCGACCGACTTGGGCTGGGGGATCGGGGCGGACAGCCGCATCGTAGAGGAGAGCCTGCGGACCGTCCGGGCCGAACTGCCGCTCGATCCCCGCAGGATCTCGATCGGCGGGCACTCCGCGGGCGGCGCCCAGGCCTACCTGCTGGCGTATACGACCCGGTCCGGGTACAGCGCGGTCTTCTCGATGGCTGCCCGGTTCTACTCGGTCGGGACCGTGGCGGACCCCTCCTACAAGGCTCCGATCCGGATGTACTACGGGGACCAGGACCCCAACTACAGCTTCTCCCCGGCGCTGAAGCAGCTGTGGAACCGGCTCGGCGTGCCCTGGGAGGAGGAGGTCCTACCCGGATTGGGGCACGAGGTCCCGGAGGCGGCGGTGGAGAGGGGTTTCCTCTTCCTGGTCGGCAAGAGCCATCCCATCGGGATCGGCGGATGCTCCCCGGATCCGGACACCCTCTGCCTCGGCGGCGGCCGTTTCCGGGTGGAGGTGGCGTGGAAGGACTTCGAGGGGGGCGAGGGCCGGGGCTCGGTCGTGCCCGGGGCGGTCTCGAACGACTCCGGCCTCTTCTGGTACTTCGCTCCCGACAACTGGGAGCTGCTGGTCAAGGTGCTGGACGGCTGCGGGGTCAACGGCCGGCGCTGGGTCTTCGCCGCGGCCACGACCACGGTCGAGTACACCCTGACCATCACTGATACGCGGACCGGCGAGGTCTGGACCTGGCGCAACCCGCCGGGCCGGTCCTCCCCGGCGGTCACGGACACCTCAGCCCTGGGAGGGTGTTCCCCCTGAAATAGCCGGTGCGGTATGATCGCCGGAAGGGCTGGAAGAGGGGAGATTGAAGATTATGATGAACGGCAGGTTCGCGAAGTGGATGGCGGGGCTCTTCCTGGTGCTGCTGGTCAATACGGCGTACCTGGCGGCCTTTGCCTCGCCCACGATCTTTTACATGAGCAACGTGCTCCTGCACCTGGTGCTCGGCCTGGCTCTGTCGGGCGGCCTGGTGTGGTGGCTGACGCGTAGCCCCGAGGCCCGGCAGTCCATTCCTCTCGCCGTAGCGCTCTTCCTTCTCTCCTTGCTTGCGGGGCTTTACCTGATCTTCTTCGGCAACGTCCTCCAGAACCGCTGGGCGTTCTGGGCGCACGTGGTCACGGCGGGGCTCAGCGTGGCCGCGCTGGCGCCGTGGATCTGGCGTAAGGCGAACGAAGGCGAGGGATGGAGGCGGTTCCGGACCGCCTTCGCCGTGGCCGCCGCGCTGCTGGTCGTCCTGCCCGCGGTCACCGCGGGCTGGCGCAAGGCCAACCCGAACCCTTCGAACCGGATCAAGAACCCGCTGATCGTCCCCACCTCGATGAATGAGGAGGGGGGCGGCCCGCAGTCGCCGTTCTTCCCGTCCTCGGCCAACACGAACACCAAGGACATCATCCCGTCCAACTTCTTCATGGACTCCCAGGTGTGCGGCGAGTGCCACAAGGACATCTACGAGCAGTGGAACAGCTCGGCCCATCACTTCGCCTCGTTCAACAACCAGTTCTACCGCAAGTCGATCGAGTACATGCAGGACGTGGTGGGCACCGAGCCGAGCAAGTGGTGCGCGGGCTGCCATGACCACGCGGTGTTCTTCAACGGCCGCTTCGAGCGTCCGATCAAGGAGCAGATAGACACGCCCGAGGCACACGCCGGCCTGGCCTGCACCTCCTGCCACGCCATCACGGAGGTGCACAACTCCATGGGCCAGGGCAGCTTCACGATCGAGTACCCGCCGCTGCACGAGCTGCTGACCAGCGAGAACAAGGTCGTGCGGGCGCTGGACCGTTTCCTGACCTACACCGATCCCGAGCCGCACAAGAAGACGTTCATGAAGCCGTTCATGCGAATGGACTCGTCGGAGTTCTGCTCGGCCTGCCACAAGGTGCACCTGGACGTGCCGGTCAACTCCTACCGCTGGTTCCGCGGCTTCAACGACTATGACAACTGGCAGGCGAGCGGAATCTCGGGCCAGGGCGCGCGGTCGTTCTACTACCCGGCGGAGTCGAAGACCTGCTCCGGCTGCCACATGCCCCTGGTCGACTCCGACGATCCGGGCAACGTGGACGGCAAGGTCCACTCCCACCGCTTCCCGGGGGCGAACACGGCGCTCGCCTACGTGAACCAGGACAAGGAGCAGATGGAGGTCACGGAGAAGTTCCTGAAGTCCGGGTTCATCACCGTCGACATCTTTGCCGCCTCCCCGGTCGAGGAGACGGGCGAGACCCAGATGATCCGCCGCCGCTCCGCCGCCGGCGATGAAGGCCCGCGGATCATGTCGGGCATCGCCGTGGGCGAGGAGGCCGAGCAGACCGGCGATGTGTTCATCCGCGAGGTCGGCAAGCTGGCCGCGCCCATCGACAAGGCGAACCCGGTGCTGGCGCCCGGCTCCACGGCGCGCGTGGACGTGGTGGTGCGCACCCGCGCCATCGGCCATTTCTTCCCGGGCGGCACGCTCGACGCCTTCGACATCTGGCTGGAGCTCCAGGCCCGCGACGCCGATGGCCGCATCGTCTACTGGAGCGGCGAGGTGGAAGAGAACCCGGACGGCACCAAGGGCCCGGTCGAGCCGGGAGCGCACTTCTACCGCGCGTACCAGCTCGACGGCGAAAGCAACCCGATCGACAAGCGCAACGCATGGCAGGCGCGGAGCGTGCTCTATGTGCGCGCGATCCCGCCCGGCGCGGCCGACGTGGTCCACTACCGCATCAAGATTCCGGAGGATGCCCGCGGCCCGCTGACCCTCACGGCGAAGCTCAACTACCGCAAGTTCGCGCACTCCTACACGCAGTTCGCCTACGCGGGCCAGCCGAAGCCGGGGCAGTCCCCCAAGCTGGTCTCCGCCCATCACAACAGCCAGGAATGGTCGTTCGATCCGGCGAACATCCCGGCCAACGTCTCGGGCAAGATCAAGGACCGCATCCCCGATCTGCCGATCATCGTCCTGGCCGAGGACACGGCGGAGCTGAGGGTGGGCAAGGCCGGCCAGAAAACGGAGACGGTATGGCGTCCGGTCATCACCAAGGAGGACCGGGAGCGCTGGAACGACTGGGGGATCGGACTGCTCCTCCAGGGTGACCTGAAGGGGGCCGAGTACGCGTTCCTGCGCACCACCGAGGCCGAGCCCGGCTATGCCGACGGCTGGCTCAACGTGGCGCGCGCGCTGATCCGCGAAGGCCAGGTGGACAAGGCGAAGCCCTTCATCGAAAGGGCGCTCAAGATCGATTCGAGCCTCGGCCGCATCCACTACTTCAAGGCGCTGATCCAGAAGACCGAGGGCGACTACGACGCGGCCCTCGCCTCGCTGCGCACGGTCGAATCCAAGTACCCGCGGGACCGGGTGGTGCTCAACCAGATCGCCCGCATCCTGTTCCTGAAGCGC
Organism: Thermoanaerobaculia bacterium; assembly: GCA_035556715.1. Lineage (GTDB taxonomy): Bacteria > Acidobacteriota > Thermoanaerobaculia > Multivoradales > UBA5704 > DATMER01. Next base: position 103,211 of record DATMER010000043.1, read on the forward strand.
GAGTACAAGGAGGCGCTCAAGGTCCTCGAGCGCGTGACCGCCGTGGATCCTGAGGATCTCCAGATGCACTACACCGCCATGCTCTGCTGGCGCGCCCTGGGCAACCAGGAGCAAGCCGCCCGTGAAGCCAAGCTGTTCCGGCGCTTCAAGGCCGAGGAGTCCTCTCAGGCAATCACCGCCGAGCGCCGCCGGATCAGTCCCGAAGACAACAACGAGCGGCAGCCGATCCACGAGCACGAGAGCGTCCCGTTGAACCGGCTCGCGGTTCCCACGGACACGACCGTGGCTGCCGGTGCCGGAGGTTGACGCCGTGAAACATGCCCTGATCTGCCTGACCGCCCTCATCCTGTTGGCGGCGGTCTTCAGCTTGGAGGGTGCGCCCGCCGCGCCTGCCCCGGCCACGCCGGCAAATACTCAGCCGGTCCGTTTTGCCGACGCCACGGCTGCGTCCGGCATCAAGTTCGTCCACAACAGCGGCCGGGCCGGCAAGAAGCTCCTGCCCGAGACCATGGGCTCGGGAGTGGTCCTGTTCGACGCCGACGGCGACGGCTGGCTCGACGCCTTCTTCGTCAACGGCCGCGACTGGAAGCCGGGCAAGCGGAAGACGACCCAGGCCTTCTACCGCAACAACCGCAACGGCATCTTCACCGATGCGACCAGGGGGAGCGGCCTCGACGTCCAGCTCTACGGCATGGGCGCCGCGGCGGGCGACTACGACAACGACGGCAAGATGGACCTCTATCTGACCGCGCTGGAGGGGGACCGGCTCTTCAAGAACCTGGGCGGCGGCAAGTTCAAGGACGTGACCGCCACGTCGGGCATCAAGAACGCGAACTTTGGCTCCAGCGCGGCCTGGGTCGATTACGACAAGGACGGCCGCCTGGACCTGTTCGTCGCCAACTACGTGCAGTGGAGCGAGGACAAGGACCTCTGGTGCTCGCTCGACGGCGCCACGAAGTCCTACTGCACGCCGGAGTCCTACAAGCCGGTGAGCTCGAAGCTCTATCGGAACGCGGGGGGCGGCAAGTTCGAGGACGCGACCCAGCGCGCGGGCGTGGCCGAGCCGGGCAAGGCGCTCGGCGTCGCGGTGCTCGACTACAACCTGGACGGCTGGCCCGACCTCTTCGTGGCCAACGACACGCAGCCGAACAAGCTCTACCGCAACCTCAAGGACGGCCGCTTCGTGGACGAGGGTCTGGAATCCGGAGTCGCATTCAGCGAGGAGGGCGTCGCCCGCGGCGCCATGGGCGTCGACGCGGCCGACTACGACCGCTCGGGCCGGCCGCACCTGCTGGTAGGGAACTTCGTGAACGAGATGCTGGCCCTCTACCACAACGAGGGGAGCGGCGTGTTCGTGGACGACGCGCCGGCCTCGGCGGTGGGCCGGTCGAGCCTGCTGACCCTGGCCTTCGGCGTCTTCTTCTTCGACTACGACCTCGACGGCCTGCTCGACATCTTCGCGGCGAACGGCCACATCGAGGAAGAGATCAACCGGGTCCAGCCGCGCGTGCAGTACAAGCAGCCGCCGCTCCTCTTCCGCAACGTCGGCAAGGGGAGATTCGAGCAGGCCAAGGCGGGCGAACTCGACCAGCCGCTGGTGGCGCGAGGCGCGGCCTACGGCGACCTCGACCGCGACGGCGATCTCGACGTGGTGGTCACCACGAACCACGGCCCGGCCCGGGTGTTCCGAAACGAGGGCGGCAACCGCAACCGCTGGCTCCGGATCAGGACGGTGGGCGCCAAGTCGAACCGCGACGGCATCGGCGCCGTTGTGCGGGTGACCAGCGCCTCCGGCAAGCAGTGGAACCTGGTGCGGAGCGGCTCCAGCTACTGCTCGCAGAGTGACCTCGCCCTGACCTTCGGCCTGGGCAAGGACCCGGGCGCGACCGCGATCGAGATCGAGTGGCCGAGCGGCGTGAAGCAGAAGCTCGGCGCCGTGCCTGCGAACCAGATCCTCGTCATCCAGGAGGGCAAGGGGATCGTGGCCAAGGCACCACCGGCGAAGTGAAGCTCCTGGTCCTCGGCGGCACCCGCTTCGCCGGGCGTCATTTCGCCGAGGCGGCCCTGGCCCGGGGTCATCAGGTCACCCTGTTCCACCGCGCAGACGAACCCCGGGCTCTTCCCCGCCGCCGAGGAGGTGCTCGGCGACCGCGACCAGAGCCTGGAGGACCTTCGGGGCCGCCGCTGGGACGCAGTCATCGATTACTGCGGCTACTTCCCGCGCCAGGTCCGCAAGGCCGCCGCGGAGATCGAGGCCGGCCGCTACGTCTTCGTCTCCACCATCTCGGTCTACGCCGACTTCCGCGTCCGCGGCCTCACCGAGGAGTCTCCGGTCAAGCAGCCTCCGCGATGGGGGGAGCGGTCCACGGAGATGACCCCGGACAGCTACGGCTGGCTCAAGGTGCTCTGCGAGCGGGCGCTCGAAGAGGCGATGCAGGACCGGGCGCTGATCGTCCGCCCCGGCGTTCTGGTGGGACCCCACGACTACACCGGCCGCTTCAACTTCTGGCTCGCAAAGGTGGCCCGGGGAGGCCTGCTCCTGGCTCCCGGTCCTCCCGACAGGCCGGTGCAGATCCTCGACGCCCGTGACCTGGCCGACTGGCTCCTGAACATGGTGGAGCGGGAGAAGACCGGTACCTTCAATGCCACCGGCCCAGGCCGGCCTCTCTCCATGGGCGGGCTGCTGAGGGCCTGCCGCGAGACACTGGCGACCGACACGACTTTCACCTGGGTGGAGGAGGACATCATCGCCAACGAGAGCCCCGGCCTGCCGCTCTGGACCCCGACCGAGAAGTCCGGCTTCGACTCCATCGACAGCAGCAGGGCCCGTGCCGAAGGGCTCGTCTTCCGTCCTCTCGAAGACACCATCCTGGACACCTTCGACTGGATGGAGGCCGATCCGGACGCTCCGCGCAAGCCCACCAGGTGAGAAGGCCGCGCGCCAGTGAGGCGCGCGGCCCGAGGCAGGATTACTCCTTGTCGGCCGGGTTGATGAACAGCACGCTCAGATCGATCGCTCCGTGCCCTCGCTGCGGGAAGTCCGGGTCGGAGGGGTTTCCAGGATCGAGATTGGAGGCGGTGTCGTCCGGCGGGAAGAGGACCAGGGAGCCGAGGAACGCGAGCAGCTTGGCCTGGTCTACAGCGCCGAGATCCACGTAGCTGTCCCGCGACGTCTGGGCCTCGCCGCCATGCCGCAGGATGACCTCATTGAGGTTGATGCTGCGGCCATCGTGGCCATACGGAGCGGTGGTGGCCACCCCCCAGAGCGGCTCGGTGACGAAGTGGGTCGTGATGGTTCCGTCGTACTGCCGCTCGTGGAAATTGGGGCCGAGGTCGTGCCGCTTCAGGTCGCTGAAGATTCCTTCGACCTGGAAGTCGCCGAACAGCGGAACCTGGCGGGGCGGGTGGGGAAGATCGGGGACGGAGGTTACGAGCGCGGTCGCGGTGGAGAACAGGTTGTTGAAGATGCCCTGCAGGGCATCGAAGGCGGTGTCCACGTCGGCCACACGGCGGTCGCGTTCGATCTTCAGGTCCGGCACGTGGCAATTCGCGCAGCCGATTTGATCGAACAGCTCCCTGCCCTTCGAGGTCAGCGCGTTCTGCTCGTAGATGGCGGGCCGGAAGTAATTCAGCAGGTAGAACTCCATGTGGTCCACCAGGGCGGTGTCGATCTCGTTGACCACGCTGTCCCCGTCCGGATCGGCGCCCGTGTTCGGAGCCGGAACCGGCCCGAAGGTGTCGAGAGTGCCGTCGAGAACCATGCCCGACGGCGTGGTGACCACGCCGCCGCCGCTGGCCACGAGGAGGTCGGCGTCCGGCGATTCCAGGCCCATCTCGGCGTTGAAGGCGCCCACCGCGAACTCGCGGATCGAGAACAGCCGGCCGTCGTGGAAGAACGGCCTGACGCGCAGATCCGTGTCCACGCCCTCCACGTTCGAAGTGTCGACGGTGCCGTTCGGAAACGCGATGATGTGGCCGAAGCCGATCCCCTTCGCCTCCAAGGGCTCGATCACGATCCCGCCGTTGTTGATGGCCTCCTGGATGGCGTCGTCCCGGATCTTCCGCAGCTCGGCGGTCATCTCGTCGGCAAGCATCTCGACGAGGCCCAGGCCGAAGAGGTGAGGGGCGTCCCGGCTGTCCGGCCGGGTGGCGACGTCGCCGCCATGACCCGCGGAGCCGCGCGGACGGCCGTGGCAGCCGGCGCAGCTATCCGAAAGGCCGGCTCCGATCGTGTCGTCGAGCTCGATGTCTCCGGCTCCGTCGCCGGTGATGGGGCCCAGGCCCTGCTCGATGGCGAACTTGCGCTGAAAGAGCTGCCGGCCGCGCCGGATCGACCGGAAGGGGTCGCGCCGGATCAGGTAGAGCGAAGCCGTGGGGGTGGTGTCGTTGGCGCGCCCGGCGCCGACCTGCTGTGCCAGAGACTTCTGCACGGCGGCGTTGTTTTCGGTGTGGGGAGCGCGGGTGCGGTCGACGAGTTGGGCTTCAGCCGTCAAGGGGATGAACACGGACAGGGCGATGAGAGATGCCGCCCGAATGAGAAAACTCGGCCTCATGAAACTCCTCCTGGAAGTAGCGCCTTGTAAGGGACTCGCGCCCGGAGGTCGAGCAAGGTGGACGGCAGGGAGAAGGGGCCACCCGATCGCGAGAAAAGGATGTTCGCGCCTGCTGCGCCGGGAGGTAGGAGGGCCGCGGGGACGGAAAGATCCTGAAGAAACATTGGATGTCATCTATATTAACAGGTACTGGATGCGGCTCGAAGCGGGACAGCGGAAGAAGGCCGCGCGCCGGGAAGGCGCGCGGCCCGAGGCAGGATTACTCCTTGTCAGCCGGAATGAGGAACAGCACGCTCAGATCGATCGCCCCGTGACCTCGTTGCGGGAAGTCCGGGTCGAGCGGGTTCCCCGGATCGAGGTTGGAGGCCGTGTCGTCAGGCGGGAAGAGCACCAGCGACTGCAGGAACGCGAGAAGCTGGTTGCGTGGCACGGTGTTGAGCTCCGCGTAGAGGTCGCGCTGCACCTGGGCCTCGCCGCCATGCCGCAGGATGACCTCATTGAGGTTGATGCTGCGGCCATCGTGGCCATACGGAGCCGTGGTGCCGACCCCCCAGAGCGGCTCGGTCACGAAGTGGGTCTTGATGGTGCCGTCGTACTGCCGCTCGTGGAACTTGGGGCCGAGGTCGTGCCGCTTCAGGTCGCTGTAGATGCCGGTGACCAGGAAGGGGTTGAGCAACGGCACCTGGCGGGGCGGGTGCGGAGGATCGGGGATGACGTTCACCAGCGGCGTCGCCGTGGAGAAAAGCTGGTTGAAGATCCCCTGGACCGGGTCGAACGCCGTGTCCACGTCGGCCACCCGGCGGTCCTTATCGATCTGCAGGTCAGGCATGTGGCACTTTGCGCAGCCGATGTTGTCGAACACCGCCCTGCCCCTCGCGATGTCGCCGGTCTGCGCGTAGTTGGCCGGCCGGAAGTAGTTCAGCAGGTAGAACTCCATGTGGTCGACCAGGGCTGTATCGACCTCGTTCGTCACGCCGTCCCCATCAGGATCGGAGGCCGGGTTCGGAGACGGCGGTGCCGGGATCGTATCCAGGCTGCCGTCGAGCGCCATGCCGGACGGGGTAAGGGCAAAGCCGCCGGTGCTGGCGGCGATGAGGTCCGGGTCTGCCGCCTCCAACCCCATCTCGGCATTGAAGGCTCCGACGGCGAACTCGCGGATCGAGAACGAGCGGCCGTCGTGGAAGAACGGCTTCACCCGCAGATCCTGGTCCACGCCCTCCACCATCGAGTAGTCGACGGTGCCGTTCGGAAACCCGGTGACGGAGCCGAAGTCGACCCCGTTCGTGATCAGGAGCGCGATGGTGGGCGTGTTGGTGTTGATGGCCGTCTGGACGGCATCGTCCCGGATCTTCCGCAACTCGAAGGTCATCTCGTCGGCAAGCATCTCGACGAGACCCAGACCAAAGAGGTGGGGTGCATCGCGGCTGTCCGGCCGGGTGGCGACGTCGCCGCCGTGCCCCGCGGAGCCCCGCGGCCGGCCGTGGCAGCCGGCGCAGCTATCGGAGAGCCCGGCGCCGATCGTGTCGTCCAGCTCGATGTCTCCGGTCCCGTCGCCGGTGATGGGACCCAGCCCCTGGTGGAGGGCGAACTTGCGCTGGAAGATCTGGCGCCCGCGCCGGATCGAGCGGAACGGATCACGGGTAATGAGGTAGATCGACGAGTTGGGAGTGGTGGCATTGCCGCGACCGGCGCCGATCTGCTGCGTCAGCGACTTCTGGACGGCGGCGTTGTTTTCGGTATGGGGGGCGTTGGTGCGATCGACGAGCTGGGCATCTGCCATCGAGGTAACAAAGACGGTTGACAGGGCGACGAGGAACGTGGCCCGGACGAGCAGACTCGGCCTCATGGATCTCCTCCTGGAAGTAGCGTCTTTGTAAGAGAGACTCGCGCCCGGGCGGTGAGCCAGGAGGGACGGGCAAGGAGGAACGGGCCACCCGATCGCGAGAAGAGGATGGTTCATGCCTTCTGCGGGATGAGGGAGGGCCGCGGGAAAGGCGTGCTAGATTCACTGCGGAGGATTCGGATATGCAAAAAGCGTGTCTTGGTGTGGCGCTTCTGGGGCTTGCTGCCCTGCCGGCATTCGCTCAGCGGGACTTTTCCAAGGTCGAGGTCAAGGCGGCCCCCGTCGCCGGCAAGGTCTACTTGCTGCAGGGCGCCGGGGGCAACATCGGCGTGTCGGTGGGGAGCGACGGCCTCCTCATCGTGGACGACGAGTTCGCGCCGCTGGCCGAGAAGGTCCGGGCTGCTCTCAAGGGATTGAAATCCGGCGAGCTCGCCTTCGTGCTCAACACGCACTGGCACTATGACCACACGGGCGGCAACGAGACCTTCGGCCGCGAGGCCACGATCGTTGCTCACGAGAACGTCCGCAAGCGCATGGAGAAGGGGCAGATGCTGCGCGGCGACCAGGTCCCGCCCTCGCCGCCGCACGCTTTGCCGGTCATCACCTTCGACGAGTCGGTCTCGGTGCACTTCAACGGCGAGGAGATCCGCGTCCTGCACTTCCCCCAGGGCCACACGGACGGCGACGGCATCGTCTTCTTCACCGGCTCGAACGTGGTGCACATGGGGGACCATTACTTCGCGGGCTTCTTCCCCTTCGTGGACCTGGAGAGCGGCGGTAGCCTGGCCGGGCTGACCGCGAACATCGAGAAGGTGCTGGGCCAGATCCCGGATGACGTGAAGATCATCCCCGGCCACGGCCCGATTTCCAGCAAGGCCGACCTGCAGGCCTACCTGGGCATGCTCAGGGAGACAACGGCCCACGTCCGCGGGCGCATCGACGCGGGCAAGGACTTGAAGGCGATCCAGGCGGAAGGCCTGCCCGAGAAGTGGAAGGACTGGGGGAAGGGCTTCATCAAGACCCCCGACTGGATCGAGCTGATCTTCACGAGCCTCACCGGCAAGGGGACCGGCTCGGGCACCGGCCAGCACCACTAGAGACCGGCGTACCCCATCTTCCGCAGCCGCGCGACCGCCGGCTGCGCCTCCCCCTCGCGTCCCAGGGCGATCAGGGCGCGGGCCCAGGGATCGATCAGCTTCCAGTGGGTGAGAGGGTGCCGGCATGGGCCGAGCGCCGCCAGCGCCCGCTCCCGGGCGGCCAGCGCCTCGCCCGAGCCATCCCAGCCGCCTGGGGGTTGAAACCCCAGGCGTCCGTCGCGACAGCCTGGACGCAGTCCGCTGCCGGAGATCGCAAGTCGCGTCATCCCTCTGCCAGCCTCCACGGCCCAGGAGTTGGCTGTCGCAACAGGACCCATGGCCTCGGCGCCAGGCGTTTCGGCGCGAGCCGAATGGATCTGGGTGTCGCGACAGAGGACCTGCGCGCCAGGAGAATTCCTTTACCTGTCGCGACTCAGGCTCGAGTCGCATCAACGGAACCTATCGCTGACGCGACTTAGGGCCAAGTCGCGACAGCGACATCTATCGGCGTTGGGACTCAATCTATAGTCGCGTCACCAGGCTCTATGGTTGCAACACCGAAAGACTTCGCTGTCGCGACTATAGGGTACTGTGTTGCGAATTAGGCTTAAGGCGCGACAGAGAAACCTAAAGTCACATCAGCCAATCTCTGAGTCGCATCACCAACATCTTGAGTCTCATCACCGAAACCTATAGTCACGACAGTCAAGTCTATCGTCGCATCACCGATAGGCAGAGTCGCGTCACCGAAGTCTATCGGTGTCGTGACTATAAGTTGAGTCGCATCGCCGGAGCCTATCGTCGCGTCACCGAAGCTCCAGGTCGCAACAGCAAGTCTCCTGGTGACGCGACTCCAGGCGGGGTCGCGTCATGGGAATCGATCGTCGCGACAGAAAGTCTCACGGCCCCAGGCACCATCAAGGCCCGGCGTCATGAAAACATCGTTACCCGGCCGGTTTTTCACGCATGGTCATGGGCATGGTCATGGATGTGGGGTGGACCAACCTGCCGTGGCGAGAGACGCCCCGACCCTGTACACCCGGTGGCGTCGTGGTAGAGGACTGGGGCGTCTTCCGAAAGTATGGGGACTTCGAGCTGCCTCCGCGGAGGCTCGCGTTCCGCGCAAGGAGAAAGGCATGAAGCGTCAGGAATTCGAAGCCACTCTCCAGGCCCTGGCGCAGGGCTGGGCGAGCAAGGACTACGAGAAGGTGGCGAGCCACTTCGCCGAGGACGTCCAGTACGCTGATCCCACACGCTACCGGATCTCCTCGCGGGCGGAGCTCCTGGAGTTCTTCCGGGACGACGAGGGATACGATCAGAGCACGGTCTGGCACAACGTTGTCTTCGACGAGGAGAAACAGACCGGAGCGGCGGAGTACACCTACCAGGGGACCCACCGCTATCACGGCCTCGTGATCGTGAAGGTGCACGGAAACCTGATCACTCACTGGCGGGAGTACCAGCACGTGTCCGACCTGGGATGGGAAGACTACTGCGACGGGACCCTCTTCACGGCCGGTTGATCAATCCATCGGCGTGAGCAGATCCTCCTTCTTGGCAAAGGGAGCCTGCACGGACCTTCTGTTCCTGAGCTCGGAGACGTGCTCGTAGAAGGCCCGCGACCACCAGGGGGTGCGAATGAGCGCATCCATCCGCGCACTGTGGGTCCGCCCGGCGCCCTTCGCGAGCGCTTCCGGATGGTCCTTGAGGATCCGGAACAGCTCCACCTGCTCGGCGATCACCACGGAGTTTTTGCTCTCCACGGTTTCGAAGGCCTTCTCGACGTCGTCCAGGTAAAGCTGCACCGCCGCGTCGTAAGCGGCTTCCGCTGCCTTCTTCTCGTCGTCCCCCTTGGCCGCCGCCGTCGTGATGTCGGCGAAGGCCTTCTCCAGGACGGGCTTGTGCTTCAGCCAGGCCTTATGAGCCACCTCGTTCCAGAACGGACGCAGAAATTCGTTGTGATGGGCCTTGATCGAGTCGAGCACCTTCAGATACCTGAGATGGAGCTGGAAGAGCGCGCTCTTCGGGTTCTCGGTCTCGGGGCCGAACAGCTTGGTCGCCCCGAGCGTTCCCGTGTAGAAGCTCCACAGGCCGCCCTTGACCGCGGCGGGGCCGCCTGCCGTCTTCGGCACCTCGAGCAGCTTGAACGGCAGGTCCACGCCGGGGATGAACTCGAGCCCCGCCAGTTCCGCCACCATCTGCGCCTCGTCCTGTTTGCCCGGGGTCGTCCGCGCCTCGCCCTGCTCGTCCAGATCGGCCCACTGCTTGCTCAGGATGGCCATGTCCTGCGGGGAATAGATCACGACCGAGTCGTTGTGCGCGATGTAGAGCGGCAGGTTTTCGCCCGTGATGATGAGCCCCACGTGCGCCGGGAGAGCGATGAAGCGGAAGCGCAGGTTCAGGTGGTCCCGCAGCAGCGAGAGCATGTAGGCGATGCGCAGCGCGTACACGCCGCAATCCTGGATCAACTGGCCCGTCAGCGCCCGGGGGAACTGCCGGGTCAGATGGTTGTCGCCGAAGTCCTCGATGTTGTACGGCGTGTGCGTGGTGAACGCGCGCAGGAAGGACTCCAGCAGCTTGATCACGGCGGTGAAGGCCTCGGCCGGAGTGGTCGTTGCGGCGCGCTCCTTGTATTTCTCCAGCAGGAAGCGCCGCCAGTCGTCGTCGCTCTCCAGCTTCATGCCTCCCTTGCCCATCTTTTCGATGGCCTTCGCATTCTCCTGCGTCTCGGCCGTGGGCTTGCCCTCCTTGTCCTTTTCGAGGCCGTAGATCTGCTCCAGGACCTGGATCTGCTGCTGCCGGACGAGGAAGATCCGGGCGAAGGTCATCTCTTTTTCGCTGGCCAGGGATTCGAACATCTCCTCGTCGTAGAACTCCACGCCCACCGCGCGGCTCGCGGCCTCCTTGCCCTTGGCGAAGAAATCCAGGTGCTTGCCTCCGCCCTTCTTGAATTCCGACTTCGTCACCTCCACAGACATGCTCCCGGACCTCTTGCTCTCCTCCTTCGGCTCGATCAGGCCGCGCAACCGGCTCTCGAGACGGTCCTTCGCGAGGCTGAGGTACTTGTCCCCCCTGCCGGCGCCCAGGTCGGCGACGGCCTGGTCCAGCAGCACCTGATAGGCCGTCTGGATGCCGGTGAAGGTCTGCCGGAGCAGCCGGAGCAGCGAGTCGTGGTAGACCGAGATCGTGATGTCGCGGATGACGGGGAAATACTCCAGCGAGGACAGGCTGGCCCAGCGTTCCCGGTCCTTCTTGATCTCCGCGGGGTCCAGGCCCGCCGCCTCGTCGCGGATCTGCTCGAAGAGAAGCAGCAGGGCATCGAGGACCTTCAGCGCGTCGTCCGCGCCCTGCTGGGGAATGCGGCCGAGAAGCTCTTCCAGGACCTGTTCCCACAGGAACTCTTCCGACCGGAAAGGTGTCCGGTCCCCTCTTCGGAAGGAAGTCCACCTCCTTCTCGTGCTTGTGGTACCAGGTGCGGAACCTGCCGGCTTCCTGCCCCAGGCCGAGCAGCAGGAGGCGCGTGACCATCGTGTTGACGAGCTGGTCCGAGGGGAGGCCGAGAGGCAGGCGCGTCGTCTGGGCCGCGAGAAATTCGTCGAGCCGCTCCTTGACTCCCGCGCCCGCGTCGATCGCCTCCGCCAGCGCGATGAACTTCTCGACCACGGGGACCCGCTGGAACATGTCGATCTCGCCCCCGGTCGAGAGGGTGACGACGTCCGCCTTCCTTGTCCTCTCGAGCTCGTCGAGCGCCTCCTGGTAGAAGGGCTTGGGCTTGTCCTTCTCCTTGCGCTGGATCGGGTGAGGGCCTGGCCTGGACGCCTGCTGCACCACGTGCGTCAGCTCGTGGGCGAGCAGCTTGCGTCCCGCGGGGGTGCCGGGCGAGTGCTCGTTCGCACCCAGCACGACGTGGTTCCCGGCCGTGAAGGCGCGCGCGTTCAGCGCCTGGGCCAGGCCGGCGGCGTTCGAGTCGGCGTGCACCCGCACCTGGCTGAAGTCATGGCCGAAGCGCGGCTCCATGAACGTCCGCGTGGTGGCATCCAGAGGCTGGCCGGACGGAAGGATCGCCGGGCTCCCGGCAGGGGAGGAGGGGCGCTTCAGCGGCTGCGAGACCGGAGCCGGCATCTCCGGCATCGCTTCCAGCCGCTCCGCGAATCGGTCGGCCTCGTCCTCCGCTCTCTGCGCGCCCGCGGCCTTGGGCCGCGCCGGGTGGGAAGGGGATGGCTGGTTGGGTTGCCTCGGTTTCGGTGTGCGGGTCCGCATCACTCCCACTCCTTCTGGAATCGTCGTCCCGATGCTATGCGACTCCCCCTGGTCCGTCAAAACGCGGGCCGTGGCACTTTTCCCTCAGCCGGAAAGGCATAAAACATTCCGCGCGGCGGACCGGCCTCCAGCGGTAGAGTAGGGGAGTGAGCCGGCACGTGGTGCTCCTCGGTGACTCGATCTTCGACAACGCGGCCTATACCGGGAGGGAGCCGGACGTCGTCGAGCACCTGCGGTCGATCCTGCCGTCCGGGTGGCAGGCCAGCCTCCTCGCGATCGACGGGAGCGTGATCTCCAACCTCTCCTCTCAGTTGAGGAGGGTGCCCGAGGATGCCTCCCATCTCGTGATCTCGGTCGGCGGCAACGACGCCCTCGGGAACAGCGACATACTGGAGATGCGGGTCCGGTCCACGGCCGAGGCGCTCGAGCTCTTCCACGAGCGGGTGGAGGAGTTCGAGGAGAGCTACCGGTCCGCCATCCACGAGGTGCTGGAGCTGGGCAGGCCGGCGACTCTCTGCACCATCTACAACGGCAACCTGCCCGATCCTGAGTACGCCCGCAACGCCCGGGTCGCCCTGGCCCTGTTCAACGACGCCATCCTCCGCACCGCCTTCGAGCTGCGCCTGCCCGTCATCGAGCTGCGGCTGGTCTGCAGCGAGCCCGCCGACTACGCCAATCCCATCGAGCCCTCCGGTCCCGGAGGCCGCAAGATCGCCATGGCGATCGCCCGTGCCGTCGGGGCCCTCGATCCGGGGCCCGGCGGATCCCAGGTCCTGATCTAGCACTCGGTCCATTCCCCCGGAAGTGAGGGGATCGCAGGGCCGCCGTCGTTCTCCCAGAAAGGGAAGCGGTTGTTTTGTCACTTAGAAGAGAAAGCACCGCTGGAAGGGCATGCTCATGGCGAAACCAGGATCGAATCTACGCAGCGCGCTGGCCGCAGCCACCGCAGCGGTATTGCTCGCCGGCTGGGCGGCTCCTCTTTTTGCAACTGACGAGCTCCCGTTCTACTCGGTGCCCGGGGACCGCCTTTTCGAACGGACCCCCAGCTACCCGAACGACCCTGACCATTTCAAATACGGCTCGCTCGGCGGCGAGCGGGGCTACAAGGGACAGGTGGGCTTCGGCCTTCCATATTGGATCTGGGTGGCCCTGCCGGAGCTTTTCCCCGAATACCTGCCGGACAGGAAGCCCGGCCAGGGATACGCCTCCTTCGGCTACATCTACGAGCCGGGGGGAGACCCCCGCTTCCAGTTGCCCGTCGGCACGTCGCAGCGCAACAGCCTGGCTCTCGACCGGGTCTGGATCAACTGCGGCGTCTGCCATACCGGCACGGTCCGGGAGACGCCGCAGAGCGAGAGGCAGATCGTCCTCGGCATGCCCGCCAACCGCTACAACCAGGGAGAGTGGGTGCGCTTCCTCTTCGCCGCCGCGTCCGACCCGCGGTTCAACGGCGAGCACCTGGTGCGCAAGATCCGCGAGATGGAGAAGGAGCGCCGGAAGGTCCCGAAGGACAAGCGGGCAGGCCCCAGGCTCCCGAAGGAGCTGAATCCCCTGGAAGAGGAGATCTACAGGCTGGCGGTCGTCCCGGTCATGCGGCGGCGTCTCCTGTCGATCAGGGAGCGGCTGGATTTCATCGATCTCGAGAGCTGGGGGCCGGGCCGGGTGGATACCTTCAACGCGCCCAAGGCCCTGCTCAACTTTCCCATGCACCTGGCTCCCGAGAAAGAGAAGAGGGGCAACTCGGACCTGCCCTCGGTCTGGTACCAGAAAGGCCGGGAGGGGATGCAGCTCCACTGGGACGGCAACAATACGTCCGTCCAGGAGCGCAATCTCTCGGCGAGCTTCGCGGCGACGATCCCGCCCCTCATCGACAAGTGCAACCTGCGGCGCGTGGCCCGCATCATGGAGACCCTCGCGCCGCCGCCGTTCCCTGCCGAGAGGATCGACAAGGCCCTCGCGGCCCGGGGCGCGCCCCTCTACAACGCCCAGTGTGCCGGCTGCCACGGCGCCTCCGCGCCCCCCTTCCGGCGCAACGGAGGAGTTGGGAAGCTCGTCGGCACCGTCGTCCCGCTGAAGGCGATCAAGACCGACCGCTGGCGTCTCGACTCCTACACCCCCGAGCTGGTCAGGGCGCAGAACAGCATCTATGCGGAGTATCCCCTGCGCGATTCCAGGGAATGCCCCGATGACCCCGGGGCCAAGGGCTATCCCGCCCGCTTCAACCACTTCCGCAAGACCGACGGCTACGCCAGCAGCCCGCTCGACGGCATCTGGCTGCGGGCGCCCTATCTCCACAACGGCTCGGTGCCCAACCTGAGGGCGCTGCTCGAACCGGGCGAGAACCGGCCCAAGAAGTTCTGGACCGGCTACGACGTCTACGACTACAAAAATCTGGGGTTCGTCACCGAGGGTCCCGATGCCGAGACCGAGGGATGGCTTTATGACACGGAGCTTCCCGCCAACGGCAACCAGGGCCACGAGTACGGGACCCGGTTGTTGCCGGAAGAGAAGGACGCCCTGATCGAGTACCTCAAAACGTTTTGAGATCGGAGAGATGGCCATGAGGCGCAACAGCATTCTGCTCGGGCTCGCGACGTCGCTGAGCGTTCTGGGCGCCCCGCTGGCGCTCATGGCGGGCGGCCTCGGCTCGGCCAATATCCTGACCGACAAGATGGGCAGAGTCACCGACGGAAAGCCGCAGCCGACCGAGATCACCGGCGATCCGCGGGAGAACTTCCTCTACGGCTCGATCGGCGGAGAGAACGAGGCGGGGCTCCCGTACTGGATCCTCATGGTCCTCCCCCGGATCTTTCCCGAATACCTGCCGGGGCCGGGCGGCTACGCATCCCTGGGGCTCCCCTGGGAGGAGGGCAAGGAATTCCCGGCGGGGTTCTCCAAAAAAACCGTTTTCTTCCCGCGGGTGGGCTTCAACTGCGCCCTGTGCCACTCCACCCAGTACCGCAAGTCGCCGGACGAGACGCCGGTGGTCGTGGCCGCGGGCGGCAGCAACACCGCCGACATCCAGGGGCTCCTGGAGTTCTTCTCCAAGGCCGCCAACGATCCCCGCTTCAACGCCGACAACATCCTGCGCGAAATCGACGGCTCCTATCCCCTGAAGTGGACCGACCGCCTCCTCTACCGCTTCGTGCTGGTCCCGATCACGAGGAAGCGGCTCGCCGAGCAGGGCGAGGACTTCGCCTGGACCGCGACCCGGCCACGCTGGGGTCCGGGCCGCGACGCGCCGATGAACCTGACGAAGTTCAACTTTCTCGAGATGCCCCCGGACGATAGTGTCGATCACACCGACTTTCCATCGATCTGGCACCTCGCGGCCCGCGAGCAGCAGGGGCGAAACTTTCAGGAAGGGAAGCCCGTCGCCTCCCACACCATGCTGATGAACCTGGACGGGGCCACGACCTCGTTCCGGTCGGTGCTGATCGATTCCGCCCTCGGCCTGGGAGGGAGGAACACGCCGTTCTTCAACACCCGCATCCCGCAGCTCCTCGACTGGCTGCGGGAGCTGAGGCCGCCTCCCTATCCGTTACCCATCCATACAGAGATGGCCGCCCGCGGAGCGTCCGTGTTCGAGACCCATTGCGCGGATTGCCACACCTCCGGCCAAGACAACCGCATGGGCACGGTCATCCCCATCGAGGAGGTCGGCACCGATCCCGAGCGTCTCAATGCCTGGAGGAAGACAGGGGCGGCGAATCGCGCGAACGAGAAGGTCGCGTCCATGGGATTCCGCCGGACGCCGATGATCGAAACCGATGGCTACATCGCCATGCAGCTCGACGGCATCTGGCTGCGGGGGCCGTACCTGCACAACGGCTCGGTCCCCACGATGCGCGATCTCCTGCGGCCCGCGGCCGAGCGGCCCAAGGTCTTCTGCCGGGGGTATGACGTGCTCGACCGGGAGGACCTCGGGTTCATCTCGGACGGACGGATCGACCCCCGCTGCGGCGAGGAGCACCCGCCTGCGCAGCCTTCGCCGTGGGACCGGCCCGGAGCACCCGGCCGCTCGGACGAGTGGCCGCAGCCCAGAATCTGGAAGTACTACGTCTCGGAACGCGGCAACGGCAATGCGGGCCATGAGTACGGCACCCGCCTTTCCGCCAAAGAGAAAGACGACCTGATCGAGTACCTGAAGACGCTGTGAGAGGAGAATCGATATGAAGAGAATCATCCACATTCTCGGCGCAGTGCTGCTCCTGGCGGTGCCTGCCACCGCGGCCAATGCCTACGAGGGACTCGACCAGGGGTTCCGCGCCGCCGAGCCCGGACTGAACGAAGAAGAGATGGCGGGGGCTGAGCTCTGGTACAAGGCCACCGCCGGGACCTCGCGCTTCACCACGTACGTGTTCCAGCAGCGCATGGGAGTGCTCATCGACTGGTACCGCGTCCTGCGCGCCGACCAGCACGGCGAGCGCTTCAAGATCTGGGGACTGATCAACGACCCCGGCTGCTGCGTGCCGGGCTCGGCCGGCTGCCAGGCGAAGAGCATGGAGGAGACGTTCGGGTTTGAATATTGCCCGGGCGACGACCAGCTCCTGAAATACGTCGGGAAGACCGGCTACCGCGATCCGGGATGCGACTTCAAAGATCCCGGCGGACTCGGCGACAAGCAGGACCCCTGCGACCTGGAGTTCGGCACCTCGACTGGAGCCCTGGGGTTCCGCAAGTTCCCCAACCCGCGCTTCGATCCCGAAAGATGGCGCAAGGTCAACGGCGGCAAGCTCGGCACCTGGGACGGCTACCGCGAGCGCAAGCCGGCCGCGCCGGGCTCAACCATGATGGTCAGCCATCTCGCCGACAGCTCGATCGAGCCTCCCTTCCTGATCGGCATGTCCTGCGGCGCCTGCCACATCGCCTTCAATCCGGTCAAGCCGCCAAAAGACACGGCCAATCCGGAGTGGGAGAACCTGAAGCTCCTGGTCGGCAACCAGTACATCCGCTCGTCCGAGATCATGGCCTCGGGCATGCCCACCGACAGCCCGGAGTGGCAGCTCTTCTCGCACGAGCGTCCCGGCACGGTGGACACCTCCGCCATTCCCAACGACGTCGTACACAACCCCGGCACCATGAACGCCGTCATCAGCTTCACGGCGCGCCCGACCTTCGCCAATGAAAAGGTCATGAAGTGGCGCCGGGTCCAGGGCTGCGCCGCGGGCGTAGACGAGACCTCGTGCTGGTGCGAGCCGGGCAAGCCGGGCAAGTGCTGGGAGCGCAGCCTCAAGGAAGAGGCCGTGCACCACATCCTGAAAGGCGGAGAGGACTCGATCGGCATCAACGAGGCCATCCAGCGCGTCTACTTCAACATCGGCTCCTGCTCCGAGGAGTGCTGGCTCAACCACCTGACCGACCTGCGGCAGCTCGATCCGACGCAGCGCAACTTCGGCCAGACCCCGTTCGACATCGGGCAGTGCCGCCGCGACTGCGCGGGCTTCCGCGCCATCGAGGACCGGCTCGACAACCTCAAAGATTTCTTCCTGGCCAACGGACCCGCGGACCTCTACCAGGCCCGGGGCCTCGAAGACCTCGGCGACCTCGTCGAACAGCTCGACGCGGAGTTTGGCAAAGGTTCCGTGACCCGCGGCAAGACCGTGTTCGCGGCCAACTGCGCCCGCTGCCATTCAACGCAAAACGAGCCCTTCGACCAGCGCGACTTCACGGAGCTGAAGGACAACCGCCGCATCGACTTCCTGGGCACCGACAAGGCGACGCTCGCCTCCGAGGTGGGCACCTACCGCTGCCGCGCCCTGCACTCGAACCACATGAAGGGCCACATCTGGGAGGAGTACGCCTCCGAGACCCACCGCGAGCGGCCGGGCGATCCCGGCATCCCGGACCAGTCGGGCGGCGGCCGGGGTTACTACCGCAACATCTCCCTGGTCAACGTCTGGGCGCACGCCCCCTTCCTGCACAACAACGCCATCGGTCCCGAGATCTGCGGCAAGCCCGCGGACCCGAACACCGACCTCTACCGCTCTCCCTACGTGCAGCCCGCGTCGTTCCAGCGGGTGGAGCCCGCGCCCGACTGCTGGGCCTACGATCCGAGCGTCGACGGGCGCTACAAGCTCTTCAAGGCCTCGGTGGACGAGCTGCTGAACCCGGACAAGCGCGGCCGCAAGGTCAGCCTGCTCGACGAGAACATCCGCATCGACTTCGGACCCAACACCCTGGGCGACCGCGATATCAAGATCAAGAACCTCAAGCTCGTCATCCCCGAGGGGGTGCCGGCGGGTCTGCTCGTCAGCTTCCAGCACAAGCTCTTCGTCGAAGACCTGGTGCTCGCCAAGACCAACCGCAAGCTGCTCGAAAGCAATCTCGCCAAGCGCCTCGGCTCGGAGGAGGAGGCGAAAGAGAAAGCCGCGATGCTCGACCGCCTGGCAGGCCAGCTCCTGCGCAACCTGTCCAGCGGCCAGGCCTTCACCGTCGCCGCCAAGGAGGCCGGGCCGCTGCTCGATCTCTATGCCTCCTGCACGGCCGACACCGAGAACGACGGCCACCGCTTCGGCGAAAGTTTATCGGCCGAGGACAAGAAGGCCCTGACCGCCTTCCTGGCGACCCTGTGACGAGGAGGAGAACGACCATGAAGCTCAGACTGATCGCACTTGCTGCCGCCCTCCCTCTTCTCGCCGCGTGCGCCACGACCCCGCCGCGGCCCGACATCCCCTTTGCCAAGTACGGCAAGGGTTACGCGTCGAAGCCCGACCTCGCCCGGGTCGAGCGCAACCATCCCCTGACGCCGGACCAGCGCCTGTCCCTGACGCCGGCGAACCTCGCCACCCTCACCCAGGAGGAGCTGGACCAGGTCTACGCCCGTCTCACCGCCGGGCCGATCCCCGACGGTCCCCACCAGGGCACCGTGATCTTCGCGGACGGCGGCGGCCTGCGCCGGCTCAAGGAGATCCTGGGCGGAGTGAAAGGGTTCGGCGCCGATCTCGGGGTGAACAAGCTGGATCGCGTGGCCGAGATGCTGTGGAGAGGAAAGGTTTTCTACCGCGACGAGATGGAGCTGCGCAACCAGATCACCCACCGCCGCGCCCTGGGCCGCCTGTTCAAGGCCGACGTCTCCGCCATGCGCACGGAGACGATCGACGGCCGCAAGGTGGCGCTGCTCTTCCCGGCCAAGCTGTACTGCGGCCAGAGCCTGCTCGACAGCCGGCGCGAGTCGGTGATCATCGACTACGCCTTCGGCAACGAGATCGACGGCTACCTGCCGGCGTTCGATTACGTCGCCGGACCCACCGGCCTCCAGATCCGGGACGAGATCCGGATGGTCCGTCCCGGCCTCTATCTCGGCCGCGCCTACATCGGGAAGATCTTCCTCCTCAACTTCACGCTCTACAATGAGGACGCCGCCAAGGCGGGGATCACGCGCGAGGACTGCCGGCCGGGCGCCCAGCAGGTCGTTCGGACCGCCGGACGGTGAGGTTGGTGTGAGACGTTGGCCCGCCCTGTGGACCGCTCTCCTGGTGACAGCCGGGGTCCTGGGGCGGGGTGCTTCGCCGGAGGCGGAAGAGCTCCGGGGTCCCGTCTACCGTCAGGACGGGATCCCGGCCGGAGCCGTCTGGGCTGTGGACCCGCAGGACCCCGGCCCCAACCTTCCTCCCGCGGGCCGTTCGCTCTTCGACTTCCTGACCGCTCATGAGGGAGCGCAGCGGGTGCCGTTCCCGTTCTCCGACCTTCTCGCCGGGATCGAGGGGCGCCTCGGCGTCCGGTTGAAAAAGGTTCTGATCCCCCTGGGTCGTTCCCTGCAGCGGAACGCTGCTGATCCCGAGTTCTTCCGCTACCCTCGCGCGGTCGTTGCGGTGGATACAGAAGGCTCTGACAGAAACCTTTTCCTCAAGGACCGCCTCTATCTCGGTTACCACGAAAAGGCGGAGATCCTCGAGGTCATCAGCTACAACGAGGAGGCCGGCCGCTTCGAGTTCCAGCTCGTCCTCGACTACCGGCCGGGAGGAGCGGCGCGGGTTGTCTACGCGAATCGCGCTGTCTGCACCGCATGCCATCAGGGAGGAGGGCCTCTCTTCTCCCGTCCGCTCTGGGAGGAGACCAACGCCAACCCGCAGGTTGCAAAGCTTCTCGCCACCGAGGGGCGCGACTTCTACGGCCTGCCGATCGTTCAGGGCGTGGACGTCCCCAACTCCATCGACGACGCCACCGACCGCGCCAACCGCATCGCCGTCTACCAGCTCCTCTGGCGCGAGGGGTGCGGCAGCGGGGAGAGCGAGCGGGCGGTCCGCTGCCGGGCGGCGGCTTTTACCGCGGCCCTGCAACGCCGGCTCTCCGGCGGCCTCCACCACGACACGGACTCGGAGCGCTTCCGCAAGGATTACCTGGAAACCTCGCGCCGGGAGTGGGAGGTCCGCTGGCCCCGGGGACTTGCCATCCCCGACCCGGACATCCCGAACCGCGATCCTTTGATGGCTTCGCACAAGGTGCCGGCAGCAACGGCGAGCGTGCCGGCGGTCCTGGGTCCGGAAGAGGCCCGGCGCCTGGGCGGGCTCGTGCAACGCTCGCACGTTCCCGCGGTCTTCGAGCCCCTGAACCCGAGGCCGCCCCTGGAGGTCTGGACGCAGGAGAGTGGTCCGGCCCGCCTGATCACCGGTCTGGCCGAGCTTCTCGCTGACGACGATGCCCGGCGGCTCGACGCCGCTCTGTTCGCCCGCGGAGCGTCCCGGGAACGGCAGTCGTTCCCCTGCGAGGTGGCTGCGCAACCCGAACGAGTCAAAGTCCGGTGTGCCGAAGCCTTGGAGGGACGGATCTATCTCGATGGAGACCGGGTGACCGGAGGGACGATCGAGAAACTGGGTGCTTTGCGGGATCTGGATGTGACCGGAGGCAAGATCATCGGCCCGCAGGAGTTGGAGATCGCTGTCGCGCAGAAGGTCTCCGGGCTCCATGCCCGGCGCGCGGACGGCAATGCAATCGAGCTCATTCATTTTCAATGGCAAGAGGGCAGGGGAGAGGCTACGGTCGTCTTCCTCTCGGATTTCGGTCGAGTCGAGCAGGCCGTCCAGGATCTCTTGAGCAGTTCCTCCGACGCCTTCTCGTCTCGTCCCTTCCGGCGCACCGTCGTGATCGGGGAACTGTTCAGAAATCTGGGGCTGGAGAGCGGCGCCTGCTGCCTCGGGGATGCCGGGCTGCCGCCCCCGGTGTTGGAGAGGGGGGAGACGGGCAGTGATGGTCTTGCCGGACCTGGAGACTTCCCGGAGCCGGCCGTGCAGGCACTTTATCAATACTGCTCCCGCTGCCACGCCACACCCGAAGTCTCGCCGCCCAACTTCCTCTACGGGGATCGGGACAGGGTGCGGGCCAACCTCGCCCGCTGCGCGGAGCGGATCTTCTACCGCCTCGAAGTCTGGAGCCTGCCCGCGGGGGAGCGGCCGAAGACCCCCATGCCGCCGATCCACTCTCTCCCCGGCCTGGGCCTCGCGGCCGAGACCTGGCCGGGAGACCCGGACCTCGCCCTCCTCCGTCAGCACGCGGCCGGCCTGCTGCACAAGGTGAGCGGACGGGAGCCGCGCCTCGCAGACCTCGAAACCCGGGGCTACGAGAGCCTGCAGAGCTGCCTGCCCTGAAAACTTCCGCTGGGTGTAACATCGGGCTGCCATGACGGTCGCAGCTTCTCGCATCGCTCTCGCCGCCCTGCTCCTGTCCGCCATCGTTGCTACCGGCTGTACCGGCCGGAACGAGCCGGCGACCGCGCCTTCCGAAGCTCCGCCGACGGCCAGCGCCGTTGAGCCGTCTCTCCGCGAGCTCTGCCGGGAAGGCATGCCGGTGGAGGAGAACCTGCTCGACAACAGCCGCCGTGTCCTCGAAGAAACCTTCTGCGGCGCCACGCTCTGGTTCGACGGGCTCTTCGGTCAGCCCGACATCGAGAACGCCCGTGCGGTATCCGGCCGCGTCGAGCTGTCCACGATCCACACCCAAGCGGATGGAACCGAGCCCAGGGCCCGGCTCCGCCTCAAATACGACCTGCCGAACCTCGACAGGCGGGTCAACCTCTTCCTCGGCCGGGACGACCGCGACGATTTCGTGCAAGGACGCCAGGAAGGTTTTGCCATCCGCTCGTCGGTATTTGGAGTGGAGACCGAAGACCGGTGGCTGGCCGGGCTCGGGTATTCACCCCCCGGGCGATGGAAGGATCGCCTCGACTTCCGCGTCGGCGGCCGGCTGAGCTCAGCTCCGGAAGTCTTCGTGCAGGGCCGCCTGCGGCGCAACCTCTTCCTGGGCGAGCGATCGGTCTGGCGCCTTCGCGAGACTGTCTTCTACGAGAACCGCGACGGTTTCGGCTCCACCACGAGCGCCGACTTCGATCACGTGCTGCGGCGGACGCTCCTCTTCCGCTGGGGGACGGTGGGCACGGTCTCCGAGGCCACCGACGGCATGGACTGGCGTTCGGCGACGGTGCTCTATCAAAACCTCGGATCGCGGTCGGCGCTGGCCTACGAGCTCTTCCTTCGCGGCTCGACCGGCAGCGATGTAGAGGTGCGCGAGTACGGCGCCCGCGGCGTGTACCGGCGGCCCTTGAACCGCGAGTGGCTCTACGGCGAGCTGATCGGCGGCTACACCTGGCCCCGCGAGTCGCTCGACGAGCAGCGCGAGGGCTCGGTGCTTTTCGGGTTCGGCATCGAGCTGCTGTTCGGCCGAAATCCCTACTGAAGCGCCCCCCTGGGATCGCCGGACCTCTTGAAGTAGTCCTTGAGCGGACCCGGCCTGTACTTCGGGTACCCGTCCCACTTCGCCCGCACGCTGTCGTGGACCGACTGAGTCGGATCCGCCTGACCCTTCTTCGTCAGGCCGATCGGCCGGTCGATCCCGGGAGTCACCCGGTACAGCCCGTTCTTGGAATTGTGGATCTCCTGACTGGAGCTTGGCTTGAGAGGAAGGGCCTGCATCACGGCCTTGTCGAAGACGAGACCGGCTTCCGCTGTCCTGTCCATCATCCACTGGAGCGCGTAATCGGAAAGCCCGGTCTCCGGATACCCGCCGCCCACGTCGCTGTGGGCGCCGCAGAACCAGGCCTGCTCGATCCTCTGCGGCGGCTTGGGCACGAAATCCCAGAGCGTCGGCTCGAAAGGCGCCCGATGTTCGTCGATTGCCAGGGCATGGAAAGCGTTCTTCACCGAGCCGCTCAGCTCCGTGTCGTGGAACTGATGCTTGCCGCGGGTCAGCGCGCGCAGGCCGCGGAGGGGAATGCCGAGCGATCCAACGGTGTCCCAGATGCCGATGCACTGAATTTCGATGTTCTTCTCCCCGACGACCGAGTTTTTCTTCCTGAAGTCCAGCGCGGAAGCGTGGTCGGGGCCGACACCGGAATCATGGTACAGGTTGATCGCGGCGCGGTAGCTCTTGACGGCGTCGCGCCGCAGGATTCCGCACTTCCTCATCATCCCGCCGAGGCTCCGCGCCGTGTACGCTCCCCGGCTGAAGCCGAAGAGGAAGATCTCATCCCCCTCCTCGTAGTTCGCGACGAGAAAGCGATAGCCGTCAAGGATGTTGTCTTCGAGACCCTCGCCGAAAGCTCCGCCTGAGTAACGATCCACGACGTTGCCCGTTCCGACGCCCTGGTCGTAGTAGGTGATCTGCGGCGTCGCGCCATCCCGCTTGGCAATTCTGTAGGCGATCTTCAGAACGTTCGTCGGACAGGGAACGTCGTCCTTCTCCTGGTCCGCCCGGTTCCAGGTTCCGTCGCAGCAGACGATGAGTCGTTTCATATCGCGCCTCGCTCGGCTGGTCGTGTTATTTGACCATTGTACCAAACAGGCGATGCGGACCGGATTTCGTTACGCGAGCCCCACCCTCCGGGAGAGGTTTGCGAAGCCGGGCGCCTCCCGCAAGCTATCGAAGCCGGGCTCGACCGCCAGGAAGGCCATCCAGGGCGAGCCCTGTGCCCGGGCCTCGTCGAGCAGCGCGAGCGCCTCCGCCTGCTCCCCGAGGGCGGCATGGACGAGAGCGGGGAAGACCGGGCTCACCATTCCGCGGCGAGCCGCCTGCCGCAGAGGCAGCAGGACCCGGAGCGCGTCCTCGCGCTGGCCGGTCAGCGCGTAGGCCCGGGCGAGCCAGACCCGAACCCAGGGAGCGTCGTCGAGCGGCAGCGTCTTCCGGATCTCCGCCAGAGCCTCGTCCGGCCGCCCGGCACGTTCCAGGGCACGTGCCAGCTCCACGCGCGACAGGGCGCAGAACGGATCGAGGTCCAGCGCCTTCCGCTGGTGATCGATCGCCTCTTCCGCCGCGCCCGAAAAATGGTGATACAGGCCCAGGTCTCCCTTGACCAGGAGGCGGACCGGATTGAGCTCGACGGCGCGCTCTAGGACCGGCAGCGCCTCGCGGAAGCGCCGCCGCAGAGTCAGGAAGAAACCGTAATAGTCGTGGCTCCAGGCCTGCTCGGGATTGAGAGCCAGGGCCTGGTGGAAACAGGACTCAGCACCGTCCCAATCCCAGTCGAGATAGCAGCGCACCCCGGCCATGGCCAGATGCGCCTCGGGTAGACCGGGATCGATGGCGAGCGCCCGTTGCGCCGCGGCCCGCGCCCTCTCCGTCACCTCCCGGGAGCTCGTGTAGTAGACGCTCGCCAGCACCGACGAGATGGCGAGGTCGGTGTAGGCGAGGGTGTAGGAGGGGTCCTGCGCGATCGCCTGCTGGTAGCAGCCCACGCTCTTCTGCCAGGAGCTCGAGCTGTAGCGCATCACGTGGCAGCGTGCCTCGCGGTAGAGCCGGAAGGCGTGAGGGTCGCGGGTGGCGCGCCGGCGCAGCTCGTGCCGCTGCCCGCCGCCGGTCAAGGCGGCGGTCACCTTGCGGGCGATCTCCTCCTTTCCGGCAAAGGGCTCGCGTCCGTCGAGCGTCAGCTCCACCGTCACCTGGATCTTGATCGGACGAATCTCGGAATTGGCGATTCTGGTGATTTCGGGCAGAAAGCGGTACCCGCGCCGGGCCACGGTCTCGATGTAGCGCGACCCCACCCGCCGGTCGCCCAGCGCCTTGCGCAGCGCGGAGACACACTTGGTGAGGCTGTTCTCCTCGACGAAGCGGTCCGGCCAGACCCGCTCCAGGAGCTCCTGCTTGGTGACCAGCGAGCTCCGCCGCTCGACCAGCGCGAGCAGCATCTCGCTCTCCTGCGGAGGGAGCGGCACCGGACTGCCGTCGCGCAGCAGCCGGCCCTCCCCGGGCTCGAAACGGAACGGTCCGAATTCATAGACGGCAGCGGCCTCCGGTTGCCCGTGGACGGAACCCCTGGATGTCATACCAAGCCTCCCTGACATGTCCCTAGAGCAATGTGAATGCCCGACTCTCCTACGCCGCCGGACCGTTGATGTTTCGTCCGTCCCGGGTGACGGGAGAGTCCACTTTTTCGAACGGCGCGGCGTCAGGACTTCTTCAGATCTTCCGAAGGACGGTGGAGGAGAGCGCTCCGCATACTGCCCCTGTTCATGTTGCCATCCAGGCAAGGAGGAATACGATGAGGAACCTGCGTTATGTTCTCGGTCTGGCTCTCCTGTTTCTCATGATCCTGGCGCCGGCCGTCCGGGCCCAGGAGGACAGCCCCGAAGACCCCCTGCTCCAGGACGCCCGCCAGTACGCGGCCACGTATGAGGTCGAGGTCGACGAAGCCCTGAGCCGACTGCGGCTCCAGTCCGCGATCGGGAAGCTCAATGCCGAGCTGGCCACGAGAGAGCGGCAGACCTTCGGCGGCCTATGGATCCAGCACTCGCCGAGCTACCGGGTGACGGCCCAGTTCACCCGGAAGGGCGGCGACAACCTCCAGTCCTACCTGCAGGCCGAGGGGATGGAGGACCTCGCTCCGCTCGTGGACCGGCGCACCGTGAAGCTGTCGCTCAAGCGGCTCGAGGCGATCCAGGCCGAGGCCAACCGGATCGTCCGCAAGCAGGGGATCGCCGCGCAGTCGCTGATCAACATCGCCGAGAACCGGGTCGAGCTCCTGACCCTGAGGCCGGCGGACCTCGTCAACGCGATCGCCGCGGAGTCGCGGACCTCGAAGATCGCGGCCGATCTCCGGCTGCCGGCCAACGTCGAGGTCATCGGCGTCGATCGCCTGCCCCGGCCGCAGGCGTACATCTACGGCGGGCTCGAGGTCAGCGATTGCACCAGCGGCTTCTCCGTGCAGAGCGGCAGCACTCTCGGGATCAGCACCGCGGGCCACTGCGACAACACCCAGTCGTACAACAACCGTTCGCTGCCCTATCAGAACGGGCAGTTCTCCGGCGCCGTCGATGCCCAGTGGCACACCGCTCCGGACTTCCATCCCACCAACCGCGTCTGGGATGGGCAGTTCGACACCACGACCCCCAACTACCGGCACATCACCGCGACCAAGACCCGCGCGCAGCAGGTCGTCGGCGAGTTCGTCTGCAAGTTCGGAATCACCACCGGCTACACCTGCGGGACGATCGTCTCGACCAACTACGCGCCCACCGACTATCTCCCCGGTGCGACCGCGGACTTCGTGAAGGTCGACAGCTCCAGCCAGGACCAGGGTGAGCCGGGAGACAGCGGCGGCCCGTGGTTCTCGGGCGAGACGGCCTACGGCCTCATGAGCGGCGGCATCGTCGGCGGTGGAGGCCCCGGCAGTCCCTACAACGCCGCCGTCTACGCTCCGGTCGACGCCCTCACCGCGATTGGTGTCAGCGTCCTGACGGCTCCTCAGGACCCGGCGGTCGGCCGCTGGACCTACAAGGACATCGGCGGCAACGTCAATCACTACACGGCGATCCACGCCGACGAATACGAGTGCTCCATCGGCGGCTATGCGGCGCTCGATGGAGACACCAACGAGAACGGCTCCGGAGACATCGTCCAGACCTACCTCTACCGGCAGAACAATCACTGGACGATCCGGGGCGACTGGCATACCCACAACAACGGCGAGAGCTGGGACTTCGACCTGCTCTGCCTGAAAAAGGCCAACTACCCCGTGTCCCGGTTCGAGTGGAACAACCTCGGAGGGAACGTCAACTACAACACAGGTCTCAGCACGACCACGTACGAGTGCGGCGTCTCGGGCATGGCCGCGCTCGACGGCGACATCGACGAAGGCGGTTCCGCGGACATCATCCAGAGCTACATGTACCGGAGCGCCGGCACCTGGAGGATCCGGGCCGATTTCCACTCCCACAACAACGGCGAGAGCTGGGACATCGACGCCATGTGCGTGCAGAAGTGGGCGCCGGTATCCAGGTACGAATTCCGGAACCTGGGAGACAGCGTCAACTACAACACCTTCGTCAGCAGCAGCACCTACGAGTGCGGAGTCGCCGGCATCGCCACCCGCGACGCGGACATCCAGGAGCACAACTCCGGCAATCCCATCCAGGCCTACCTTTACAAGTCGGGCGGAAACTGGTGGTTCCGGGGCGACCTCCGCTCCCACAACGACAACGAGAGCTGGGACTTCGACATGCTCTGCATCGCGAAGTGACCTGACGATCGCTTGATTTCCATCCCGGCCGGGAGCGCTCCCGGCCGGATCTTTTTTCCTGGAATACTCCGAAGAGGCGGCGAGTTATGGGGGCTTGTCTTGCCCTTTTCTTTGCTCTATCGCAGGACGTAGTGGGCGAGGACCCGCTGTACGTCGTAGACATTGAGCTTCCTGTTGAACTGTTTCTGGATAGGCACCGGATTGCCGGAGATCCAGATCTTGAGCTCTGCATCCAGATCGAAGCTGCCGGCCGTCTCAACGGAGAAGTGAGTGATGCTCTTGTAGGGGAGCGAGTGGTATTCAACCTTGCTACCGGTCACCCCCTGCTTGTCCACAAGAATAAGCCGCCTGTTCGTGAACAGGAACGAATCACGGATGAGCTGGTAGGCCCGCTGAACCTCTTCATCTGGCAGTAGCACCTGGGCAAACTCTTCCTGCATTTTCTTGGGATCAACCTCCGACGCATTGCCCATCAAACCGCTAAGTAAACCCATGTCTCTCTCCTTCTCAAAGCCAGCGTCAAGCCACGACCCGGCCCAACGGGCCGGTCACTTCCCAAGGAAGGCGATCCCGACTGCACCCATGAGGAGGAAGAACACCCCGTAACCGGTCCTGAGCTGGGCCAGACCCCACAGCACGGCATAGGAATCGACCTCCGCCCGGCTCGGATCCCGGGGATCGTAGCGGATCGGCAGAATTTCCCCGATCTCGAAGCCGCGGAATCCGCTTCCCATCAGCGACTCGGCCCGGTGAAGCGCGCCCCCGGCCGTCCGGAATTCGAACACGGGGACGCTCACCGCATTGCGGCCGATGCCACTACGGCTCCGCACCTCGACCACAGTGCCCGTAGCCGTTTCAGATCCGGCGAGGAACTGTTTCCGGAGCACGTAGATCCTCAACGCGGAGCCGAGGAAGCCGCAGCCCACGGCGATGCAGATCAAACCCCAGACGGTAAACTTATCCATTCCGCCCCATTGCTTTCGCATATCCAGCGGCTCAGAAGCTTACCCGATGACTCGGTAAGCTTACCCGGCGATTGGGTAAGCTTACCCGGCGGCTCAGAAGCTTACCCAGTGACTCGGTAAGCTTATCCGGTCACTGGGAAAGACGACTGAGCCACCAGTTTTCTTGCCTGTAGTCTTTCTCTTTTGGCGTAAGCGACGAGATGGTAGGTCTTCTGTTCAGCTCGCCGGCTGTCACCGCGCCTTCTAACGCTCCGGAGGTGGCGTTCTCCTCATGACCTGATTGTTATCGTCGACCTCATCGATGTGCGTGCAGGTCCCGCTTGGGCCGGAGGAGCTGTCCGGTCGCCAGATCGATCCGCACCTTGGGGCGGGCGGGCGTCATCTGCTGGTGCGGGTCCTCCTGCCTCATTCTGATCGGGAGCACCAGCTCGCGTTTCGCCTCGTCGATGAATGCATCCTCCCGCCACCAGATCGAGCTGACCGTTCGCGAGAGCTTTTCGATGTCCGCCTCGGTAAGGAAGTCGCTCAGGGAGAGCTTGCGCACGACGGAGCCGTCGGCGCGGTAGATCACGACCACCTGGTCGCCATAGCCCACGTTGTGCCAGTTGTCGAAGGTGACGAAGTAGTCCCCCCGGTCCGACACCAGCGCGTCCGCCGGGGCAACCTTGTTGAGGAGCGGGAACTCGCTCTTCCGCGAGTACTTCCCGTCGCTCCCGCGCGCGTACAGGGCGCCTCGGGCCTGGGTCGCCTGTTCGTCCTCAGCCGCGCCGGCGTTCTCCTTGCCGCTCACCTGGTCCTCGAAGTACTTGAGCTGGCTCTCAAGGCGCTTGGGCGTGACATCGAGATAGAAGCTCTTGTCGGGGGAGTAGTACTGCGTCTGCGTCGGCAGCATCCAAGTGTCTGCAATGGCGGGGGCAGGCCTCAACGCTGCCATGAGCAGCAAGGACACGAAAACGGCCAGCCGAGCCTTTGGATTCATCGTTTCCTCCCGACCATTTAGACGGCTCAGGGCCGGAAGCGGTTCCGGTCAGGGCAGATTGAGCTGCCAGGATACGCCGTACCCATAGAGGTTCATGGCCTCTTCGGCCGCGCCTGTGAACATCAGGAACGTTGTGATCTGCATCGAAGCTCGGCCCCCCCAAATCAGGTAAGAAGCAGCATGCCGATTCCGAGCGCGAGAGCACTGAGCGAGAGGAGGGAGAGTGTCACGACGATCCGGCCGGAGTGTGCGGGGAAGCGGCGCTGGAGCATGAGGACGTTGTGCAGCATCGTTAGCCTCCTGGATGATGGGTGTGGCCCCAACCCGGACTTTACTTCTCAAGCCAGGAGAAAACAAGACCTTAAAAGGGTGCCTCCGGCGGCGGGGAAAGAGGCCGTCCGGACGATTCTCTGCCCGGACGGCTGGGGAAGGGACATCAATCAGCCTTCTGGGAGGCCGCGAGGGCCCGGCTGATGTAGTCGGAGAGCGCCGCGTCGATGCCGGTCCGCTGCTGGAGGGACGGCTCTTCGCGGTACATCCGGTTGAGCGACTGCTGGATGCCGGGGTCGCCCCCGGTGAACTCGCGGATCAGGCCCGTCCAGCGCCGGGCCAGTTGCTGGACGGCCTCGCTCGCCGGGTCGGTGCCCTTGTCCATCTCGGCCCGGACCTCCGCGATGAGCCGCGGCCACTCCTGCTCGACTTCGCGGATCCGCTCTTCTCCGACCGTCTTCTTGCGCTCCTCCAACTGCTGGAGCTGCTCCTGGGTGTAGTACTTCTCGAACATAGCCGTTGCATCCATCATTGCCTCCATCGTTTCCAGGAATTCCTCGACGGAGACCGTCTCCGACGAGCGCAGCCGCTCCGCCACCGTCTCCAACCGGCTGCACAGCTTGCGCTGCAGCTCGATCCCTTCCCGGAGACGGGAGATATGGAGCTCGAGGACGCGCTGGAGCGAGAGCTCGGGCTTCGCCAGGCTGTCCCGGATCTCTTCCAGGGAGAACCCGAGCTGCCGCAGGGAGAGGATCTGCAGCAGGCGGGCGATGTCGTCCCCGTCGTAGAGCCGGTACCCGGAGGCGCTCCGCCGGGTGGGCGAGAGCAACCCGATCTCGTCGTAGTGGTGCAGCGCGCGGACGGTCAGGCCCGTCTGCTTCGCCAGCTCTCCCACCTTCCACAAGCGCATCGCTTCGGCTCCTTTCTGCCCTGCCGGGCGGCCACGATCGTCAAGGTACAGCCTCACGCTGCGTGAGGGTCAACCCCCCAAAGTTTGGAGGTTTTCCGCCGGCTGAGCTAGAATGAGCCATCTTCCTATGCTTTGCGAGTTGTCCCAGGACGAGGTCCGTCGTTTCTACGATGATGGTTTTTTGATCGTGGAGAGGCTTTTCTCGCGCGATGAGGTCGTGGCGCTGGGGGAGGCCGCGGAGCGGCTGCGGGCCGTGGGGCGCGAAATCGCGGCCGATCTCTCCTCGGAAGGGGAGGGCGAGACCAAGGTCGAGCACGCCGGCAGCCAGTTCGTCTTCGGGGGGACGAACGGCTCCCGCCGGCTTCTGCGGGTGGTCTGGGCTGGCGGATGCGAGCCGGACTTCATCGCGAGCGGCAGGGACCCGCGGCTGACCGGGATCGTCGGCCAGCTCTTCGGCTCGGACAGGGCGGTCCACCTGCTCAACCAGCTCCACGCCAAGTATCCCAACGACGGGCTTGAGTTCGAGCCTCATCAGGACAGCGAGCACCGCCGCTACGGCACCCCCGAGTGGCGGGACGTGAACGGGCGCGGGAGCTACGTCCAGGCGGTGGTCGCGATCGACGACACCACGCCCGAGAATGGTCCCCTGATCTTCTACCCGGGGACCGGCCGGCGCGGGCATCTCGATCCCGCCATGGTGCGGAGCCGGTTCCGGGGCCAGCCCGGAACACCGGCGCTCCTCGCTGCCGGAAGCGCCGCCTTCTTCGGCCCCTACGTCGTGCACCGGAGCGAGGAGAACCGCGGCTCCGCCCCCCGGCGCATCGCGATCAACGGCTTCGCGCTCCCCGGCGCGAACTCCCGCGACTACTTCGGTTCCGGCACCGGTGTGCCCGTCCCCCTCTTCGGCTAGCCCCCCGCACGAGTGTCATGCGGGGGGCCCCGCGGACTCCGTTAGAATGGAAGCCTCCGCTGGAGGTGCTGCCATGCAGATCGCGTTCGTGACCCTCTTTCTCGGTCTCACCCTGGGAGCCTACCCTGTGGAGCTGGCGGTCGAGGGTCCCGTCGCGTCGGTGGAGCTGATGCTCGACGGGGCGGTCGCCGGACGGATCGAGGGGCCTCCCTGGACCGGAAGGATCGACTTCGGGACGGCGCTCGCTCCTCACGAGCTGGTGGCGCGGGCCCTGGATGCCAACGGTCAGGAGGTGGCCCGGGCGCGCCAGTGGGTGAACCTGCCGCGCCCCGCGGCCGAGGTGGGGATCGTGCTCGAAGGGGGCGGTTCGGGGACGCCCGCGGTGGCCCGCCTCACCTGGCAGAGCCGGACCGGCGCCCAGCCGACCTCCGTCCAACTGACCCTCGATGACCAGCCGCTCGCCCTGGGTCCGGACGGCCGGGCGGCCCTTCCGCCTTACGATCCCGAGAACCCGCACGTGTTGAGCGCGGAGCTTCGCTTCCCCTCCAACGTGGTGGCGCGCAAGGACGTGGTCTTCGGCGGCAAGTACGGAACCGAGGTTTCCACCGAGCTGACCGCGGTCCCGGTACGGGTGCGCCGGGGGAAGCTGACGCGGGCGGAGCCGCTGCAGGGGCAGCTCCTCGCCGGCGGCAAGCCGCTGGTCGTGGCGGCCCTGGACACGGGACCGGCGGAGGTGCTCGTGGTGCGGGATCTGGGGGCGAACGAAACGCTGAAGGAGCTGGGGGATGTGGCGCCGCGGAGGACGCAACAGGGGCATGGAATGGAGAGGACTTTCACCATCGAGCGCGATCACCTGCGCTATGAGATCGGGCTGCGCAAGGACGACGAGGTGCGCTTCGTCTGGCCCGTTCCGCGGTCGTTCTCCGGCCCGGGCCTGCCGGCGGAGCTGTTCGACCAGTCCCGCGCCTTCACCTTGCAGGACGGCGGGGTGCACTGGCTCCTGACTCGCATCCTGCCGGCGGCAGAGGGCAAAGGCAAACAGCGCCTGGCCGATACGGTCGCGGTGGCAGGCGTTCAGGCCATGGCGGGCGGGCGGCCCCGGGCCGTGGTGCTGGTCCTGGGCGCCAATCCCGAGGAGGCCAGCCGCTACGATCCGGCGACGGTGCGCCAGTATCTCGCCTCGATCCGGGTGCCCCTCTTCGTCTGGGCGGTGGAGAAGGAGGCTGCGGAATCGCCTGCCCTGGCGGCCTGGGGGAAGGTCGAGGATGTCTCCACTCTGAAGAGGTTGCGCTCGGCCGTGGCGCGTCTGCGCGATGAGCTGGAATCGCAGCGGATCGTCTGGGTGGAGGGCACGCACCTGCCGCAGTCGATCTCGCTGGCGGGCTCTGGGGCGGGGATTGAGCTGCCGTAAGGCGCAAAGCTGGCATAATGAGTGCCCTATGTATGAGGATCTGCTCGAAACGGCACTCTCAGCCGCCCAGGCCGGGGCCGATGTGATCAAGCGGTACTTCCGCTACGAAGGGCTCGAGATCGGACGCAAGGGGACGAACGATTTCGTCACCCAGGCCGACCGCGAGAGCGAGACCGCCGTCCTGGACGAGATCCGGCGGCGGTTCCCCGGCCACCGCATCCTGGCCGAGGAGGGGAGCGGAGCCGGAGAGGGGAGCGGCGAGCATCAGTGGCTGATCGATCCCCTGGACGGGACCACCAACTTTCTCCAGGGGCTGCCCGTCTACTGCGTTTCCGTGGCTTGCCGCCGGGGGGAGGAGCTGGTCGCCGGGGTCATTCACGATCCCGAGGGGGGCAACGTCTTCACCGCCACGCGCGGCGGCGGCGCCTTCTGGAACGGCCGGCCCATGAAGGTGTCCGGGCACCAGGGCCTGGGCGGCGCCTTCCTGGCGACCGGCTACCCTTTCCGGGCGCTGCCCACGCTGGACGTCTACCTCGCGGTCTTCCGCGAGGTCTTCCATCAGGCCAAGGCGATCCGCCGCTGCGGCTCGGCCGCTCTCGACCTGGCCTACACGGCCGCCGGGGTGTATGACGGTTTCTTCGAGTTCCGGCTGTCGCCGTGGGATATCGGCGCCGGCGTGCTGATGATCCAGGAGGCCGGGGGCGTGGTGAGCGACCTGGATGGCGGCGGACAGTTCTTCCGCGGAGGCAACATCGTGGCGGGCGGGCCTTCCGTCCATGCCGCGCTCCAGGAGGCGGTGGCCCACCATGCCAGCGAAGCGGAGATCGACCGGCTGAACCCGTTCCTGTCCGCGCTGACCCCGGTCGGCTGACGAGGAGGCATGAGGCTGTTCCGGCTCCCGCGCAAGCCCCAAGGCGCCTCCGAGGCGTGGAGCCTGGAGGTCCAGATCCACCCGAGCGACATCCGCCGCCGGGTGCGGTACCTGTTCCTGACACGCCGGCAGCTCACCCTCTGGTCGTTCCCGGTGCTCGCCTACCTGGCCTTCCTCGCCCTGGGCGTCTGGGTGGCGCGCGGTGTGATCGGCGGGATGCTCAACCGCCACGAGTACTCCTCCCTGGTGACCGAGCGGGCGCTGCAGGGGGAGCGCCTGCAGGATCTGGTGGGCCGGCTGGAGCAGCTCGAGGACCGGACGG
This sequence comes from Thermoanaerobaculia bacterium, assembly GCA_035556715.1. Lineage (GTDB taxonomy): Bacteria > Acidobacteriota > Thermoanaerobaculia > Multivoradales > UBA5704 > DATMER01. Next base: position 137,026 of record DATMER010000043.1, read on the forward strand.
ACGGCCTGCACGTGCGGATGAACAAGATTCTCCTCGCCTACGGGCTGCCCTCCGGCCCGTCGGCGGGGCAGGGGGGCTACCCCTTCCGGGCGGTGACGGCGACGGCTCCGGACTCCATCTACGGCGGGACCATTTACGGCGGAACCATCCAGCAGGGAAACCGTCTCCAGACGCGCATCGGCGAGCGCTTGAGCGTCCTGGACGCCTTCCTGCGGGAGGTGAGAACGTACGAGCAGGCGAACGGGGAGCAGGTGCGGAGCACGCCGTCGATTTGCCCCCTGCGCGGCGGCGACTTCGTGCTGACGAGCACCTTCGGCCGGCGGCGCAGCCCCTTCACGAAGGAGTTCGAGCTCCACGCCGGGCTCGACCTGGCGGCGCCGCAGGGCATGGAGATCCACGCGCCGGCCGACGGCGTGGTCGTCTTCGCCGGCCAGTACCCCATGGCGCGGAGCATCGGCTGGTGGCGGTACGGCAACCTGGTGATGGTGCGCAACGGCGACCGTTTCGTGACCCTGTTCGGCCACTGCCAGGAGGTCCGGGTCCGGGCAGGGCAGAAGGTGCGCAAGGGGGACGTGCTGGGCACGGTGGGGAACACGGGATGGAGCACGAGCCCGCATCTACACTATGAAGTCCGGCGCAGGATTGGCGACGGTCCCTGGGCGCCGGTCGACCCGCTGATCTACATCCTGGATCACCGTTGGCCCAACGAAGAGCGCCTGCTGGCCAGGGCGCGGAGCGGACCCGAGGCGCAGGGATACGAACCGCTGCCGCCCAGTATCGGAAAATGATAGGAAAGTGACGCCGTATGAGCCGAAGCAGTATGGACGAAGCCGCGCCCACCCTGATCATCCCCCGGGGGATCCGGTTCGAGATGGACCGTGACGGGTTGCTTTCCATCCACGCGCCGGGCAACGTGGTGGTGCAGAACTCGGGCAAATACGGCACCCTGGAGTCCATGGGCGGCTCCATCCGGATCGACCGCGGAGTCGAGGTGGAGGCGGCCACCGTGCGCTGCGCCCAGACCTGCTACGTGCAGGGTTATCTGACCGCCTGGAAGGTGAACGCGCGGTCGCTCCACCTGGAGGACGGTGCCCGGGCGCACGTGATGCTGCAGGAGACGCAGAGCCTGGAGATCGGGCGCGATGCCCGGCTGGTCGGCAACTTCTCGTCCGAGAAGGAGTTGATGGGGCTCTTCTCGCGCTTCGCCAGCCAGGTGCGCTCGCTGCCGTTCTTCTTCGAGAAGCGCAACGCGCCGGCCGGGCTGCCGAAACCGCTGGACGACACGATCGTCATCGAAGCCAGGCCGGCGCCGCCCCCGCCGCCCCCTCCTCCTCCGGAAGCCGCCTTCGCCGAGCTGCCGGAGCCGCTGATCTTCGCCATGGTCCTCCTGGAGCGGGAGTCCGAGGCGCGCATCCATCCACCCACCTCGCAACGGGCCCTGGATGGACTGGTCAAGCTCCTGCAGCAGCAGGATCTGGAGACCCTGCGGGCGACCTACCGCACCCTCTTCGGCCGCATCGCGGAGCCGAGGCAGGACGTGCAGCGGGCAAGAGACCTAGTCGTCGAGTACTTCACCACCGGTACCACGGCAGCTTCAAAAAACGGCGGATGACGTCGAGCGGATCGTTTTCGCGGATGGCGACCTTCCCGTCGGCGTCCTCGTAGAAGGTGTTGCCGGTGTCGGTGAGAACCTTCCGGAGCTCGTCGGTGCTCGGGATCGTGACGGAGTCATTCCCGTAGGAGATGCGGAACCCCTCGTCCGCGGGCTCGAACACCAGCGGTTGCGTCTCCTCCCAGATCTCGACGGGCCCCCACCGCCCCTCCTCCGCGGCGGTCAGCCCCTGCATCAGCGCCGCGATCCAGGAGTCCAGGAAGACGTCGTGCTCCTCGATCACGCTATCTCCATGGCGCAGGCCGACGTATCCGAGCAGGGAATCGACTTCTCCCCAGATCTCCGCATTGTCGAACGCGTAGTACAAGTGCATGCCGAAGATTCTACTTCGAGGACACGCGAGGTGGAAGGAGGTAGACGGTTCTCCTGTTCCCGAAACGGTAGTTGCGGGCGCTATACTGCGGGCATGCAACCTTCCGAGTTGATTGCCTGGGTCGAATCGCGCCGAGCCGCCGAGGATCGAGAGAGGTCTGAGCAGAGGCAGACTGGTCCGAATCCCTCCGCCGCAATCGAAGGCGCCCTGTCCTTGATCGCCCTTACCGGACGACTGCATGGCTGGCCTGTGGCGAAGAGCGAGGTAGATCTCCGGGAGGAGGAACTGGTTCAGCAACGCTGGGCGAAGTTACGGGCGGCGCTCCGCAAGCCGTGACTATTCCCGCGGATCAGGCTCTCCTTGAGGGGGTTGCCGCGCTTGCGGCAGCTCCAGGCGCCCCAGCGTATTGAAGAGTTTGAGGCTGTGCTCCGCCGTGCGCTGAAGTAACGCCATGCTGGAACTCGACGGCTCGCACGGAGAGGGCGGAGGCCAGATCCTCCGCTCGTCGCTGGCGCTCTCCATGGTGACCGGGATGCCGGTGCGGATCCGGAACATCCGCGCCCGCCGCTCGAAGCCGGGGCTGATGCGGCAGCACCTGGTAGCTGTCCAGGCCGCGGCGCGGATTGGCAGCGCCCGGGTGACCGGGGCCGAGATCGGCTTGTCCACGCTCACATTCATTCCGGGAGAGGTGAAGCCGGGGGAGCACGAGCTCTCCGTCGGTAGCGCGGGGAGCACCACCCTCGTCCTGCAGACGGTTCTGCCGGCGCTGCTCTGTGCGTCCGAACCCTCGCTGCTGATCGTGGAGGGAGGCACCCACAACCCCATGGCTCCTCCCTTCGAGTTCCTGGACCGCGCCTACCTTCCCCTCGTGAACCGGATGGGACCGCGGGTCCAGGCCGAGTTGGAGAGGCCGGGCTTCTATCCGGCGGGCGGCGGCCGGGCCGTGGTGAGCATCGAGCCGGCCCCCGCTTCGACCCCGAGACTGTCGGGTTTCGAGCTGCTGGAGCGGGGGGAGGTCCGGCACCGGCAAGCGACGGCCCTCATCTCGCGTCTGCCCCGGCACATCGCCGAACGCGAGTTGGAAGAGGTAAAAAGTCTGACCGGGTGGGATTCCCTGGAGGTCCGGGAGGTGGAGACGCCCGGACCGGGCAACGCGGTCCTCCTGACCGTGGAGAGCGCTTGCGTGACCGAGGTCTTCGTGGGCTTTGGCCGGCGGGGAGTGCCCGCCGAGCAGGTGGCGGGCGGGGCCGTGCGGGAGATGCAGCGCTACCTGGACGCGGGCGTGCCGGTGGGGGAGCACCTGGCCGATCAACTCCTCTTACTGTTGGCGCTCGCCGGCTCCGGCGCCTTCGCAACTCTTCCGCTGAGCGGCCACGCCACGACCCAGGTGGATCTCATCCCCCGGTTCCTGGATGTGGCCATCCGGGTGGAGGAGGCTGTCGGCGACCGTCAGATTGTCCGCATCACAGCCCCGTGACCCGGACCACCTCTTCGAAGGTGGTGATGCCTTCGGCGAGCTTGCGGAGGGCGGACTGGCGGAGGGTGCGCATGCCATTCTTCGTGGCTTCGCGCTTGATCTCGGGGGCATCCGATCCCTTGACGATCAGGTTTTTGATGGACTCGTCGATGGGCAGCATCTCGAAGATGCCGGTGCGGCCGATATAGCCCGTGCTGCGGCACTCGAAGCAGCCTTCGCCCTCCTTGACCTTGACCCTCTTGCCGGGGGGCACGGCCAGGCGCAGGGTGGCCACCTCTTCGGCAGTCAGGTGGCGCTCCGTCGCGCAGTGCGGACAGATCCTCCGCAGCAGGCGCTGCGCCATGGAGCCTACCAGCGTCGAGCTGATCAGGAAGCGCTCGATCCCCAGGTCCGCCAGGCGCGAGATCGAGGAGGACGCGTCGTTCGTGTGCAGAGTGGAGAAGACCAGGTGGCCTGTCAAAGCCGCCTGGATCGCGTACTGCGCGGTCTCGCCGTCCCGAATCTCGCCCACCATGATCACATCCGGGTCCTGCCTCAGGATGTGCCGCAGCGCGCTCGCAAAGGTCACGCCGATCTTGTTCTGCACCGCGGTCTGGTTGAAGTCTTCGTGCACCATCTCGATCGGGTCCTCGATCGTGGTCACGTTGATTTCGCGAGTGGCGATCACCTTGAGGGCCGAGTAGAGAGTGGTGGTCTTGCCCGAGCCGGTCGGGCCGGTCACCAGGACGATGCCGTGCGGGCGGCTGATGAAGTCGTTGAAGACCTGCAGCTCGTCCGGATAGAAGCCGATGGCGGTGAGGTCCTGCATCAGGACATGGGGGTCGAAGATGCGCATGACCACCTTCTCCCCGAAGGCGACGGGCAGGGTGGCGACGCGCAGCTCGACTTCGCGGCCGCCGCGGGTGGTCTTGACCCGGCCGTCCTGCGGCCGCCGCTTCTCCGCGATGTCTAGCCGGGCCATGGTCTTGATCCGCGACACCACGGCCGCATGGACGATCTTCGGCATGGTCTGGATGTCGTGCAGCACGCCGTCGATGCGGAAGCGGATCAGGCTGCGGTCGCGCTTGGGCTCGACGTGGATGTCGCTCGCCCGGCTGTCGAAGGAGTGCTGGAGCATGAACTCGACCGCGTTGACCACGTGCTGGTCGCTCGACTCGATCTCGTTCTCGTTCTTCATCCGGACGAGCTGCTCGAGGTTGCCGAGGTCGATGCCGGAGGTCAGGTCCCGCTCGGCCTTCTTGACCGAGTGGCGCAGGCCGTAGAACTCGGTCAGGGCCTTGAGCAGCTCGGGCTCGGACGCCACCACCAGCTCGATGTCGCGGCCGGCGATGCGCTTGAAGGAGTCGATCCCCTCCATGTCGTAGGGGTTGGCGCAGGCCAGCCGCAGGCGGCCGTTGGACATCTCCAGGGGGATCATCCGGTGCCGCTTGGCGAACGGCCGCGACATCTTGGATTCGATGAGGTCCGCATTCAGGCCCAGGGTGTCGATGCGGACGTGCTCCAGCCTGGCGTCTGCCGCGATTGCCTGGGCGATCTCGAGCTCCGCGAGGGGGGCGCCCGAGTCCTTGAGGTTGGGCAGGCGCAGGCGCGACACGACTTCGTAGGCCAGGGACTTCTGCTCGTAGGCGCTCGCCGAGCGCACGCGGGCCGGCATCAGGCGGGCCTCCTGCTTGATGGTCTCGCCCTGGTCGGGGGTGATGTAGCCCTGGCGCACCAGGATGTCGGCGACGAGCTCGGGAGTCAGACTCATAGGTGGACAAGTCTAATCGAAGCACACGATCGGGGTAGACTGAAGCCGGACGCGAGGGAAGGAGGTCCCCCCGATGAAAGCCCGAATCATCCTTTGTACAGCTCTGGTGGTGGCCCTGAGCGTGTCCTGCTCTCCGGCGGGGAGCCAGGAGAAGCAGGGAGGTCAGGGAGGCACCCGCCTGCCGATTGGAGAGATCCGCCTGCCCCCCGGCTTCGCGATCAGCGTCTACGCCGACAACGTGCCCAACGCCCGCCAGATGGCCCTCTCCCCGAACGGAACCCTCTACGTGGGCTCGCGCGGCGAGGGCAAGGTCTACGCCGTGGTGGATCGTGACAAGAACGGCCGGGCCGACCAGGTGCACACGATCGCCCGCGGTCTCAAGATGCCGAGCGGCCTCGCCTTCCGCGACGGAGCGCTCTACGTGGCCGCGGTCTCGCGGGTGCTCCGCTACGACGGGATCGACGGCAAGCTGCAGAGCCCGCCAAAGCCGGTGGTGGTCTCGGACGACTATCCGACGGAGAACCACCACGGCTGGAAGTTCATCGCCTTCGGCCCGGACGGGCTCCTCTACGTGCCGGTGGGCGCTCCCTGCAACGTTTGCAACGAGGAGAAGGAGAACCCCATCTTCGCGAGCATCGCCCGGATGAAGCCGGACGGCTCCGGCCGGGAGATCTTCGCCCATGGCATCCGCAACACGGTGGGGTTCGACTGGCACCCGCAGACGAAGGAGCTCTGGTTCGCCGAGAACGGCCGCGACATGATGGGCAACGACGTTCCGCCGGACGAGCTGAACCACGCCCCGCGCAAGGGGCTCCACTTCGGGTTCCCCTACTGCCACGGCAACAACATCAAGGACCCGCAGCACGGCAGCAAGCCTTGCAGCCAGTTCACGCTGCCCGAGATCCTGCTGGGGCCGCACGTGGCGGCCATCGGCATGCGCTTCTACACGGGCTCGATGTTCCCCGCCGAGTATCGCAACCGGATCCTGATCGCAGAGCACGGCTCCTGGAACCGGGACGAGCCCATCGGTTACCGCGTGACGATGGTCCGGCTGGATGGCAACAAGGCCGTGTCCTACGAGACGTTCGCGGAAGGCTGGCTGCGGAAGAACGGCCGCCCCTGGGGGCGTCCGGCGGACGTGCTGGTGATGCCGGACGGGGCCTTGCTCGTCTCGGACGACGAGGCCGGCGCAATCTACCGCATCACGTACTCGGGGTCCGGCCGCAAGGGTTGAGCAGCCGGGCCGAGCGCCTTCGCCGGTGGCTCTTCCCGCCCGAGGTGGAGCTGCCCGAGCCTGCCCGGCGGGTCCTGCGGACGGTCTATCCGACGCTGGACGTTGACGCCCTGCGCTTCCACCTCGGCATCCCCCACGTGTTCAACCTGTTCGCGATCCAGGGGATTACCCTGCCGGGGAGGGTGTCGCCACGCCGGACGCGGATCTACATCGAGCCGCGCTTCTGGAATCCCGGCTCGGTGGACGGCCTCGGGCTGCTGCTCCACGAGTCCTTTCACGCCCTTCAGCTCCAGGAGGCGGGTCCCGGGCTCGGGCTCCTGCGGCCGTTCCTGGTGCTCTACCTGGCCTGCGCGGCGGGCAACCGCTTCCGCTACGCCGGTCACCCGCTGGAGGACGATGCCTACCTCCTGGCCGGTGATCAGGAGAGCCGCTTCGAGTCGATGTTCCACAAGGCGGAGGTCACCCCCGATGGGTGCGAGTGCCTGGCAACGCCCGGGTCCGGTCTCCAGTTCTGGCGGCGGCTGGCCGAGAGCGCGCCGGGGAGTGGGCATCTCCCCCGGCCCCTCCTCGTCCCCTGGGCGGCGCTCTGGCTGTTCGTGTGGACCGCGATCGTCGCCGTGCTCGCCCTGGCGAAGGGGCTGGTCGAGGGGCTCGGGGCGGTGGCGGTGGCGGTCCTCCGGGGCGCGGCAGCGCTGGCCGGCCGGTGAGGCTTACTGCACGTCAACCTCGGCCGTGGAAATCTTGCCGCTGAGCGGATCGTAGACCGCGACCACCAGGTGGCTGACATCGCCGTGCACGGTGATCTTCGTGTCATACCGCACGTAGCCGCCGGGCTTGGGAGGCTTGTCGGAGGAGAGCGTGAGCGGGACCATCGGCACCAGGGAGCGGTTCCCCTTGATGTCCGCGGCAGCGGCGCGCAGCTCCAGCTTCGCCGTGTACTTGCCGTCGATCGGCACTACCGTGAGGGCGTCCACCGGCAGGCCGAGGGTGACCGGGATCCGCACCTCACCCTTCTTCTTCCGCTCCAGAGTGCCCAGGCGGATGGGCATGGCGGTGGCCCCCGGCAGGTTGCCCAGCATCAGCGCGCTCTCCACCATCATCGCCACCTCCGCGTTTCGGGAGAGGTCGAGGAAGTTGGTCCGCGCGCGGACCTGAAGGCCGGGGCGCAGGGAGTCGACCTCGATGGTGTGGCGCTTGTCGTTGCGCTGCCAGCTCGGCGTGAATCCGAGCCAGTAGTAGGAGCGGGTGTCGGCCTCCGCCGTCTCGAGCACCGCTGTCCGGCTGGTGTTGAAGAGGGGGCGGCCGCCGGTCTCCTTGGCGAGGAATTCGAGGGTGCCGTGGTTCTCCTGCTCCCGCGCGACGCGGTCCATGCCGCTGCTGCCGAACGAGTCGGCGCTCGCGGCCTCGGTCTCGACGCCGGGGACGTCCACCGGGTAGATGGTGTAGCCCAGCAGGTTCGCCGTGCTGGTCAGAGGGCGCAGGAGCTGCTCGCCGTCCGGGAGCTGGCGCGAGCTGGACACCAGGCCGTCGCCCGCGAGGAAGCTCTGGATGGAGAAGGGCCAGCTCCCCGCCAGCAGCAGCAGGACCTTGCGGCCGGGAGGCGACCCGGCTCCGCGCATGGCGCTCACCACGGCGGAGACGCCGATCTCGATCTGGCCCGCCAGCGTCTTGCCATAGGTGACCTGCTGCTGCGACAGGCCTACGTTGAGCGCCCTCTGGTTGATCGGGTCCAGCTGCGTCGCGCCCGTGCTGACCGTATTCCCGCCAGGCTGATCGATCACGTCGGACAGGAGCTGCTCGGACTGCAGATAGCTGCGCAGCTCGGTGATCCGGTCGATCCCGCGGGCGGGGACCGAGGCGGCCTTGTCCAGCGCCTGACCGAGCTCGCCCGCGGAGCTCGTCCAGCCGGAGAGCCGCGTGAGGCGGGCGCCGTCGAACGAGACGATCGCCATGCGGTCCTGCGGCCCGAGGCGGGGGAGGTCGGCCGCGAGCGCCTTGAGCACCTCGTTGCGCCGCGGTGGGATCGTGAAGTAGTCGTCGATGAACACCAGGTAGCTCGTGCCGACCGGCTCGCCCGGAGCCACGCTCGCCGGTCCCGCCACCGGTTCCCCTTCGGCGGGCGCTGCGACGGCCTGCCTGTCGCGGACCTCGGTAAAGAAGTCGATGGGCACGTCCTTGCCGTCCACCTTCAACCGGAAATCGCCGGGCTTGAGGTCCGAAACCCGGTTGCCGTCGCGGTCGGTGACGACCACCTCGACGTTGACGACCCGGACGTCGATCACCTCGCCGAAGGGCTCGGTGTCCGCCGGAGATGCCTGCTGGGCGGACGCGGGCAGGACGAAAAGGACCAGGATGGTATAGGACAGGGCTCTGTAGAGTGGACTCATCGATCGCCTCCCGGAGTGAGTGTCTCGGAGAGGGCCAAGTATTTCACGGGGCCCTTCAGAAGCTCTCGCTCGTTGACACGAGCCACTGGAGGCTGTCGATACCTTCCCGCCGGTCCAGAGGGTAGGCGAGGTCGAGGTGGACCATGGCTCCGCTCGACGAGCGGCTCGATCCCAGGCGGAGTCCGATGCCCACGTCCGTGAGCATTGGCTGATCCCCGAAGCTCCCGTCCTTGAACCAGGAGCGGCCGGCGTCGAAGAAGACGGCTCCTCCCAGGTGGAGCAGGTGGAAGAGCTCGCGGTTGCTGAACACCCGCTGCTCCAACTGCACGAGCCACTGGCGGTCGCCGGCCTGGTAGCGGAGCGGGTAGCCGCGCAGGCCCGTGTCGCCGCCCAGGAGGAGCTGGGTCTCCGGGTCCAGATCCTCGGCCAGCGCGCCCCGGGCCGCCGCGTAGAAGAGGCCGTTGCCGAAGTTCCGCAGGTAGTACCGGAGGTTGCCTCCGACCAGGAAGTTCTCCCGGCCCCGGTTGCCCCAGCGGGACCCGCCTTCGAAGGAGGCCAGGAGGAGCTGCCGGGCCGCTGGCCGCCAGCCCGTTGTGATCCTGCTGCTGGCGATCAAATGGTCGCGCTCGGCTCCAAAGCCCGCGGCGGACCAGCCGAGGCGGGCGTGGAACTGGGTCCCCAGGTTCAGATCCTCGGTGCGCTGGATCTGGTCGAGCTGGCGCTCGGTGACGAAGCCGTCCTCCACGTACTCGAACCCGATCCAGGGATAGGCGAACAGCCGGTTGACCGGCGGCAGCGGAGTGGAGTCGCCGCCGGGCGCGTACTCGAACCGGTCGAGCTCGCGGTTGAAGCCGATCAGCCAGCGGCGCGCCGCCCCATGGGACAGGCCCTCGGAGTACCCGATGTAGGTTTCGAGCTGCTCCCGCTCATGCCCGATCTTCTGGAAGATCTCGCCGAGGTCATAAAGGGAGTCGATGCGCTCGTAGGTGTAGAACTTGAACGCGGCCGCCCAGCGCGCGTCCAGGGAGTAGAACGGGCGCTCGACCTCGAGGCGCCGGGAGCCGCCGTCGCTGTAGTCGGCGGCCGACAGCTCGAGCTGCAGGCGGGAGCCGCGGAGGCCCGGGTCACGGTAGCGGAACAGAGTGGACGTGCGGTCCACGTTCGTGATCCGCCAGAGCGTGAGGTCCTTGCCGGTGCCGAAGAGGTTCGCGTCCTGCAGCGTGAAGTCGGTGCTGTTCTCGCCTCCCGCGCGGTTGAAGCTGATGCCGGCCCGCAGCGTCCAGACGTCCCGGGTTATCACCTCGAGGTCGATGATGCCGTCCCCGGCCGGGACGGGACGGATCTCCGCTTCATAGAGGTAGCGGTTGGCGCGCAGGATGCGCTCGGACTCCGCCACGGCCTCGGGCGAGTACGGATCGCCCGGCTCGAGGAGGAGCTGGCGCTCGATCACGTTGGGGCGCGTGGTGCGGTGGAGACGGTCGGCCAGCCGGAAGACCCACTTGTCCTCGCCGGGCTTGTCGGGGTCGAAGATGCTCTTGGTGATGACCCGGATCTCTCCGATCGTCCCCTCGAGATCCGCCTCGTCCGGAGCCGGCTCCGTGGACTCGGGGGCCGGAGCTTCCCTGGGCAGCGGCTCGGGCTCGGAAGGTGTGGGGTACTCCTGCGGATCGGGATAGGCGGTCTGCGCATGGGCCAGGGACCCGCCGAGACCGGGGAGCATCAGCAAGGCGAGCGCCGCGAACGGGAACAACTTCATTGGATCAAATCTCCAGACCGGCCCAGAGCGTCAGACCGGCGGCCTCGGCCTGCTGGGCGCTCCAGTGAAGGAAGCGCCGCAGTCCGGTCCGGAAGAGCAGGAGACGCTGGTACTCAGCGTCGCCAATGTTACCGATCTCTCGTGGCACGGGCGAATCTTAGCCCAGGTCGGGACGTTGTATGATCCGTCCGCCCTCTCATGGCCATTCCTTTCAGCGCCCTCCTGCTCGTCGTCGGCTCCAGCCTCGCCTGGAGCGCTCACGACGTGACGCGCAAGTTCCTGGTCGGCCGCATCCGGCCGGTGCCGCTCGCCTTCCTGCTCACCGTGGCCGCGGCCCCCCTGTTCGGCGCCTGGACCGCGATCGACGGGATGCCTTCGCTGCAGCCGGGGTACGCGGTCCCCGCCGTCTCCTCGGTGCTGCTCAACATCGTGGCCAACCTGATGTTTTTCGCGGCCCTGCGCACCTCCTCGCTGAGCGTCACGATCCCGCTGCTTTCGCTCACGCCGGTGTTCACGGCGCTCCTGGGCATCCCCATGCTGGGGGAGGTGCCCACCGGCATGCAGGGGCTCGGCATTCTCCTCGTGGTCATCGGCGCGTTCTTCCTGAGCCTGCCGGAGGGGGAACGGTCTATGAGAGGGGGGCGGTGGGAGCGGGGAGCGGCCATGATGACGGCCGTGGCCCTGCTCTGGTCGCTGACGGTGCCCCTGGACAAGATGGCTACGGCCCGGTCGAGCGCGCCGTTTCACGCCACGGTCCTGTGCGCGGGTGTGGCCGCAGGGGTCTTAGCGGTTTTGGTCTACCAGCGGCGGCTCGGCGAGCTGGCCGATGTCCGCCACGTCCGCGGGGTGTTCCTGCTGGCGCTGATCACCAGCATCCTGGCGCTGGGGCTCCAGCTCCTGGCCATCCAGAAGGTCTGGGTGGGTCTCCTGGAGACCCTGAAGCGGGGGCTCGGCAACGTCTCCGCGGTGATTCTCGGCCGCGCAATTTTTGGGGAGCCGGTCACGCTGCGCAAACTTTTGGCAGTCGGACTGATGGCGGCGGGTGTTGCCTTGATCCTGGTCTGAGCTAGAATCATTCAAAGTTTTGCCTATTCCTGTTCTCTAAAGGGAGGCGCTCATGGTCAACCTTCAGCAGGTCCGTGGGACGGGGGTCCGTTTCACGCTGCCGTACGTGCTCCGGTTTTCGGGACTCTGGATCCTGGTCACCACGCTCGTGGCCGTCGTGTTCGCCGTCACCTCCTATCTCATGATGTTCGACCGGCTGAGCGACGACGCGCGCGGGGACCTGGCGCTCGTGCTCACGATCCAGACGGCGCTGGTGGTCGGGGCGGTGCTGCTGCTCGCGGTGTTCAGCACCCACCGGCTGGCGGGTCCGATGATCGCCCTGCGCAGGGCCATGGAAGACGTGAAGGCGGGCAAGCTGGACCGCGAGCTCCACTTCCGCCGCACGGACCCGCACCTGGGCGAGCTCGAGGTCGCTTTCAACGAGATGATGGAGTCGGTGCGGGGGCGCGCAGGGAGCTAGATCCCAGGCCAGTGCCGCTGCTGGCCGAGCGTGGCCTCCCAGTGGGCCTTGAGCTCGGCCATGGAGTCACCGCCGAGCTTTTCCAGCAGGGCGTCGGCCAGCACCAGGGCGACCATGGCCTCGGCGATGACTCCCGCGGCGGGGAGGGCGGTCACGTCGCTCCGCTCATACTGCGAGGTCTGCGACTCCATCGTGTCCAGGTTGACGCTGGGCATCCCCTTGCGCAGGGTGGCGATGGGCTTCTTGTAGGCGGTGATGACCACGTCCTCGCCGTTGGTGACTCCGCCTTCGAGACCTCCGGCCTTGTTCGTGGGGCGGGTCCAGCGATCTTCCGTCCTCCCGATCGGGTCGTGGGCCTCGCTGCCGAAGCCGTGGGCGGCCTGGACTCCCGCGCCGATCTCAACCGCCTTGACCGCGTGGACCGACATCACCGCCTGGGCCAGGCGGCCGTCGAGCTTCTCGTTCCACTGGACGTAGGAGCCGAGCCCCGCCGGCACGTTGTGGGCGATCACGGTGACCGCGCCTCCCAGGGTGTCCCCCTCCTCCTGGGCACGGTCGACGAGGCGGACCATCTCTTCTTCCAGAGAACGGTCGATGGCGCGCAGGGGGGAGGATTCGTCCACCTGGAGGAGATCCTCCCAGGTGGGGACGGGCCGGTCGGCGCCGACCGGACCCAGGGAGCGGACGCCGCTGCGAATCGCGACTCCCACCTCGGCGAGGAGCATCCGGGCGAAGGCACCGGCCGCGACACGGGCGGTGGTCTCCCGGGCGGAGGCGCGCTCCAGGACGTCGCGGAGATCCTGCCGCAGGTACTTGATGCCGCCCGCGAGATCGGCATGGCCCGGGCGCGGGGAGCGGACCCGCCGCTGCTCAGCCCGCCGTGGATCGATCTCGACCGGGCTCATCATCGGCTCCCAGTTCAAGTAGTCCCGGTTCGTGATCCAGAGGACGAGGGGGGAGCCGAGGGTCTCGCCGCCGCGCACGCCGCCGCGGACCTCGGCCGTGTCCTTCTCGATCTTCATCCGGTTGCCGCGGCCGTAGCCGTGCTGGCGGCGGGCGAGGTCGCGGGCGAGGAGATCGAAATCGACCCGCATCCCGGCGGGCAGGCCGGTGAGAATCGCGGTGAGGCCCGGGCCGTGGCTCTCCCCGCCAGTCGTGAGATGGAGCCGGCGCATGGTCAGGAAGGATAGCAGGGCCGGGAGCGCCGTGACCTGCGGCCCTCACCCCCGGCCCCCATAGGCGCTAACTTAGTAACAGCCACTGCGGGGCTACAGTCTTTTCCCTGGGAGCGCCGGCATCCTGCCGGCCTCTTTCCCTTCCAAAGGGTAGGGCCCGCAGGATGCCGGCACTCGGGACGTTCTGCCCCTGGGCGGAATACCTCGTACCCGCTGCTCATGACGCGCCCGCACCCGGGACGGCCCGCCCTCGGCGCGGATGGCCCGGCCCCAGCTCGTACGACGCGCAACCGCCGCGGCTGACCTGTCCACAACGGGTACGGCCTCCTACCCGGCGCGCACGGCCCGCACGCGGCAGGGACGCCTCGTATCCGACGGGTAGGGCTTCGTACCCGAAGCTCAGGACTTGCCCGCGCAAGTTGTGCCTCGCACGCGCAGAGTAGGGCTTCCTACCCTGCGCGTACGCCTCGCCCCCAAAGATCCAGACATATGTCCGACCGCTAGGTAGTTGAGTCGATCGTCAGGCGTTGCAAGAGCGACTAGCAGAGCGATGAGCTCAATCATTGGTGGG
>DATMER010000044.1:0-19374 GCA_035556715.1 Thermoanaerobaculia bacterium
TTCAAAACGGAGGCTAATCATGCTGCTAGTGCGAGAAATCATGTATTGCAAGCCGGGTAAAGTTCGGCCCATGGTGGAGAAGTTCGTCGCCATGTCTGCGTTGATGGAGAAGGCGGGCCAAGGAAAGATGCGCGTGATGACCGATTTCGTGGCGGACCGCTATTGGACGATCGTGTCGGAGTTCGAGGTCGAGAGCCTGGATGCTTTCGAAAAGATGATGTCAGGTCAGGGTGCACAGATGGATGCAGAATCGATGAAGCAGATGGAGGAACTGATGAAAGGCTACCATGATCTTGTCGAATTCGGCCGGCGCGAGATATACAAGCTTGAGAATTAGCAGATCAGAGTTCTGGTTACCGTGTCCGACGCTATCGGGTAGGATCTTGGTCGACCATGCGCTTCTCTGACTAAACCCCAAGGGAGTTCCCCCGGCTCTGCCGGGGTGGCTCACTTGGAGCGGGCCCCAAGGGCAATGAAGTTCGGTTACTCGCAAGGGGGACCTCAACCATGAAGACAACAGCTTTTATCCTGACGATGTTCCTGCCGGCTGTCGTATCGGCGCAGCAAAAACCAACTACGGGCTACGCGCCGGTCAACGGACTCAAAATGTACTACGAAGTCCACGGGAGCGGCGATCCTGTGGTGTTGCTCCACGGCTCGTTCATGACAATTACAAACAACTGGACCGAGTGGATCGGCGAACTTTCCAAAACGCGGAAAGTGATCGCCTTCGAAATGCAGGGCCACGGGCGCACGGCCGACAGCAAACGCGATTTCAGCTATGAAAACCTCGCCGACGATGTGGCTGCGCTGCTCGATTATCTCAAAATCCCAAGCGCGGACCTCATCGGTTACAGCATGGGCGGCGGCGTCGCGATGCAGTGTGCGATCCGCCATCCGGAAAAAGTGCGTAAGGTTGTCAGCATTTCGGCCGTGTTCCGCCGCGACGGCTTGGTCAAGGAAGCACTCGACGCGTTCCCGCAACTCACGTCGGAAACATTCAAAGGCTCGCCCATTGAAACCGAATACAAGAAACTGAGCCCGACGCCAGAGGAATTCCCGAATTTTGTCAAGCGCGTAATCGGGATGGAATTGAAACCGTATTACGACTTCGGCGCCGACAAGCTCAAGGCCACCAAAGCGCCGATGTTCTTCATCCACGGCGACGCCGACGGCGTACGGCTCGAGCACATCTCGGAAATGTTCCGCCTGAAGGGCGACGAGATTCACGGCGACCTGCGGCCGCGCTCAGCATCGAGATTGGCCGTATTGCCCAACACAACACACGTCACGCTGATGGATCGCATGCCTGTCATCGTCCCGATGGTGAACGACTTTTTCGATGCAAAGCCGCAAAAGCAATAAAAGAAGCCCGGCGTACGCAACTCGGGGTTGACAGTCGCTGTCGCTTCGGACGGTTTCCGAGCTGCTTGGCCGCTCGGAATCGCCCGAAACGGGGACTCTCATCCGCCTGCTGGAGCTTCTCCGGACGGTGGGCTCGCGCCCATGCCAGGCGCCTAATCCAGACTGCGAACTGCCTTGCTTGAGCTCGCTGCCGCAGACCGCTATCCTCACCGAATGTCGTGCGTTCTTCTGTGGATGACTGTGTTGGGTGCCCTTTTAGGGGTCGGATGCGCCTCGCACACTGCCGTCGCGCGCGATACCACCACCACCGCCGGGACAGCGCCCTGCAGCATGACCGCCGCGAGCCCATGGATCGAGAAGTGGTTGGCGGCGTGGGATCTCACGTCCCAACGGATTCTCCGGTTGCCCGATGCGCCTGCTCCGGAGATCGTGTTCTACGACAGCTCGTGCGTCTACACGACCTCTGGGGTCACCGCCCTCGGCGCCGCACCGGTGGACGGACCCGCGTTGCGGGGCACGAGGCTTCCGTGGCGGGCGCTTGCACACGGCGGTTCGCTCACGCTGCCGGACTCATCCCAGGTTCCCATTCAATTGATGTCATTCACCAACGTCGCTCCCGAAATCGGGCCGTTCTTCGTCATGGCCGCTCCGTCCTACTGGGCGCAGATGGGACACGGCGAGACGCCCGGGCTCACCGGGGTATTCCTGCACGAGTTCGCTCACACGCGGCAGATTCGAGGCATGGCGGACAAGATCGGGCCGATCGATTCCACCTGGCCGTATCCGGAGGAGCTGGACGACGACGCGGTGCAGACGCACTTTGGCGCCGACTCGGAGTACGTTGCCGCATATACCGCGGAACGGGACCTGCTGTATCGCGCCGCGGACGCCGATTCGCTCGCGCAGGTCCGCGCGCTGGCAGCGGAAGCGCTGGCGATGATGCGAAGCCGCCACGCACGCTGGTTCACTGGCGACAAGGCGGTGTTCGCGGAGCTCGACAATATCTTCCTGACACTGGAAGGAGTCGGCCAGTGGTCGGCTTATGCCTGGCTTGCGCATCCCGATGGCGGCGGACTCGAACGTGACGCGGCGATCAAAACGATGCTGGGCCGGCGGCGATGGTGGGCGCAGGACGAGGGCTTGGCGTTGTTTCTCGTGGTGGATCGGCTGTTGCCGGAATGGCCGACTCTCGCTTTTAGCGTGCCGTCGATGGGAGCGACGGAGCTGCTCGAGCGGGCGGTGGAAGATACTGCCGGAAATACGTCTTGGGATTCACGTTCCCGGAGGCAAATTCGCTCCGGTCTGTCGATTTCGGGCTGCCGCGGACGACTACCTGGTGAGGCGCGGTCGCTCACGACCGTGATCCGACTCCGAAAGAGAGGGACATCATGCCGAACATCCAGAGAATCTCCCCGTGCCTGTGGTTCGACGATCAGGCCGAAGAGGCCGCCAACTTCTATGTCGGTATCTTCAAGAATTCCAGGATCGTGAAGATCTCCCGGTACGGAGAGGCGGGGCGCGAGATCCACGGGAGACCGGCAGGATCGGTCATGACCGCGGACTTCGAGCTGGACGGGCTGCCGCTCACCGCGCTCAACGGCGGTCCGATGTTCAAGTTCAACGAGGCCATCTCGTTCCAGATCATGTGCGAGACGCAGGAGGAGGTGGACTACTACTGGGAGAAGCTCTCCGAGGGCGGGGACGAAAAGGCGCAGCAGTGCGGCTGGCTCAAGGACAAGTTCGGCGCCTCCTGGCAGGTCATTCCGATCATCATGAACGAACTGGTCTCGGATCCCGACTCCGAGAAATCCCAGAGGGCCTTCGAGGCCATGCTGCGGATGAAGAAGCTCGATATCGCCGAGTTGAAGCGCGCGTATGCGGGGTAGACCTAGAGGAGACCGAGCGAGGCGCCGCAGTGTTTGCAGTGCCGGGCGTCGGGATCGTGCCCCTGCAGGCCGCAATTCGGGCAGGCCTGGGTGGACACCACCTTGGTGCGGCCGGCCTGAGAGAGCTCCACGGTGACGATTCCCGTGGGTACGGCGATGAGGCCGTAGCCGAGAATCATCACCAGGGACGCGAGAATCCTCCCGAGCACCGTCTGAGGGGCGATGTCCCCGTAGCCCACCGTGGTCAGGGTGACGACGGCCCAGTAGATGCTCTGGGGGATGCTGGTGAACCCGCTCTCGGGCGTCTCCACCAGGTACATCACCGAGCCGATGATGAGGACCAGGACGAGCACGGTCGCCAGGAACACCAGGATCTTGCGGACGCTGGCTTTCAGGGCCAGGATCAACATCCGGGCCTCGCCGAGGAACTCGCCGAGCTTGAAGATTCGGAACACCCGCAGCAGCCGCAGCGCCCGCACCACCAGGAACGCCTGGGCTCCCGGCAGCAGCACGCTCAGGTAGGTGGGCAGCACGGCGAGCAGGTCGACGATGCCGAAGAAGCTGCGGGCGTAGCGGGCCGGCTGCCGTACGGCAATGAGCCGCAGCAGGTACTCGACCGTAAACAGGATCGTGAAGCACCACTCCACGGCCCAGAATGTCCGGCCATGGTCGGCGCGCACCGAAGGGACGCTCTCCAGCACCACCACCAGCACGCTCGCCAGGATGGCGACGAGCAGCGCGAGGTCGAAGGCCTTGCCGGCGGGGGTGTCCGCCTCGAAGATGACTTCGTGGAGCTTGGACCGCCAGCGGGAGCCCGGGGGTTGGGTGGCCATCCCGGAAGTCTAGCGCGTCGGTCTTGAGGCCAGAATACTGCCTGGCGAGTGCGCTTCTTCAATGCCGCGGGCGCCGCGCTGGGGCCCGAGATCCCGGCCGTCACCTCGGAGGACCTCGACTTCGGTTGGGAAGAAAGAAGTAAGCGTAGAAGAAGTGCAACACCGGTGCTACACTTCTGCCGGAGGAGGTTCGGAATGCCGGCAAAACATCCACGCATCATGACCGTTGTTGACGAGGAGCTCGCCCAATGGCTAAGACGGCGCTCTGAAACGGAGGGGCGATCGGTTTCCCTGGTCGTCCGGGAGATCCTGGCCAGGCAGTACGCCGAGGACGAGGAGCGGTTCTGGGCTAGCGAGGGCGAGGAGCGGCTGGCCACCTTCGACCGGAAGACTGCTGTATCTCATGAGGATGCCTGGTCCTGACGCATGGCCAGGTTCAGGATCCTCTACCACTCCGAGGTAGTCAGGAGAGATATACCGCGACTTGACTCTCCAGTACGCAGACGCATCCAGATAGCCATCGAGGAGAGGTTGGCGACCCGGCCCGAGGATTTCGCAAAGCCCCTTGCCTACAACAGGGCTGGATTCTGGTCGCTTCGGGTCGGCGCCTGGCGGGTCATCTTCGCTTTGCGGGAGGACGAGCTTTGGGTACTCCGGATCGGCCATCGCAGGGAGGTCTATGATGCCCTGGATCGGGAGGTCCCTGACAGCCGCTGATCATCGCCGGCTCCGGAATGCCCTGAAGCCTTCCCGGCATTGTGGGAACCATGGAACCGCACCACGAGCACCTCGTTCAGCGCATCCGGGAGCTGCCCGACCGGCCCGGCATCTACATCTTCAAGGATGCCGAGGGGAAGGTCCTCTACGTCGGAAAAGCCACGTCCCTGCGCAAGCGGGCGTCGTCGTACCTGACCCGGGGCCATGAGCCGCGCCTCGCGGCCATGGTCCACGAGGCCGCGGACCTGGAGTATGTGGTCACCGACTCCCCGGCCGAAGCGCTCCTCATCGAGAACAACTGGATCAAGACCAAGCGCCCGCGCTACAACATCCTGCTGCGGGACGACAAGACCTATCCCTATATCAAGCTGACCCTGGAGGACGAGTACCCCCGCATCGCCTTCACCCGCCGGGTGAGGAACGACAAGGGCGACTACTTCGGTCCGTTCCTCCCCGGTGGCCTGGCGCGCAAGGCCATCAAGCTGGTCCAGAAGCTGTTCCAGGTCCGGGTCTGCCGCATCGAGATCGATGGCAGCCTCCCCAGGCCGTGCCTGTACTACGACATGCACCGCTGCCTGGGTCCCTGCGCCGCCGGCCTGACCACCAAGACGGCCTACGACGAGGCGGTCCAGCAGGCGCGGCTCTTCCTCTCCGGCCGCAACGAGCAGCTCGTCCGGCGCCTCAAGAAGGACATGTGGGAGGCCTCCGAGGGGCTCGACTTCGAGCGCGCCGCCACGCTCCGCGACACGCTCGACGAGATCGAGTCCATCAGCCAGCGCCGAAAGCTCTCCTCGGTGGAAGGGGAGGACCTCGACGTCTACGGCGTCCACGTCGGGGCCGGCAACGCCGCCATCGTCGTGCTGATCATGCGCGGCGGCCAGGTGCTCGACCGCCGCGAGCTGTTCTGGGAGGGGGTCGGCGAAGTTTCCCCGGAGATGCTGCTGTCCGAGGTCCTGCCGCAGATCTACGACCGCACCACCTTCATCCCCAAGGAGCTGCACCTGCCGGTGCCCATCGAAGGGGAGGAGGCCCTGCTGGAGTGGCTCTGCGACAAGAAGGGGGAGAAGGTCTATGTCCGGATGCCCTCGCGGGGTCCCAAGGCCGAGCGCGTGGCCCTGGCCATGCACAACGCGGAGCTGGCTCACAAGCGCCGGTTCCGGGGGATCGAGGAGAACCCCGGCGCCGCGGCCCTGGGCCGGCACTTGGACCTGGAGGGGCCGCCCCGGCGGATCGAAGGGTTCGACATCTCTCACTTCCAGGGGGGCGAGACCGTGGCCTCCATGGTGGTCTGGGAGGAGGGGCGGATGCGCAAGGGGGAGTACCGGAGCTTCAACATCCGCGACCTCACCCAGCCGGACGACTTCGCATCCATGCGCCAGGCCGTGGAGCGCCGCTACCGCCGACGGCTGGAGGAGATCGGCGAGATGCCCGACCTGATCCTGATCGACGGCGGCCGGGGCCAGCTCAACGCCGCCCTGGATGCGCTGGCGCTTCTGGGGGTGGAGGAGACCGCCGTCATCGCCTTGGCCAAGCGCGAGGAGGAGATCTACGTGCCCGGCCTGCCCGAGCCGCTGCGTCTCGAGCGCAGCGATCCCGGCCTGAGGCTGCTCCAGGAGATCCGCGACGAGGCCCACCGCTTCGCGGTCGCACGCCACCGCAGCCGCCGTTCCGCCCGCACCCTCCGCAGCAAGCTCGACGAGCTGTCGGGCATCGGCCCGCGCCGCCGCAAGCTCCTGATCACCCACTTCGGCAGCGCCGAGGGGGTCCGCAATGCTCCCCTGGATGATCTGCAGGGAATCCTGGGCAAGGTCGTGGGCCGGAAGATCTTCGCGCAGCTCCACCCGCCGGAAGACCTAGGGGCCACCTAGGCTACCTAGTGCCTCCGCCTCTCCAGCACGTGGATCGTCTGGCGATTGCTGTGCCACTGCCCCGGATGGGGTGTGGTCGCCTCCTGGCCGAAGCGGACCCGCAGCTCGTAGCGTCGGAGGATGACCTTGAGCTCCTCGGGGCCGATCAGCTGCCGGCCCTCGGGAGTGCTCATTTGCGTGATCACCAGGTACCGCACCTGCCTGGACCGGAGCCGGCGCTGCAACACCTCCCAGGGGTGGATCTCCACGATCTTCCCCTTCAGGCGGATGATCTCCGACGGCATGAAGGCGAGGTGGTCCAGGACGAGCACGGTGTCGTCCGGGAAGCTGCGCCGCGACAGCCAGTCGATCGTCTGGGTTCGCGAGTCCTCGAAGCGCGCCCGCTCCCGGGCGAAGCGGACCACGGGCGGAGCGAACAGGGCCGCGATCAGGAGAAAGGCGGCCGCGTCCACCCAGATCTTCCGGGGGACCCTCTCTCGCAAGCGTTCGTAGAGAACCCCCACGGCCACGCAGGCGATCGGGACCAGGGGAAGAAGGTTCCGGAACGGCTGGAAGCTTTGCCTCAGATAGAGAGTCAGGTTCAAGGCAAGGAAGAGCGTCCATCCCAGGGCGGAGGGCCGTGTTCGCCGATCCCGCAAGGCAACAGCGAGGCCCGCGAGAGCAAGAACCACAAAGATCCATCCCAGCTCCGGTCCGGGATAGGGGAGATCCCACTCGGCGCGCTCGAAGACCTGGGGCCAGAGTGGGGGAGAGGTGAGCTTCGCGTAGAGCTCCGACTGGCGCCGCATCCCCCCGAAGACCTTGTCCGGCACGACGAGCAGCCCCGGCATGGCGAGGAGAGCGGCGCCGATCGCCCCGGCCGCGCCGATCGTCCACAGCCGCAGCCGTTCGCTCCGGGTGAGCCCGACCGTCAGGGCGAAGGCGAGGGAGACCAGGATGGCCGGATACTTGGACGCGAAGGCCAGCCCGGCCATGGCGCCGGCGAGCAGCGCCTCCCGGCCGGGACGGTCCGAGACGCGGGTCCGCTCCGTGAAGAGCAGGCAGGCGGCCACGAAGAGGGTGGCGTAGGGATCGACCATGGCAATCCCGCCGCGGGCCACCAGGGCCGGGAGGAGCGCGGCCGTGAAGGCGGCGAGCAGCCCGGCGCGCTGGCCGGCCACCCGGCGCGCCAGGAGCCCGGTGACCAGGACCACCCCCAGACCGGCGAGGAAGCTCAGGACACGTCCCAGGAGCAGCAGCTCGAACGGCTCCAGAACGTCGTAGTAGTTGGAGGACTTGGTCAGCAGCTCGCTCCGGATGGAGCGGCCTTCGTGCGCCATCCGGTAGAACGGGTCCATGGCCCGGGCTGCCGCGGCCACCGCGCTGGTCGGCAGCGAGGGGTACATGAAGGTGTCGGGGATCCAGTGCCTGTCGCGCACCATCCTGGCGGAGACGTGGAGGTAGTTCCCCTCGTCGACATAGCTCATGTACGGCCGCGCCGCGGTGAGGGAGGGGGCGCGCACGGCCGTGGCGAGCAGCAGCACGGCGATCCAGGGCAGGAGGCGTTTCATGGCCGCGCGGAGTTTATCTTCTAAAAACGTCTGCTAAGATCCCCGCGATCCGCATCATCTCCGCATCATCATGGAAGTCCATCGCGAGCTAACGGACGAGGAGTACCGGCTTTTCAGCGAGCGCATCGCGCGCGGTCTCGCGGAGCACCCGCTGAAGGTCCTGCCCCAGGAGCATCGCGAGCAGGTGGCGGAGCTGCTCAAGCAGCTCGGGGACGTGACGTTCTACCACCTGCTCGGGATCGATCCCGGCTCCGGGGCACGGGAGGTCCACGACGCCTACGACCGGGTGGCGCGCCTGGTCCACCCCTCGCATGCGAAGAAGGTCGGCCTCGAAGGCCGCGAAGAGGTGCTCCGGCTCCTTTTCGAGCGCGTCACCCGGGCCTATCTCACGCTGAGCGACATCGAGCGGCGCAAGGTGTACGACCGGGACGTGGGGCCGGTCCGCTGGACCGCTCTGCGGACCTCCAGGGCTTCCAAGGAGGAGGAGGCGCTGCGCTGCTACGAGAAGGCGCGGGCGCTCTCCGAGGCCGAGGACTACCACTACGCCATTGAGCTGCTCCGCCGGTCCGTGAGCCTGTCCCCGAGGGCGGACGCCTACGGCTTGCTGGGGATCCTCCTGGCGAAGAACCCGCAGTGGCTGGACAGCGCTGTCGAGAGCCTGGAGCGCGCCCAGGAGATGGGCGCCACCGAGCCGGGGCTGGGCGAGGCGCTCAAAGAGGTGAGGGAGAAGATCGGCAAGAGGGATTGAGGAATCTCGCCCTTTGCCCCGGTGTTTTCGGAAACGGGATAGGATACCCCCGGCCGGAGAGCTTCAGGCGGTCGCTTCGGGGGACCTTTCGGGGTCCGCCCGGAGAGGAAAGTCCGAGCTCCCACGGGCAGCATGCTCGCTAACGGCGAGGCGCGGCGACGCGACGGAAAGTGCAACAGAAAATATACCGCCGTCTTCCTTCGGGGAGGCGGTAAGGGTGAAATGGTGCGGTAAGAGCGCACCGCTCCGGCGGCGACGGCGGAGGCACGGAAAACCCCATGCGGAGCAAGACCAAATAGGGAAGCGGTATGCGGGCTGCCCGTCCCGCCCCCGGGCTTTCGGGTCCGGGGCCAGCTTCCGGGTAGGTTGCTTGAGGCCGGCGGCAACGCCGGTCCCAGAGGAATGACTGCTCACCCGGCTTCGGCCGGGGATACAGAACTCGGCTTACGGAGCTCTCCGGCTTCTTGATTCCTCGACTCCCTCCTCCAATCGGCCCAGGGGACCGCGTGGGCGTGGCCGCCCTGTCCGGTCCGGTCGATCCCGAAAAGCTCGCGGCCGGCGTCGAGTCCCTGCGCCGCCTCGGCTTCGAGCCCGTCTTGGCTGACAACGTCCTCTCCCGCCACGGCTTCCTGGCCGGCGGCGACGAAGAGCGGCTCGCGGCCTTCCATCGCCTCGCGGCCGATCCCGGCATCCGCGCCATCTTTTTCTCCCGCGGCGGTTACGGTCTCATGCGGATCCTTCCAGCGCTCGACTGGGACCTCCTCGCCCGCCATCCCCGCGCCTATGTGGGCTACTCCGATCTGACTCCGTTCCTTATGGAAGTGGTCCGCCGGCTCGGATTGGTGGCTTTCCACGGTCCCCTGGTCGCCGGCGAGCTCGCCCGCGGGCTCCAGCCGGAAGAGGAGGCTTCGCTGATGGGAGCGCTGGCGGGGCGCTACCCCGTGGAGCAGCCGTTTCAGGGCTGGCTGCGGGAGGGGAGCGCGTCCGGTCCGCTTCTCGGCGGATGCCTGAGCCTGCTCTCGGCCACGGCGGGCACTCCGTGGCTGCCGGACCTCCGGGGTGCGATCGTGTTCTGGGAAGAGATCAACGAGGCGCCATACCGGGTGGACCGAATGTTGACCCACCTCCGCCTGTCGGGTAATCTGAAAGGGATAGCGGGAATGATCGTCGGCCATGTAGAAGGCGCCGGAGCACTCGGGCTGACCGGCGCGGAAGGACGGACCGGATGGCCGGCGCTGGTCGGCGAGAGCCTCTCCGGGTTCTCCTGGCCTCTGGCGTGGGGGCTGCCGGCAGGTCATGTCCCGCCGAACTGGACGCTCCCCGTGGGGCTGCCGGCTCGCCTGGAAGCCGGGAGCACCCGGATGGTGATCGGTGAGATCGAATGAATAATCCCGTCTTCAAGACGACCAGCAGCGCGGGCAATCAGCCTGTCGCCCAGAAGTCCGGCGGCTATCTCCTCGAGGTCAGGGAAGGGGAGTACGTCTTCCGCGAGGGGGACCTCGGCACGGAGATGTACATCATCCACGAGGGGAAGGTCGAGATCCTGAGCGGGAAGGGGAGCAGCGAGCAGCTCCTCTCGGTCCTGGAGAAGGGGGACTTCTTCGGCGAGATGGCGATCCTCGAAGACCTGCCGCGGGCCGCCTCGGCGCGGGCGGTCACTCCCGTCAAGCTGCTCCAGATCAACGGCTCCACCTTCGACCAGATGCTGCGCGGCAACCCGGAGATCGCCGTCCGGATGATGCGCAAGCTGGCCCGGCGCCTGCGCGAGACGGACGACCTGCTGCGCTCGTCCACCTTCAGCCGGGAGGCCGCGGCGCAGATCTCCCGCGAGATGCCGAAGATGAACCCGCAGGCTCCGGCCGAGGGTCCCGAGAAGCTGATCCATGCCCCGTCCGGCATGGAGTTCCCGCTCTCCACCACCTCCGAGACCACCATCGGGCGCAAGGACGCGGTCACCGGCATCTACCCGGACGTGGACCTCTCGCCCCTGGACACCCAGCGCTCGATCAGCCGCCGCCACGCCAAGATCTTCCGCCGCGGGCAGAAGTTCTTCCTCGGGGAGGAGATCGGCACGATGAACAGCACCTTCCTCAACGGCGCGAGGCTGGAGACCGGGGTCCCGTCCGAGATCCGCGGCGGGGACGAGTTGCGCTTCGGCGTGATCAACCTCAAGTTCCTGGTCCCCTAGAGCCCTGCTGAAGCTCGCCTCCCCCCTCTCGGAGATCCCCGGCGTCGGCCGCGCCCGCGCCAGGGCTCTGGCCGAGGCCGGGTACGAGACGGTCGGAGACCTGCTCTATCATCTGCCCTTCCGTTACGAGGACCGCCGCGACGTGCGCGCCATCTCCGATGCAGCTCCCGGCGGCTCATATACCTTTCGCGGCCGTTTGACCTCCGTGCGCCGCATCCGAACGCGCCGCCGCGGGTTCAGCCTCGTCCGCGGAATCCTGAGCGACGGCACCGGCTCAATCCCTGTGGTCTGGTTCAACCGTCCTTATCTTGCCAGCCAATCGCTGGAAGGGGAGGAGTGGCTCCTGCATGGCGAGGTGCGGAACGGGCCGGAGCTGTTGAACCCCTCCTGCGAGCGGCCGGAACAGGCGATCCACGGTGCCCGGATCGCTCCGGTCTATCCGGCGGCCGGCGGGATCGGACCGGCGCTCCTGCGCCGCATCCTGGACACCATCCTGGAAGAGGTCGACGTCCCTGGGCAGGTCCCAGAGACCCTGCCTGCCGATCTCCTGGCCCGCCGCGGTCTGCCGCCTCTGGGTGAGGCTCTGCAGTCCCTCCATGCACCGGATGATGGATTGGAAGAGCTGAACCGGCGGCGCAGCCCTGCGCATCAGCGGCTGATCTACCAGGAGCTCCTGGAGCTGCAGCTCGGGCTGGCGCTTCTCCGGGAACGGGAAAGGGACGAGAAGCGGACCCGGCAATATCATGTGGATGACAGGCTGAGGGACGTTGCCCGGAGCATGCTGCCGTTCCCTCTGACCCGGGCTCAGAAGCGGGCGCTGAAAGAGATCGTGGCCGACCTCCAGGGACCCCGCCCCATGCTGCGGCTCCTCCAGGGCGACGTGGGCAGCGGCAAGACGATCGTCGCCGCCCTGGCCTTGGTGGTGGCGCTGGAGAACGGGTATCAGGGCGCGTTCATGGCTCCTACCCAACTCGTGGCCGAGCAGCACTTCGCGAGCCTGGAGCGGCTGCTGGGGCATCGTTATCGTCTTGGTCTCTTTACGGGGACGAAGCGTGACGCGAGCCTTCGTGAAGCCCTGGCGAGGGGGGAGGTCCGGCTCGCGGTGGGCACCCACGCGCTGATCCAGGAGGGGATCGGGTTCCGGGATCTGGGGCTGGCCGTGGTGGACGAGCAGCACCGCTTCGGCGTGCTCCAGCGCGGGCGGCTGCGGGCCAAGGGCAGTATTGAGGGAAAAGCGCCTGATTTATTAGTCATGACCGCGACCCCCATCCCCCGCTCCCTGGCCCTGGCGGCCTGGGGGGAGCTGGACGTATCCACGATCGACGAGCTGCCTCCGGGGCGGACACCCATCTCCACCGAGGTCCTCCCCGTGAAGAAACGGCGGGAGGTCTACAAGCGGTTGAGGGAAGAATTGAAAGGGGGCGGGCGGGCCTACGTGGTCTTTCCCGTGATCGAAGGGAGCGATGCGGCCTCGGTCGAGGAGATGGGGGAAAGGGTCCGGGAGTTTCTCTCGGACATCCCCAGCGCCGTGCTCCATGGACGGATACCGGCTGCCGAGCGGGAGCGGACCATGGCCGCCTTTGCCGCGGGCGAGGTAAGGGTCCTGATCGCCACGACCGTGATCGAGGTCGGGGTCGATGTGCCGGAGGCTACCTGGATGATCGTCGAGAGCGCCGAGCGCTTCGGCCTGGCCCAGCTCCACCAGCTCCGGGGACGGGTCGGGCGCGGCACGCGGCCCTCCCGCTGTATCGCGCTCCATGGAAGGCTCACCGAAGCGGGGGAGCGGCGTCTGCAGGCGTTCGAGGAGACCACGGACGGCTTTCGCATCGCCGAGGACGACCTGGCGATCCGCGGCCCGGGCGAGCTGCTCGGGCTGCGGCAGGCGGGGTTGCCCGGCTTCCGCGTCGCCCGCCTGCCGGACGACCTCGAATGGCTGGAGAAGGCCCGCGACGACGCCCGCGAGCTGCTGTCCAGACTCGGGGAGCTGGAGCCGTTGAGGCATCGGGTTGAGCCCAAGGGGATCGTGGGACTGTGAGCGGGTTTCGCGTCCTCCTCGTGGCCAACACCCTGCCCCCTCGGGACGTTTCCGGCGTTGGCGAACAGGTGCTACAGTTGGCGGCCGGATTGCGCCAGGCCGGCTGCGAGGTGGAAGTGCTGGGCCGCGGCCCGGGACAGGTCGGAGGCCCCAAGGTCCTCTTTCCTCTCTTCGCGGTGCCGGCGGTCTGGCGGGCGCTCCGGCGCTTCCGACCCCATGTGGTCCAGGTGCACGAGTCGGACGGCGGCCTGGCCGCCCTGCTGGTGCGGGCGCTCGCGCCGCGGCTCGATCCCCGGCTCGACCGAATACCTCTTCTGGTGGCCCTCCTCCAGGTGAGCTACGTCGAGGAGCTGCGGGCCGTGCGCCCCCTGGTGGCGGATGGCCGGGTGCTGGGCCGGCCGGGCGGCGTGGAGCGGCGCTTCCGCTGGCTCAAGGCGCCGCTCCAGATCGCGCTCGGACGGCTGACCGCCCGGGCCGCGGACCTGGTCCTTGCGCCGAGCGCGGCCACGGCCGCCGAGCTGCGGCGGGATTACAAGGTGAGGGACGCCGCGGTCGTCCCGAACGTGACCGGCGGCCTCGCGGTCGAGTCCGTGAGCGTCGAAGAACCGCCAGGGTACTTGCTCTTCGTCGGCCGACTCCGGATCCGCAAGGGCGTGGAGGTCCTGCTGGAGGCGATGCCTCCGGGCGCGAGGCTGTTGATCGCGGGCGACGGCGAGCACCGGGCGGCTCTGGAGAGTCGCGTGGGGGCCGGACCGGACGTGAAGTTCCTGGGGCGCTGCGACGCCGGCCGCGTGCGCGGGCTGCTCCGGGGCGCCGCGGCCCTCGTCGTGCCCTCGATCTACGAGGGCATGCCGCTGGTGATCCTGGAGGCCATGGAGTCGGGAGTGCCGGTCGTGGCGAGCCGCGTGAGCGGCATCCCCGAGGTGGTGGAGGACGGCCTCACCGGCTGGCTGGTGCCGCCGGAAGACCCTCCGGCCCTGGCCGCCGCGCTCGGAGAGGTTCTGGATCGGCCGGACGAGGCGCGGCGAAGGGGCGAGGCAGGACGCCGCCGGGTGGACGAGCGCTTCCGGCCTGAACATGCAGCGACCGCCTGGAAGAGAGCGGTATTGAAGGGAATTGGAGATCGGAGAGAGATGACCTCATGATGGGACGTGCCCTGTTGATCGTTGGCGTCATGGCGACCCTCGGACTGATCGCCTCCGCGGTGCTGGGCTACATGCTGGACGGCCCGGTCGGTCCCGAGATGTCGCGCCACGTCCTGGTGTCGCTCGCCTCCTGCCTGCTGCTGCTCTTCTCCCACTGCTGGATCATGTTCTACCTGATCGGCACCGGGAAGGCGATCAAGGACGCGGTCAAGGAGCACGGCCTCGATCAGTCGTTCGTCGAAGAGACGAAGTGGTTCAAGAACCGCTCCTATCCGATGCTGATGCTGGCGATGGGGCTCGCCATGGCGACCTTCATCCTCGGCGGCGGTGCCGCGACCAACTCCCTGCCGATCTGGGTCCACCACGGGCTCTTCTGGGCCGCGCTCGTGGTGCAGGGGCGCGCCCTCTGGCTCGAGAATGACGTGCTCGGCGCCAACGAGCGGCTCATGGCGGACCTCGACCGGCGCCTGGCCTCCCCGAGAGCCAGGCGGGCGGAAGCGTAGACGTATTGAAGAAGAGGAAGAGGAAGACGTGACGGAACAGCAGACCGTGCTCTCGGGCATGCGCTCGACGGGCAGGATCCACCTGGGCAACTACTTCGGCGCCCTCAAGAACTGGATCGACCTCCAGGACCGTTACCGCTGCCTCTACATGGCCGCGGACTGGCACGCCCTGACCAGCGACTACGCCGATCCGTCCCAGGTGGCGGAAAACACCGTCGAGATGGTCACCGACTGGCTCGCGGCCGGGCTCGACCCGCAACGCTCCGTGATCTTCGTCCAGTCCCTGGTGCCCGAGCATGCCGAGCTCCACCTGCTGCTCTCCATGATCACGCCGCTCGGCTGGCTGGAGCGCGTGCCCACGTACAAGGAGCAGGTCCAGCAGATCGAGAACAAGGACCTCTCCAACTACGGCTTCCTCGGCTACCCCGTGCTCCAGACCGTGGACGTGGCCGTCTACCGCGCCCACTTCGTGCCGGTGGGGGAGGACCAGTCCAGCCACCTCGAGCTGGCGCGCGAGATCGTGCGCCGCTTCAACAGCCTCTACGGCGACGTCTTCCCCGAGCCCAGGGCCCTGTTCACGCCGACGCCCAAGGTGCCGGGGATCGACGGCCGCAAGATGTCCAAGTCCTACGGCAACGCCATCAACCTCTCGGACCCGGCGGATGTCGTACTCCAGAAGTGCAAGCAGATGTTCACCGATCCCCAGCGCCTGACCCGCAAGGACCCCGGCCGCCCCGAGGTCTGCAACCTGTACGAGTTCCACAAGCTCCTCTCCCCCCCGGACATCCAGGAGCGGGTCTATCACCAGTGCCGGGCCGCCGAGATCGGCTGCGTGGACGACAAGAAGCTGCTCGCCGAGATCATCAACGGCTTCCTGGAGCCCATGCGCGAGCGGCGGAAGGAGCTGGACCGCGACACGGTCTACGACATCCTCGTCGACGGCTCGCGGCGGGCGCGCGAGCAGGCCGGCGCCACCATGGAGCGGGTGCGCGAGGTCATGGGTCTCGACTATCGCAAGGTCCTGCAGCGCAAGGTCCTGCAGAAGGTGCAGTCATGAGCCGGCCGCGCAAGCCCGAGGATGAAGGAGAGGGTCAGGAGCGGGCGGAGGCCAGCGCCCTCCTGCCGGATTCCTGGCGCGTCCACCTGCCCGTGTTCGAAGGGCCGCTCGACCTCCTTCTGCACCTGATCAAGATGAACCGGGTCGAGATCACGGACATCCCCGTTGCCACCATCTGCGACCAGTTCCAGGCGTACCTGGAGCTGATGGAAGAGCTGAACCTGGATGTCGCGGGCGAGTACATCTACGAGGCCGCGTTGCTGATCCACCTCAAGTCGAAGATGCTGCTGCCGAAGCCCGTGAAGGCCGAAGGCGAGCCCGAGGAAGACCCGCGGCAGGATCTCGTCCAGCGCCTGCTGGAGTACCGGCGCCTCAAGGAGATCGCCCAGTCCTTCGCCGAGCTCGACCGGACGCGGATGGGCATCTGGACCCGCAAGCCGCAGCCGCTGCCCCAGGCACCCGAGGAGGAAGGGACGATCGACCTCGGCGAGGTCTCGCTCTTCGACCTCATGGGCGCGCTCAAGACCGCGCTGCTCCGCTATGAGAAGGAGCACCCGCCGCCGCTCCAGCTCACGCTGGAGGCCTTCTCGGTGCGCAGCCAGTTCGACCGGCTGCTCGGCGTCCTGGATGCCGGCCGCCCCTTCGACCTGGTGGACGACCTGCGCACCCGCTCCTGCCGCGCCGAGGCGATCGCCGCCTTTCTGGCCGTGTTGGAGCTGGCGCGGCTCAACCTGGTGCGCGTCCACCAGACCGAGAGCGGCGACATCCTCCTTTACCGCACCACGCGCGAGCTGACTTACGAGGACCGGGAGGCGATCTCCGGATGATGAGCCAAAATGACTGAGAGGAGTGAGATGGAAGCGGCCCTGGAGGCGATCCTGTTCGTCTCCTCGGACCCGGTACCGCGGACCAAGCTCCTGGAGCTGTTCGAGGAGAACGAGCGCGCCGAGGCCGCCGAGGCCCTGGAGACGGTGCTCGCCCGCTATGCCGAAGGGGATGGCGGCCGCGGGGTCCTGGTCGAGGATGTGGGTGGCGGCGTGCGGCTGGCCACGCGGCCGGAGGTGGGGACCTGGCTCCGCCGCTTCTTCGACGTGTCGGGCGGCAGCAAGCTCTCCATGGCGGCGCTCGAGACCCTGGCGATCATCGCCTACCGGCAGCCAATCACCGGCCCCGAGGTCCAGGAACTGCGCAGCGTCAACCCGTCGGGCGTGATCAAGACCCTGCTCGAGAGGCGGATGGTGCGCATCACCGGCCGCAAGGAGGTGGTCGGCAAGCCCTTCCTCTACGGCACGACCAAGGAGTTCCTGGTCCACTTCGGGCTCAACAGTCTCAAGGACCTGCCGCCGCTGGAGGAGTTCGAGGAGACCTTCGGAGCCGCCGGAGGGGGCGAAGCCAGCCCCGAGCTGAGCCAGGCCACGCTCGACGCCGTGGCCGCCATCGGCGGCGACTCGGAAGGGGATCGTGAAGAGGCCTTCCTGCGCGAGGTGGCGGAGCTGGAAGAGGCGACGGAGACCGCTCAGGCGGAGACCGAATAGGAGAGGGGCATGGAGGAGCGGCTGCAGAAGATCCTGGCGCGAGCCGGCATCGCCTCCCGGCGCAAGGCCGAGGAGCTGATCCAGCAGGGGCTGGTCACCGTCAACGGCAAGCTGGCCGAGCTGGGCCAGAAGGCCGATCCCGAGCGCGACTTCATCAAGGTCGAAGGCCGGCGCATCCAGCCGCACACGGGGGAGCACCACTACCTCCTCCTCAACAAGCCCAAGGGCGTCATGTCCACCGTCTCCGATCCGGAAGGACGGCCGACGGTGATGGAGTTCATCCCTCCCGTCTTCCGCAAGGCCCTGGTCCCGGTGGGGCGCCTCGACTACTACACCGAGGGGCTGATCCTCCTTACCGACGACGGCGAGTTCGCCCAGCGGATCGCGCATCCGCGCTACGGCAGCGTCAAGATCTACGAGGTCAAGGTCAAGGGAAGGCCGAGAGAGGCTGAGCTCGACCGTCTCCGCGCCGGCATCTTGTTGGACGGGAAGAAGACCGCGCCCGCCAAGATCACCCCCCGGCACTCGCCCGTGGCGCACCGCCGGAAGAGGGACGACGACGAGGGGGGCGAGAACTCCTGGTGGTACGTCCAGCTCACCGAGGGACGGACGCGCCAGATCCGCGAGATGTTCATGCGCATCAGCCATCCGGTCCAGAAGCTGCGCCGGGTGGCCATCGGTCCGCTGCGCGACCCGGACCTGCCCCTCGGCGCCGTGCGCGAGCTGACGCCCCGCGAGGTGGAGATGCTGCTGCGGAGCTCCAAGGAGAAGGCCAGGCCCGCGAAGAAGAGTCCTGGAAAGAAGCCCGCGGCTCAGAAACCCGAGGCCAAGAAACCCGCGGCCAGGAAGCCTGCGGCCAGGAAAGCGGCGGCCCAGAGACCAGCGGGGAAGAAACCGGCGGGTAAGAAACCGGCCCGATGAGCGCTCCCCTGATCGTCGCCATCGACGGCCCCTCCGGAGTGGGCAAGAGCACCGCGGCGCGGCGGCTCGCGAAGCGGCTGGAGGTCCCCTTCCTGGACACCGGGGCCATGTACCGCTCGATCGCCCTCAAGGTCCTGCGGAGTGAGCTGGATCCCACGGACCGCGTCGCCGTCGAAGCTCTCGCCGTGGACGCGGACGTCCGGCTGGAGCGCCGGGGTGACGGCAGCTTCGAGGTGCTGCTGGAAGGGGAGCCGGTCGAGCCGTACATCCGCGCGCCCGAGGTGGGGGAAGCGGCCTCGGCCATCTCGGTCCATCCCGGCGTGCGCCGCCGCCTGGTCGCGCTCCAGCAGGAGGCCGCCCGCCACTGGGGAGGCGTGCTGGAGGGGCGGGACATCGGCACCCGGGTCTTCCCCGACACCCCGCACAAGTTCTTCCTGGACGCCCGTCCCGACGTGCGCGGCCGGCGCCGCTACGAAGAGCTGCAGGCCACAGGCCGCGGCCTCACCTATGAGCAGGTCGTGGACGAGATCAACCGCCGCGACCATCGCGACCGCACCCGCGAAGACTCCCCGCTCACCCGCGACGACAGCTACACCTTCGTCGACACCTCCGACCTCGCCATCGACGACGTGGTGGAGGAGATGGCGCGGGCGATCGACGTCAAACTTCGCGCCAGCGCTTAGACTTCCTATCAAAACCTCGCTTCCTGCCATCGTCCACCCTTTCGTCGCGTCAGCCTGAACCAAGCCATCCGGGAAGACGCTCAACTCGCGTCATCCCTGTTCCGAGGCTTGACGGCCAGGAGTTGTCTGTCGCGACCAGATCACAAGGGCTCCGGACACGAGATTTCGGCCCGAGCCGCAGCCGCCGGATGTCGCGACGAAGGTTGGAGACGCGAGGGCGCAGAGCATAGCCGTGGCAGCAAAGCCCATCGTGACGCGACTCCGGTCTTCGTCGCGTCAAAAAGGTTCAAGCCGTCGCGACCAGGTTCAAAGTCACGACAGCAAAGCCTTTCGGTGATGC
>DATMER010000045.1:0-19547 GCA_035556715.1 Thermoanaerobaculia bacterium
GTTCCAGATCCCCGGGCTGATCGTGATGCCCCTGACCTTCGCCTGGGCCGCCACCACCAGCCTCGATCTGCTCTACCCGATGGTCTTCGTCGCCGGGTTCCTGACCGTCGCGCAGTTCAGCTTCTGGGGCAACTACCTGCCACGGGTCTACCCCTTGCACCTGCGCGGCACCGGCGAGAGCTTCGCCGCCAACATCGGCGGCCGCCTGATCGGCACCTCGTTCGCCTGGCTGACCGCGACCCTCGCCGTCACCTCCGACCGCGCGGCCGCTCCCACCAAGATGGCGATGACCGCCGCGGCGGTCGGGTTCGCCGTCTACCTGGTCGGGTTCATCGCCTCCTTCTGGCTGCCCGAGCCGCCGGTGGAGACGGCGCCCGACGAGGCCGCCGCCGCCAAAGCCCCCGCTTCCTGAGAGAGCTGCCCAACAAGCACGTGGCACCTCTAAGCTCAGCGGATAGGCGAAACGCCCGGATCGTCCGGCCAAAGTACTTGGAGCCCAATTGCCCAACCTTCGCCTTTTTCGAGACCATTAAGTATCCCCATTCATTGGCTTGTGGGTGGCGCCTCAATGCGTATCGAAGGGTGATCCGGCGTCCTGTGTTTGACGAGCCGCTTGCTTGACCAAGTCATTCAAGGCAAACACCAATTCGCCATATCTGCTCATGATGTCCTGAAATAAGCGGAAATAGCCTACCAGATCGTGGAAGCTGGCATTCTCAAGCGCCTTCACCTCCGCGCGGACGAGACTCAAGTCTGCTGCCGTCTGGCTTTCGGTCTCCAGGATGCGCGCATGAAGGTTGCGGAACGCAGGCATGCCGGGCTCCTCCTCTGGCCGCATTTTGAGTCCGTAAGGGACGCCCAGAACCTCCAGAAGCACGTCGTGAACAGTGAAACCTATGACGTGTCCAAGAATCTCGATATGACCGAGAGTGAAGCGGGTTCGCCCGCGCAGAAGCTTGTTCACCGATCCACGCCGCCAGCGCAACCTCCGCTCGACTTCGCTCTGGCTCAGGGGAGCTCTCTCCATCCGCGTGCGGATGCTTTCGATGACTCTCGTCTCAAGCAACGTTGCCCCACTCAGCATCGAAATCCGTTTCTCGCTCATTCAGGCTCCTCTCTCGCGCCGCCTGCCCGGAGTCTCCCCTTCCCGTCCAATCGGCCGCGGATACGTTCCTCAACGATTTCCGCATGCAGATCGAGGACGCTCGCCAGCAAGCGTTGAAAGGCTTGCGCCTCGCTCCCGGAGACTGAAAATCCGGCACCGCCTCGCAGAAGGAGCAACTCGACTCGCAGCGAATCGGAGAGTTGGCCGCGGCTGAGGAGGTGCATCACGTAGAAGAGCCAGAGCGGCTCGATGGCGAGGACGTCAAGGACTTTCGCTAGAGTGTCGATCTTCGGGAGCTCGCGCCCGGTCTCGTACTTCGAGAGCTGGCTCTTGCCAATCCCGGCTCGTTGGGCGACTGCAGAGGCACTGAGCTTCGCTCTCTCGCGGAAGAGTCTGAGCGCAGGCCCCAACTCGGCAAAGAACGGAAGGGCCGGCTGAGGCATCTATTCCGATCTGCCAACCAGAACCAACCGGCCCGGAGACCGCAACCAGCCTGCGCGTGCCACCCTTTGACAGTGCGGGCAGCCGCTCAGGAGGTGGCGAACGACGGTATTTCGGGACGGGCTCGTCTCGCCTCGGATGAAGCTCTCGATCGCTTCCGGCTCGGGATGAGCCGCGGCCGGATCATTCATCCTCGGGGTGCTTTCCTCGGCCGCTTCGCTCATCCGCGCAGCCTTTCCATTCCCGCCTCGATCTGGTTGAACTCCATGGCACTGAGCTTCATCTTGCCGAGCCTCTTCAAGGTTTTGGTCTCAATTGCCGTGCGGAGGTCGGAGACAAGGTCTTCAGCTGCCAGAATGGCCCTCTGGCTGACGCCGATCAAGTAAGCCTCGCGGGTCAGGGGCCGCTTTCCCCATCTCATCTCGGTCAGCTCCTTGCCTGATGGGGGCGGCACAAGGGCCTGAGCCTTCTGGAAGACCTCCACCAAGCTCTCAAGGTTCTCGATCTGTCCGCGGATCAACCGGAGAAGCTCGGGGCGCACTTCCTTCTCGAAATCCGGGTGTCGTGGTCGGGTTGGCTTAGTCTCCGGCATTCCATCTCCTCTCCGCTCCGGGAAGGCTAAACGCCTTGTAATCAGCTCTGAACGCCTGAATGCGGTTTCCTCACTCCCCTGTGGGTGTCCATTGACCTTCTTCGTCCTTTAAACGACAAACTTCCCGCCTCGTGTCCCCAAAAAGCGCCCAGCGGCAACTCTCTTTATAGATGGCGCTCAGTGGAACGTCATGTGCGCGGGAAGGATGGAAACCTTGAAGGAAGAGACTGCGACCCGGAAGATCCCTTCGCTTCTGGGACTTGCCCTCAATAGCCTGCTCACGACGCACGGCTGGTCGGCGCGGGAGCTTTCTGCGAAGGCCAGCGTCGCTCCCAGCACGATCTCGGCCTACATCTGGGAGGACGCGCTGACCCGGGAGCGCCTGGAGGAGCTGGCCGGGCTCATGGACCTGGGGCCGGCGGACGTCGAGCGGGCCATCCTCGCCGCCCGCCTCGTCCTGCCTCCGCCCCCCGCACCCTGGTCTCCGGTGGACCCGACCCCCGCCGAGCGCCGGATCGACGAAAAGGCTGCCGCGATGACGGCCGGCGAGTTGATCGACGTCGTCCTGGACGTGCGCCTCCGCGAGGTCCGGCAGGAGAAACGCCGCCTCGGTCTCGAAGAAGGCCAGCGGCTGTCCCGGGAGCTGAAAACGTTCTCCCCGTCCGACCGGCGCGCCCTGATCGAAGCCACGCCGGATTACCAGCACTGGGGGCTGGCGTACGTCCTCTGCTCCGAGAGCGAGGCGGCGGCGCCGCGCGACCCGGGCAAGGCCCTGGAACTGGCGGAGCTGTCCCTCTTCGTCGCCCGGCACGTCGGACTGGAGGAGCCGGGCAGCGAACTTTTCCGGAGCCGGCTGGAGGGGTGGTGCACCGGGTTCGTTGGGAACGCCCAAAGGGTGATCGGCAGCGACCTTCCCGGCGCGGAACGGTCGTTTGGTGGTGCCTGGCGCCTCTGGGACGCCGGCGAGGACCCGGCGGGCCTGCTCTCCAAAGCCTACCTGCTCGACATGGAGGCTTCGCTACGGCGGGATCAGCGGCTTTTCCCCCGAGCGCTGAAGCTCCACGAGGATTCCCTGGCGCTGGCCCGTCCCGAGGAGGTCGGCGTCATCCGGCTGAATCAAGGTTTCACTCTCAACGAAAGCGGCGATCACGAGGGCGCACTTCGAAGCCTGGAACGAGCGGCCCAGGTCATAGACGGGGATCGACAACCGCGCCTGCGGTTCGGTCTGCGCTTCAACCAGGCTTCGACCCTTTGCGCCTTGATGCGGGCCGGCGAGGCCGTGCCTCTGGTGGAAGAGGTCCGGGGGCTGGCCGAACGGCTGCGCAACGAGATCGACTTATTAAAGACGCTATGGTTGGAAGGAAACTGCCTGGCCGGCCTGGGTCAAAGAGAGGCCGCTCTCGCCAAGCTGGAGCAAGTGCGGCGCGAATTCGAGGGGCGGCAGCACCCCTTCGATTATGCGCTGGCGAGCCTGGACGTAGCGGTGCTCTACCGCGAGCAAGGGCGCTTCCCGGAGATCAAGGTGCTAGCTGACGAGATGCTGGAGATCTTCAAGGCCCAGCAGGTTCACCGCGAAGCCATCGGCGCCGTGATCCTCTTCCAGGAGGCTGCCGCGAAAGAACAGGTCACCAAGGAGCTTGTCCGGCGGCTCAAGGCCTATTTGTCAAAGGCTGAGGGCAATCCCAAACTCGCCTTCGACGAATGACAGCGATTGAACTGCAGAGGCGCCCCTCCTTCCAGTAGCCTTTTAACTAGGGAGAGGGCGCCTCTTGGTCTTAGCTCCCGGGCCTGCAGCCGCCGTGAGGGTCAGCGATGCAGCCCGCATCTGTCGTCGGCGGCGGGCTTGCAGCCTCAATCTGTTCCGCGCCGTAGGGATCGAGAGTGGAGCCCGAATCGGTCGGCGGTGGCTGGCCGGGGCCGCAGCCGCCATGAGGGTCAATGCCGCAGCCAGCCGCCGACCAGATTGCGGTGAGGGAGCCCCAGATGCGTGCGAAGATGTCGAGCGGGGAGGCCTCGCCGGGCAGCCAGCGCGGCGCCCCCCAGGCCGGCGGCGCGGTGAGGGCAGCGACGATCAGAAGGATAGCGGAAAGGCGGGCAAAATGACGGCGGGGCATGCTGGCTCCTTTCGGAGGAGGCAGCCCTGAGGCGGCCGGCATTGGCCGCGGAGGCGCCCTCTCCGGCGTACATGGTGCCCGCAGCCGGGTGAATGAATCCAGTCCCGCCTCACACATGTGTGGCTCGAAACCGAGGTGAATGCCATGGCGGACGACGAACAGGAGCGGAAGTTGGAGGGCAAGTTCGTCGCCTTCCTTCGCTGGCTCGTGGGCATCGGTACACAGGCCGAGCTTTCCAGGAAGAGCGGCATCCCTCGCAGCGAGATCAACCGCTACGAGCAGGGGAAGCAGAAGCCGCAGGCGGCGACCCTCCAGCAGATGATGGCGAAGATCGGCGTGCCTCAGCGTCTTCTCGGCTTCCTCCGCTGGTGCCACCAGCTCATCCGGAAGGCCTTTGCCATGACATCCGGTTGGGAGGTGGCGCCGGCGAGCGAGCCGAGGCTTCCTGAAGAGACGCGGGCGGCCGTGTGGGACATCGTGGAGCGGGCCCTGGCCCTGGCGCGGGCGGAGCATGTCCTCCTGCGCAGTACGAACGTCTCGCACCGCGCCAGCTCTCCAGAACGGGTGGAGGCGCTATTTCAGAAGCTGATCGGCTATCCCGGAGCCAAGCAGCGGCTCCTCATTGAAGCCTCACGAGCGTATCGGGACCCGCTGCTCTGCCTGCGCTTGTGCAGGGCAAGCGAGGACGCGGCGCCAGATGACCCTTCCAAGGCCCTTGAGCTTGCTGAGCTCGCACTTTTCATGGCTCAGCACATCGACCTGGACGAGCCGGCCAGCGCCGGCATCCGGTCCCGGCTGGAGGGCTGGTGCACCGGATTCGTCGGGAACGCCCAAAGGGTGATCGGCAGCGACCTTCCCGGCGCGGAGAGGACGTTCTCCCATGCTTGGCGCCTCTGGGATGCAGGCGAGGATCCGGCGGGCCTGCTCTCCAAAGCCTACCTGCTCGATATGGAGGCCTCGCTGCGGCGGGATCAGCGGCTCTTCCCCAGGGCGCTGAAGCTGCATGAGGACGCGCTTGCTCTGGCTCAGCCTCAGGAGGTCGGCGTCATCCTGCTGAATCAGGGTTTTACTCTCAAGGAGAGCGGCGACTCCGAGGGTGCTCTTCAGAGCCTGGACCGAGCGGCCCAGGTCATCGACGGTGATCGCCAAACGCGCCTGCGATTCGGTCTGCGTTTCAACCAAGCCTCGACGCTCTGCGCCTTGACCCGAGCAGGAGAGGCCGTCCTGCTGGTGCAAGAGGTTCGGGGCTTGGCCGAGCGGCTGGGCAACGAGATCGACTTGATCAAGACGCTATGGCTGGAAGCAAACTGCGCAACCGGTCTCGGTCACAGGGAGGAAGCCCTGGCCAAGTTGGAGCAGGTGCGCCATGCCTTCGAGTCACGAAAACTCCCCTTCGACTACGCACTGGCAAGTCTGGACTTATCGCTGCTCTACAGGAAGGAAGGGCGCTTCTCGGAGATCAAGGTGCTGGCCGATGAGATGCTGGAGATCTTCAAGACCCAGCAGGTCCACCGGGAGGCCATCGGCGCGGTGATCCTCTTCAAGGAGGCCGCCGAAATGGAGGAGACCACCATCGACCTAGTACGGCGCCTCAAGGACTATCTCTCGAAGGCTAGGAACAACCCGAAGCTTCGGTTCCAGGCGTGAAGGACAGGGAGGGGGGCCAACCCTTCCGCAGAAACGCAGTCTGTTCAGCTCCCGGGCGCGCAGCCGCCGTGGGGATCGAGCTTGCAGCCGATATCGGTTTCCGGCGGCGGGTCTTCACCCTGCCCCGATCCGCGTCGTGGCTCAAGCGAGCTGCCCGGCGGCCGAGAGGTACAAGGAGGGGTAGGTGAATGGCAAGCGCCTGCCTCAGCCGGGGCGGGCCACCTACCCCTCCTGCAACCTTGGAGATTATCTCAGTTCTCCCACATTCAAAGAAACTGCCATCTAAGGGCCCCTCACGAAATAAGTGACTCAGCCGTAGCCGATGAAGGGGCGGGCGGGGGTCCCCCTCTCCCGCGCAGCGGGGGAGGGCAGGGGAGGGGGTTTTCACGTGAGCGGCCTGGATAGAAGACTCGGATGGGCGGCATGGAGCCGGAGCCGTTCGAGCGCTCACCCGGGCCTCCCGGGGCCAGATCGGAGCCGCTCGGGCGCTTACCCGAGCCTCTCGGGTGCTGGCCGAGGCGCTCGGGCGACGGCCTGAAAGCCCCCTGCCCTCCCCCGCTACGCGGGAGAGGGGGACCCCCGCCCGCCCCTTCATCGGCTACGGCTGACCCACTTATTTCGTGACGAGCCCTAAGCTCCAGGAGACTGCTGCTTTAGCTAGTGAATCATCCCTTCACCCTGAACGCCCCGGGCGGCGAAGGTCGTGTCATGAGGGTGGCCATCCCGGGTATATTTTTGGGAGGAAAGGACCGCCAAGGCGCCTTTCTCCGCGATTCCAGGCTATTTCAGCCGGCTCCGCGCCATTCTGAAAAGTTCAGAGCCATTCTGAGTCCCTGAGAATGGCTTCCCAGGACTTCAGAACCATTCTCTAGGATTCAGAATGGCTTCGAGCTTTCTCAGAATCATTCTGAAAATCTCAGAACGGCTCTGAAATTCTCAGAATCGTTCTCAGCCGCTCAGAATGGCTCCGAAAATTTCAGAATCATTCTGAGCCGCTGAGAATGGCTTCCCAGAATCTCGGAGCCATTCTGTGGAATTCAGAATGGCTTCGAGCTTTCTCGGAATCATTCTGAAAAACTCAGAATGGTTCTGAAAATCTCAGAACGGTTCTCAGCCGCTCAGAATGGCATCGGGAAATCTCAGAATCGTTCCGAGCCGCTTGGATCGGCTTCAAGAATCCTGGAGCCATGCTTGCGCCGCCGACGCCCGAAGGGAGGGGGAAGGGTGACAGGTATTTCTAAGAAAACGGATGCGCGGGATCAGGAGAGCATCGAGTCGATGGCTTGTCGCACGGGGATGAACCGGCCTTCCGGCCAGAGCCAGTGGAGGCGGAGCCGGAAACCGGGAAGCGCGATCGAGTCGATTGTGCCTTCCGGCCCGGGCGTCACGGGCTGGAGCCGCAAGCCCTGCCGCTGAAGGATCTCCGTACCCTGCGGTCCGGCGGGGTCGACGAGCCAGACCTCGCGGACACCGGCGCGGTCATACGTGCGGAGCTTTGCGCCCCGGTCGTACTTGGCGGTGGACTTGGAGAGGATCTCGATCACCAGATCGGGAGGCCCGAAAATCCCCTGCCGCTCGAAGAGGGAAAGGCGGTCCCGGGAGACGAAAAGGACATCCGGCTGGTAGATCTGGTCCTCGGCAAGCTTGACCGCCGACCTGGAGCCACGGACCTCTCCGAGGTCCATACGCTCGGCGTACTCACCGAGCAGGCGGAGAAGGAAGACGTAAAGGCGTTCGTGGACGTCGAGAGGGGATGGGAACAGGATCAGGACTCCGTCGATGAGCTCGGCCTTGCGGGCGTCCCGCGGTTTGTCCGATGCACGCAGAGCCTCGGCGAAGTACTCCTCCGCCGTCATCGGTCCTACGATCTCCATCTCGTCGTCCCGGTAGGCGTGCTGCATTAGATCCCTCTGAGCGTTACGCCCTGCTTGCTTCTCCACGATCTTACACGGAAACAGGGAGCCACGGCAGGCCCCCGCGAGATCTATCCCGCGTAGATCTGCAGCTCCCTCAGCTCCTTGAGCTGGTCGCGGAGGGCTGCGGCCTCTTCGAACTCCAGGCGCTTTGCCGCGGCGCGCATGTCCTTCTCCAGGCGGGAGATCCTCTCGGCGAGCGGGATGTCCATGCCATCGGGCGCTGCGGAGAGGCGCGCGGGACCGGCCGAGTAGAGGTCGAGGTTGCTCATCTGGACCAGCGGGTTGTGGATGTCCTTGAGGATCGACTGCGGCTCGATGCCGTGCTCCTCGTTGTACTCCTGCTGCTTGCGCCGCCGGCGCCCGGTCTCGTCGATCGTCCGGCGCATTGAGTCGGTCATCTTGTCGGCGTAGAGGATCGCCCGGCCGTTCAGGTTGCGGGCGGCGCGGCCCACGGTCTGGATCAGCGACGTGGTGCTGCGGAGGAAACCCTCCTTGTCCGCGTCCAGGATGGTCACCAGAGAGACCTCGGGCAGGTCGAGCCCCTCGCGCAGGAGGTTGATCCCCACCAGCACGTCGAAATCGCCCCGGCGCAGGCCGGTCACGATCTCCACCCGCTCCAGGGTCTCGACGTCGCTGTGCATGTAGCGCACCTTGATCCCCAGCTCGCTCAGGTACTGGGTCAGCTCTTCGGCCATGCGCTTGGTCAGCGTGGTGACCAGGACCCGCTCCTTGCGGTCGACCACCTTGCGCACCTCGCCGATCAGGTCGTCCACCTGACCCTGGGCCGGGCGGATCTCGATGACCGGGTCGATGAGGCCCGTGGGCCGGATGACCTGCTCCACCACCACGCCGCCGGTGCGCTCCAGCTCCCAGGGGGCGGGCGTGGCCGAGACGTAGATCCGCTGGCCCACCCGGGCGTCGAACTCGGGGAAGGTGAGCGGCCGGTTGTCCAGCGCCGAGGGGAGACGGAAGCCGAAGTCGACCAGCGTCTCCTTCCGGGACCGGTCGCCGTGGTACATGCCGCGGACCTGCGGGATGGTCTGGTGGCTCTCGTCCATCACCAGCAGGAAGTCGTCCGGGAAGTAGTCGAACAGGGTCGGCGGCGGCTCCCCGGGGGAGCGGCCGGAGAGGTGGCGCGAGTAGTTCTCGATGCCGTGACAGTAGCCGATCTCCTGGAGCATCTCCAGGTCGAAGCGGGTGCGCTGCTCCAGGCGCTGGCGCTCCAGGAGCTTGCCCTGGAACTCCAGCTCCGCCAGGCGCTCGACGAGCTCGGCCTTGATCCCCGCGATGGCCATCTCCAGCCGCGACTTCGGAGTTACATAGTGGGTGCGGGGGTAGACCGCCATCTTGTCCACCACCTGGACCGCCTCGCCGCGCAGCACGTCGAAGCGGCTGATGCGCTCGATCTCGTCGCCGAAGTACTCGACCCGGATGCCCAGCTCCTCGTACGCCGGGAGGATCTCCAGCACGTCGCCTCGCACCCGGAAGCTGCCCGGAAAGAGGTCGAGCTGGGTGCGCTGGTACTGCATGTCCACGAGGCGCTTCAGGGGCCTGTCCATGCCTTCGGTGTCGCCCCGGCTGAAGAACTGGAGCATGCCGAAGAACGCTTCGGGCGAGCCGAGGCCGTAGATGCAGGAGACCGAGGCCACGATGATCACGTCCCGCCGCTCGAACAGGGACTTGGTAGCCCGCAGCCGGAGGCGGTCAATCTCCTCGTTGATGCTGGTCTCTTTCTCGATGTACGTATCCGTCGAGGGGACGTACGCCTCGGGCTGGTAGTAGTCGTAGTAGGAGACGAAGTACTCGACCGAGTTGTGCGGGAAGAAGCTGCGGAACTCCTGGAAGAGCTGCGCGGCCAGGATCTTGTTGTGGGAGAGGACCAGGGTCGGGCGGTTGACCGTCTCGATCAGCTTGGCGATGGTGAAGGTCTTGCCCGAGCCGGTGACGCCCAGGAGCACCTGCTCCTTGTCCCCCCGCTGGACTCCCTCGACGAGTTGCTGGATGGCCTCGGGCTGGTCGCCCTGAGGTGTGAAGCGCGAAACGATTTCAAAACCGGACATGGCCTGATAGTAAACACAGAAAGACCCCCTCCCCTTCCCTCTCACCGACCTTCGGTCGGCCCAGCGGGAGAGGGCGCCCCCTCCGCCGGCAGAAGCCCCCTCTCCACCGGCACGGGGTTAGCCCGGCCGAAGGCCGGTGAGGAGAGGGGGAACGGGGTCAACCCCCTGGTGGTTTCTTCCCCGCCGTCTCCTCCAGGGCCCGGGTGAGCTTCAGGACGTCCTCGCGCGTGATCGTCCTACCCTGCCGGGCGAAGTCCATGAGGACGGAGTTGAGCTCCTGGGCCTTGGCCTGGTCGGCCTTTCCCGTGCCGATGGCCCGGGCCGCGGCATCGAAGGCATCGACCAGGCGCTGGCGCTCGTCGGGAGTCACGTCCGGCGGGAGCTTGGCCAGGATCTGGGTCTCCAGCCGGGTGAACATCCAGTCCACGAACTCCGGCAGCTTCACCACCAGGATGACCGCGGCGATGCCCAGGAGGACGAGCGCGGCGCCGCAGCCGATCAGCAGCGGCTTCGTGCGCGAGCCGCCGGAAGGACGGGGCTGCCCCGGGTGGAAGGGGGACGCGGGGGTCGAGGGCGGGGCCGGGGGTTCCATTCGAGTATGACTTTTCTACCACGAACCGGGCCGTCCGGGCCATAATGGGCACGTGCGATACGACCCGCTGAACGAACCGACCGAGAGAACTCCCCCCGTCGTCCCGCCTTCGCGCAATCCCCGGCGGCTGATCCGGTGGACCCTGCCCCTGCTCATCGCCCTGCTCATCGGGGCACTGACCGGGGTGACGGTGGCCGCCGCCATCCACATGCCGCGGGTGGACGCCCTGGCCGACTATACGCCGAGCCTGGTGACCCAGCTCTTCGCGCGCGACGGCAGCGTCTTCGCCACTTTCGCCCGCGAG
The DNA here is from genome assembly GCA_035556715.1 of Thermoanaerobaculia bacterium. Classification (GTDB taxonomy): domain Bacteria; phylum Acidobacteriota; class Thermoanaerobaculia; order Multivoradales; family UBA5704; genus DATMER01. The sequence continues at coordinate 10,772 of DATMER010000045.1, forward strand.
CGGCGGGTCATGCTCAAGGTGGACCAGATCCCGCTCGTGCTGCAGCAGGCGGTGCTCGCCTCCGAGGACTCGAACTTCTTCCGTCACGGCGGCGTCGACGCCCTGGGCATCGCCCGCGCCGCCCTGGCCGACATCCGCGCCGGCAAGGTCGTGGAGGGCGCCTCGACGATCACCATGCAGCTCTCCCGCACCCTGTTCCTCAGCCGGGAGCGCACCTGGCGGCGCAAGGTCGAGGAGGCCTTCCTCGCCGTCGAGCTGGAGAAGAACTACAGCAAGCCGCAGATCCTCACGCTCTACGTGAACCTGGTGAACCTCGGCCACGGCAACTACGGCGCGGAGGCGGCCTCGCGCTACTACTTCGGCAAGTCCGCGGCCAAGCTCACCCTGGCCGAGGCGGCCACCCTGGTGGGGATCATCCCGGCGCCGAGCCGCTACAGCCCGTACCGCACGCCGGAGCAGGTGCTCAAGAACCGCAACCGCGTGCTGCGCCGCATGCTGGAGGAGGGCTTCATCAACCCCCAACAGCACAGCGAAGCCCTGGCCCAGCCGCTCCTCGTCGCCACCCAGCAGGCCGAGAAGATGTTCGCCCCCTACTTCTCCGAGGACGTGCGCAAGTACCTGGAGAACAAGTACGGCGCCACCACTCTCTACGAGGGGGGGCTACAGGTGCGGACGACCGTCGACAAGCAGATCCAGGAGGCGACGGAGAAGGCCCTGCGCGCCGGGCTGCTGCGCCTCGACCACCGCCGCGGCTGGCGCGGTCCGATCGCCCACCTCGACGACCGCGACGTGGAGAGCCAGGAGCTGCCGACCTGGGGCCAGGGCAAGCCCGTGCCCGGGCGCTGGTACCAGGGGGTGGTGCTGGAGGCCGAAGGGTCCACGGCGCGGGTCAAGATCGGGAAAGAGACCTACACCCTCGACGCCAAGGGGATCGCCTGGACGCGGCGGACCTCGCCGGCCAGCCTGCTCAAGCGCGGCGACGTGGCCTGGTTCCGCCTCGATGTCCCCGAAGAGAAGGGGAAGAAGGACCAGCAAGAGCAGAAGGACCAGAAAGATGCGCCCGCGGCCGAGCCGAAGCTCTTCCTGGAGCAGGAGCCGCGGATGGAGGCCGGGGCCGTGGTCATCGAGCACCGCACCGGCGCCATTCGCGCCATGGTCGGCGGCTGGGACTTCGACCGCAACAAGTTCAACCGCATCACCCAGGCGCGGCGGCAGGTGGGCTCGGCCTTCAAGCCCCTGGTCTACGGCGCCGCCCTGGAGGCCGGGTGGACCCCGTCCGACACCCTGCTCGACGCTCCCACCTACTTCCGCGGGGGCGACGGCCGGATGAGCTACCGGCCCGAGAACTATTACAAGAAGCACTACGGCATCGTCACCCTGCGCCGCGCCCTGGAGCAGTCGATCAACGTGCCCGCGGTCAAGCTCTGGGACCTCGTTGGCGGCAGGCGGGTGATCGACTTCGCGCAGCGCTGCGGCATCCGCACCAAGCTGCCCAACTACCCGAGCATCTCGCTCGGCGCGGCCGACCTGATCCCCCTGGAGATGGCCGCGGCCTTCGCCACCATCGCCAACCAGGGGGTCTACATCGAGCCCCACCTGATCAACCGGATCACGAGCCCGGACGGACAGGTGCTGGAGCAGCACTTCCCCGCCACCTACAGCTCCACCACCCCGGCGACCGCCTACGTGCTGACCCACATGATGGAGGGGGTCATCGACCACGGCACCGCCTACGACATCCACGACCTGCCGCTCGACATCGCGGGCAAGACCGGCACCACGGACGACTTCTCCGACGCCTGGTTCGTGGGCTACACGCCGCGCTACACGATCCTGACCTGGGTCGGCTACGACCAGAAGCGCTCCCTCGGCGGCGGCATGAGCGGCGCGGTCGCCGCTCTGCCCATCTGGCGGTCGATCGCCGAAGCCGGTCTGAAGGACGGCTGGATGAAGAAGGGCGAGACCTTCCCGGTGCCGCCGGGAGTGCTCGTGAAGGATGTCGAGTACTACAGCGGCCTGCTCGCGTCGACCGGCGGGCGCACCCTCAAGGAGGCTTTCGTGGCGGGCACCGAGCCTGCGCGCGAGCACAGCAGCCAGTGGTCGACGATCACGAGCCTGCCCTGGTACCAGCAGAAGCAGTTCTACATCCCGAAGGAAGGGGAGAACATGCCGGGCCAGAAGCCGGCAGAGCCGGCGGCGGGATCGGAGGCTCCTGCGGAGGCGACTCCCACTCCCGATCCGGGTCCGCAGGAGAGCCCGGCTCCCGAGGAGACGCCGCCCTGAGCCCTCACCCCCCGGCCCCCTCTCCCGGTCCCCCGAGCACGCCCTCCCCGGGAGAGGGGGAGACTTGCCTCTGAATTCCAGATTTGTGCGGGCGGGGGCGCCTCTCCCTCGCGCAGGTGAGGGAGAGGGTCGGGGAGAGGGAGGATGGGATCAATCTCAGCCCCTTCCGCTTCCTGCGGCATCTGGTTAAACTCTCTCCGTGTTCCCAGAACAAGGCGAGACGTGGCGGGATGCCGAGACCCGCACGGGAAGCGACTGGCAAGAGACCACCTGTTCCCTGGTTCCGGGGCTGACGATCCTCGCCCATTCCGAGGTCCGGCGAATCGGCGAGCGCGCCGCGCTGCTCGACCTCGCATCGGGCCGCGAAGAGCCGATCTCGCGACTGGAGCCGTCCTTCGGAGCTCCGGGCGAGCCGTGGCGGCGTCCTCTGGCCGATCCCCACCTGAGCCGCCGTCCGCTATGGCTGCTCCCGGAAGGCGGAGGAAGCGTCCGCCTGGCCTGCCGGAGCTCTTCCATCTTCGTGATCGCCCAAGGGGAGCCTGTCCGCGGCGAGCGGCTGTTCACCGACCGTGAGATCGAACGCGGCGTCGTCCTCCTTCTAGGAAACCGGGTGACGCTCCTCCTGCACCGGTTCCGGCCGGTCTCCGAGCCGTCCCTTCCCCGCTATGGGTTCGTGGGTGAAAGCGAGCCGATCCTGGAGATCCGGCGACAGATCCGCCAGGTGGCCGACCTGGAGGTGCCGGTGCTCCTGCTCGGCGAGACCGGCACCGGAAAAGAGCTGCTGGCTCAGGCCATCCATCAGGCGAGCGCGCGGCGGGCCCATCCCTATCTCGCGGTCAATATGGGAGCCATCCCGCCGTCACTCGCAGCCGCGGAGCTCTTCGGAGCCGCCAAGGGAGCGTATACAGGGGCCGATCAGAAGCGGCGGGGATTCTTCAGCCGGGCGGACGGCGGAACCCTCTTCCTGGATGAGATCGGTGAGGTCCCTCCCGAGGTCCAGCCGCTCCTCCTCCGAGCTCTCGAGAACGGCGAGATCCAGCCGGTCGGGACAGAGCAGATTCAGCGGGTCGATGTCCGGACGATCGCGGCGACCGACTCCGACCTCGAAGCGGCGATCGCCTCCGGCCGCTTTCGCGCTCCCCTGCTCCACCGTTTGAGCGGCTATGAGATCCGCATTCCTCCCCTGCGCCAGCGCCGCGACGACATCGGGCGCCTGCTGCTTCACTTCCTGCGCCAGGAGCTCGAAGCCGTCGGGGAAGCTCACCGCCTCGAGCCCGCCCCGGCGGATCGCCCCTGGCTCCACGCCTCCCTGGTCGCGCGGCTTGCCCTGTACGACTGGCCGGGCAACGTCCGCCAGCTCCGCAACGTGGCGCGAACGATCGCAGTCGAGAGCCGCGGCTCTGCCGAGGTCCGCATCGGCGCGCAGATCGAGAGGCTCCTCGTGCCTTTCTCCGGTGAGACCCGGGCAGAGATGGAGACAGTCGCCGCGCCGGCCCTGGAGACCGTGCCTAGTCCATCCCGAGCGCCTGCCCGGCCTTCCCAGCGTAGGCGCAGCCCCCAGGAAGTCTCCGACGAGGAGCTCGTGGCAGCCCTCCGAGCCAACCGTTGGGAGCCCGGGGCCACGGCCGAGCAGATCGGCATCTCGCGCGCCGCCGTCTATCTCCTGATCGACGCCTGCCCCCTCACCCGCAAGGCTTCCGACCTGGAACGCTCCGAGATCGAGCAGGCGCTCCTGCAGAGCGGCGGCCGCCTGGCCGAGGCCGCGGAGCAGCTCGAGGTGTCGGAGGAAGGGCTGAAGCGCCAGACGAAAAAGCTTGGGCTCCGCCCCTCTTCCCCACAGATCTTGCGTTAAACTAAAGCAGCTTCCACAAATTATGGAGCCCAACGAGAGGATCGGTCCCTACCGTCTGATCGAGCCCCTGGGATCCGGGGGAATGGGGACCGTCTGCCGCGCCTGGGACGAGCGACTGAAACGCCCCGTCGCCCTGAAGCGGATCCTCGCGACGGCCACCGATGACCACAAGCTCCGGGAACGCCTGCGCCGCGAGGCCGAAGCCGGAGCGCGCCTCAATCATCCATCCATCGTCCACATCTACGACATCGTCGAGACGGAGGCGAGCGACTGGATCGTCATGGAGCTGGTGGAAGGGCGGACGCTCCAGTCGCTCCTGCGGGAAGGCCCGCTCCCTCCGGAGCGCGCCCTGCGCCTGGGCCGCGAGATCGCCGAGGGGCTCGCCGAAGCTCACGCCCAGGGATTCATCCACCGGGACTTGAAGGCCCCCAACGTGATGGTGACCCGCGCCGGGCGTGCCAAGATCCTTGATTTCGGAGTGGCCAAGCAGATCCAACCCGAGACGCGGGAGACGACCTTGTCGGAGCCGGGCCTGGTTATCGGGACCTCCTATGCGATGTCGCCTGAGCAGGCCATGGGATTACCGCTCGATGCCCGGTCAGATCTCTTTTCCCTCGGCTCCCTTCTCTACGAGATGGTCACCGGCGTGGCGCCGTTTCGGGCTGAGACCTCGGCGGCCACGCTCGCGCGCGTCTGCAGCTTCCGGCAGCGGCCCGCGTCGGCCGTCCGCCCCGGCATACCGCGCGAGCTTTCGGAGCTGATCGATCGGCTCCTGGAAAAGGACCCGGTCGACCGGCCCGCAAGCGCCGTGCAGGTGGCCGCAGCTCTGGATCAGATCGCCGTGGTCCAATCGACGGCCTCGACGAGACCGCAGGTCTCTCGCGATGCGGCCGATGCTTCCGGTGAAGAGACGATCCTTGAGCTGCCGGGCCGCCGTCCATCTCCGACCGTTCTCTCGATTGCCGCCGAAACCACTTTGCCTGCGGGGAGTACAGCGATCCACGAAAACGCGCCGTATAGAACCCGGAGCCTCCGGGTTGCGGCAGGGATCGCCGTCCTTCTGCTCCTGGCGATCGCCGCCGTCTACCTGCTGCGCTCGCAGGTGGTCCAACCCACGCCGCATTCCCTCTATCAAGGGGGGCTGGCCTATCTCGATCGGTTCGACAGAAAAGGGAATCTCGACCTCGCGATCGATAGCTTCCAAAGGGTTCTGGCCCAGGATAAGACACACGCGGCGGCCCATGCGGGGCTCGCAAAAGCCTATTGGCTCAAGTTCCAGGGCGACAGCAAGGACCCGATGTGGTTGGATCGGGCCTTGCCCATGGCGGAGCGCGCCGTCGCCCTGGATCCCTATCTCGCTTCCGCTCAAGTCAGCCTCGGGCTGGCGCTCTATTCCGCCGGGCGCTCGGAAGAGGCCCTGCGGCACGTCGAACGGGCTCTCGTCCTCGATCCGGCCAACGGCGATGCCTACCATGCTGCCGGCAGGATTCACGAATCCCAAAGGAAGTGGACAGAGGCGGAAGCGGCTTACAAGAAGGCTGTGGAGGTCCAGCCCTACAGGGTGTACTTCGACGATCTCGGCACTCTCTACCTGAATATGGGCCGGACGAAGGAGGCCATCGCAGCGTTCCGCAGGAGCATCGAGCTGGCCCCTGATGGATTCCGGGGATACCGAAATCTAGGCGTCGCCTATTACGTACAGGGAGACCTAGCACAGGCTGCCTCCCAGTTCCAGAAGGCTCTCGCGATTCAGCCCGAGGCAAGTGTCTATGCCAATCTCGGCACGGTCCAGTTCGCTCAAGGTTTTTATGAGGAGTCCGTCGGAGCTTATGAGAGGGCCCTCGAGATGCCGGCAGGCTCGAACAGCTATCTCATCTGGGGAAACCTGGGGGACGCATGCCGCTGGGCCCCGGACCAGAAGGAGAGAGCAAGCGAGGCGTACCTTCGGGCCAGTCAGCTCGTGCAGGAGCAACTGCGCTCCAAGCCCGGCGATCCAGGTCTCCGCAGCAGCTTGGCCAGCTATCTGGCGAAACGCGGAGACTGCGCTCCAGCATCGGCAGAGTTGGGCGCTTTGGAGAAGGTGTCTGACAAGGGCGCGAGTTCCTGGTTTCGCATGGCCGTCGCCTATGAGGTCTGCACCCTGCGGGAGAAGGCGCTCGCAGCGCTCGTTCAGGCGCTGCGAGCCGGACTGCCCTTGGATGAGGTGAAGAAGGACCCGGAGCTGCTGGCGCTCCGTGCGGATGCTCGATATCACCGCCTGATCGCCGGACTGTCCAAATAATCCTGAAGCTTCAGTTCGTGCCGCCGACGATCATCTCGGGATCAACGAAGAAGGTCCGCTTCGGGCCGCCCTCTCCCTGCTGGACGGTCAGCTCGACGTTAAATAGGAATCGACCACGATTGCTGATCTGAAGACCAGGAAGAATCCCCCACTGCCGATATGTCGTGGTGGGACCGAACATTGCACTTGTACCTTTGCCAGCTGCTGCCGCAAGCGGCAGCGGACCAATCTGAACTACTGCGGCATTATTAGCGACCTGAAAATCTGTTGTTGTATTGCCGCTAAGAGGAATAGTAATGGAAGTGTTAAAAGGACAAGGGACTGACTGACCGGTCTGTGCGTTGCTGAAGGTGAAAATGGCACTGATAGGCGAATAGCCGCTCACCCCCGTCGCGGTGACATCGAATGCATAAAAGGAGATCGTATCCTGAGTAGTTAAAACATTTGGAGAAGCAGGCGTTGCGGGGTTCTCCATTTCTACTAAACCATTCAAAAGATAGGACGTATTACCTTCTTGGACGGCGGTAATGTCGAATCCAAAATGCCAAACAAGGGGTGGGTTGGCCATATTTTTCTCCTTAGTTTGTTGTCTCCAAGGGGAAAGCAAGCTAGCGCTCGATCAGGCGCTGCGAGCCGGCCTGCCCTTGGATGAGGTGAAGAAGGACCCGGAGCTGCTGGGGCTCCGTCGGATGCTTGATATCACCGCCTGATCGCCGGACTGGCCACGGAGTCCTGAGCTTCAGACTGCCTGATTGGTGCCGCCGACGATCATCTCGGGGTCAACGAAGAAAGTCTTCGTCGTCGTTCCTCCGTTGCCGTTTGGCACCTGAACAGTCAGCTCGACAGTCATCATGAAGCGCCCCAAGTTATTCACTGTCATGCTGCCGATGGAAAATTTTGTAAACGTTGCTGCGTTGTTCGTAGTAGAAGCCTGAGGAGCTTGGATCCCACTGAAGATCGTACTCATTCCGGTGCCGATATTCGTAAGCGCCGGGATGGAGATACTTGTCAAGAAATCACCTGTACTATTATTGAAAGGCGAAGTGATCGTATTATTATTACTATCGGACTGAGGCACAGCATTCGTAAATGTGATCGCCCCTCCGGTTATAGAAGAGGTCCCCGTTGGATTGCTGGTAATATCGTAGGCGAAGAAGCCAATTGTATCTCCTATGGAGATACCGACTGGAGTAGCAGGCACATCCGCGTTATTGGGTTGAGCCAACACCAAGCCAATCGCGAGAAAGTCTTCGCCGGTTCTAGGGTTCTGCACGGAATTGAAATCGAACCCGATATCCCAGAAGAAGCTGTTCGCCATGATTCATCTCCTTTAGGTTGTTGTCTCCCGGGAAGAGCAAGGCTCATACCAGCCAACAAGCCGAAAAGAGAGCAGAAGCTGCCCGGTTCAGGGTCGTCAAGACTGTCAGAGTCGTCAGGGATGTCCGCCGAAGCGCCGACTACGGTCGCCGGCCCACCATCCCGAAATCCTGATACCCGAACAGCAGCTCATCCAGCCGGTCGCGCAGCCGGTTGACGCGGTCGGCGAGCACGCGCTGCTCCTCGGGGAGCTGCGCGAGGTCGATCTCGGGTAGCCGTTCGGAATCCGGATAGGGGCGGAGGTCGAGGCGCTCGACCGGGTCGAAGCCGGCGAGCTCGTACATGAGCTTCAGGCTCTCGGGATGGACCGGGCGGATGTGGGTCGGGTCGAGCCAGAAGCTGCGCGCTGCGACCAGCATTGAGAGCGGGTTCGGAGTCTCCAGGATCAGGACGCCTCCCGGCTTCAAGGCCCGGTAGGCCAGGCGGACCAAGCGGTCGAGCGATGCCGCGGGTAGATGCTCGATGACATGGAAGGAGACCACTCCTCCCAGGCTCGCCTCGGGCAGATCGGCCAGCGCGGCGAAGGCGTCCCCCTCCTCCGCTTCCAGGCCCCGCTCGCGGCAGAGCGCCACCATGCGGGCACTGGTGTCGATGCCGCGGGCCGGGATTCCATGGTCCCGGAAGAGGGCGAGCGCCTCTCCCCGGCCGCAGCCCACGTCCAGAACCGGTCCTGGAAGCTTATCCAGCCAGGGGAGATAGGCTGAGATCCGCTCCCGGATCTCTTCCTCGGTGCCGCGGTAGCGGCGCTCCAGCTCGAGATAGCCGTGCTCCTCGTGGGCTCGGGCCACGCTCTCGACAGGGGAGGCCGTCTGCACCACGGAGAGCGCGGCGCCGAGGCTGCCGAGCAGGTCGCGGACCTCCCGGCGGTAGCGGTCGAGCTTCTGGTCGGCGCGGGCGAAGAGGGCGTCGTTGTGCCGCATGATCTCGTGGATGCCCTCGGCGTTGAGGGCCTCCAGGTACTCCAGGCGGCGGCGGTGCTCGTC
>DATMER010000046.1:0-31763 GCA_035556715.1 Thermoanaerobaculia bacterium
CAGGCAGTCCCTGCGCCGAGTTAGAAACCAAGCAGAGGAGAGCATCTCCATCCGACTCGCGATCCTTTATCGAGCTGGAGCCCCCGCCCAGCGACTACGGAACGTCTGTGCCTTGACCACCGGTGGCCTCATAGATGTTAGGCGTGATCTCCTGATCTTCAGAATTACGTAACGGCAGGCTCTCCAATAACGAATGGAATTCAAAGGTCGCGCGATAGGTCCACCCCAGTAGGAACAGAAACCTTGCCAAGGTGAGGACAAACAAAGAGAATGACAAAAGAATTCTAGGCCAATCTCGTGGGTAGCTAAATGCAAAGACCAGAACGCAATCTAGCGCGAAGACGATTGCCAAGCTCCGGAAGAGTTTGTAGTCAGCCATCTGCCGTTCAATTTCCCCTAGGGCGGAAGGGCTTTGAAGGCAGATGGAGCAGTACGCCCGATGAAAAGCATTAGCCCGCGTCCCGGGAACTCCTTTCGGAAGAACAATCCTGTCCCGAACCGCTTGGTAAAAATAATCTTTGTCTTCGGGCAAACGCAGTAAGTGCAACCGGTTCATAGGTACGCCTATACCCAGGATTAGGTGGCCAAGCACGTAAGATCCGAGGATGAAGCTAATCCAGAAGGCAATCTGCCCGCTCTGCCCGCTGAAGTGTCCTGTCACGAAAGGAGAAATGAGTCGGCTCTGCAGGTAGAGAAGAGTTGCCCCAGGAACTAATATCCCAAAGAAGTCGATTACGCCGATGAAGAAGTCTGCGGGTTTGTAGTCCATATGCGTCTTTCGCTCCGACTGGTTCACACTTGCGTCCTACGCCTAACGCTGTAGCGCGTCAGCGTGCGGCGTCAGCCGTCCGCTGGACGCGTTGGTACTGCGGCCTCTCTCTTGTTGGACTCTTCCGCCTCTTCAAGTAGGCGGCTCAACTCAGTTCTGCGAGTCTCGTATGCAAGGTCCAGCATCCCAGTCGCGAGAAACGAAGCGACACTAATACCACCACCCAAAAAGCACACGGTCAGAATAAACACCCACGGATCTGCGACCAAGTCACGACGCACCAGCCCGAAGTAAATGGCCGCAAGGGCCGTCAGCGCGGAGTTTATAGTCAGCGCCCTAGCAATTCTGATGCGCGACCTAAAGTAATCAAAATACTCAAGCGCCTTACCCTCTTTGAAGGCTAACTTCACTAGCTTTACTGGAGCATCTTCAAGCTTTCGATCCGAAAACTTGGATTGCGCGGTGCGCAGCCAGGAAACCTTCTTTATCAGTTCACTGGGACGAAAGGCCAAGGCAAACACATCGGCAAGTCGATCCACCAGGACTCCAAGCGAATAACACACTGCAAACAGGCTCGCGGTAATTAGACCCTCCCACTCCTTCAGACCGGAAAGATCAATGGAGCGGACGAGCGTGGGCGCAAGACTCATGGCAAGAAGAGCAACCCAGAAGGCTGTCTGAATGCCAATCACGAGTAGCTCTGCAAAGATGGCTGTTGTGCTCAACTGAGTTCCCTTTTCCTCATAACTCTACCAAGGACGCAGAACGGTCTAGCGGTGAGCGGCGGAACCGCGCTTTTAGCGGTTACCGTCCGCTTGACTGCTTTGGGTTGGGCGTTTGTCACTAGGACGCTCCCCTTAGACGCTCTCAGGCGACTCAGCCAGTGTATCCCTAAACATCGAAGAGAAGACTCCTAAACGCTCCGCCGTTGCACATAGAAACTCTTCTGTGGACATCTCAGGCAGCGAAAATCGCCAAGCGAGTGAGCCCTTTTCGCCATTGAGCTGTATCTCGCTGCTAGAGACACCTAGAAACTCCGCCCATTCCTCATGTGATCTCGTCGTGACGAGACCGCGAAGCCGTGCACGATGTTTGCTGGCTATGTCAAACGAAATGTCGCCGACCGGACGAATGGTCTTTGCGGACGGAAACTCTGTACCGTCGTATGAGAGATACAGGCCCACGTACGCCGAACGCGCCGGCCCTGTAGCAAAGAGCTGTTCTCTCGATTGTTGAGACCAACGCTGGAATAAAAGACCTGAAGCGTGCTCACTGTTCTGCAGCCGGCTCTTGAGGTCATTCATAAGCGCCTGGATCCTGAGCCGCCGTTCATCTTCTGGCAGGCCTTTCTTGGCTGCCTCTAAGACGTCGCGAACACGGTCTACGCCCGCCTTGAAAAACCACGAGGCATGATCATCAATCTTGCCGACTAATGGAGTCAAGCAATCGAGTAGCTCGCTCCATGCGAGGTGTATTTTTGTGTCGGAACGGCTGGAATGGAGTTCGAGCGAATCGAACTCAACCATTCCCGTGTATGGCGTCGGCGTCAAATAAATGAAGCAGAGGGGCTGTCGAGAAACGGCTTCGCCCGCGTGCTTTAGGAAGCCGTTGCGGTCGAGGTGTAGGAGGCAGGCCGAGTAATAGTCCCTCAACTGGCCCCGGGTAACCGAGGCTGATGCAATCTTGTTCTCAATGAGCAAGGTCCAAGGCGGCCACACTGCAACGAGGTCGATGCTCAAATACTCGAGCTCAACAGCAGTCGGCGCCGACGAAGAAACTTCAATCCCGTGCCTCTTGAGTAAGTGGGCGATCGCAATGCGTGCCTGGGCGAAAACAGTGTCGTTATACCGCGGGTCGAGTAAAGTACCAAGGAAAGCACTGGTTCCCACCTCGTTTGAGATCAGATGCTGAAGGAGATTAACCATCGGTGGTACCTACTTACGCCCAACGTTCATGAGGTGAGCGGCGAAACCGCGCTCTGCGGTTTCCGTCCGCTCAACCGCCTGGGGTTGGCCGCTCTGCCCAGACGCAGCATTATCTGGTCAATAGCAACGAGCGATCAGTATTCTTCCTCACCACAAAACGGACAGTTCCTGATCGTTGTCGTGTACTCTCTGTCGCAGATTAACCCCCATTGTGTAGTCGTGCCGTCGCATTCTTCGATCACTTGGCCGACTAGCTTATCGGCTGGGCCACAGGGACCGCAGACTACTGGGCAACTGTCCCCAGAGTAACCTTCGAAACCCCAATAGTTTGTGGTGACACTAAACGCGGGGCCACATGCACTGGTCGGTGTGAGCGGCAGGTGCGACCAAATCTCTGGCGTGGGCAGTAGCCATGCTGCAGAGGCCAACCGCGATGAAGCGTTTTGGGGTAGAACCGGAGTCGTGACTGCCGCATTGGGGGCCGAGACTTCGGCTGCGAGTGTGCCAGCCATTGCAGTGATTACCAACAGAACTAAGATTGTGACTTGCTTCATGGGTTCTCCTTTGATTAGATCCTCGTCCTTCGATGCCAGTTCGGGGCAGATCTACGCTCCTGCTGAAAGTATCCCAAGCAGCTCATCCATGCTGCCTACGGCCAACGCTGTGGTGGCTCAGCGGCGCGGGCCGGAGCAAAGCGAAGGTCCGCGTCCGCCTGCAGCCGCTGGGTTCTGCGCCTACCTTCTACCAACTGGCATTGGACCGAAGATCATTCGAAACCTAGCTTTGTTTCCGCATCTTGCGCACAGAAGAGTTTCCCTCTCTAGGTCACGCCCATCACCAAAATCAATTTCTTCACCATCGACATAGTGATTGAAAGAACCGCCACAGTTCACGCAAGCTACATCACACAAAGGCGGCTCGATTAATTGTATACCATCAGCCTCCGCCCTATACTCTTCCGCTTTTCGCAGGACTCCTGCTGCCTCGTGGTGCTGCGTCAAGAGCGCGTAGTAACCAGCTGTACACCCTGAATCGCAACACTCGTACAAATTAGCTCCAGCATGAACTAGGATGTCGAGAGCAGCGACATTCCCAGAGATAGCTGAAGCCATAAGGGGTGTCTTGCCCTCCCAATTACGGCAATCGATCTTTGCACCAGCGGCAACTAGTAGTTTCATGGCATGAAGGTTGCTCGCCCATGCCGCCTTCATGAGGGGTGTCTCCATCTCTTCGTCTATAGAATCAGCATCGGCCCCCCCAGCGAGCAACTCGCGAATCCTCAGTGTCACTTGATTCGACTCACTGTAGGCTGATGCTTTGAGCAACTCAGAGCTTAGCTCCCGTCTCCGCTTCCTTCCAAAGAGCTTATCCCAAAGTGCCATTTGTTCTCTCCACACCCTGGACGCAGAACGCCTTTGGGCCTAACCGGCAGGACCGTGCGAAGCGCGGTTCCTATCCGGTTGAGGCCATGGTTCTGCGCTCTGTGAATTATCCACCCGTAGTTCAGAGATTGCGTTCTGCAGTGGCCTAACACCTGCTTTCAGAGCTAGCACTACTCGCTCAAATTGCTTCTCGAATACAGCATTATTATGCTCCCAACCCGAAAAGTCCACCGCGAACCGAGAGCGAAGATCGCTCGCTAAACCGTCATTCCAGACATCGAGTAAGTAGCGATCAAGTGTCAAGGGAATTATGATATCGAGTCCTCCTGATCTCTCACGCTCGTGAGCCTTTCTTATTTCGTCTTTTACCCACCAACTCTCAAGCGACGATTCGGAGCAGCAAAGCACCACTTTGTCATGAACGCGTATCGCTTGATTAACCGATTCCAAGATCCGGTCACCAGGCTTAATTGCATGCTCATCCAGCCAGCATCGTATTCCTCGAGATTGAAGTTGATCATGTAGCCGCCGGGCAAAAGCCTTATCCCTATGACTATAACTTATGAAGCAGGAATAAAACTGTATGCATGGCCCGACTCGTCCCCTAAAATACTCGATGTCTTCTTCTGGTATACCTAGGCCGCGTAGAAATGATAAAGGTAGGTCGTCCATGCAATCCAATATAGAACCAAGCGTAATTTCTGAGGGGCCTCCGTGAAAAATGCTCTCAAGCCCTAGGGCGCCGCGGAGGCTAGAGCCAATAACGGTCTCATCGAAAGTAGCTCCTTTGAAGTTGCACTTGGTGAGCCAGCAGTCAATCAGGTGGGCCTGGTACAGGATGGCATTCTCAAGATCGGTCCCCCGTAGGTCACTAGCGGAGATATTGGCGCCCGCTAGGTTAGCAGTTGCCAAGCAGCTATGGCGAAGATCAGAGTTTCTAAGGCTTGCTAAATTCAGGTTCGCATCCCGGAGATTAGCATCAGAAAGATTGACGCCCTCAATGATGGCGCCAGTAAGATCGGCGCCTTGTAGAATAACTCCACTGAGGTCCGCGCTTCGATATCCGGCTCTCATTATCAGTCGCATTTTTCCTGGCGGGTCATCAACGGGCGGAACGTCTATCGCCAAGTTGAGACATCGCAGGCTCGCCCCATCCAGCGGCGGAATGCGGTCTCCCCGTGAACGCCGCGAGTTCCATTCTATGATCCCATCCATGCCTCCTTTAAGAAGGCTCACGGCCTCATCTTTGTCCAGCAGTTGCATCTGCGATTACCCCTCCAATGCGGCTTGTCACTGACGCAGAACGTGCTTGGGCATCAGGGGCGGCGGTAGCCGTCCCCTGCATGCCCGGGTTAGCTGCCGGTTTCTCAACTACTCTTTCACCTCGCAGCATGCCCTGCACAAGATCACTCGCCTTAATGCTAGAAACCCGAATCGGTAGTTTGCCCTCCGGCGTGAGAAACAGTTCATCATAGGGCAACGACGACGCATGGCTCGACACAACGAACCGCCAATGGTAGCCCCATGCCATAAAGTGGAAGCCCTTGTGACCTTCTAATTTCATTTCACCTGGGAACATGACGACGCGCTTAAAATCATCGATATCTTGCAGTTGATTCAGGGCGCAACCGTACTCCCAAGGTTCTCCCGGGTTGGCCAGTGCAATCATTCTTCGAAGAGGCTCTTCATCGGGCCCGAGTTGCACCTTCCTGAACATCACCTCTCTGCTCACGCTCGCGCGCCATAGCAATGACATAGTAAAGAGCTTGAACTTCGTGTAATCGACATCAGAGATCCATATCCCCGTATTAGCATGGTAACCCTCCAAGATTGGAAGCCGCCTAAGGATAGTAGCGCCGTACCGTTCAAAGGCTGATAGATGCGTTTCGCAAGACGAGCACAAGAGCCGCTCACGGGGTCCCTTCTGGAGGATATCCCTTCCGCCGCCTCCCGGGCCAGGATCAAGGTATAGGCCTCGGTGTTTCTCATCATACGACGGCCCATAGAGGAACTCCGAGAAGATATGGGAGTTCCGAATGGGCATGTCTGCCGTCAGGCATAATCTGCAGAGTTCCATCGCTGACACTCGATCCTCGCAGCTAACGTGGCTAGCCCTCAGGGGCGGCTATGCCGTCCGCTGCAGGGCTTGGGTTCGGCGCGCTTCCGGAATTCTCTCTACCGCTTGGCTCGCAATCTTCGATCGCACTCTCCCGCGACTGGCTTTGCGTGTCACTCATGTTGACTATCTTCGACACCTCACTTAGCAGCTTTTTATCGAACAGATTGGCGTGCGAATAGCAGACATCTACTGCCCTGATCCCCTCTTCACGAGATTTTCTGAATAGCGCGGAGGCTTTGGCAAGCTCCTTGTCAAGCTGATACAACTCCTTTACAAATGGCGTCATTTGTTCGTGAAGGGTTCTATCTAGTGCCGCCAGTACTACTCGCGAGCCAACTATCTCCGGAAAGATTCCTTTGATCTCCCTATCGTATAATGCAAAATCCTTTTCCTTCAGGTCGTCAGGTTCATATCTTGCCTTCCAACTGCACCAAGCTACCGCATGAATTCCAGCAGCTATCCCTCTTGTCAACTCTGCGGTTGCCAGCCGGGTCTCTTTTTCTAATTCGTCCGCCTTGGAGCGCTTCCATTTGCGCTTCTCCAAGTTTGCCTGGAGCCAGCCGGTGAATAAAACTCCTGCGAGTGCAATCGCAGCGCCCAGCATTGTTCCGGTCAAACTGCTTTTCCACCACACGTCCTTCGAGGGCGACGTTTGCTGCCGGTAGTATGCAGCCTGCGCTTGCTGATTCTCGACCTGCGCCCTGACGAGTTCTTGAAAAATCCTATCGCCAGTGGATTGTGCCGTAGCTCCCTTGCTAGCACAGAAAGCTATGCTCAGGAATATGCAAAGAAAAAGCGCCAAGCTGTTCTTTAGATGCATCAGAGTAACCTCTTGCTGCCGAGAACTCTTCACGCCGCCGAACCTCGACTTCTACCTTCACCGGCAGCGGTTCAGAAAGAGCGCGACCAGCGAACAAAGGCCTGTGCCCATCTCCCTGACTCCGGCGAACTTAGCCGAGTTTACGCTTCTCTCGTATCAACGTCAAAGCGATAGAGCTTGGGGCATAAGCACACCGGGGCGAGCTAGAGCCTTCTGACTCTGGCCGTGACGGATAAGCGGCTTATCCAGGGAGGGTGGGGGTGCTTCTGCGACGAGGCCTGTCGGATAAGAGGCCTGGACGGGCCTGAAGAAGGGAAGGCTTCTTATCGTGGGGCTTGACGGATAAGCAACCATCGACGATACGAAGGAGGGAGGGACGAGCCAAGGCTGCCCGTCCCCGGGTTCTTGACAGGGGCAGTCCCCGGCCGTACAGGGCCTGCCCTGAGTTGGAAGGTAGTACGTCGGTTGTCAGAGAGCCAGCGGGCGGAGCTCCCGGAAGGAGCCGGCAAGGATGCCGGCGGTCCCAGGGAAAAGTCCCCCTCCCTGATGCGCCTGCTCGTCTGCCGCGAGGCCGGACCTGGCGGTCCGGCGCGGGGCTGGCGGCAAACCGGGAGGACAGACTGCGGCCGGGACCTCGTCATTCTCCGAACGCATTCGGAGCTTCCTCCCTCCCGGGAGGGGTCAAGCCCCTCCCCTACAGCAAAGACTGCCCGTCGATCGGAGTTTGCCCAAGGCACTCGTGCCGATGCCGCTGGCTGTTGCCGCCTTGGCTCAGACCTTTCCCGTGATGCCTAAGGGCTTTGCCGTCTCCCTGCAAGCCTTCGCCGTCTCGCCTCAACCTGTCGCCGCCTCGTCGAAAGGCTTCGCCGCCTCCCCGTAAGGCTTTGCCCTCTCGCTGAAAGGCTTCGCCGCCTCCCCTCAACCTATCGCCGTCTGCCCGAAGGACTTCGCCCTCTCGTTGCAAGCCTTCGCCGTCTCGCCGCAACCTATCGGCCTGTCCGCGTACGGCTTTGCCGGCTCTCCGAAGTCCATCGGCGTCTCCCCGCAAGCCGTTGGCGTGTTCCCAAAAGCTATCGGCGCCTCCCTGAAAGTTATTGGCGTCTCCCTGAAAGTTATCGGCGCTTCCCTGAAAGCTATCGGGCTCTTGCCGATAGTTGTAGGCGGGGCGCCGATAGGTTGCGGGGAGCCGCCAATACGTTGGGGGGAGGCGCCGATACGTTAGGGTCAATGGCCGATAGGTTTTGGACAGCCGCCGATAGATTATTGAGGGCCGCCGATAGGTTGCGGAGAGGCGCCGATGCGTTGTGGGCAGGCGCCGATAGCTTTCAGGGATGCGCCGATACGTTGCGGGCAGTCGCCAACAGCTTAGCGGGAGCCGCCGATGGCTTACGGACAGCCGCCGATGAGTTGTAGACAGGCGCCGACAGCTTTCAGGGATGCGCCGATACGTTGCGGGCAGTCGCCAACAGCTTAGCGGGAGCCGCCGACGGCTTACGGGGAGCCGCCGATGAGTTGTAGACAGGCGCCGATGGCTTTCGGCGAGCCGCCGATACGTTGAGGAAAGCCGCCGATAAGCTTTGGCGAGCGACTAAAACAGTTCGCTGGTTCGCCGATACGCTACGGAGAGATGTCGATAGGTTATGGCGACTCGCCGAAAGCGAACAGTCAGCCGCCAAGGGCTCCTCGGCGTCCAAGCTGCCTCAGGGGATCCCGTACCGCTTCCTTTTCTCCCACAGCGCCTTGCGGCTGATGCCCAGGAGGTCGGCGGCCTGGCCCTGGTGGCCTCGGGTGTAGGCCAGGGTGTTGCGGATCATCTCCTTCTCCATCTCCAGGAGGGACCGCGGCCGGGCCTCGGACGTTCCCTCGGGCGGCGACGGATCGATGACACCGTCTCCCGCCAGGATCAGCCCTCTTTCCAGGACGTTCCGGAGCTGGCGGAGGTTGCCCGGCCAGGGGTGGTCCAGCATCCAGGCGCGGGCTCCGGGCGCGAGCTCGAGGTCCGGACGGTTGAAGCGGATGGCGAGGTCGGCGAGGAGATGGTCGAGGATGGCGGGCAGGTCGCGCCGCCGCTCGCGCAGCGGGGGCAGGAGGAAGGCGAGGACCTCCAGCCGGTAGAAGAGGTCGGGGCGGAAGGTCTCGCGGGCGACCCTGAGGGGGAGATCCTCGCAGCCGATCGCGAGGAAGCGCAGGTCCGCGGCTCTTTCCATGTCCCCGAGGGGGGCGTAGCGGCGCTCGGCGACCAGGCGGAGGAGCTTGGGCTGGGTCTCCAGGGGCAGCTCTTCTACGTGATCGAGGACGAGCGTGCCCGCCTCGGCGCGGCCCACCCTGCCGTCGCTCGCCCGCTCGGCTCCCGTGAAAGCCCCGGCCCGGTAGCCGAAGAGCTCGCTCTCGAAGAGGGTGCTCGGGATGGCGCCCACGTCCAGCTCCACGAGGGAGCCGGCGGACCGGGGGCTGGACTCGTGGATGGCGCGGGCCAGGGTGGAGCGGCCGGTGCCGGCTTCGCCCAGGATCAGGACCGGCGCGTCCGTGGCCGCGGCGCGCTCCACCCCCTTGAGGCTCTCCGACAGGACAGGGAAGTCCCGCGCGAGCCTCGAGAGGGAGAGGGGGGCCGCCGTCACGGACGGAAGTCGTTCGTCACGTCGGGGGCGTCGCCCCAGAGACGCTCCAGGGAGTAGAAGCGCCGGGGCTCCTCCTGGAAGATGTGCACCACGAAGTCGCCGTAGTCGAGGAGCACCCACTGGCCGCGGTTGTAGCCCTCGACGTGGAGCGGGCGCACCTTCGCCTCCCTCATCCGCTCCTGCACCGCGTCCGCGATCGCCTGCACCTGGCGCTCGCTCGTGCCGCTGCAGATCAGGAAGAAGTCGGTGAAGTCGCTGACCTTCTCCACGTGGAGCACCCGGAGGTCGACCGCCTTGCGGTCCTCCGCCGCGGCCACGGCTTCGCGGACCCGGGCCGGGGTGTCGACGTCGGTCTTGGGCGCACCGGTTGGGGGCGCGCTGGTTTGGGGCGCACCGGCTTGGGGCGAAACAGTCTGGGTTGGTGTGGTGGGTTCGGGTCTCATCTGTATAGGCCGTATTTGTGCACGTATCGTACCACCGGCAGGGGCACGGTTCCCGCGGCCGGGCTCTCTCCGCGGGCGAACATCTCCCGCAGGCGGGTGGAGGATATGTCGACCGCCGGCTGGCCCAGGAAGACGACCTTCCCGCTCCGCGCCAGACCGGCCAGCTCAGGAGACAGCGTCGCCTCCTCCAGGGTCCAGCCCGGGCGGGTCAGGACGACCAGGCGCGCCGCGTCCACGATCTCGCGCCAGCGCACCCAGTGGTCGAGGTCGGCGTAGGAGTCGCCGCCGATCAGGAGGTGGAGCTCCGCGCCCGGCATGATCCCATGGAAATGCTCCAGGGTCTCGATGGTGTAGGCGGGACGCTCCAGGGTCAGCTCGAAGGTGGCGGCGTAGAGCCCTTCTTCATCGAGCAGGGCCATCTCGACCATGGCGTAGCGGGCGTGGGCCGGCGCCAGGACCCGCCCCGGCTTGTGGGGCGGCACGGCCGTGGGCAGGTAGATCACCCGGTCGAGCCCCAGGGCCTCGCGGGCGGCCTGGACCGGCTCGATGTGCCCGCGATGGATCGGATCGAAGCTGCCTCCGAAGAGACCGAGCTTCATGGACGCTTGCTCTCCTCCAGGCGGCGGGAGAGCTCGGCGATCAGGGTCAGCACGCCCTCGTTCGTGGCGGAGCTGATCTCCATGTGGAAGAGACCGCGCTCCGCGGCGGCACGGCGCAGCTCTTCCCGGCGCTCGGGGAGGGCCGAGTCGAGCTTGCTCCCCACGATGAGCCGCGGACGCTCCATCAGCTCCGGGCTGAAGGTGGCCAGCTCGCGCTCCACCGTGGCGAGGTCGGCTGCTGCGTCGCTCTCGGGATTGGAGAGGTCGACCAGGTGGAGCAGCACGCGGCAGCGCTCGATGTGGCGGAGGAACTGGATGCCGAGGCCGGCGCCCTCGGCCGCTCCGGCGATGAGGCCGGGCAGGTCGGCGATGACGAAGGGCTCGGCGAGCGGACCCTCCGCAACCACCCCGAGCTGCGGGATCAGGGTGGTGAAGGGGTAGTCGGCGATCTTCGGCTTCGCCGCCGAGACCACGCTGATCAGGGTGGACTTGCCGGCGTTCGGCAGGCCGACGACGCCGACGTCGGCGAGGAGCTTGAGCTCCAGGCGCAGGCGCCGCTCGCCGCCCTCCCCTCCGGGCTCGGCGTGGCGCGGGGCCTGGTGGGTGGCGGTGGCGAAGCGGGCGTTGCCCTTCCCTCCCCGGCCGCCGCCCGCGACCTGCAGGCGCTCGCCGTCGGCCACGATCTCGCCCAGCGTCTCGCCGGTGTCGGCGTCGTAGGCCACGGTCCCCAGGGGCACCGGGATCTCGAGGTCGCCGCCGCTCTTGCCGCTCCGGTTGGAGCCCTCGCCGTGGCGGCCCCGGTCCGCGGAGTAGAGTGACTGGAAGCGCAGGTGGTAGAGAGTGTTGCGTCCCATCACGCCGACCAGCCAGACCGCTCCCCCGTCGCCGCCGTCGCCGCCGGACGGGCCGCCCCGCGGCACGTACTTCTCGCGGCGGAAGGCCACGCACCCGTTCCCACCACGCCCTCCGCGGACGTGGATGATGGCTTCGTCGATGAAGATCACGGGATTGGGGGGGTGCGAGCGGAACCGGGAGGGCCCGGCTCCGCCCAGCTCCGGAAATTACGAGGCAGCGGGCTCGACGGTCTCTTCCGGCGGCGTGGCGGGAAGGATGTGCACGAACTTCCCGTGGCGTCCACGGTCCTGGAACTTCACGACGCCGTCGCGCTTGGCGAAGAGGGTGTCGTCCTTGCCGCGGCCGACGTTCTCGCCGGGGAAAAAGACGGTGCCGCGCTGGCGCACGATGATCGTGCCGCCCGTGACGGTCTGGCCGCCGTAGGCCTTGACGCCCAGGTGCTGCGGGTTCGAGTCGCGGCCGTTGCGGCTGGAGCCCTGTCCCTTTTTGTGTGCCATGGCTGATTCAACTCCTTGCCGCCTTACGGCAGCTCGATACCCTCGATGCGCACCCGCACGAGGTCCTGGCGGTGGCCGCGGCTGCGGCGGTAGGTGGAGCGCTTCTTCTTCTTGAATACCCGGATCTTGGGTCCCCGGACCTCGCCGACCAGCGAGGCCTTGACCAGGGCGCCCTGGACCACCGGATTGCCGAACTGCGCGCCATTGTCGCCGGTCACCATCAGCACCCGGTCGAAGCGCACTTCGTTGTCTCCGCCATCAGCGGCACCCGACAGGCGCTCGATATCGATCACGTCGCCGGCCTCGACGCGGTATTGCTTGCCACCGGTTTCGATCACTGCGTACATAGAGAATGCTCCCAGAGTCGTCCCACTGGACGCGTGGACGGCGGAAAGTACCACAAGAGGCCTCTCCGGTCAACCCGACCGGTCACCCGCCGGGCACGCTTCCTGCTGATATCCTCGTCCCGGAATGCTCAAGCTCTTTGCCCTCGCGACCCGCATCATGCTGCGCCTGACGGGCGCTCGCCGGCATGTGCTCGAAGACGGCCCGGTGTCGCTCGTCTATTACAGCCTGGGCCCGGCGAAAGGCGAGCCCTGGGTGCTGCTCCACGGCCTCGGCGCGGTGGCCGCGACCTGGGCGCCGGTGATGCGCGCCCTGTGCAACGGATGCCGGGTGCTCGTCCCCGAGCTGTCCGCCCTGGGCGGCACCCGCGCGCCGCGCGCAGGTCTCGGCGTGATGCGCGGCGCCTGGACGATCGCCCGGCTGATCGAAAAAGAGCTCGGCGGCCGGCCCGCCACCGTGGCCGGGATCAGCCTAGGCGGCTGGACCGCGGTCCGGCTGGCTCTCCGGCGCCCCGACCTCGTCTCCCGCCTGGTGCTCATCGACGCGGGCGGCTACCGCGAGCAGGACTGGGACAAGATCCAGGAGCTGGTGCGGGTCCAGGACCTGGAGGGTATCGACCGCCTCTACGGCGCCCTGTTCGGCAAGATCCCCTGGGTCCTGCGCATCTCCCGCAAGGGCTTCCTCCGGACCTACATGTCGCCGTCGGTGACCGAGGTCCTGGACGATCTGGAGGAGATCGACACGTTCCACGACCAGGACCTCGCCCGGCTGCGGGTGCCCACGGCCCTGATCTGGGGGGAGAAGGACGGCCTCTTCACCGTGGAGACGGCCCGGGCCATGGCCGCGGCCCTGCCGCACGTGCACCTGGAGGTCATCCCCGGCTGCGGCCACGCGGTCCACGTCGAGTGTCCGGGCCGTCTCGTGGAGGCCATCCAGAGATTCCGGCGCGCCACCTCGGCGCAACCGGCCCCCCTGCGCGCCGAAACGGCTTAGAATCCCGGAAGATTCCGAAGGAGACCCGGGATGGCCAGCCCCGAGTATGTGATCTGCCTCGACTGCGAGACCCCCTGTTATGTGTTCGAGTTCGAGGACGGGGAGATCACCGAGGTCATGTGCACGACCTGCGGCAACGACGAGCCGGACCAGTTCGTGCTGCCGGACGACTTCGAGGAATTGTCGGGGTAGGGCCTCACTCGTCCCCGAAGGCGATCCCCAGGGCGCGGGCGCTCTTCACGAGCGGGTCTTCGGGGTCCACGAGCTTGACCTCGCGCACGGCCTCGTCCAGGTCCACGTCCTCGATCCGGCCCGAGGAGAGGCGGATCATCCGGCTGAAGCGCCCCTCCAGGGCCACGCGCAGGGCGGCCTCCCCGAACTGCGTGGCGAGGATCCGGTCGAAGGCGACCGGGCTGCCGCCGCGCTGCAGGTGACCCAGGACCATGACCCGCACGTCGCAGCGGGTCAGCGCCTCCAGCTCCCGGCCCAGGCGCTCGGCGGCTCCTCCCAGGCGCTTCACCCCGGTGACGGGGTCCACCGCCACCACCGCCATCTCGCCCCCCGCCGGCAGCGCACCCTCCGCGACGACCACCAGAGAGGACGCCCTCCCCCTGCCCTGGCAGCGCACCACGGTCTCCGCCACGGACCGCGGCAGGTAGGGGATCTCGGGGATCAGGATGACGTCCGCCGCCCCGGCGATGCCGGCGTGGAGGGCGATCCAGCCCGCGTGCCGGCCCATGACTTCCAGGAGCATGACCCGGTGGTGGCTCTCCGCCGTGTCCCGCAGCCGGTCCAGGGCCTCGGTCGCGGTGTCGATCGCGGTCCAGAAGCCGAAGGTGTAGTCGGTCGAGGCGAGGTCGTTGTCGATGGTCTTGGGCACGCCAATTACGTTGAGACCCCGGCGGCCCAGCTCGGCGGCGATACGCAGGGTGCCGTCGCCGCCGATGACGACCACGGCGTCGAGCCCGGCCCTGCGGGCGTTCTCCACCACCTCGGACGAGCGGTCTACCGGGGGATCGCCGGGGCTCTCGCCCGGGCAGGCGAAGGGATTGTCCCGGTTCGTGGTCCCGAGCACGGTGCCGCCCATCCGGATCAGCTCGCGGACATCGGGCGTGCCCAGGTGGCGGAAGCAGCCGTCGCGCAGCCCCTTGAAGCCGTCCAGGATGCCGATGACCTCGGCGCCTCTCCGTTCCGCGGCCCGCACCACCGCCCGGAGCACGGCGTTGAGCCCTGGCGCGTCTCCTCCTCCGGTCAGGACCCCGATCCTCATGGACGGGATTCTATCCCAGAGCCAGAAGGAACAGATCTGCGCCAAAGATACTAAGCCTTATCGAGTCAGCATCACGATCTAACAGAAATCGAGTCAACTTTCTTCACTTGGGGGCTTGACATGATCTCAGCGGTCGTGCATCATATCTTTGAAAACAGACCGCCGGCAGTCGGCGGAACCCACATAAGGAGGACTGAGCCATGATGAACAACCTCACCCGCTGGAATCCCACCACCGCCTACCTGGCCAACCGCGATCCGTTCTTCCGCCTGTTCGACTCGTTCTTCAGCACCGACGCGCAGGGCGAGGAGACCCGTTCGTGGGTGCCCCCGGTCGACATCCAGGAGACCGGCGACTCCTACCTCTTCCATGCGGAGCTGCCGGGCATGACCAAGGAGGACATCCACATCACTCTGGAGAACAACGTCCTCCGGGTGAGCGGCGAGCGGAAGTTCGAGAAGGACGCGAAGAAGGAGAGCTACCACCGGGTCGAGCGCACCTACGGCACCTTCGCCCGGACCTTCTCCCTGCCCACGCAGGTGGACGCCGAGAACGTGCAGGCGGCCTTCGAGAACGGCATCCTGACGGTCACGATCCCCAAGGCCGAGCAGGCCAAGCCCCGCCGGATCGCGATTAGTTGAGGGGTTGATCCCATCCCCCCTCTCCCCATCCTTCTCCCCCGCCTGCGCGGGGGAGAGGGGGCCGGGCGGCTCTCCCCTGTCCTTGTCAGTCCCTGATCGTCTTTGTCAGTCCGTGTTCAGGCGGGATGCTCGACTGCGGTCCGGGGCGATGTCTCGGGCGAATGCGCGACGGGCAGCGTCACCGTCACGGTCGTCCCTTCTCCCACCGCGCTCTCCACCCTGACGCGGCCGCCGTGGGCGCGGGCGATCCGCTCCACGATGGCGAGTCCGAGGCCGGTGCCACCCTTGCGAGTCGAGTAGAAGATCTCGAAGACGCGCTCCCGCTCCTCGGGCGGGATGCCCGCGCCGTTGTCCCGGACCGAGAGGGCCACGACCGGCCCGTGCCGGGTTACGGTCAGCTCCAGGACCGGCGACCTCCCTGTGCCCTCGGTCGCGGCCAGGGCATTCTGGGCCAGGTTGAGCAGGAGCTGGCTCATCTGCCCGGGATCGACCCGCACCCGGGCGCCGCCGCTGCGGTCCTCGACCTCCACCCGCGCGCCCCGCTTCTGGATCTCTCCCGCGAGCAGCTCGCGCACCCGCTCCAGCGGCCGGACGGCGGGCATCTCCTCCATCTCCAGCGGACGGGGCTTGGCATAGGCCAGGAAGTCGCTCACCAGCCGCTCCATCCGGCTGATCTCCGAGCGGGTGATCGCCAGCAGGCGCTTGCCCGATCCCCCCGGCACCATCGACCCCGCAGCGCCCTCCTCCATCTCCTCTTCCAGCATCTGCATGTTGAGGTTGAGCGAGTTGAGCGGGTTGCGGATCTCGTGCGCCAGCCCGGAGGCCAGGGTTCCTATATAAGCCAGGCGCTCGGCCTCCACCGCCTGCACCTCCAGCCGCCGGGAGCGCTGGACGAGCAGCCAGACCGCGGCATAGGCCGTCAGGAGGAGGAGGATGGTGAAGATCGCGATCAGCGAGGCCTCGCGGACCAGGTCCCGCCGCAGCACTTCGATACGCTCCGACAGCTCCACCGGGCTGATGCCGATCTGGAGCTTGCCGTACTGGCCGATGGGCACCTCGATGTCCGGAACTTCGAAGGAGCTTTCGAACTTCTTCTCCCTGATCTGCACGCCCGGGACTTCCGGCCCGTCCACCGGGAGCTCCGGCGAGTCGGCCGGAGGGATCTGGGCGCCGCCCGGGGTCACCGGCGGCGTGGCCCGGCTATGCATCTGGAAGACGAGCATGCCGTCGTTGTCCCGGATCACCAGGTCGCGGACGATCTCCCGCTCGCTCAGGATCGAGTCGATGTAGGTCTGGGTTTCGTGCTCCACGGCCATGGCCGTGTAGAGGTTGCCCTGTTCCTCGGCCCTCCGGGCGAGCTGGCCGGCCAGGGTCTCGGCCTCCTCCCGGGTCTCCAGCAGGACCCGCTCGATCTCGCGCTGGGAGAACGAGCGGAAGATCAGCCAGCCGAACAGGGCGATATCGAAGAGGACGAACAACCCGAAGACCACGGAGGCGATGAGGAGCCGGCGCGGCAGCGCGTTGGAGACCTTTTCCATGCCTCGGCAAGGATACACCCCCCGCGGGTTTGACCCCGGGGGGGAGTCGCAGTACGATGGCCGCCGCTTCCCCCTGGAGGCCTTTAAGAACATGCGTTTCCGACCGGCTCGACCGTTCCACGCCGCCCTTTTGGTCCTTGCCATCCTTTCTGTCCTGGCCGGCTGCAACGGCGGCGGAGAGGAGAAAGGCAATCCCACCCCGGCCCCAGCCGCCGCCACCGGCGAGCCGCAGCGCGGCGGCACCGTGGTCATCGGCTGGAGCGCCGGACCCACGGGCATCAACGAGGTGATCTCCCACAGCACCCTCGTAACGACCGAGGTGATCCGGAACACCTTCCCCCAGCTCCTGGAGGAGATGCCCGACTTCGAGGAGCACCCGCCGACTTTCGGTCCTCTTCTCGCCCGTTCCTACGAATGGTCCCCGGACCGCAAGGCGCTCACCGTCCACCTGCGCGAGAACGCGGTCTGGAGCGACGGCGTGCCGATCACCGCCGACGACGTGCGCTTCACCTGGCAGGCTCAGAAGCACCCCGACGTGGCGTGGACCGAGTCCTACATGAAGGAGCACATCACCGACGTGGAGGTGGTGAGCCCCAAGACGGCGCGCTTCCATTTTTCCCACATCTATGCCAAGCAGCTCCAGGACGCGAACGAGGGGGGCATCCTGCCCAAGCACGCGTGGGAGAAGATTCCGTTCTCCAAATGGCGGGAGAACGCCGACTGGTTCGTCGAGAACCTGGTGGTCAGCGGCCCGTTCACCGTGGCATCGTGGGAGCCGCAGCAGGAGGTGGTGCTGGTCCGCAACCCGCGTTTCTGGGACAAGAGCCGCCCGTACCTGGACAAGGTGGTCGTCCGCAATATCCCGGACGCGGCGAGCCTCATCACTCAGCTCCTCAGCGGCGCGGTCGACTTCGCTCCCCAGGTCCAGCCCGCGGACATCGAGCGCCTCCAGGCCGACGACCAGGTCCGGGTGATCCCCTTCTGGCACCGGCTCTACGTGTTCGTCTGCTGGAACCTCCGCGACCCGATGTTCGCCGATGCCGAGGTGCGCCGCGCCCTGACCCTGGGCATCGACCGCCAGACGATCGTGGACACTCTCTTCCCCCAAGGCATGGCCCGGGTCGCGGTCTCCCCGATCGTGCAGAGCGTCTGGGCGTTCGACCGCAGCCTCGGGCCGCTGCCCTACAACCCGCAGGAGTCGCGCCGCATCCTGGAGTCCAAGGGGTGGAGGGACACGGACGGCGACGGCGTGCTCGACAAGGGGGGCAAGCCCTTCTCGTTCGTGCTCCTGAGCAACGCCGGCAACCAGCAGCGCAACGACGCCGTGGTCATGATCCAGCAGCAGCTCAAGCAGGTCGGCATCCGGGTCGAGCCCCGGATCGTGGAGTTCAACAGCCTGGTCACCGACGCCCAGGACGGGCGGTTCGAGGCCATGGTCTTCGGCCTGGGCATGGACACGAGCCTCGACGTCTCGGCCAACTTCGGCAGCAATTCGGAGAGGGAAGGGAACTTCGGCGCCTACAAGAACCCGGAGCTCGACCGCCTGATGGCCGAGGCCATGGCCAAGCCCGAGATCCGGCAGGCCAAGCCGCTCCTGGACCGCATCCAGCAGACCATCCACCGCGACCAGCCGATCACCTTCCTCTGGGAGTCGCAGCGCCTGAGCGCGGTCAACCGCCGGGTGCGCGACGTGAGGCCGAACGTCCTGTTCTCGCTCTACAACCTGGAGGACTGGTGGGTCGACGCGGCCCGCTGATCCGGTGATCCGGTTCATCCTGCGGCGCATCGCCGCCTCGCTCCTCCTCCTCTACCTCGTCCTCACCACGACCTTCTTCCTGCTCCACCTGGCGCCGGGATCCCCGGCGGGTCTGCTGGTCGAGGACAGCCGCATCCCGACGGAGCAGCGGGAGCAGCTGCGGCGCATCTACGGGCTCGACCGTCCGCTGCCGGTCCAGTACGCCCGCTGGCTGGCCGCGGTGGCACGGGGCAACCTGGGGACCTCCTTCTCCTACCAGCGGCCGGTGACCGCGGTCGTGCTGGATGCGCTGCCGGCTACCCTGCTTCTGGCGGCCGCGGCCCTGGTCGTCGAGCAGGCGGTGGGGCTGATCTTCGGCATCGCCGCCGCGCGCCGGCCGGGCTCGGCCACGGACCACCTGATCCGGATCGTCTCGCTCCTACTCTACTCCCAGCCGAGCTTCTGGCTCGGCCTGATGGCCATCCTCCTCTTCTCCCTGGTCTGGCCGGTCCTCCCCGCGGGCCAGATGCGCTCCACCGGGTTCGAGGACCTGGGACCCGCGGCGCGACTCCTGGACCTCCTGCGCCACCTGGCCCTGCCCGCCCTGGTGCTCGGCCTGGCCCAGGCGGGAGCGGTGGTCCGCTTCGTCCGGGGCAGCCTGCTGGAGATCCTGGGCCAGGAGTACATCCGCGCGGCCCGTGCCAAGGGGATCTCCGAGCGCCGGGTGGTCTGGATCCACGCCCTGCGCAACGCCCTCCCTCCCCTGATCCAGGTCCTGGCGCTCTCCGCCTCGCTCGTCCTGAGCGGCACCCTGGTGACCGAGGTGGTGTTCGCCTGGCCGGGGCTGGGCCGGCTCACCTTCGAGGCGATCCTGAGCCGGGACTATCCTCTGGTCCTTGCCACCACCGGGTTCGCCGCGGTCGTGGTGCTGCTGGCGAACCTGGCCGCGGACGTGCTCCACGCCCTGTCCGATCCGAGGGTCCGCGATGCATAGCCTGCTGCGTGGCCTGAAGACACTGCGGACGCTCCCGGGCATCCTGCGCTGGGGGGCCGGGATCGTCGGCCTGCTCCTCCTGGCGGCGGCCCTGGCTCCCTGGCTGGCCCCCTACGATCCGGCCGAGCAGCTCGATCCGGTAGCGGCCCGCTACCGTCCGCCCGGTACCGTCCTGGCCGCAGTGCGGCTGGCGGACGGCGGCTGGCGGCTGGCCGACCGGGTCGAGCGCACGCCCAGCGGCCTGGCTGTGGAGCGCCTCCGGCGGCGCGAGGTCCTGTCCGAAGCCGAGGTCCTCAACCTCGCCGCGGACGGCGTCGCCGACCGCCGCGTCTTTCTCCTCGGCACGGACCGGTTCGGCCGCGACGTCCTCTCCCGCATGCTCTACGGCGCCCAGGTGTCGCTCGCCGTGGGGCTGCTCTCGGTCCTCATCGCCCTGACCCTGGGCGTAGCCGTGGGGTCGGCCGCGGCCCTGGGCGGTCCGGTCCTGGACTCGGTGCTCATGCGCGGGGTCGACGCCCTGATGGCCTTCCCCTTCCTCTTCCTGATGATCCTGCTCTCCGCGCTCTTCGCTCCGGGCACGGCGGCCCTGATCCTCATCCTGGGCTCCGTGGCCTGGACGACGATCAGCCGGCTGACGCGCGCCGAGCTCCTGGGCCTCAAACGGCGAGAGTTCGTGGTGGCGGCCCGGGCCATCGGCCAGACGCCGATGAAGATCCTCTTCCGCCACCTCCTCCCCAACGCCCTCACGCCCATCCTGGTCCGGGCCACCCTGATGATCGGCAACCTGATCCTCCTGGAATCCTCTCTCTCGTTCCTCGGAATGGGGATCCAGCCGCCCACGCCATCGTGGGGGAACATGGTCGCGGAGGGGAGGGACGCCCTCTACCAAGCCTGGTGGATCGCCACCTTCCCGGGAGCGGCCCTGGCCGTGACCGTCATCGCGTTCAACCTGCTGGCGGACGGGCTGAGGGATCTCCTGGACCCCCGGCTCGACCAGAACGACCGTGCGGACCGACCTGCTATGCTCCCGCCCTCGTGAGCGAGCCTGCCCCCGGTCGCCGGGCCTTCTCCATCGTCTTCCTGACGGTCCTCCTGGACTTGACCGGGTTCGCGATGATCCTCCCCCAGATCCCTTTCTACGCTCTGGAGCTGAACGCCACGCCCGCTCAGGTCGGTATGCTGTTCTCGTCCTACAGCCTGGCCCAGTTCCTGTTCGCGCCGCTGCTCGGCCGCTTTTCCGACCGGGTCGGCCGCCGGCCGGTGCTGCTGGCGGCGCTCTGCGGCAGCGCCGCGTCCCATCTGCTCTTCGCCTTCGCCGGCAGCTTCGCCATGCTGATCGTGGCCCGCTCCCTGGCCGGGGTCGCGGCGAGCTTCAGCCTTGCCCAGGCCTATGCGGCGGACATCTCCTCCTCCCAGGACCGCTCCAGGGCCATGGGGCTGATGGGGGCGGCGTTCGGGATCGCCTTCGTCGTGGGTCCGCTGCTCGGCTGGGGGCTCGGAGAGCTCGAGCCGCGGGTCGTGCCGCTGACCGCCGCGGCCCTGTCGGCGGCCGGCTTCCTGGTCGCCCTGCTCCGGCTGCCGGAGTCCCTCCCCGCCGAGGTGCGGGAGCGGGCGGCGGAAGCGCGGACCGGCCCGTCCGGTCTCTCCCGCGTCCGGCGCGACGGCCTCCTGGGCGGGCTCCTGCTGCTGTTCTTCCTGGTGATGTTCTGCTTCTCCATCTTCGAGTCCACCCTGGCCCTCTACTGCCAGCGCCGGTTCGCCCTCGGCAGGGCCGAGACCTCCGGTCTGTTCGCCCTCGTCGGGATCGTGCTCGTGGTGGTGCAGGGGGGGCTGCTGGGCCGGCTGGTGAAGCGGTTCGGGGAGAAGCGCCTGATCCTCGCCGGAATCGGGCTCATGGGGGCCGGTGTGGCCGTCCTTCCGGCCGCGCCCACGCTCGCGCTCTTCGCCGCCTGCCTGTGCCTCCTCGCCGCCGGATCGGGCCTGCACAACCCCTCGACCCTGGGCCTGCTGAGCCGCCTCACGGGCGAGGGGGGGCAGGGGGGCATCCTCGGCCTGTCCCGCTCTTCCGCGGCCCTGGCCCGGACCCTCGGCCCGGCCCTGGGGACCTGGATGTTCGGCGCGGCCGGCGCCCCCTGGCCCTTCTGGACGGCCGGCGCGCTCCTGCTGGCGGCGCTGCTCGGCGCCTGGACGGTGCTCAGCCGGGTGGGCCGGGTGGCGCTCGCCACTCCTTCCTAAGGCCGTGCTGACCCGCGACTTCGACTACGAGCTGCCCGAGGAGCGGATCGCGCAGGAGCCGGCTCCGAGAGGGGAGAGCCGGCTGCTGGTGCTCGACGCCGAAGGCCCCGGCCGCCACCGCCGGGTCCGCGACCTGCCCGGGCTGCTCCGGCCCGGCGACCTGCTGGTCCTCAACGATACGAAGGTGATCCCCGCCCGCCTCTTCGGCCGGCGCGGGGAGGGCAGGATGGAGGTTCTCCTCGTGGAGAAGCTCGGGGACCGGGAGTGGGAAGCGCTGGTCCGCCCCGGCCGAAGAGCCCGGCCGGGCACGGTCATCCTGTTCGATGGATTGACCGCCGAGGTCGTGGACAAGCGGGAGGACCAATATCGCCAATACCGCCTCCGCTTCTCCGAGCCCGTGGAACCGCACCTGGACCGCCTCGGGCACATCCCCCTCCCCCCCTACATCCGCCGGCCGGACTCGGCCGCGGACCGCGAGCGCTACCAGACCGTGTTCGCCCGGACGCCCGGAGCCATCGCCGCCCCGACCGCGGGGCTCCACTTCTCGGAGGATCTCCTGGAGAGGATCGCCGCCGCCGGGATCGGCATCGCCCGGGTCACGCTCCACGTGGGGATCGGCACCTTCAAGCCGGTGTCCGCGGAGCGGGTGGAGGACCACCGCATGGACCGCGAGCGCTACGAGATCGGGGAGGAGACGGCGGAGGCCATTCGCCGCACTCGCGAGAGCGGCGGCCGGATCGTGGCCGTGGGCACGACCGTGGTGCGGACGCTGGAATCCTCGGAGGGAGCGGCCGGAAGCGGTTCGACCGATCTCTTCATCACCCCGGGATACCGGTTCCGGGTCGTGGACATCCTCCTCACCAACTTCCATCTTCCCCGCTCGACCCTGCTGATGCTCGTCTCCGCCTTTGCCGGCCGCGAGCGGGTGCTGGCCGCGTACGAAGAGGCGATCCGCGAGGGCTACCGCTTCTACTCCTACGGCGACGCCATGCTGGCCGAGCGAGTCCGGGAATCTGTCCGGCCGCGGGCTACTTCTGTCCTGAAACTCCAAGCGGGGACATCCCCATCCCGTCGGGCTCCTTGCCCGCGGTGAGGAAGCCGGTCCGCTTGCCCTGGGCGAGGTCCACGATGGAGATCTGGTCTGCGTTGGCGTGCGCGACGTAGGCGCGCTTGCCGTCGGGCGCGATCTCGATCCCGATCGGGACCGAGCTGTTGCCGAAGCCGGTCATCAGGCGGCCGGACTGGTCGCCGGCAGCCGCGGCCTCCAGCTTCAACCGCTGCTCCAGGGCGGGGCCGCCAGTCGAGAACACGGCCAGGTCGCCGGACTTCGCGAGGCTGACCAGGACCCGCTTGCCGTCCGGCGTGGCCTCGGCGCGGATCGGGAAGGAAGCGGCCTCGATCGTCTTCACGACCTTGAGCGTCGAGGCGTCCACCACCGTGACAGTGTCCGCCTCGCGGTTCGTCACCCACACCTGCCTGCCGTCCGGCGTGATGGCGATCCCCTCGGCGCCGGCGCCGGTCTGGACGTCCGCGATCTTCTTCCCCGCCTTGAGGTCGATGGCGGTCACCGAGCCCGATCCGATGTTGGCCACGAAGGCGCGGGAGCCGTCCGGGGCCACGGCCACCATGTGGGAGACCTCCTGCCCGGTCTCGATGGCCCGGATGACCTTGCCGCCTTCGATATCGACCTCCAAGAGCGCCTTGTTCGCCTCGACCGTGACCAGGGCCCGATCATTCCCCAGGAACGTGACGCCATGCGGCCGGCGGTACTCGCCGAGGTCGATCGTCTTCACGACCTTCGCGGCGGGCACGTCGATCAGGGTGAGGGTCGATCCCGGCTGGGGACCGGTGCCATAGTTGGCGATCAGGGCAAGGCGTCCATCCCCGGAGATGGCGACCTCGTGCGGCCCGTTCCCCACGGGCAGGGTCGCGGCGACCTTGCCCGAGGCGAGGTCCACAAGCGAAACCGTGGCTTCGGCCTTGTTCGCGACCACCAGCGTGGCGGCCTGCAGGCTGCTGGCGGCGAAGAGGGTTCCCATGCCGAGGATCAGAGCAGAACGGAGCATGCGTGTCGACATCTTGGCTTCCTCCTGAGGTCTCCCGGAAGGTACGCGCGGCCCGGGGGAGGGTTTCAGTGGATACAATCCTCTCATGGCCACCGAGACCCCGACCGCCGCCCCGCCTCCAGAGAAGACCGGTGAGAAGACCGGCGCGGAGACCCGCGAGACCTCGTCCGGCATCCCAATCCCCCGGTTCTACCGGCCGGAGGACATGGCAGGGATCTCTTACGATCAGAAGATCGGCGACCCGGGCGAGTACCCCTACGCCCGCGGCCTCTATCCTGACATGTACCGGAAGCGGCACTGGACCATGCGCCAGTATGCCGGCTACTCCAGCGCCGAGGAGTCCAACCGCCGCTACCGCTACCTCCTGGCCCAGGGGACCACCGGCCTCTCGGTCGCTTTCGACCTGCCGACCCAGATCGGCTACGACTCCGACCATCCCATGGCCCGCGGCGAGGTCGGCCGCGTCGGGGTAGCGATCTCCTCCATCGAGGACATGCGCCGGCTCTTCGACAGCATCCCCCTTGACCGGGTCACGACCTCGATGACGATCAACGCCACCGCGTCGATCCTCCTCGCCCTCTATCTCGCCGTGGCCGAGGAGCAGGGGGTCTCGTGGGAGACAGTGGGCGGCACCGTCCAGAACGACATTCTCAAGGAGTACGCGGCCCGCGGCACCTACATCTACCCGCCCAAGCCCTCGCTCAAGCTGGTGACGGACGTCATCGCCTTCTGCGCCGAGCGGGTGCCCAAGTGGAACACCATCTCCATCTCCGGCTACCACATGCGGGAGGCGGGGAGCACCGCGGTCCAGGAGGTGGCCTTCACCCTGGCCCACGGTCTCGCCTATGTCGAGGCGGCCCTCGCCCGCGGCCTGGATATCGACGGCTTCGCGCCGCGGCTCTCCTTCTTCTTCAACGCCCACAACAACTTCCTGGAGGAGGTAGCCAAGTTCCGCGCCGCCCGCCGCCTGTGGGCCGAGCTCGTCAAGGAGCGCTTTGCCCCCAAGGACCCGCGCTCCCTCTGGCTGCGCTTCCACACCCAGACCGCGGGCTCGACCCTCACCGCCCAGCAGCCCATGAACAACGTGGTGCGGGTGGCCATCCAGGCCCTCGCCGCGGTCTGCGGCGGCACGCAGTCGCTCCACACCAACTCGCTCGACGAGGCCCTGGGCCTTCCTACCGAGGAGGCCGCCCGTCTGGCGTTGCGCACCCAGCAGGTCGTCGCTCACGAGAGCGGCGTCACCGACGTGGCCGACCCTCTGGGCGGCTCCTACGTGATCGAGGCCTGGACCGAGGAGATCGTGCAAAGAGCGCGGGACTACATCCGCCGCATCGAGGAGATGGGCGGCGCCCTCGCCGCCCTGGAGCAGGGCTTCCAGCAGCGGGAGATCGCCGACGCCGCCTATCACCACCAGCTCGCGGTCGAGGAAGGACGGCAGAAGGTGGTGGGGGTCAACGCCTTCGCCGCCGAGGAGGGGCTCCCGACCGAGGTCCTGCGGATCGACCCCGCGGCCGAGCGCGAGCAGGTCGAGCGCCTGCGGGCCCTGCGCGACCGCCGCGACGCCACCCGGGCGGAGACGGCCCTCGAGGCCCTGACCGCCGCGGCCGGCGAGGACCGGAACCTCATGCCGCCGATCCTCGACTGCGTCCGCGCCCAGGTCACCCTCGGCGAGATCGCCGACGCGCTCAGACAGGTGTATGGGGAGTACCGGGAGGCGGCAGATTAGAATGCTGCCGGATGCGTAGCCGAACCCTCCACCTCCCCCAGGGACCAACGCCCCGGGAGATGCTCCGTGCCGCTTCGGAAGAGGCCGGCCGCGACCCCGACTTCGCTCTCGGCTTCCTTCCACCCGACGAGAACCTCCCCAGTACCCTGGCCCATATGGCCGAAGCCTGGCCCGGGAGCCTCCGCTTCGGGTGCGAGGCCGTCACCCAGTTCGCCAACGGCGACATGACCACCCGAGGGAGCGTCCAGCTCTTCTGGTTCGACGAGCCCGGCCACCACGCCGTGGTCGAGGTCGTCACCGGCACCCAGGACGAGCCTCCCGCTGCCGAGGTCGTGGACGACCTCGCCCGGCGGCTTGCGGAAGCGGACGGCGCGCTCCTGATCGTGGACGGCCTGCGCTTCCCGGCCGAGCGTTTTCTTAACGACCTGAGGGGCGACCTGCGCGGCCGGCTCGACAGCCGGACCCCCCTCGTGGCCGGCGGCCTCGCCTCCCAGGAGCTGCCCGTCACCCGGGAGGGCGCACGGGTCTTCTTCCAGGAGCGGATCTACTCCGCCGCCTGCCTGGTCGTGGCCCTCCACGGCGTCAACATGCGCATCGAGGTGGTCCGCGGATGGAGCCCGGCGAGCCCGGTCTACACGGTCACCCGCGCCGAAGGCAACGTCGTCCACGAGATCGACGGCGAGCCCGCCGTGGAGTGGTACCGGCGTTTCTTCACCGTCGGAGGCGAGCTGGCCCCCATGCCCGAGTCCGCCTACCGCTTCCCCCTGGTCGTCGAAGGCCCCGCCCCCGAGCGCCAGGGGCTGTACCGGACCATGCGCACCTTAGACGATCCGCCCGGCGCCGTGACCTACTGGGGGAACGTGCATACCGGCGACCGCGTCCGTCTCGGCATGGGCAACGACCTCTCCCTGGTGCACACCGCCTCGCAGCTCACCGCCGGGCAGGAGCCCGAGGCCGCCATCCTCTACTCCTGCATCGGCCGCGAGACCGTGCTCGGCAACATGGCTCCGGACGAGGTCTCCAACATCCACCGCGCTCTGGGCGGCGCCGCCCTCTCCGGCTTCTTCACCTTCGGCGAGATCGGCCCCACTCCCGGCGGCGGACTGGCCTTCTACAATCAAACGGCCATCCTGGTCCTGCTCTCCGAGGTGCGCGCCTGATGGATCACCACGAGCTCGACAACGCCATCCTGCGCAACCTCCTCACCCAGACCACGCGCGCCTACGAGAGCCAGATGTCCGAGCTCTTCGCCGAGAAGGAGCTGGCCCAGGTCACCCTGGCCTCGATCGGCGACGGAGTCCTCGCCACCGACGGCGACGGCCGGGTCAAGTACATGAACCCGGTGGCCGAGAAGCTCACCGGCTGGGCCCAGGACGAAGCCTTCGGCCGGCCGCTGCCCGAGATCTTCCGCCTGAGGGACGAGGCGAGCGGCAAGACCGCCGAGTCGCTGGTCGACCACTGCCTGCGGGAGGGGGTGAACCTCCGCCTGGCCGAGAAGATCACCCTGGAGCGCCGCGACGGCCGGCGCTATGCCGTGGAGAGCACCTGCGCGCCCATCCGCCACCTCGACGGCCGCATCGTCGGCACCGTGATCGTCTTCCAGGATGTGAGCGACAAGCGCCTCCTCGGCCTCCAGCTCGCCCACCAGGCCACGCACGACGACCTCACCGGCCTGCTCAACCGGCAGGCCTTCGACGGCCATCTCCAGCGCGCCCTCGAGGACACCCGGACGCACGGCTCCACCCATGCCCTGTGCTACCTGGACCTCGACCAGTTCAAGCTGGTCAACGACACCTGCGGCCACCTGGCCGGCGACGAGCTGCTCTGCCGGATCACCGCCCTGCTCCAGGACATCATGCGCGAGACCGACCTCGTGGCCCGCCTGGGCGGCGACGAGTTCGCCGTGCTCATGCCGCGCCGGTCCCTCGCGGAAGCCGAGCTCCAGGTGGCGCAGTTCCACCGCGCCCTCCAGGGTTACCGCTACACCTGGCGCGACAAGACCTTCACCATCGGCGCGAGCATCGGCCTCGTCCCCATCAGCCGCGAGTTCAAGACCGTCACCCAGCTCCTCTCCGCGGCCGACCACGCCTGCTACGTCGCCAAGGAGAAGGGGCGCAACCGCATCCAGATCTATCAGGAGGACGACGCGGCCTTCATCCGCCGACAGGGGGAGATGAACTGGGTGGTGCGCATCCAGGAGACCCTGGAGCAGGACCGCTTCTGCCTGTTCTCCCAGAGCATCCTGCCGCTCTCGCCCACGGCCTCCAAGGGCATCTACTTCGAGGTCCTGCTGCGCATGGTGGAGGAGGACGGCCGCATCCACCTGCCGAGCGACTTCATCCGGGCCGCCGAGCGCTACGGCCTGATGCGGAGCATCGACCGCTGGGTGATCCGGGAGTGCATGCGGACCCTGCGCACCCAGCCGCCGCCGTTCCTCGACCTCCTCCACATCTGCTCCATCAACCTCTCGGCGGTCTCGCTCGGGGACGAGAGCTTCCTCGACTTCGTCGAGGAAGAGCTGGAGGCCTCGGGCGTGCCCGGCCCGAAGATCTGCTTCGAGATCACCGAGACCGCGGCGATCGAGAACTTCAGCCAGGCCGAGAAGCTGCTGGCCCGCCTCGCCGCGCGGGGGGTGCGCTTCGCCCTGGACGACTTCGGCAGCGGCATGTCTTCCTACAGCTACCTCAAGGACCTGCCCGTGAGCTTTCTCAAGATCGACGGCAAGTTCATCAAGGACATCGTCACCGACGCCCTGGACCGGGCCATGGTGGAGTCGATCAACCAGGTGGGGCACGTGATGGGGCTCCTCACCGTGGCCGAGGCCGTGACCAGCAACGCCGTGGTCGAGCACCTGCGGGGGATCGGCGTCGATTATGCCCAGGGCAACTGGGTCAGCCCCCCCCGGCCGCTGGGGGAGTCGTGCGCCACTGCAACAAGACGGTGACAGCGAACCTCCTGTCCCTGTAGGATGTGGCCCTCTTACCAGGAGGCCGCATGTCCGAAACGTTGACGGCTAAACCGGGGACACCGGGCCGGATCGAGGAAGAGCGGACTGGATTCGTCCGGGAGCTGGGGCTCCTGGACTCCACCATGATCGTGGCCGGCTCGATGATCGGGTCCGGCATCTTCATCGTGCCGGCCGACATCGCCCGCCTGGTCGGCTCGGGCGGCTGGCTGCTCATGGCCTGGGTGGTCACGGGCCTGCTCACCATCGCCGCCGCCCTCTCCTATGGCGAGCTGGCCGCCATGATGCCCAAGGCCGGCGGCCAGTACGTCTATCTGCGCGAGGCCTACTCCCCCCTCTGGGGCTTCCTCTACGGCTGGACCCTGTTCCTGGTGATCCAGACCGGCACCATCGCCGCCGTGGCCGTGGCCTTCGCCCGCTTCCTCGGCGTGCTGATGCCCACGATCTCCCCCACGTCCTGGATCATCCGCCCCATCGACCTGTCGGACAGCTACGCGGTCAGCCTCTCGGCCCAGCAGCTCGTGGCGATCCTGCTGATCGTCTTCCTGACCTGGCTCAACACCCGCGGCATCCGGCTCGGCAAGCTGATCCAGAACACCTTCACCTCGGCCAAGACCCTGTCGCTCCTCCTGCTGATCGTGCTGGGGGTGACCCTCGGCCGCAACGCCGGCGCGATCGCCGCCAACTTCGGCGACGCCTTCTGGACGCCGCGCGACGTGCTCACGGTCCGGCCCGAGATCGGAGGCCTCCCGACCGTCGCGGCCACCATGGGGGGCCTGGGCCTGCTCATCGCCTTCTGCGTGGCCCAGGTGGGCTCGCTCTTCTCTTCCGACGCCTGGAACAACATCACCTTCACGGCCGGCGAGGTGAAGAACCCGAAGCGGAACATCCCGCTCTCCCTCGCGGCCGGCACGGCCCTGGTGACCGGGCTCTACATCCTGGCCAACGTGGCGTACCTCTGCATGCTGCCCCTCTCGGAGATCCAGAACGCGCCCGACGACCGGGTGGGGACCGCGGCGCTGCAGGTGCTGTTCGGGCCGGTAGGCGCGGCGATCATGGCGGTGGCCATCATGATCTCGACTTTCGGCTGCAACAACGGCCTGATCCTGGCCGGGGCGCGGGTCTACTACGCCATGGCGCGCGACCGCCTGTTCTTCCGCTCCACGGGCCGGCTCAACGAGAGCCATGTGCCCGCCTTCGCACTGCTCCTGCAGGGCATCTGGGCGTCGCTGCTGGTCCTGCCCCGCACCCGGACGCGCGACGCCGCGGGCGCGCCGCTGCTCGACCCGGTCACGGGAGACGCGACCTACGGCAACCTGTACGGCATGCTGCTCGACTACGTCGTGTTCTCGGTGCTGATCTTCTACGTCCTGACGATCGCCGGGATCTTCGTGCTGAGGCGGAAGCGGCCGGACGCGGAGCGCCCCTACAAGGCGTTCGGCTACCCGGTGGTGCCGGTCCTCTACATCCTGGCCGCGGTGACCATCCTGGCCGTGCTGCTCCTCTACCGGACCTCCACGACCTGGCCAGGCCTCTTGATCGTGCTGACTGGAATTCCTGTCTATTTCGCGTGGCGGAAGCCCGGAACGCCGGCTGCCGGCCCTGCGGGAGAACGTTCATGACCCTGACCCCAACTTTCTTGGAGGCTTGACATTCATGGCAAACAACTTTTTTGCCAGGAAGCCGCTGGACATGCTCCTCGCCGAGGCGAAGGATGACAACCGCCTGAAGCGTGTCCTCGGGCCTGTGCAGCTCTCGGCTTTGGGCGTGGGCGCGATCATCGGCGCGGGCATCTTCGTGGCGACCGGCGCCGCGGCGCACAACGTCGCCGGCCCCGCGCTGATGCTCTCCTACGTCATCGCCGGCATCACCTGCATCTTCGCGGCGCTCTGCTATGCGGAGTTCGCCGCGATGGTGCCGGTTGCCGGATCGGCCTACACCTATGCCTATGCCACCCTGGGCGAGATGTTCGCCTGGATCATCGGCTGGGATCTCGTGCTGGAGTACGCGGTGGGCAGCGCCACCGTCGCGGCCGGATGGTCCGGCTACTTCCAGAGTCTGCTGCCCAAGATGGGGATCCACCTGCCCAAGGCGATCACGGGCTCCCCCTGGGTCTACAACGTGGATACGGGCGGGTTCGACTCGACCGGCGCGGTGATCAACCTGCCGGCGATCGTCGTCGTCCTGATCGTGACCGCGGTTCTGGTCAAGGGCATCTCGGAGAGCGCCACCTTCAACGCCGTCATGGTGGCGGTCAAGGTGGCGGCCGTGCTGTTCGTGATCGGCGTCGGCGCCTTCTTCATCAACGTGGAGAACTGGGACCCCTTCGCTCCGTATGGCTGGACGGGCCTGAGCTTCTTCGGCAATCACGTGGCCGGGCAGGCCGACCCGAGCGGCAATCCGCTGGGCATGCTCGCCGGCGCGGCCATCATCTTCTTCGCCTACATCGGCTTCGACTCGGTTTCAACCCACACCGAGGAAGCCAAGAACCCGCAGCGCGACGTCCCCATCGGCATCATCGCCTCGCTGCTCATCTGCACCGTGCTCTACATCGCCGTCGTGGCGGTGCTGACCGGCATGGTGCGCTACAACGATCTCGACGTGAGCGCTCCGGTGAGCAACGCCTTCGCGCAGAAGGGGATCGGCTGGGCCGAGATCCTCATCGCGGCCGCGGGCGTCGCCGGCATCACCTCGGTGCTCCTGGTGATGATGCTGTCCGGCCCGCGCGTGTTCCTCGCCATGGCCCGCGACGGCCTGGTCCCCAAGGGATTCTTCGGCGACGTCCATCCGAAGTTCCGGACCCCGCACAAGTCGACCATGCTGATCGGCGCCTTCGTGATCCTGATGGCTGGCTTCCTGCCGCTCGACGCGCTGCTCCACCTGACCAACATCGGCACGCTGTTCGCCTTCGTGGTCGTGTGCGCGGCGGTGTTGATCATGCGGAAGAAGTACCCCGACGCCGAGCGGCCGTTCCGCTGCCCGTGGGTGCCGTTCGTCCCG
The DNA here is from genome assembly GCA_035556715.1 of Thermoanaerobaculia bacterium. GTDB lineage: Bacteria > Acidobacteriota > Thermoanaerobaculia > Multivoradales > UBA5704 > DATMER01. The sequence goes on from DATMER010000046.1 coordinate 31,536, forward strand.
ATCATGGGCATCCTGGCCTGCCTGATGCTCATGTTCTCGCTGCCGGCGGACAACTGGTGGCGGCTCTTCGTCTGGCTGGCGCTCGGCATGCTCATCTACCTCTTCTACGGCCGGCATCACAGCGTGATGAGCAAGACCAGGCATCTCGCCCACGAGATCTCCAAGCACGGGGCTTCGCCGCAGCAGAGCCTGCACAGCCCGCACGATCATCCCGAAGACGAGAAGTAG
>DATMER010000047.1:0-102766 GCA_035556715.1 Thermoanaerobaculia bacterium
GACGACGTACACCTACGACGTCCAGGACCACCTGAAGACGGTGACCGACGCCGAGGGAAACCTGACGACCTATACCTACAGCGACCGGGACCTGCTCACGCATCAGGTCTCGCCGGTCTCAGGGACGACGAGTCACACCTATAACCAGCACGGCGAGTTATTGACGACGACCGACGCACGGGCGATCGTAACCACACGCACGGTTGACGTGCTCGACCGAGTGACTTCCGTCAGTTACTCGGACGGAACACCCGGAACCGGCTATGCTTACGACGTGGGTCCATTCGGGAAAGGCCGGCTGTCCTCGATCACCCGGTCGGGGCAGGCGATCCAATACGGCTATGATCGCTTCGGCCGCCTGACCCAGGGACGGTGCTCTCAGCTACGCCTACGACACGAACGGCAACCGGACGCGCATGAGCTATCCGAACAACGTCGCCGCGGTCTACACGCACGACTTCGCCGATCGGGAGGTGACGCTCGTCTATGCGCAGAGCGGCGGCAGCCAGCCGCCGCCGATCGTGAGCAACGCCGCCTACGAGCCCTTCGGCTGCTCGACAGTAAGCTTCGGAAGCGGCAGACCTTTGCCTCCTCTCGCTTTCGAGTCTGACGCTGGGCAACGGCCTCACGGAAACACGCCACGCAAAGGAACGAAGGCCCCGCAGCACCCGGCAGAAATTTTCGCGACACCGGCGTGATCAGCAGGCGGGCCCGGCCGCTGTGCCCCATGGCACGGCGGCCGGGGCATGGGGCACGGTGGCCCTGCCATGGGGCGCGGGCGCTGTGCCCTGGGGCTCAGGCGTCGGGGAAGGGTGCACGGCGGCCGTGCCATGGGGCACGGGCATCGTGCCGTGGGACGGGACCGCCGTGCCATGGGGCACAGCGGCCGTGCCGTACGGCACGGATCAGCGGGATCGGTGCTCGAGGAGTGTGGCGGTGGCGCGGATGCGGGCGATCAGGGCCTCGGGCTCCATAGCCGGCATCCCGCAGGCTCTCCGCAGCAGCACCAAGGCGGCGATCTGCTCGCGCTGAAGCTTGAAGCGCCGGAAGATCGGTACGATGCCATCCACCAGCGCTATCAGCTCAATTCGCCGCTCTTCCTTCGCCAGCACCAGTGCGAGGTCCAGGGAAACCAGCGCGACATCGTAGTACTTACCGGCCTTCTGGTAGCCGTGCCTGGCTGTGCGAAGGGCCACCTCAGCCTCCAAGTCGTCGCCCAGAGCAAAGGCGATCTTCCCCTCTAACCAGCGCAGCCGGACGGTTTTCAGCGGCTCGGCCAGACTCTCGTACAAAGACTGATTCTCAATCAGAAGCTCCCGCGCTTCCGCGGAGCACCCGGCCTCGTGGAGGCAGTAGGCCAGACCGTGAACCGCCGTCAGCTCGAGGTTCGGATCCCGCCCAGGCTCCAGGCACTTGAGGCCACAGGCAAACAGCGCCATCGCCTCCAGCGGCTTCCCGGACTCTCGCGTGAATATGCCCTGCTTGATCAAGGCCCGCCCGGCGCGGTGGTAATCCCCGAGCTGCTCGTAGAAGGACCTCACCCTGGCAATCACCCTGATCGCTTCCTCGAACCGCCGGCTGTCGGCGTGGAGCGAGGCCGCGAGGTCGCCGACGCGCGCCAGGAGACGCGGGTCCCCTGTCCCTCGCCGCGCCCAGGCCGCAGCGTCCGCCAGGGTATCGCCGGCCATGTCCAGATCGTCGGCCACACGGTAGGCATTGCCGAGCTCGGCCAGCACCCGCGCCCGCAGGTCGGCCGCAACCTTTTTCCCATAGCGCCGCAGCGGCACCAGGAACACCAGCGTGCGGGCGGCCTCGGCGTCGCGGATCATCCCCGCCGGATCCCGGTAGCGCAACGAAACGCTACGCTCCAGGAACTGCTCGGCGAGTGGGACAAGCAGCTCCTGGAGCTCGGACCAGGAGATGGTTTCGACTGGCCGCTCATCCGCGAGGACGGCTACGGCGCGCGCGGCGCCGCTCTCCCGGTCCCGCTCCAGAGCCAGCCGGCCGGCGAAGACCGCCAGCTCGCCCCGACGCAGCCGTCTGCCGCTCGCCGCCTGCCGCTCTCCGGTCATCGCCGCCGTCTCCTCTCGTGACTTTCTTAGATGTTGCGCCGCTGCATTGTCTCACATTCCCTGCGGAGCGCAACGCGGTTTGCCATCGGGGTCGATGTCGCACCCCGCGTCCAGACGGGGCATAACCGGACCGCAACGTGGTTTGCCGTTGGGGTCGATGTCGCACCCATGGTCCGCCCCGCTCCACAGCGCCTGGAACCAGGCCCAGGTAGCAGTGATCACCTGGGGGACCTTCCCGAAGGACGGGGGCTCGGGGCCGGCAGCCCGGGCGGGACCGGCGAGGGCAAGGGCAAGGACCAGCACGAGGGCCAGGCGCAGAATCGGTTTGCGGATCATGGAATCTCCTCCTGAGGCCGGAAGATCGGCCGCTGACCTCCATGGCCCGGTCGCCCTCCGGCATCGGCTCGCGCCTAGTCTCCGCCACCCGTTGCGAAAAGGCACGCCCGAAGTTGCCAGATGCTCCACTCCCGCCGGAAACCTTCACGGAAAGGCCGAGAGGCAGCAGAGGCTCACCAACGAGACCATGAGCCCTCTTCGTTGGACAAAAAAATTACTGTTTGTTGACTTTCAGTTCAGGACCATGGCATCCTTCCGGTCCATGGACGACTCAAATGCCTCCCCCACCCTGTCCAAGCCACGGAAGAAGCGCTCGCTCCCGGTCAGCCTGGGTGACCGGATCAAGGAACTGCGGAAGGCCCGCGGGTGGAGCCAGCGGGAGCTGGCCGCGAGGTCGGGCGTCTCGACTGCCCAACTGAGCAAGTACGAGAACGGGACCTATCTGGCGACCCTCGGAGCGCTCATCCGGATCGCCCGCGCCTTCGGCATGCCCGTGGACACCCTGCTCCCGGACACGGGCGACATGCCCCGCGATCCGGAGGACGTGCAGCTCCTCCTCCGCTTCCGCAGCGTCATCGCCCTGGGGGCCGAGGAGAAGGCCGTGGCCTGCGGCCTCCTCGACACGGTCCTCGCGATGCGGACCCTGAGGGAGGCGAGCAAGGGCCGTTGAGCCCTATTCCCCTTCCGGGCCGGAAGCGATACAGTTATACCCAAGTTCGATTTCAACCCGGTCTGGATACCAAGCAGGGGAAGAGGCATGCCTGTCTACGACGCAGCAGCACGACGAGACGCCGCGGCTTACGCGCGGCGCTACTTCGCCAGGACAATCACCCTCGATACCTTCCTGAGGACCTTCGCGGATTCCGGCGACCCCCTGATCCGGGCGCTGGAGGACGCCCTCATCCACGAGCCCCGCCGGGGCGGGCTCCTGGGCCTGCGGGACCGGTGGTGGCAATCCCGGTACTGGCAGCCGGTCGAGCAGCTCCTGCACGAGCTCGACCGGGGCTCGGCCGGAGAGGTGCCGGCGGAACGCGTCTATCCGAAGACCACGCTGTGGGGCCTGGTCCTCGGAGCCGTCCTCCTGCTGTGGGCCGGCGTCCTCGCCGCCCGCAACCTGTCCGAGCTCCTGAACGACCTCCTTCAGGGCCAGGGATTGCTATCCTTCTGGAGCGCCTTGTGGCGGTCCTCGCTGGTCGGTACCCTGGCTCTGGTGACCGCGGCAGGGCTCGAAGGCTGGATGTACCGGCTGCACCTGTACCGGACGCGAAAGATCCAGATGGAGAGATGACCACATGACCTGCATGACCCGCATGACCCCGATATCCCGGCGCCTGCTCGCGCTGCTGTTCCTCCTCCCCACTTTGGCACGGGGTCAGGCGGACCCGACGTCCCGGTCGTGGAACCAGCCGGTCGAGCCGTTCCGGGTCGCGGGCAACCTCTACTACGTGGGGGCGAGCGACATCGCGTCCTATCTCATCACCACGCCCGAGGGGCACATCCTGCTCGACGGCGGATTCGTCGAGACCGTGCCCCTGATCCGCGAGAGCGTGAAGAAGCTCGGGTTCCGGATCGAGGACGTCAAGATCCTTTTGAACAGCCACGCGCATTACGACCACGCGGCGGGGCTCGCCGAGCTGAAGTCGCTCACCGGCGCCAGGCTCCATGCCAGCGAGAAGGACGCTCCCGCGCTCGCCCGCGGCGGCAAGGGGGATCCCCTGTTCGGCGACCAGTTCCCCTTCCCCTCGGTCAAGGCCGACCGGCTCCTCGCGGACGGCGATACGGTCACGCTCGGCGGCACCACGCTGACCGCCCGCCTCACCCCCGGCCATACCCAGGGCTGCACCACCTGGACCATGAAGGTCGCGGACGGCGGCCGGACCCTCGACGCCGTGTTCGTCTGCAGCACCAGCGTCCTGCCCATGTCGAAGCTGGGCGCCGAGCCGACCTACCCCGGCATCGCCGAGGACTACGCCCGCACCTTCCGCACCCTGCGGGAGCTCCCCTGCGACCTCTTCCTGGCGGCGCACGGTGGGTTCTACCGGCTCCAGGAGAAGGCGGAGCGCCTGAGGAAGGGAGAGGGTCCGAACCCGTTCGTCGATCCCGAGGGCTACCGGGGCTATCTCGACCGCAGCGAGAAGGTGTTCCGCGAGCGGCTCGAGAAGGACCGCAAGCCCGCCAACTGACGGCAATTCAAAATTCTGTCCCCCTTCTTGTCACGCATTGCCATCCTCCCGCACCTGATTTGTTAGAGACGAGCTGAAGATTTAGGACAGCCCGTCCGTCCGCGGACCAGCTCCAAGAAAGATTCCTCGACCGCCGATGGCCGGCGGTCGGCCTAACTGTCCGGCAAGGACAAGGAGGTTCGGCGTGAAGCGTCTCTTGATCGCTGTTTTGTTGTTCGCGCTAGCAGCCGCGCCCATGGCAGCCTCGACTTTCGTTGCGATGAGGACACCTGAGCTCATCGCTGATTCGCAGGCCGCAGTTCAAGGCCAGGTGCTCAAGGTCCATTCGTTCTGGAGTCCGTCGGGCCGGATCGTGGTGACCGAAGCCCTGGTTCGCGTCGAGGAGACGATCTTCGGCGACGCTCCCTCGATCGTCCGCGTGCAGACCTTCGGCGGCAATGTCGACGGGTTCATCGTGGAGGCCGACGGCTTCCCCAAGTTCGAGGCCGGCCAGCGCATGGTCCTCTTCCTCAGCCCTGAGAAGGACGGGGTCGCCAGGGTCACGGGCTATCAGTTCGGCCAGTTCCACGTCCAGCGTGACAAGGCCGGCGTCGAGTTCGCCGTGCCGGCCCTGGACCTCGGCACCAACGTGGTCACCAAGGACGGCAAGCCCTTCGCGCGGCCGCAGGCGGTGCGGCTGGATACGTTCAAGGATCGGGTCCGGGAAACGGCGCGGCGCTCCGGCCGCATCGAGAACTGAGAATCGGAGAAAGGATTAGATCATGAAGACCAGAATCATCTCTCTGTCCGTTCTGTTCGTGATCGCCTGCCTGATGGCGGGCTCCGTCTCCGCGTACGTTCTCCTCAGCCCGCGCCGCACCTGGGACAGCGACCCCAACGTGCGGGTGGACAGCCGCGGCCAGTCGACCATCACCGACGGTGACCTCGGCCGCAGCCGCACCCGCAACGCCATCGTGTCGAGCAACGCCTGGAACGGCTCGGGCGCCGGCACGGTCGTCAACGCCACCGTGGCCTCGGTCGCGGGCTGGCGCCTGGGCGACGGCATCCCGATGCTGAACTTCCGCGATCCCGAGGGCGTGTGCGGGGGCAACTGCCTGGCCGCCACGTTCACCGGCTTCTTCACCCAGCGCAGCAACGGCACCTTCCGCATCTTCGACGCCGACATCGTGACCAGCACCGGCCGCAACTGGGCGTCGGCGGGCGAGGCGTGCTCGGGCACCGAGTTCTTCATCGAGGGCGTGATGGTGCACGAGGTCGGGCACCTGCTGGGCCTCGGCCACAGCAACGTGAGCGGCGCGACCATGTTCCCCACGGTCAGCACCTGCAACAACGGCCCGGCGAGCACCGCGGCCGACGACGAGGCCGCGATCCGCGACCTGTACTAGTCCGGGGTCTCTTCCGAGACTTTCCCGAGCGGGGGCTTCACGCCCCCGCTCTCCTTTTGCAGGCGGTCGAGGGCGGGGAGCTCCTCCAGGATCGACGGCGCGTCGACCCCGAAGTCGATCAGGCAGGCGGCCTCGTCCACGCCGATCCCCCGCAGGCGGTTGATCAGGCGGAGCCCCTTGTCCGGCCGGCCGAGCAAAGAGAGGGACGAGAAGTAGCCCTCGAAGGCCACGGCAAGCAGGGTATCGATATCGGACTCGCTCACCCCTTGCAGACTGTTGCCGCCGGCCAGGAAGCCGTACTGGTCGAAGTAGGTCCTCAGGTAGGAGGTCATGGGCTTGCGCACCCTGGCCCGGACCGCCTCCTCGTCCTCCCCCACGAAGGCGTGAACCATCACGGTCACCCGCCCGGCCTCGGGGTCGAGGCCGCGCTCCGCCCGCGCCGCACGATAGCGGGCGATCCTCTCCGCCAGGGTGGGGAGGGGCTGGATGATGGTCAGCACGCCGGCCCCGATCTCGCCCGCCCGGGTCCAGGTCGCGGCGTTGGTCGAGCAGGTCACCCAGACCGGCAGCTCGGGCTGCACCGGCCGCGGCTCCAGCCGCCCCTCTTCGCCCCGCCAGAGCCGGCGCACGGTCTCGATGCCGCGGAACATCCGCTCCCGGCGGTCGGCGTAGCCGTCCGGTTTGAGAGCGAAGTCCGTGGGGTGCCAGCCCGAGGCGAAGGAGAGGCCGGCGCGGCCGTTGGAGAGGCGGTCGACCACGGCCCACTCCCGGGCCACCCGGAGCGGCTCGTGCAGGGGGAGGACCACGCTGCCGGCCCGGATGCCGATCCGGTCGGTGGCGGCGGCGAGGGCCGCGCCGAGCACCGAGGGGTTGGGGTAGAGGCCGCCGAAGTCCTGGAAGTGGCGCTCCGGGGTCCAGACCGCCGCGAACCCGTGGCGGTCCGCGAAGCGGGCGCTCTCGAGCAGCAGCTCGTAGCTCTCGGCCGGGCTCTTGGCGCCGCCGTCCGAAAAGAAGAAGAGGCTGAAGCGGATCGGCCGGTCGGATGGCTCCGGCTCCGGCCCGGGATCCAGGGCGAAGGGCGCGGGCACGTCCGGCGACTCTTCCCCCGGCACGGTCAGCCCCTCCTTCTTCAGGCGGCGCAGCAGCAGCTCCCGCTGCTCCGGGGTCAGCCCGGCGAGCCGCTTCGACAGGTCATCGGCCATGCAGCATCTCCAGCACGTCCCTCGCGTCGGCGAGATCGACCCGGAAGGCCACCTCGCCGACGCCGAGAGCGTCGAGGCGGTCAACATCCCACAGCCCGATCTCGGACGTAGCCATGCTGATCGAGCCCAATCCTCCGGCGGCCCGGTAGGCGACGACCGCCTCCTCCAGCCCCTTCGGTCCCGGCAGGAAGAGGTTGGCGCCGAGGGTCGCCGCGGCCGGGGCATCGGCGAGCCAGACCGGCAGCTCGCCCTGGATGGGCTGCGGCAGGATGCGGACGTCGATGGAGCGGCCCTCGCCATCGGGGACCCGCTCCGCCTCCCCTCGCCAGAGCCGGCAGACGGTCTCGACACCGGAATCGTAGAAAGGGAAGGCGATCCCGACCCGGCCGCGGGAGAGGTTGTCCACCAGCGCCCACTCCTCGGCCACCCGGATCGGGTTGTGGAGGGGAAGGCTGAGCCCGCCGGCCCGGATGGCGATCCGCCGGGTCGCCACGGCCGCGGCGGAGGCGGCGACGGCCGGGTTCGGGAAGAGGCCGCCGCCTTCGGCGAGCCACACCGCTTCGAGGCCCTGGGCGTCGGCCTTGCGGAGGGTCTCCAGAAAAAGGGGGGCGTCGTCCCCGTTGGTGAGGAGGAGGCTGAGCTTCATGGCGGCTCCGGAAGGGACCGAGCTAAGAGGGAGTTTGAAAAGTCCGTGGTCAACCGATCGCCCCCCGCAGCGCCCGGGCGAGAATATCCGCGTGCGGAGGCGCCACCATGCGCAGGTGATCGCCGGGGACGGTGACCGCGTCCACCCCGGCGGCGAAGGCTCCCCAGCCGCCCGTGCCATCCGGGCCGAGGCGCTCGCTGTCCGCGGCCCGGAAGACGGTGATCCGCCCGGGGTACGGCCGCGGTTCCCAGGCGCGCGCGGTCCGCAGGTTGGCCTTGAAGACCTCGACCAGGCCGACCGCCCGGCGCTCGTCGAAGTCGTCCGGCAGCCGGCCGACACGCTTGACCTTCTCCAGGACGAGCGCGACCTGGGCGCGGGTGTCGAGCCCCCGCAGATCGTCCGCGGAGAGCGGCACTGCCTGCAGGAACTGCTCGTCGAGGCCGCGGACCAGGAGCTCGGTCTCGTCCGCAAAATCGTCGGTCTCCCGCGGCGGGATGTCCAGGATCGCCACCAGCCCGGACGGCTCGCCACGCTCGCTCAACCGGCAGGCCATCTCGTAGGCCACGAGCCCGCCGAAGGACCAGCCTCCGAGATGCCAGGGGCCGTCCGGTTGCACGGCGCGGAGCGCATCCAGATAAAAATCGGCCATCTCCCCGAGATCGTCGAGGGGCGGGCGCTCGCCGTCCAGCCCCGGAGCCTGAAGCCCGTACAGCGGCTGGTCCGGACCGAGGGCGCTGGCGAGATCCGCATAGCAGAGGACGCCGCCGCCCCCCGGGTGGACCAGGAACAGAGGCGGCCTGCTCCCCTTCGGCTGAATGCGGACCAGAGGGGAGGAGGCGCGCGGCTCGAGCGAGGGGCGGAGCCAGTCGGCCAGCGCCTCGACGGTCCGCCTCTCGAACAGGGTGGCGATCGGCAGCGCCTGCCCGAAACGGGCCTCGATCCGGGAGGCCAGCCGCACTGCGAGCAGAGAATGGCCGCCGAGGGCGAAGAAGTCGTCCCGCACTCCAACCGGACGGACCCCCAGGAGGTCCTCCCAGATCCCCGCCAGCTCGCGCTCCAGCCCGTCGCGGGGCGGCACGCGGCCGGCTTCGGGCAGCGTGACCTCCCTGCCGGCGAGCGCTTTGCGGTCCACCTTGCCCGTGGCGGTGAGCGGCAGGGCGTCGAGCCAGACGAAGGCGGAGGGGATCATGTACTCGGGCAGCCGGCCGCGCAGATCCGGGGCCGAGCGGCCGGAGCCCGGAGCCCGCGGCACCAGGAAGGCCAGCAACCGGTCGCCGGCAGCCACGACCGCCGCCTCCCGCACGGCCGGCTCGCGGAGGAGCGCGGCCTCGACCTCTCCCGGCTCGATGCGGTAGCCCCTCACCTTGACCTGGCGGTCGAGGCGGCCGAGGTACTCGAGGTTGCCGTCCGGCAATCGGCGCACCCGGTCCCCCGTGCGGTAGAGACGCTCCCCTCCATCGTGAGGGATGAACGCCTCGGCGGTCGCGTCCGGACGGCCGAGATAGCCCCGCGCCAGAATGTCGCCGAGCCAGAGCTCGCCGGCCACGCCAATGGGGACCGGCTGTCCATTGTGGTCCACCACCCGCGCGGTCCGTCCGGCCACGGGTTTGCCGATGGGGACGGAGCCGGAGGGCGTCTCCCGGACCCCGGTCACCTCGAACAGTGTGGGGGTGACGACGGTCTCCGTGGGTCCATAGCCGTTGAACAGCCGGACGCCGGACGGCCACCGCCTCGCCACCTCGACCGGCATGGCCTCGCCCCCGGCGACGACGATCCGCAGGGTTCCGCCGAGAGTCCGGCCGGACGCGAAGAGCTCCGCCACGAGCTGCGCCCAGTACACGGTCGGCATCAGCGCCACGGTGATGCCCCAGCGCTCCACCCTCTCCACGATCTCGGGCACGCTCCACAGGGCGCCTCCCCGTGGGAAGAGCGCGGCGCCGCTCGCCAGCGGCAGGAGCATCTGCTCGACGGCGGCGTCGAAGCTGTCGGCATGGGCGCCGAGCAGCCGGTCGCCCGGCCCCAGGCCCTCGCGCCGCGCCATGGCGGCCAGGTGCCGGTCGAGAGCGCCGCGCGGCACGCCGACCCCCTTGGGAGCGCCGGTCGAGCCCGAGGTGTAGATGACGTAGGCCAGCGCCTCCGGGTGGACGTCCACCTGCGGCGGGGAGTCCGGGCCGAAGCGGCTGACCCGGTCGAGACAGACGACCCGGACTCCGGACACGGGGAGCCGCCCGAGCAGCACCTCGTCGGCGAGCAGCACCGAGGCCTCGCTGTCCGCGAGCAGGAGCGCCAGGCGCTCGGCGGGAAGCTTCGGGTCGAGAGGCACGTACACCGCCCCCGCCTTGAGCACGGCCAGGAGCGCGAGGGGCCATCCCTCCGGGCGTATCGTGGAGACCGCGATTCGGATCTCCGGGCCGGCCCCGGCCGCGCGCAGGGAGCGGGCCAGCCGGTTCGCGGAGCGGTCCACCTCGCCATAGGTGAGGCTCCGGCCATCCACGCCGACGGCGATCGCCTCCGGGGACCGGGCCGCGTGCTCCTCGAACCGGCGGTGGACCGGGACGCCTGGTGCAGCCATCTCCGGCGAGCCCCACTCGACGATCTGGCGCCGCTCGGCCTCCCCCATCACCGGCAGCTCGGACAGGCTGCGCTCCGGGTCGGAGACAGCCCCCTGGAGCAGGACGCCGAGCCGCTCCAGCAGGCGAGCCGCGGTGGCGTCATCGAAGAGATCGGCGTCGTACTCCAGCGCCGCCCGGAGCCCGTCCCCGGCCTCCACGAAGGAGAGGCTGAGGTCGAACTTGGCGGCGCCGGGCGCGAGCGGGAGAGGCTCCAGGGTGACCCCCGGCAGCTCCAGCGCAGGCATCGGGGCGTTCTGGAGGACGAGCATCACCTGGAAGACCGGGGCGTGATGGAGGCTCCTCTCCACGCGCAGCTCCTCCACCAGCTTCTCGAAGGGGAGGTCCTGATGGGCGTAGGCCGCCAGTGCCGCGGCCCGGGCGCGGGCGATCAGCTCCCGGAAGCTCGGATCTCCCTCCAGCCGGCTGCGCAGGGCCAGGGTGTTCACGAAGAAGCCGATCAAACCTTCGAGCCCCGCGTGGGTGCGGTTGGCGATCGGCGTGCCCACCACGAGGTCGTCCTCCCCGGTCAGGCGGTGGAGCAGGGCCTGGAAGGCGGCCAGGAGCACCATGAACAGGGTCGCCCCTTCGCGCCGGGGAATGCTCGGAAGATCGGCCGCGAGATGCCCGGCGCGGCCGGTACGGAACGAGCGCGGCCGGTCGAGCGGAAGGTCGAGCGCCGCCGGAGCGCCGGCCAGCGCCTCGCGCCACCAGGTGACCTGCCTCTCCAGCGCCTCCCCGCGGAGCCATCCGCGTTGCCAGACCGCGAAGTCGGCGTACTGGACCGGCAGCTCCGGGAGGGTCCTCCTTGCGTAGAGCGCCGCGGTCTCCCGCACCAGCACGCCCATGGACCAGCCGTCGCTCACGATATGGTGCATGGAGAGCAGCGCAACCCATTCCTGCTCGTCCACGCGCAGCAGGGCGGCGCGCAGCAGAGGCCCGCGGGCGAGATCGAAAGGCCGCGCCGCCTCCTCCCGGGCGAGCCGCTCCGCCGCTCCCTCCGGAAGGCCGCGGAGGTCGATCATCGGGAGAGGGAAAGGATGGAAGGGGTGCACGCGCTGGCGCGGCTCGCCGCCCGTCTCCGGGAAGGTGGTGCGCAGCGTCTCGTGCCGGCGCACGATCTCCTGGAGAGCCCTCTCCAGGGCAGCCGGATCGAGAGCGCCCGAGAGGCGGAGCGCCACGGGCATGTTGTAGGCCGCGCTCCCGGGCACCAGCCGGTCGAGGAACCAGAGACGCTCCTGGGCGAAGGAGAGCGGCAGGTCGCCGTCCCTGGGGACACGAACCAGGGGAGGGATGGAGGGAGCCACGCCTGCGCGCAGCGCCTCCTCGATCCGAGCGGCCAGCCCGCCGAGGGTCGGGCTCTCGAAGAGGCTCCGCACCGGCAGCTCGACGCCAAACGCCTCCCGCACCCGGGCGAGGACCTGGGTCACCCGGAGCGAATGCCCGCCGAGCCCGAAGAAGTCGTCCGCCGGGTCGATGTGATCGGCCCCGAGAACCTCGCTCCAGATCGCCGCGAGCAGCTCTTCAACCGGGGTCCAGGAGACAGCCTCGGTCCGCTCTTCCCGCTCGGGCTCGGGGAGGGCCTTGCGGTCCACCTTGCGGTTGGGAGTGAGCGGCAGCGCGTCCAGGAAGACGAACGCGGAGGGAACCATGTACTCGGGCAGCCGGGCACGAAGGAAGGCCCGCAGGTCGGCGGCCTCCTCACCCACCACGTACGCGACGAGGCGGCGGTCCTCCGAATCCCCCCGCGCCACGACCACGGCCTCGCGGACCGCGGGGTGGCTCGAGAGCGCCGCCTCGATCTCTCCCAGCTCGACGCGGAAGCCGCGGATCTTGACCTGGAGATCGGCGCGGCCGAGCGGCTCGACCTCGCCGTCCGGACGGTAGCGGCCCAGGTCGCCGGTGCGGTAGAGGTCGCGCCCGATGAACCGCTGCTCCGTGAGGATGGGATCGTCCAGGTAACCCGCGGCAAGATGGGGGCTGCGGACTCCGATCTCGCCAACCTCTCCGATGCCGCAAAGGCGATCGGATCGAAGGACGAGGAGCTGGACGTCCGGCATGCCGCGCCCGAGGGGATACCGCTCTTCGTCCTCCCTCACCTCGTGGAAGCCCACGGCGCGCTGGGTTTCGGTGGAGCCGTAGAGGTTGACGACGGAGACCTCCGGGGCGAGGGCGCGCAACCTCTCCACGTCCCTCCGGGTCAGCACGTCGCCGACGAAGAACGCCCGGTGCAGCGAGGGCATGGGACCGGCCGGCGGGCTGGTCAGCAGCCGTCCCATCGCGGGGGTGAGGTGGGCGACGGTAACGCCCATGCGGGCCATCCAGCCCGCGAGCCAGCCGGGCTCGGCCATGCGGTCCGGATCGGGGATCGCGACCGCGGCGCCGAGCCAGAGCGGGGTGAAGACATCGCGGTGCAGGGGATCGTGCGCGAGGCCGGAGAGGAGGCTGAAGCGGTCGTCGGGAGTGAGATGGAAGGCCTCGCTCATCCAGGGGTAGAAGTGGGTGAGAGAGCGGTGGAGACCCAGGACTCCTTTCGGGACTCCTGTGGAGCCGGACGTGAAGGCGAGGTAGGCGAGACCCTCACCCCCCCGGCCCCCCTCTCCCGCCTCCCCGACCCCCTCCCCGGGAGAGGGGGGAGTCGGACCATCAACGATGCGGATCTCAGCTCTGGGCTTGGCGAGTTCCAGAATGGCGGCATTGCGTTGCTCGGGGTAGGCCGGGTCGAGGATCACGAAGGCGGCTCCGGCCTTCATGATGCCGAGGATGGCGGGCACGAGCGGGGCGCTCCGGTGGCCGTGGATGGCTACTACATCCCCGCGGCCGGCCTGGAGATTGGAGGCGATGCGGTCCATCTCCCCGGCGAGCTGTGCGTAGGTGAGCTGTCCGCCCTCCCAGACCACCGCGGGGCGGTCGGGGGTCTTCCGGGCGTGCCTCTCCACCGCGCCGGGGATCGAGCCCGGCCAGCTCGCGTCGAGTGGCTCCGCCGGGTCCGGGAGCACCTTGCGAGCGGCTTCGGTCACCAGGGAGAGGGCACTGATGCGGGCGTCGGGATCGGCAACGGCCTGCTCCAGGAGGAGCTGGTACTGGGTGAGCGCCTCTTCCATCTGGGGCGCGTCGAAGAGGCCGGCGTTGTAGATCAGGTCGAGACGGACGGCTCCCCCATCCTCCATCAGGTAGAGCGTCATGTCGAACTTGGCCAGCGGCTCGGGCGCTCCGAGCCCCTCCAGCGTGAGGCCGGGCAGGCGCACCTGGGTGGAGGGGAAGTTCAGCATGTTGAAGAAGACCTGGAAGAGCGGCGTGCGCGAGAGGTCGCGTTGCGGCTCAATCTCCGCCAGGAGCTTCTCGAAGGGGAGATCCTGGTGGGCATAGGCCCCCACCGCGACCTCGCGTACCCGGCCGAGCAGCTCCCGAAAGGTCGGATTGCCCGACAGGCCGGTGCGCAGCACCAGGTGGTTCAGGAAGAGCCCGATCAGCCCCTCGACCTCGCGGCGCGTGCGCCCGGCGATGGGCGAGCCTACCGGCACGTCCTCCTGGCAGCTCCATCGCGACAAAAGGAGCTGGAAGGCGGCGAGCAGGACCATGAAGAGGCTCGCCCCGGCACCGCCGGCAAGCGCCCGCAGACGGTCTCCCAGAGCGGCTGGCAGCACGCAGACGGCATGCCCGCCGTGGAAGGTCTGCACCGCCGGACGCGGCCGGTCGAAAGGCAGATCCAGAGAGGGCGGAGAGCCCGCCAGCCGCTCCCGCCACCAGGCAAGCTCCTCTTCGAGGGCCTCGCCCGTCAGCCGCTCCCTCTGCCAGGCCGCATAGTCCGCGTACTGGATCGGAAGCTCCGGGGCCGTCCCCCCCGCGTAGAAGGCCGTCAGCTCGCGCACCAGCACGCCCAGGGACCAACCGTCGGACACGATGTGATGGACGTCGAAGACCAGAGCGTGCTCGTCATCTCCAAGGCGCAGCAGCCGCGTCCGGAAGAGCGGCCCCTCTTCGAGACGGATCGCCTCACGGGCGGAGACGCGGATGGCCTCTTCCTCCCTCTTACCTGCTGGGAGAGCCGCCAGATCGATTACCGGCAAGGAAACCGGAGCGGCCGATACCACTCGCTGGACCGGACGGCCTCCCTCTTCGTGGAAGGTGGCGCGGAGGACCTCGTGCCGGCGGACCACTTCGGTGATGGCCCGGGCGAGCGCCGGGACATCGAGCCGGCCGCGCATCCGCATGGAGGACGGGATGACATAGGCCGGGTTGTCCGGATCGAGCCGGTCGAGGAACCAGAGGCGCTCCTGGGAGAAGGAGAGCGGATGGACGGACGAGTCCCTGCGGCGCGGGATCGATCCGCTCCCTTCGCTCTCCAGCCCCTCCTCCCGGCGCCGCTCGCGCAGCAGCTCCAGCCGCTCGCGGGAGGCCCGGAAGAACTTGCCGGTCGCGACGGTCATCGCTCCTCCCCCACCCGCTGGACAACCTCCTCCTCGGACAGATCGCTCACCTCCAGCAGCAGCTCGGCCGTCCTCTCCGCGTCGGGACGCGCAGCCTTCAGCGCCACAGCCAGCGCGGCCACGGTGGGACGCTCGAACAGCTCGCGCAGCGGCAGCTCGACCTCGAAGGTCTCGCGCACCCAGGAGATCATCTGCGTGGCAAGCAGTGAGTGGCCTCCCAGGTCGAAGAAGCCGTCCTCGACGCCGACGCGGTCGACCCCGAGCGCCTCCTCCCAGGCGCCGACAAGCACCTGCTCGAGAGGCGTGCGCGGCGCGACGTAGGCACGCGCCAGCTCGGGCCGCTCCCCCTCCGGCGCCGGCAGAGCCCGGCGGTCCAGCTTGCCGTTGACGGTGAGCGGCAGGGCGGGCAGGAACACGAAGTGGCCGGGCACCATGTAATCCGGCAACCGGCCACGCAGGTTCGCCAGGAGGTCCCCCGCGGAAGGTCCGGCCTGCTCCCTCACCACGTAGGCCACCAGCCCCGGTCCGGCGGGCAGGTCCTTCCGGAGGAGCACCACGGCCTCGCGCACGCCGGGGACGGAGGCCAGCGCGGCCTCGATCTCGGCCGGCTCGATGCGGAAGCCCCGCAGCTTCACCTGATGGTCGATCCTGCCCAGGAACTCCAACTCGCCCGAGGGGAGCCAGCGCGCCAGGTCGCCGCTCCGGTAGAGGCGGGCCCCAGGAGGTCCGAAGGGATCGGCCACGAAGCGCTCTGCCGTCAGGTCCGGCCGGCCGAGATAGCCGCGGGCGAGGCCGGCCCCGCCCACGCAGATCTCCCCCGGCACCCCGGCAGGCACCGGCGCGCCGCGCCGATCGAGGAGATGGATCGACAGGTCCGGGATCGCGATGCCGATCGGGCTGCGCCAGACGGTCCGCAGGTCCTCCCGGGTGAGCAGGCGGAACGTGACATGGACCGTCGTCTCGGTGATGCCGTACATGTTGACCAAGCGGGCCGGGGAGTCCAGCCAGCCGGCCGTGCTGGCGACGTCCAGCGCCTCGCCGGCGAACACCACCCAGCGCAGGGCCCCCGGCACGGGCATCCGGGAGAGCGCCCGGAACGCCGAAGGGGTCTGGCTGAGCACCGTCACGCCCTCGGCCTCGAGGATCTGCCAGAGCTCGTCCGGAGAGCGGGTCACCAGAGCGGGGACGACCACCAGCCGTCCGCCATAGGCGAGGGCGCCCCAGATCTCCCAGACCGAGACGTCGAAGGCCGCCGAGTGGAAGAGGGTCCAGACGTCGTCCGGACCGAAGCCGAACCAGGGGTCAGTCGCGGAGAACAGCCGCGCCACATTGGCGTGGGTCACGAGGTTCCCCTTGGGCTTGCCCGTGGACCCCGAGGTATAGATGACGTAGGCCAGGCCATCCGGCGGGACGGGCACGTCCAGAGGCTCGGCGCTCTCTTCCCCGGAAACGGCGAGCAGCTCCTCGTCGACCGTGATCGCCGCGCCCGAGTCCTCCAGCAGGAGCCGCACCCGCTCGGCCGGCCACGCCGTGTCGACCGGCACGTACGCCCCTCCGGCCTTGAGAATGCCCACGACCGCCACTACCAGGCCGGGCGTGCGCTCGTGCCGGAGGGCGACCCGCGTCTCCGGCCCGACCCCGAGCCGGCGCAGGCGGCGGGCCAGCCGGTTGGCCCGGCGGTCGAGCTCGGCGTAGGTCAGCCGCTCGCCGCCGAGGGAAACCGCGACGGCGTCCGGCCTCTCCCTGGCCCGGACCTCGAACAGGTGGTGGAGGCAGGCCGCGGGGAAGCTCGCACGGATCTGGCTCCACTCCGCGATCTGGCGGCGCTCGGCCGGGGAGAGGACCGGCAAGGCCAAGAGCGGCAGGTCCGGGTCCGCGGCCGCCGCCTCCAGCAGCACCCGCAGGTGGCCGGCGAGGCGCTCGGCGGTAGTCCGGTCGAACAGGTCCGACGCGTGCTCCAGCGAGCCCTGGAGCCCCGTCACCTCGTTCATCTCCAGCAGCAGGTCGAACTTGGCCGTACCGGGGTCGGTCCCCAGCGGCCGGAACGCGAGCCCCGGCAGCTCCAGCGCCGGCATCGGGACGTTGTGCAGGGAGAACATCACCTGGAACAGCGGCGCGTGGGCAAGGCTCCGCTCCGGCCGCAGCTCTTGGACCAGCCTTTCGAAGGGGAGGTCCTGGCGGGCGAACGCGCCGAGGGCCGTCTCGCGCGTCCGCTCGACCAGCTCGCCGAAGCCGGGGTCTCCGGAGAGGTCGGCCCGCAGCGGCAGGGTGTTCACGAAGAACCCGATCAGCCCCTCGGTACCCGGATGGGAACGGTTGGCGACCGGGACGCCCGTCACCAGATCCTCCCCGGCGCCGAGGCGGGAGAGCCAGGCATGGACGCCGGCGAGCAGGACCATGAACAGGCTCGCGGAACGCTCGCGGCCGCGCTGCCGGAGCCGCTCCGTGACCTCCGCCGGGACCTCCAGCGGCACCCGCTCGCCGCGGAAGGTCCGCGCCGCGGTCCGCGGCCGGTCGAGCGGCAGGTCGATCACCGGAGGCGCCCCGGCCAGCCGCTCCTTCCACCAGTCGAGCCGCGCCTCCAGAACCTCGCCGCGCAGCCACTCCCGCTGCCAGATCGCGTAGTCGGCCATCTGCACGGGCAGCTCCGGAAGCGCCGCGGCGCCCGTGTAGAGGGTCCCCACCTCGCGCATCAGCACGGCCACCGACCACTCGTCGGACACGGCGTGGTGCATGGTCAGCAGGAAGAGGTGCTCCTCCTCCGCGAGCCGGACGAGACGGGCGCGCAGCAGCGGTCCGCGGTTCAGATCGAACGGCCGCAGCGCCTCGAACCGGGCGATCCTGCGGGCCTCGTCCTCGCGGAGATCCGAGGGCAACGCCCCGAGGTCGATCCACGGCAGGGAAACCGGCGCCGGAGGATGGATCTCCTGCACCGGTCGGCCTCCGGAGATCCTGAACGTGGTGCGCAGCGCCTCGTGACGGCGGACGATCTCGCTCAACGTTCCGGCCAAGGCGGCCGGATCGAGGCGGCCGGAGACCAGGGCCGTGGCGGGCACGTTGTAGGCCGGGCTCGCGGGATCGAGCTGATAGAGGAACCAGAGGCTCTCCTGGGAAAACGAGAGAGGGATCTCCCTGTCCCTGGGCATGGGAATCAAGGGCGGCGGCACTGGGCCAGTGCCGGTGCGGAGGGCCAGCTCCACCTCGCGCGCGAGGTCGGCCAGGGTGGACGCCTCGAAGATCTGCCGCAGCGGGACCTCGACGCCGAACGCCTCGCGCAGCCGCGTCGCCACCTGGAGCGCGAGGATGGAGTGCCCGCCGAGGGCGAAGAAGTCGTCGTGGATTCCGACCCGGGGCCGCTTCAGCACCTCGCTCCAGACCTCCGCGACCTGCTCCTCCACCGGGGTCCGCGGCGCCTCGAACCCCTCGCCCCCGACCGGCTCCCGCACCTCCATCCGCGCCAGCGCCCGGCGGTCCACCTTGCCGCTGGGGGTGCGCGGGAAGGAGTCGACCAGCACGATGAGCGACGGGACCAGGAAGGCCGGGAGCCGGGAGCCCAGGGCCGCTCGGAGTGCTGCGGGGAGCCCGGGGTCCTGGACCTCGGGCAGGACGTAGGCGACGAGCGCGCCGTCCCGCGCCAGGACCGCGGCCTGCCGCACGCCGGGGCAGGCGGCGAGGGCCGCTTCGACCTCTTCGGGCTCCACGCGGATGCCCCGCAGCTTGACCTGGAGGTCGACGCGGCCGAGGAACTCCAGGGCGCCATCCGCCCGCCAGCGAGCCAGGTCGCCGGTCCGGTAGCGCCGCGCCCCCGAGACGTTCGGGTCCGGCACGAAGCGCTCGGCCGTGAGGTCCGGCCGGCCGACGTAGCCCCGGCCCACCCCATTCCCCCCCACGCACACCTCGCCGGCCGTCCCGATCGGCACCGGGTCGCCCCAGGGGGCCACGACGTCGATCCGGACATTCGCGAGCGGTCTCCCGATGGGAATCGAACGATCCCCCGGGTGGTATTGCCAAGCCGTGGCGTTGACCGCGGTCTCGGTAGGACCGTAGTGGTTGCTGAGCGCCGTGCCCGGGAGCCGCTCGCGACAGCGCTCCGCCAGCTCCACGGAGAGCACCTCGCCCCCGGCCGTGACGCGCTTCAGGCGCGTGGGAGCGGTCTCCCGATCCAGCACGGCGGCAAGCAGCGACGGCACCAGGCTCACGACCGCGACCCCCTCGCGCTGGATCAGCTCGATCAGGTGGTCCGGATCGCGCTCCCCGCCGGGTTTCGACACCACCAGCCGCGCTCCCACGGACAGCGGCCAGAAGATCTCCCGCACCGACGCGTCGAAGCCGAGCGGCGCCTTGACGAGCTCGCCCTCCCCGGGGGCGAGAGGAAAGGCCGACTGCGCCCAGAGGATGTGGTTGACCGCGGCGCGGTGCGACGTCATGGCCCCCTTGGGGCGGCCCGTGGTGCCGGAGGTGTAGAGGATGTAGGCGAGGGAGCCCTCACCCCCATCCCCTCTCCCGCCTCCCCTTGCCCCCTCCCCGGGAGAGGGGCGCCACCACCCGTCCTCATCGAGGACGAGCGCCGCCCCGCAATCCGCCGCGATCCAATCCCGCCGCTCCGGCGGATCGTCCGGGTCCAGGGGAACATACGCGCCGCCCACCTGGAGCACGGCGAGCAGGGCCTCGATCTGCCGTGGCGAGCGCCGCAGGGAGACCCCCACCCGCACCTCCGGCCCGACGCCAAGCTTCCGCAGCTCATCGGCCAGCCGGGCCGAGCGCTCGGCCAGCTCGCCGTAGGTGATCGTCTCCCCGTCGTGGGAGACCATTGCCACGGCATCCGGCGTGCGCTTGGCCTGCGCAAGAAAGAGGCCGTGGAGGGTGAGCCCGGCGGGGAAGGCAACGGCTGTGTCGTTCCACTCCATAGAGAGCTGGTGGCGCTCGGCCTCGGTAAGAAGGGGAAGGTCCGCGAGCGTGCGGCCGGGGTCCTCGGCCATGCCCCGGAGCAGGGTAAGGAGGTGGCCCATCCAGCGACCGGGCTCGCTCGGTGCGAAGCGCTGCAGATCCCAGGAGAGGGTGAGACGCAAGCCTCCGGATTCCGGGAACGCCACGAGCGTGACCGGTGCGCGGCTCACTTGGTTGGCGCGGGTGCCAAGGATCTTCACGCCCTCGACGCCCACCTCCAGGGAAGGATCGAGCAGCGACCCTTCGAATGCCATCAGGCTCTCGAAGAGCGGCCGGTCGCGCGGCACGCCGCTCCAGCCCTGCACCTCCACGAGCGGGCTGTGCTCGAACCGCCGCGCCTCGAGCTGCCGCTCCTGAATGCCGGCGAGCCAGGGGAGCAGGCGCTGGTCCGGAGCGAGATGCGCCCGCAGCGGGATGGTGTTGATGAACGGCCCTACCGCCGACTCGATCCCCGGCAGCTCGGCCGCGGACCGGCCGGAGACCACGACGCCGAAGACCACGTCCTCCTCGCCGGACCGGCGCGCCAAGAGCAGGCTCCAGGCTCCCTGGACAAAGGTGTTGAGCGTCAGCCGGTGGCGCCTCGTCAGCTCGGTCAGGGCCTCGGTGCCCTCGGGTTCCAGGAAGGCTTCGAGCCGGCCCCGGCCGCCGAAGGTATGCCGGCGGTCGTCCCTTCCTCCCAGGCTGGTGGGCGAGGCGAACCCTTCCAGCTCGCGCCGCCAGAAGGCCTCGGCCTCCCGCGGATCGCGGCGCAGCAGCCACTCCACGTACTCGCGGAACGGCCGCGCCGGAGGCAGCCGCGGGCTCTCGCCGCGGCGGAAGGAGGAATAGGCAGCGAACAGCTCCAGCATCACCCGGGAGATCGACCAGCCGTCGAGCAGCAGGTGGTGCTTGGTCCAGACGTGGGTCCAGAGGCCGTCCTCCAGACGGATCAGGTGGAGCCGGAAGAGCGGCGCGGTCTGGAGGTCGAGTCCATCGCGGCGGTCCTCCTCCAGCTTCTGCTCCAGACGTCGCTCGCGCTCTTCGAGAGGGATGCCCCGCCAGTCCTCCTCGATCCAGGGCAGCTCCACCTCCCTGTGCACCACCTGGTGAGGCTGCTCCATCTCCTCCCAGTGGAAGGACGTGCGCAGCACCGCGTGCCGGCGCACGATCTCCTCCCAGGCCCGGCGCAGCGCGGCCGGATCGAGGTCGCCGCCCAGGGTCCAGGAGACCTGGACCACATAGGCGTCCGCCTCCGGAGCATAGAGGCTCTCGAAAAGCATCCCCTCCTGGAGCGGAGAGAGGCGGTAGACGTCCTCGATCACCGCTTCTTCCCTCCGATCTTCCCCAGGAGGCGGTCAAGCGACTTCTGGTCCAGCGCCGCGGCCGGGAAGTCGGACGGCGTGAAGCTCCCGGCGTCGGGCGCCAGGCAGTGGCCGATCAGCTTCCGCAGCGATGTCAGGAAGCTCTCCGCCACCTGCTCGATGGTCTCGCGCCGGTGCCGCCGCCCGCCGTAGGCCCAGCTCACGTTCAGGCGGCCATCGCGCACCCAGGCGTTGACTTCCAGCCGGTAGATGCGGTCCGCGCGCTGGCTGCGCGGCCTGCCCGGCGTCTCCGGCTCCACCTCGAAGAGCGACGAGACCGCGAGCATGAGGTCGAGCTGGCCGAGGTAGTTGAAGGAGATCTCCGCCGGCGGTCCTCCCAGAGTCGCGCCGGCCAGGTGACGCAGGACGCCGTAGCCGATGCCCCGGCCGGGCACGCGCCGCAGCCCCTCCTTGACCACCTTGACCGTCTCGCCGGGGCCGTTGGCGCTGCGCAGGTCGAGCCACGCCGGGTGCAGCGAGGTGAACCAGCCGACCGTGCGCGACAGGTCGACCCCGGCGGCCTCAGTGAACGCGGTCTCGCGGCCGTGCCCCTCGATGTCAACCCAGAGCGTGCGCTCGCCGGTCCAGCCGGCGACGGCCTCGGCGAGCGCGGCGAGGAGCAGCTCGTCAGGCCGGGTCTGGTAGGCCTTGTGGGCGTCCTTGAGGAAAGTCCGGGTCGGCTCCGAGTCTAGGGAGACGGTCACGATCTCGCTCGTGGCTTCCGTGTCCTCGCCGTCCTGATGGTCGATCGGGAGGCTCCGGGATCCGGCCGCCGATTGAGCCTGGGCGCGCCAGAACGGGAGCTCGCGCGCCGCTTCGGGCGATGCGGCGTGCGCGGCCAGCCGGTCGGCCCAGCGCGAGAACGGAGTGGTCGGAGCGGGCAGGCGCGCCTCCTCTCCGCCGAGCCAGGAGCGCTCGAAGTCCTCCAGGAGGACGCGCCAGGAGACGGCGTCCACGACGAGGTGGTGGACGACGAGGAGGAGGGCCCTCACCCCCCGGCCCCCTCTCCCGGTCCGCCCGAACACACCCGCCCCGGGAGAGGGGGAGCTGTCCTCGAACAGGGTGGCTTGGAGGGCGGTTCGACCCAGGTCGAGACTTCCCTGGAGAGCCTCTGCGGCAGCGGTGAAGGCGACCTCTCGCGAATCGGATGGGAGCGCGGAGAGATCGATCCTCGATAGGGGCACCTGATCTCCGGGCGCGGCTACCCGCTGCATCCACTCGCCGTCGTGCCTTTCGAAGCGCAGCCTCAGGGCATCATGGCGGTCGAGCAGGACCTTGAGCGTCCGCTCGAGGCGGATGGGATCGAGCGGCTCTCGCGGCAGGAGCAGGACGGGCAGGTTGAAGTGGTGCGGATCCACGGGCTGGCGCTCGAAGTGGGCTCGCTGGATCGGGGTGAGCGGCACCGGGCCTTCGACGGCCACGGCTCCGGCCTCGCCGCCTGTGGCCACCGCCACTTCTGCCAATGCCGCGACCGTGGGATGGTCGAACACCTGCCGCGGCGTGATCTGGAGACCGGCTTCAGCGGCTCTTGCCACGACCCTCATGCTCAGGATCGAGTCGCCGCCCAAGTCGAAGAAGTCGTCGCGTATGCCGATGCGCTCGACCTGGAGCACCTCGGCCCAGATGCGGGCGAGGGTCTCTTCCGTGGGATTGCGCGGCGCGTCCGGCCCGGCGCTCTGAGTCTCGGGCTCGATCCGCGCCAGGGCCCGGCGGTCCACCTTGCCGGCTGGCGACAGCGGCATCGCGTCGAGGAAGACCCAGGCGGTCGGGACCATGTACACGGGGAGCGACTCGGCGAGGAAGCGCCGCAGCTCGCCGGCGACGGGCGCAGGGCCGGAGGGTAGAACGTAGGCAGCCAGGCGCCCGTCGCGCCCAATCACAGCGGCATCGCGTACGGCGGGATGGCGGGCGAGCGCGGCCTCGACCTCGCCACACTCCACACGGTGCCCTCTGACCTTGACCTGATGGTCGATCCGGCCGAGGTACTCCAGGTTGCCGTCCGGTCTCCAGCGCGCCAGGTCACCGGTGCGATACAGGCGCCCGCCTTCCGTGAAGGGATCGGGGACGAAGCGCTCGGCCGTGAGATCAGACCGGCCATGG
Organism: Thermoanaerobaculia bacterium; assembly: GCA_035556715.1. Classification (GTDB taxonomy): domain Bacteria; phylum Acidobacteriota; class Thermoanaerobaculia; order Multivoradales; family UBA5704; genus DATMER01. Next base: position 23,251 of record DATMER010000047.1, read on the forward strand.
TAGCCACGGGTTACGCCGACACCGCCGAGCCAGATCTCCCCCGGCACACCCACCGGCACCGGCCGGCCGGCGCGATCCACGATCCAGGCCCGGGTGTTGGCGAGCGGGCGCCCGATGGGCGGCCCCTGCGGCGGCTCGCCGGGACCCTCGAACGCCGTGGAGAAGATGGTGGCCTCAGTGGGGCCGTAGCCGTTCACGAACCTGCGCCCGGCCGACCAGCGGGCCGCGGTCTCCGCGGGGCAGCGCTCGCCGCCCACCATCACGGCGCGCAGGGCCGGGAAGTCCCCCTCGGGGATCGTGGCGATCAGCGACGGCACCGCGGTCATGGCGGTGATGCCGAGCCGGCGCAGCTCGTCCGCCAGACCCGGCCCGGAGAGCAGGGTGTCCCGCGACAGCAGGTGGAGCGTGGCGCCGGCCGCGAGCGTGGCGAAGACCTCCAGCACGGACACGTCGAACGAGGGCGAGGTGGTCTGGAGGACACGGCTGTCTGAGGACAGGTCGAGGAGGCGGCGCTCCGTGTGCAGGAGGTTGACGACTCCGCGATGGGTGACGACGACGCCCTTGGGACGGCCGGTGGAGCCGGAGGTGTAGAGGATATACGCGGGGTAAGCCCCCTCCTCACCGGCCTTCGGCCGGGCTACCCGCTGCGCGGGAGAGGGAGTCCCCCGCCCATCCGGGAAAAGAAGCTGGCAGCTCTGTGACAGCGGTAGACGGGATGCCAGCTCCTCCCGGGTGACGAGGACACGGAGTCCCGAGTCCTCCATCAAGAGGCGCAGGCGCTCGGCCGGATAGTCGGGATCGAGCGGCACGTAGGCGCCTCCGGCCTTCCAGACGCCGATCATCGCGGCGATCAGATCGGGCGAGCGTTCGAGAAGGAGACCGACCGGCACCTCGGGGCCGACGCCCAGCTCGCGCAGGCGGCCGGCGAAATGGTCAGCCCTTTCGAACAGCTCACGGTAGGTCACGCTGGCACCATCCGGACCCACGACGGCGACCGCTTCGGGCCACTCCGCCGCGGTCCGCTCCAGCAAAACGTCGATCGTGACGTCCGGGATCTCCACCTCCGGCCCCTGCCAGTCATCCAGACGCCGGCGCTCGGCTTCAGAGAGCAGGGGGAGGTCCTCCAGCGGACGGTCCAGTCCGGAGGCCATGCCTTCGAGCAGCGTGGTCAGGTGGCCGAGGAGGCGCTCCGCGGCATCGGCGTCGTGCCGCCTCCAGTCGAAGGTCAGGCGGAGCTGGAGACCGTCCTGGGGGATCACGGCCAGGGTGAGCGGATAGTTGGTGCGCTCCAGCGTCTGGAGATCGCGCACCTCCAAGCCGTCGGTCCCCTGGAGCAACGAGGCGTCCCTCGGATAGTTCTCGAAGGCCATGAGGCTCTGGAAGAGCGGCTCGCCGTGCCGGACGCCGCTCCACTTCTGGACCTCGACGAGCGGGCTGTGCTCGAAACGGCGCAGCTCCAGGAGATGCTCCTGCACCCCCCGGAGCCAAGGCTGGAGCGCCTCGCGCTCGTCAATCCGCACCCGCACGGGCAGGGTGTTGATGAAGAGGCCGACCATGGCTTCGGAGCCGGCCAGGTGCGGCGGCCGGCCCGAGACCACGGAGCCGAAGACCACGTCGTCCTCCCCGGTCGTGCGCGCCAGGAGGAGCGCCCAGGCCGCCTGCACGAAGCTGCCGAGCGTGACACCGGCGCGCCGGGCTGCTTCCTCCAAGGACCGGGTCGCGGCAGGTGATAGGTCTACCGTCCGATCCTCGAAGGAGGGCGCGCCGCGGAGAGCGGCCGACTGCTGCGCCAGGGGCAGCGGCGTAGGCGTCGTGAAGCCTTCGAGGGTCCGGCGCCAGAACGCCTCGGCCTCAGCCAAATCCTGCTTCTCCAGCCAGGCGATGTAGTCCACGTACGGCCGGACCGGCGGCAGGGCGGCCTTGCCGTTCCGGCCATAGCCGGCGAAAACCTCCTGGAGCACCCGTCCGAGGGACCATCCGTCGAGCAACAGGTGGTGATGGCTCCACAGGAAGCGCCAGGCGCGGTCGCTCAGGCGGACCAGGGTCAAACGCATCAACGGCGGACGGTCGAGGTCGAAGCCGAGCCGGCTGTCCCCTTCGACCAGCGCGTCAAAGCGCGCGCGCTGAGCCTCTTCCGGCAGCCCGCGCCAGTCCTCCTCGCGCCAGGGCAGCTCCACCTGCCGGTAGACCACCTGCACGGGCCGGTCGACCTCCTCCCAGTGGAATCCAGCGCGCAGCACCGAGTGGCGCTCCAGCACCCCCTCCCACGCCCGCCGCAGGGCCGCGGGATCGACGTCGCCCACCACAGTGCAGGAGGCCTGCTCCACGTACTGCCCCGAGTCCTTGTCGCTCAGGCTGTGGAACAGCATCCCCTCCTGCATCGGGGAGAGGCGGTAGATGTTCTCGATAGCGGCGGACTTCATGACCTCCTCCCGATCTTCCCGAGCAGCCGGTCGAGCTGCTCCTGCTCCAGCCCGGCGTGCGGGAAGTCCACCGCGGTGTGGCCCGACGCCTCGCCCGAGATGCAGCGGGCGATCAGCGCCCGCAGGCGGTCCAGGCTCGCCGTCGCCAGCCTTTCGATCGCCTCGGGGCGATAGCGCTCCCGGTCGTAGATCCAGACCAAGCGCAGCTCTCCGCGCAGGACCACGGCGTCGATTTCCAGCGGATGGGGTCGCGGGTTTCGCGGATCGCTCGCGGCGCCGCCGGGATCCGCCGCGAGGCGGAGCGGCCCCTCGCCCGCGGCCGGATCGTCGGCGCGGCCGAGGTAGTTGAAGGTCACCTCGGGCCGCGGATGATCGCGCAGGAGCGCGGCGGCCTGGTCGTCCGCCAGGTAACGGAGCACGCCGTAGCCGATGCCTCGCCGGGGCACCCTGCGCAGCCTCTCCTTGACCTCCCTGAGCGCGTCGCCCTCCCCCAGGTCCAGCCAGAGCGGGAAGGTGGAGGTGAACCAGCCCACGGTGCGCGAGAGGTCCGCGTCGTCGAACAGGCGCTCGCGGCCGTGCCCCTCGACCGCAATGGCGAGGGTGCGCTCGCCTCGCCAGTCCGCGAGGGCTTCGGCGATGGCGGCCAGCAGCACCTCTTCCACTCGCACGGGGGAGGCTTCAGGGACTTCGGAGAGGAGCTGACGCGTCTCGTCCGGGCTGAGGGTGAGCTCGATCCTGGCGGCGTTGCGTTCGAGGGGCAAAGACCCCTCCCCTGCCCTCCCCCGCTGCGCGGGAGAGGGGGTCGAACGCCAGTACTCCAATTCCTGGCGCAGCTCGGCGGTGCGGGCGTACTCCCTCAGCCTTTCGGCCCAGCGTTGGAAGGAGGTGGTCTTGGGCGGAAGGTTGAGCCCGTCGTAGGCGGTTCGGAGATCGGCCAGGAGGATCGGCCAGGAGACGCCGTCCATCACCAGGTGATGAACCGCGAGGAGGAGCCTCTCCGGACGATCCGGTCCGAGGTCGAAGAGCGCGGCTCGTAGGAGCGGTCCGCGGTCGAGTTGGAAGCCGGTCTGGACCGTGGCGGCCGCAGACTTCAGGGCGGATTCCCGGACGGCCTCGGGCAGGACGGAGAGATCGAGCAGCGTGAACGGCGCGTCTCCCCGCGGCGGCGCGACCTCCTGGCGCCAGCCCGCGCCGGTGCGGATGAAGCGGGCGCGCAGCTGGTCGTGGTGCTCGACGAGACGCGCCACCGCCCGTGCCATCCGAGCCGGATCGAGCGCCACGCCCTCGGCGACCTCCAGCATCAGGCCGAGATTCCAGTGGTGCGGCACGGGCGGGTCGAAATCCTCCAGGAACCAGCGCTGGATCGGGGTCAGGGGGACCGGGCCGGCGACCGGCCCCTGCTCGGCGTCGGTGCGCGGCGCGCCGGCCGCCACCGCCGCCATGCCCGCGACCGTCGGGCTCTCGAAGAGCTGACGCGGCTCGACGTAGAGCCCGGCCTCGGCGGCGCGCGCAACCACCTGGATGGCCAGGATCGAGTCGCCGCCGATCTGGAAGAAGTCGTCATGGAGGCCGACACTGTCGAGCTTCAGGGCCTTGGCCCAGATCCCAGCCAGCAGCCGCTCCTTGTCCGACGTGGGCATTTCCGGCTCGCCCACCTCCGGAACCTCCGGTTCCAGTCTGGAGAGCGCCTGCCGATCCAGCTTGCCCGTCGGCGAGAGCGGCAGGGCGTCCAGGAAGGCGAAGCCGGCCGGGACCATGGCCTCGGGGAGGCGGTCGCGCAGCCACGACCTCAACGCTCCCTGATCCACCTCTCCGACCAGGCAGGCCAGGAGCCGGTCTTCGCGCAGCACGACCGCGGCGTCGCGCACGCCAGGGTGCTCCTTGAGAACCGCCTCGATCTCTCCGGGCTCGATCCGGAAGCCCCGCACCTTGATCTGCTCGTCCAGTCGGCCGAGGAAGTCGAGCCGTCCGTCCGGCAGGTGCCGCACCCGGTCTCCCGAGCGATAGAGCCGCGCTCCAGGCTCTCCCGAAAAGGGATCGGGGACGAAGCGCTCCGCGGTCAGGTCCGGCCGGCCGAGGTAGCCCCGTCCCACGACGATGCCGCCGACGCATAGCTCGCCGTGAGCGCTCACCGGTACCGGCTGGAGCCGCCGGTCCAGCACGTAGACGCGGGCGCCCGCCACGGGCCGGCCGATGGACGGGCGCGATCCGTCGGGCATGACCTCGCCGATCGTCGTGCAGACCGTGGCCTCGGTGGGGCCGTAGACGTTGAAGAACCGGCGGCCGGGCGCCCAGCGCTCCACCAGGCCGGGAGGCAGCGCCTCGCCGCCGAGGGTGATGCAACGCACTCCCGCGAGCCCGCCCTCCGGCACGCTGGCCAGGGCCGTGGGGGTCATGATGCCGCAGGTGGCGTCCCGCTCCTCCGCAAAGGCGGCCAGCTCGGGGCCGGCGAGCAGCGCGCCCGGGGCGGCCACCTGCAGCGCCCGCCCCGCGGCCAGGGCCGTGACGATCTCCATGAGCGAAGCGTCGAAGCCCGGTGAGATGACCTGGAGGACCCGGTTCCCTGGAGCATCCCCGAGGCCATTCCCGATCACGGCGGGCAGGTTGTCCAGCGAGGCGCGGGAGATCATCACGCCCTTGGGACGGCCGGTGAAGCCGGAGGTGTAGAAGACGTAGGCAAGCCCCTCACCCCCTACCCCCTCTCCCATCGCACTCCCACCCGCCCGGGAGAGGGGGAAAAACCCGGAAATCAGAGAGGGGACTCCCCTCTCCCGGTTGGGTGGGAGTGCGGTGGGAGAGGGGCCGGGGGTGAGGGGTCCATCCACCACCACCGTCACCCCCGCATCCCGGAGCTGCCATTCCCGCCGTTCCGCGGGCCAGGCCGGATCAAGCGGCAGGTAGAACCCTCCGGACGCGAGCGCCGCGAGGAAGGCCACAACCCGCTCGGGCGAACGCTCCAGGCAGACCGCGACTCCGACCTCCGGACCGACTCCGAGGGACCGCAGGTGCGCAGCAAGCTCCTCCACCCTGCGGACCAGCTCGGCGTAGGTGACCGTCTCGTCTGTTCCCACCAGGGCCGGCGCGTCCGGACGGGTGCGGGCGAAGCCTTCCACGATCTCCAGGAAGGATTGCTCCGGCCGGGTGACGTCGGTGGCGCTCCAGTCCTCCAGGAGCTGGCGGCGCTCGGCCTCGGAGAGCATGGGCAGCTCGGAGATCCTCCTCCCCGGCTCGGCCAGGGCGCCGGCAGCCAGTGCCAGGAAGTGGCCGCGCATGCGGAGGATCGTGGGCTCGTCCCACAGGTCGGTGTTGTAGTCGAAGCCGCCCTGGGGGATGGTGTCGTCACCCTCCTCCTCGAACACGCCGAGCCCGAGATCGAAACGGGCCGTGTCCGTATCGGTCTGCCAGGAGTCCACGAGACGGATGCCCTCGAAGTCGGGCTGCGGGATGTGGACGTTCTGCAGAACGTAGCTGACCTGCACGAGCGGCGGATAGGAAGGGTCGCGCACTGCCTCCATCACCTCCGTGAGCCGCTCGAAGGGGAAGTCCTGGTGCGCGAGGCTCGCGAGGGCGCTGTCGCGGACGCGCGCCAGCAGCTCCTCGAAGGTGGGATCCCCCTCCATCCGCGTGCGCAGCACGGCCATGTTGAGGAAGAAGCCGATCAAGGGATGGGTCTCGGCCTGCGGCCGGGTCACCACGGGCGAGCCGATCACGATGTCGTCCAGGCCGCTCCAGCGCTGGAGCAGCACGTCGAGCACCGCGAGGAAGGTCATGAAACTGGTGACACCGTGGCGCTCGTTGAAGGCTTTCAGGCCGCGGATCACCTCGGGCGGCAGGGCCATGGGCAGGCGCTTGCCCTTGAAGGTCTGGGAGGGCGGGCGCGGATGGTCCGTGGGCAGCGCCAGCACCGGCGGCGCTCCCGCGAGGTAATCGCGCCAGAAGCGGAGCTGCTCCTCCAGCACCTCGCCCTGCAGCCAGCCGCGCTGCCAGATCGCGTAGTCGGCCATCTGCACGGGGATCTCCGGCAGCTTCGGCGTCTCGCCACGGCGGAATGCCTCGTAGATCGCCGGCAGCTCGCGGAAGAAGATCCCCATGGACCAGGCGTCCGTGATCAGGTGGGGCATGGTGACGAGGAGGGCGTGCTCTTCCCCGCCTTCGGCCTCCTTCCCGGTCATGGCGGGGAGCTGGGAGCGGAGGGTGCCGACGTGATGGGAAGGCCCCTCACCCGTCCCCAGCTTCACGAGGCTCACCCGGATCACCGGGCCTCTCTCCAGGTCGAAGGGGGCGTGGGGCTCGGCGAGGATGATCCTTGCGGCCTCGGCCTCCCTCGGATCGGCGGGCAGCGCGGTCAGGTCGATCACCGGCAGGCGCACGAAGGGCTCGGGGTCCACGACCTGCACGGGCTTGCCGTCGCGCAGGAGGAAGCGGGTGCGGAGCACCTCGTGGCGGCGCGCCACTTCCAGCAGGCTGCGCTCCAGGATGCCGGAGTCGAGCCTGCCGCGCAGCCGGCCCGCGAAGGGGATGTTGTAGGCCGCGCTGCCCGGGTTGAGCTGCTCGATGAACCAGAGGCGCTGCTGGCCGAAGCTCAGGGGGTAAGGACCGGGATCTTCCGGATCGCGCTGCGGCACCGGCGGGGGTCCGGAGGGACGGCGCTCGGCCGCGATCCCCTCCTTGCGCAGGCGCAGCTCCAGAAGCTTGCGCTTCTCCGGGGGCAGCGAGGCCAGCCGCTTCTCGAGGTCCACGCTCATGACCCGGTCTCCGCCTCGGCGGCAAGCTGCTCGTTGACCTCGTCCAGCGACAGCGCCTCGATCTCGGCCAGGATCTCTTCCAGCCGCTTCTTCTCGAACGCGGCCTTCTCGCGCTCGCGCCCGATCTCCTCCGCCATGGCCGCCACGGTGCGCGCCTCGAAGAATGTCTTGAGCGGCAGCTCGACGTCGAACTCGGCGCGCATCTTCGACAGGATCTGGAGCCCGGCGAGCGAGTTGCCGCCGAGCAGGAAGTAGTCGTCGTCCACGCCCACGCGATCGACTCCGAGCAGCTCCTGCCAGATCTCGGCGATCCGCGACTCCGTGGGATTGGTCGACGCGCGGTAGGGGACGCCCGATTCCGGCCGCGCGTGCACGCCGGCCGCGGGTCCGGCGTGCATTACGTCGGTCCACTGTTGCAGCCGCCGGCCGAGGTCGCCGGTCGCCACGGCGAGCCGCGGCTGGCCGCGCAGCGCGAGCACCCGCTCCAGGGTCTCCGACAGCTCCTCCGGGGTCAGCATCAGCTCGTTCTGCTGCTGCCCGAGCGTGGCCATTCCTCCGATCGCGTGCCAGACCTCCCAGTCGACGCTCACCCAGGGGGGACCCCAGGCGCCGAGCAGCGCGTCGAGCGCGTTGTCGGCCGCGGCGTAGGCGCCCAGGCTCACCCCGCCGAGCACCGCGGCCAGCGACGAGGTGGCGACGCAGAAAGCCGGCTCTTCGCCCAGCTCCCGCAGGGCCTCGCGCAGAGCGATCGCGCCCTCGGCCTTGGGCCGCAGATGCCGCTCCAGGTCGGCCGCGCCCAGCTCGGAGAGCGTCCGGTAGTCGTCCGAAGGCTCGCCCGCCGCGTGCAGCACGCCGTCGATCCGGCCGTGGCGGGCAACGGCCTCGCGCAGGGCACGGGTCACGGCTTGGTGGTCGGCCACGTCGATCCCGTCTTGGAGATCGAGGCGAGTGACCCTGGCGCCGAGGTTCTCCAGATGATCGCCCACGATCCCGCCGAAGCGGCCCCGGCCGCCCGTGATCACGTAGTGCCCCTCGCGACGGAGCCCGTCCGCCCGCTCCAGCCGGAACGGCTCGAAGACCTGCTCCCAGCGGTGGCGCCCGCGCAAGGCAATGACCGGAGGACCGTCCGCCTCCAACTCGTGGGCTAAGGCGTCTACCTCCGAGAGCCCAGCCACGTCGATCAGACGGCAGCTCAGGTTGGGATACTCCTGGGGAATGACCTTCGCGAGGCCGGCCACGGCACCCTGCTCGCCGGACGCTTCGCCGCCGGTTACCTCGTGCAGTCCCAGGGTGACGACCGCGATGTGGATCGGCGAGTGGACTCGACGCCCCAGCTCACGGGCGAGGGAGAGCAGAGCGGGCGCCTCGCCCAGGAAGACCACGTGCTTCGGAGCCGCCCCGTCCTCCAACAGACCGGAGACCGTAGCCTCGACCTCTTCCTCGGCGGCAGCATGGCGCAGGACCGCGGAGCGGCCCAGGCTCTGGAGGCTCTCCGCCAGACGCTCGCCAAGCTCGTGGCCGTCCGAGATGAGCCAGATATCCCCACCGTCTTCCGCCGCCTTCAGAGCACCGGCCGGAAGCGTTCGCTTCCACGTCGGCAGATAGAACCAGTCGGCGATGTCTGGCCGCTTGCGGATGGGACCCGAGGACGCCTGCGGCGCGGCTCCTCTCTCGATCCAATACCGCTCGCCTTCGAACGGATACGTGGGAAGGGCGACCTTCCGCTTCGGGTCCGAATCGTGGAGCCCCTCGGCCCGTAGCGGCACGCCCGCCAGCCACAGGCGGCCGGCGGCGCCGAGGAGAGCCTGCACGTCCGTCACTGCGTCCTGCGGATGTGGCAGCGAGGACACGATCCGATCCCGCGCCTCTCCTCCCCGCCTCACCAGCGTAGTGAGCGTGGTGCCGGGGCCGACCTCGAGCAGCAGCCGGCGCGGCTCGGCTAGAAGGGCCGTCACCGCGGGGGCGAAGCGCACTGGCTGGCGCAGGTGGCGCGCCCAGTACTCGGGATCGGTGGCCTCTTCGGCCGTAATCCAGGTCCCGGTCACGTTGGAGAGGAACGGGATCGACGGGGGCCGGCGCTCCGTCCGGGCCACGAGATCGCGGAAGGGAGCCACCGCGGGCTCCAGCAGGGCCGAGTGGAAGGCATGCGACGTGTGCAGGCGCCGGCTCTGGTGCCCCGCCTCCCGCAGCCGCTCCTCCAGGCGCTCGATCGCCTCGTCCGGGCCGGAAACCGTGCAAAGGGAAGGTCCGTTCACCGCCGCGAGGGACAGCCCGTCCGCCATCCACCCCGCCAGCTCTTCCTCCGGGAGAGGCACCGAAATCATCGATCCCGGAGGCGTCTCCTGGACCAGCCGGCCGCGGGCCGCGACCAGGGACAGCGCGTCCTCCAGCGAGAAGACCCCGGCCAGGCAGGCTGCCACGAATTCACCCACCGAGTGGCCGAGCATCGCCTCGGGTTCCACGCCCCAGTCCATCCACAGCCGCGCCAGGGACCATTCCACCGCGAACAGCGCCGGCTGGGCCAGAACCGTCTGCTCCAGCCGCTCCCCGTCCTCAAAGAGCCGCAGTTCCATCTTCAGGATCGCAGCGCACCGGTCCATCTCCCGGTTGAACACCGGCCACCGCCCGCTCTCGGAAAGCTCCGCGGCCATGCGGGTGTGCTGAGCCCCCTGGCCCGGGAAGAGGAACGCCACCGGCCGGAAGCCCGGCTCGGTCTGAGCCGTCCACACCCGCCGCGGATCGCCCGACGCGAGCACGGCCGCCGCGTCGGCCAGGTCGCGGACCACCACGGCCCGGCGAACGTCCAGCGGCTGCCGGCCGGCCTGGAGGGTGAAGGCGACGTTCGCAAGCCCCTCACCCCCGCCTCCTCCCAGATGCGCCACCAGATTGGAGGTCATCGCTTCGAGCGCGGATGGAGTCTTGGCGGAGAGGACGAGGAGCTGATCCCCCAAGCAAGTCTCCCCCTCTCCCGGGGCGGGTGTGTTCGGGCGGACCGGGAGAGGGGGCCGGGGGGTGAGGGCCTCCTCCACCACCACATGAGCATTCGTCCCCCCAATCCCGAACGAGCTCACCCCCGCCCGCCGCGGACCCTCCGATTTCCATTCGGTCAGCCGGTCCACCACCCGGAACGGCCCGAAATCGATCTCCGGGCTCGGCTGCGTGAAGTGCAGCGTCGGCGGAATCTCCCGGTGCCGGAGCGCCAGCACGGTCTTGATGAGCCCAGCCACGCCCGCGGCGCAGTCCAGATGACCGATGCTGGTCTTCACCGAGCCCAGGAGACACGCGCCCTCCTCCACACCTTCGAACGCTCGGCGCAGAGCCGCGACCTCGATCGGATCGCCCAGCCGGGTGCCGGTGCCGTGGGCCTCCACGTAAGTCACCGTGGCGGGATCGACCGCGGCGAGCGCGAGGGCCTCCTGGATCACTCCGGCTTGGCCCTCGGTGAGCGGGGCCGTGTAGCCGGCTTTGCCGCCGCCGTCGTTGTTGAGCGCCCAGCCGCGAATCACGGCACGGACGTCATCGCCGTCGCGCAGCGCGTCCGAGAGCCTCTTCAGCACCACGACCCCGACGCCGCTGCCCGGCACCGTTCCGCGCGCCTCCGCGTCGAAGGCGCGGCAGTGGCCGTCGGGCGACAGGATGCCCTCCTCCACGTGGACATAGCCGGAGCGCTGCGGCAGGCGCAGGGTCACGCCGCCGGCCAGGGCCGCGTCGCAGTCGCCGTTCATCAGGCTCTGGCAGGCGACGCAGACCGCGACCAGCGAGGTCGAGCAGGCGGTCTGCACGGTCAGGCCGGGGCCGCGCAGGTCGAGCTTGTAGGCCACGCGGGTGGCGAGGAAATCCTTGTCGTTGGAGACCGCGGCCTGGTAGGCGCCCGCCGAGTCGAACCGCTCGCGCTGGGGATAGATATGGTCGAGCAGGTAGGAGGCGAGGCCCGTGCCCGCGAACACGCCGATGCGGCCGGGCGGACGGGCGGGATCGATGCCCGCGTCCTCCAGCGCCTTCCAGGACTCCTCCAGAAAGAGCCGCTGCTGCGGGTCCATCAGCTCGGCTTCCCGCGGGCTGAAGCCGAAGAAGCGTGCGTCGAAACGCTCGATCCCTTCGATCGCGCCGGCCCGGCGCACGTACTCGGGGCGCGAGGACAGGGCGGGGTCCACCCCGCCCTCGGCCAGCTCCGCGTCCGAGAAGGTGGAGATCGACTCGACGCCTTCGCGCAGGTTGCGCCAGAAGGCATCGACGCTATCGGCGCCCGGGAAACGGCCGCTCATGCCGACGACGGCAATGGCTTCCGGGGAGGGAATGTTCTCGTCCATGATCAAACCTCTTGACTCCGTCAATTCCGAGCGCGGGTCCGCCGCCTGTCCATGGCGGCGCGGCGGGCGGCGGCGCGGTCGTGAATGTCGCTCGCGGCTTCCGTCCCCCTCCGCTCGGGCTCCCCGGCCAGCCGCGCGGCCAGGGAGCTGATCGTGGTGTGGCTGAACATCTCGGCCAGCGGGATCGGCCGGCCGAGCACCTCGCAGAGCCGGGTGTGGGCTCGCGCCATCAAGAGCGAATGCCCGCCCAGCTCGAAGAAATTCCGGTCGATCCCGACGCTCTCGACACCCAGGACTTCGCGCCAGACCGCGGCGATGGTCCTCTCCATCTCGGTGCGCGGCAGGGCCACAGTTGCGCCCGCATTGGCTTCAAGGCTGGCAGGGATGGGCAGCGCCTTCAGGTCCACCTTGCCTACGGAGGTCAACGGCAGCTCAGGGAGTGGCACGAAGGCGGAGGGGATCATGGCCGCGGGCAGGCGCTCCGCCAGGAAGGTCCTCAACCCGCTGGCGAGCTCCTCCAGCTCTCCCTGAAGCACAACGTAGGCCACCAGCACGGGCTCCCCGGCCGCGCCCGGACGGGGCACGACTACGGCCTCCCGCACCTGGGGATGGGCGACGAGCGCGGTCTCGATCTCCGCGGGCTCGATGCGCACTCCGCGCAGCTTGACCTGGGTGTCGATCCGCCCCAGGAATTCCAGGCGGCCGTCCGGACGCCAGCGGACCAGATCGCCGGTGCGATACAGCCTGTCTCCGTCCTCGCCAAACGGATCCGGCACCCAGCGCTCGGCCGTGAGGTCCGGCCGGCCGAGATAGCCCCGGGCCGGCGGCGTCCCGCCAACGCACAGCTCTCCGGGCACTCCCGCCGGCAGGGGCTCGTTGGACCACGGAGCGAGGACGCGCAGGCGGGAGCTCGCGATGGGGCGGCCGATCGGCGGCGGCCCCTCCTCTCCCGGCTCGCAGACGTGCGACGCCACGTAGATCACGGTCTCGACCGGGCCGTAGCCGTTAAGCAGGCGGACGCGCGAGGACCAGCGGGCCGCGAGCGAGGCGGGCAGGGCCTCCCCGCCCAGGATCATCGTCTCCAGCGCGGGGAGCTCCTCCTCGGGCAGGAAGCGGCACGTCGACGGGATGAGGATGCCGCAGGTGATCTCCCGCTCCCGCATCTCCGCGGCCAGCCGCGGGCCGGAGAGCCGCGCCTCCTCGCTCGCGAGACAGACCGCGCCCCCCGCCGTCCAGGTCGCGAACACCTCCGTCACCGAGGCGTCGAAGACCGGTGCGGACATCTGGAGCACCCGCGATCCGGGTCCCAGCCGCAGGTCGCGCACCGCCTGGTGGACGAGATTCACGAGCGGCCGGTGAGGCACCTCCACCGCCTTGGGCCGGCCGGTCGAGCCCGACGTGTACAGGGCATAGGCCAGGTTGTCCGGCAATACGCGGTTCGGAAGCCGGCCGGGGCTCCGGACCTCGATCGCCTCTTGCAGAAGCTCGTTCGTGACCACCACCCGCGCGCCACAGTCGGCGAGGAGCATCTCGACGCGCTCCCGCGGGTGGGATGGATCGACCGGCACATAGAAGCCGCCGGCCTTGAGCACGGCGAGGGCGGACGTCCACAGCTCCGGCGAGCGCTCCAGGAGCAGCGCGACCGGCGTCTCCGGTCCGACCCCCATGTCCAGCAGATGCCGGGCGAGCCGGTTCGCCCGCGCCTCCAGCTCGCGATAGGTCTGGACTGAGCCGTCCGCTCCGACCAGGGCGGGAGCGTCCGGAGCCCGGTCCGCCCACTCCTCGAACAGCTCGTGAACGCACAGCTCCGGCATCTCCACCGCCGGACCCTCACTCCAGCTCGCGATCTGGGCGCGCTCGGCCGGGTCCAGCACGGGCAGGTCCGAGAGGGACAGGGAGGGATCGGCCACGGCCGCGGCGAGCAGGGTGAGGAACCGGCGGGCCACGCGGGCCACGGTCGCCTCGTCGAAGAGATCGGCGCTGAAGTCGAAGTCCGCGTCCACGACGCCGCCGGTCTCCACCGCCATCAGCGTCAGGTCGAACGGAGTGGCCCGCCGCGGCAGCTCGACCGGCTCCAGGACCAGTCCGCCGATGATCCGGAGCGGCGCGCCCTCGCGCCCGAGCACGAACGGGGCCGCGGCGGCTCCGCCTTCGAGACGGTGCGGCTGCTCCAGCGCGAACAGCACCTGGACCAGCGGCGCCCGCGAGGGGTCCCGCTCCGGATCGAGGCGCTCGACCAGCACGGGGAAGGGGAGGTCCTGGCGCTCCAGGGCGCCCGAGAGCGAGCGCCGCGTCCGCGCCAGCAGCTCGCCGAACGCGGGATCGCCGGAGAGGTCGGCGCGCACCGGCAGCAGGTTCACGAAGTGTCCGGCCACCTCCTCCAGCCCGGGCCGGGTGCGCCCCGCCGCGGGAGCGCCCACGAGCAGGTCGCCGCGGCCGGTGTGGCGATGGAGCAGGGCCGCGAACGCCGTGAGCAGCACGGCGTAGAGCGTCGCCCCGGACGAGGCGGCCAGCTCCCGCGCCCGGCCGGACAGCTCCGGCCCGAGAGAGAACGGGTGCGATCCGCCGCGGTGGCTGGGGACCGGCGGGCGCGGGCGGTCGGCGGGGAGGTCGAGGACCGTGGGCACGCCGTCGAGGGCGGCGCGCCATTCTTGCCAGAGGCGCTCGCCTTCGGGGCTGGAGAGCAGCTCGTGCTGCCAGCGGGCCCAGGCGGCGTAAGGCGTCCGGGGGGAGGCGGGCGGCGATCCAGCCAAACCTTCCAGGATCAGCCCCAGCGACCAGAAATCCGCCGCGATGTGGTGGACCGCGAGCAGCAGCACCGGGGCCTGTCCCTCCTGCCGGAAGAGGCGCGCCCGCATCACCGGTCCGCGCTCCAGGTTGAAGGGCCGCCAGGCCTCCTCCTCGATGCTCCCGGACTCCAGGACCGCGAAGTCGATCGCACCCTCACCAATCCTCTGCACGGGCTCGCCATCCACGAGCGGATAGGTCGTGCGCAGCACGGCGTGGCGCTCGGCGAGCCGCTCCAGGGACTTGGGATCAAGATCCCCGGAGACCCGTGCCGCGAGCGCGAGGTTGTAGACCGGGCTCTCGGGCGCCATCCGCCAGGCGAGCCAGAGGGAGCGCTGGTTGTAGGAGAGGGGGTGGTCGGTCCCCTCCGCCGCGGGAAGCTGGAACGGCTCCGCGGCCGGCCGGCTTGCCACTTCCTCCGCGAGCTGGCGGGGGCTGATCCCTTCGAGGAGAACCCCGAGGGAGACGCTCACGCCGAGGTCGCTCTCCAACCGGTTCTTCAGCTCCAGGGACAGGAGCGAGTCGAGCGGCAGCGGGGCCTCGGGATCGAGGGTCTGTGGATCGACCCGGAGGAGGCGGGCGGCGCGGTCGAGGATGAGGGAAAGAGCCCCCTCCACACCGGCCTTCGGCCGGGCAACCCGCTCCGCGGGAGAGGGAGGCCCCGCCCATCCCTCGGCTCCGACAACCACCAGCCGTCCATCCACATACGCCTCCCGGCACGCCCCCCGCCGCACCTTGCCGCTGGAAGTCTTCGGCAGTGTCCCGGCGCGGATCGGCACCACGTCGTGCGGCGAGATCTCCTGCTCCCGCAGCACCGCGGCGCGGATGGCCTCGGCAGCCTCGCGGGCCTCGGCCTCGCGCCGCCGCTCCACCTCGTGCACCACCACCAGCCGCTCCTCCCCCTCCACTTCGACGGAGAATGCCGCCCCGCCCCCCGGCCGCAGCGCGTGATGGCTCGCCTCGGCCGTCCGCTCCACGTCGTGGGGATAGAGGTTGCGCCCGCGCACCACGATCAGGTCCTTGAGCCGGCCGGTCACGAACAGCTCGCCTCGCCCGTCCAGCACCCCCAGGTCCCCGGTGCGAAGGACGCCCCGGAAGCTCTCCCCGTTCCCGTACCCCTCCGCCACGCCCGGACCGGACACCCAGATCTCCCCCTCCTCCCCCGCCGGCAGCTCGCTCCCCGTCTCGGGATTCACGACCGCGATCCGCTCCCCCGGCCAGGCGCGTCCGCAGCTCACGAGCTGCCGGCCCTGATGATCCGCAACCCGCGGCGCGGCCTCGGGATCGCCGCCGCTCACGAACAGCGTGGCCTCGGCCAGGCCGTAGCAGGGATAGAACGCCTCCCGGCGGAAGCCGCAGCAAGCGAAGGCTTCCGCGAAGGCATCCAGGGTCGCGGCCCGCACCGGCTCGGCGCCGTTGAACGCCACCCGCCAGCTCGACAGGTCGAGCCCCTCGCGCTCCGCGGGCGGGATCTTGCGCGCGCAGAGCGAGTAGGCGAAGTCGGGGCCGCCGCTGGTCGTGCCCCGGAAGCGGCCGATCGCCTCCAGCCACCGCCGCGGCCTCTGAAGGAAGGAGAGCGGAGACATCAGCACGCACGTGGCCCCGCACCAGAGCGGCTGCAGCACGTTCCCGATGAGCCCCATGTCATGGTAGAGCGGCAGCCATCCCACCACGACCGACTCCTCCGTCTGGCCGAAGGCGTGCTGGATGGCCTGCTCGTTCGAGAGCAGGTTGCCGTGGGTGATGCGGACGCCTTTCGGGGTCGAGGTGGAGCCGGAGGTGTACTGAAGGAAGGCCAGGCTCTCGGGACCGGCAGCCGGCGGGCGCCAGTCCTCCGCCAGCAGGCCGGCGAGAGCGGCGGCTTCCGTGGCACCCTCCAGCTCCCGCTCCACGCGCTCGAGCAGGGACGGCACTGTCAAAGCCAGCCGGGGCCGGGCGTCCTCCAGAAGGCTGCGGAGCCGGCCCGTGCCGCGTCCCGGAGAGGGGGGATAGGCAGGCACGGCCACCGCGCCCGCGTACAAGCATCCGAGGAAAGCCGTGACGAAGTCGAGCCCCGGAGGGAACAGCAGCAGCACCCGCTCACCCGCCGCCCCCCGCCGCTGCAGGTCCGCCGCGATCGAGCGGGCCTTCCGATCCACCTCCGCATACGTGAGCTGCTCGGAGGCAGACTCGCCATCCCCCAGGAACGTGAAGGCGCGCCTCTCCCCCAGGCGGCCAGCCCGTTCGCGGATGACGTCGATGAAGCTCCGATAGGTCAAGGCGTCTCCTTCCCCACCATGGGGGCGTCCATTCTGCCACGCATATAGATCTCGGCGCATACTCCGACCCAGCCCACCGGCGAGCCGTGGATGATAAGGCATGGTTCCCTTTTCGTCAATTGCTACTAAACAAGATCACACCTATTGGCGTAGATTTTCTGCCTTTCCGCCTGGCGCGAGGCCGCCAATCTCTTTTCGTCTGAAGCTCTGACGAAAACAGCGGATCAGCTTACCGACACTTTGGACACGGCGGGGAAGTTGGAGCACGCATTCCCCTTTTTGCGCGCACCTTCTCGCCTTTTTTGAGAATCTGCTCCGCCAGATTCCGCGGCGTCTCCCCCAGAGAGAGCGCGCGCGGAAGTTGGGGGAGCAGCCGCGGAGAACGGAGCACGAGCCGCGGAAAGCGGGGGACGGCGTCAGGAAGTCACAGGCGCGGCTCCGCAGACCGCAGCGGCGGGCAGGGAAGATTCCGGCACAGCCGGGGAGCCTCGGGTATGGTCCTCCCGAGCGGGGATGACCTCGTCCCCGCCCGGCAGGAAGCGCACGCGCAGGGGACGGCCCGCACGCGGCGGGTATGGCCTCGTCCCCGAGGCGTACGCCGCGCACGCGCCGGGGATGAGTCGTGCGCTCCGGGTACGGGGTCGTACCCGGAGCGTATGGCTTGCCCGCGCAGGGTACGGCCTCGTACCCGCCGGGTAGGGCTTGCAAGCGCCGGGTAGGACCTCGTCCCCGCCGGGTAGGGCCTCGTACCCTGCGCGTACACCTCGTCCCCGAAGGGGCTGGTGTCTACCCTGCGGGTAGCACCTCGTCCCCGCCGGGTATGACTCCCGTTCCGAGGCTCTTCCCTACGCCCCCAGCTCCGCTATCTGCTCCTCGATCTTCTCCCACTCGCCCATGAGCTTCTCGACTTTTTCGGAGAGGGTCTTCTGCTCCCCTTCCAGCTTCTTCACCTGCTCCCGGGAGGTGCGATCGAAGAAGGTGGAGGTTGGGGGTACAGAACATCTCGTTGATGGAATAGATGTGGCTCTCGGTTTCGAGATCGTCGCACTGACTTAGAAGAGAGTGAGAACCTTCCTGAGGTCTTCCTCGGCTTTGGCCATGCCAGCATCAGTCGCCTGAAGGAGCCTCACGTGCTCGTCAATTGCGCCAAGCGTCAGGCGCTTCCCCCGGTTAAACGAGGTTGTGCCACGAGCATAGCCGAGGATCTCCCCGCGAACTGCAGTGGCACTCACAACCGTTTGCGCCGTGATCTGGCGAAGGCCGTGAATGTCACCGAGTTTTTCCTCAAACGTAAGACGGTCGGCACTCTCAAGATCGCTGGCCACTGCCAACGCGCGGGCGAGAGCACTGAGCATCTTTGTAGTGACTAGAGGGAAGGCCGCAGTCGATCGAGTAAGTTCGTTCGCGAAGGTAGTCATGTTTGAAGCCATCAGATTGTTCGCCGCATCAGCCACACGAAGTGGCGCCCGGCCGGCGAGTATGTTCTGCATGCGAGTGCTCCACTCCGACGAGTGACGGTTAAACGTAGACATGACATCAGACGTTATTCTAAGCAAACGAAGGCCTTCATCTCGGTGGGAGCGATACTGAGAATGATAGAAATCAAGTTCGCCTTGAGCGAGCAGCACTGGTTCCTCGCCTTCCTGCTCGAGCGACTCAGCGGGTATGGACGCGCGATTCAGGTATTGGACGACTGCCTCGTACAATGCGCTTCTGTGGAACTTGACCTCACGTAGCTGCAAACCCTTCGACTGACTTGGACGTGTGTCGTACTCGTCATGGTGGGGCAGGCAGAGGTACGCCAGATTATCCAGTGCGTTGTTCGTACGGTCGTGATCTAAGTGCGCGATTTGGCCGCGCTTGCGAGAGATATCTCCTTCAAGACCGAAGCAAAGGGCGCAGCGACGCCTGCTAAATGCTAAGACCTCCAGTTCCGTAACCTGTGGGACCTTTGGACGTCTCACGAATGGCCCTCGCGTCGCTGAACCGCTCCTACCCTCCCAGTTCGGCGAGCTGCTCCTCGATCTTCTCCCACTCGCCCATGAGCTTCTCGACCTTTTCGGAGAGGGTCTTCTGCTCCCCTTCCAGCTTCTTCACCTGCTCCCGGGAGGTGCGGTCGAAAAAGGTGGGGTCGCAGAACAGCTCGTTGATGGCGTGGATGCGGCTCTCGGCTGTCTCGACCGCGGCCGTCAGCTCGTCGCGGCGCTTGCCGAGGTCCTTGAGCTGGCGCTGGCGCTGCTTGTCGTCCGCCGGATTGCCGTTGCTCCTGCCGGCGATACCGCTGGCCGCCGCGGCGGCCTTCTTCTTCTGCTCGCGGCGCATGCGCAGCACGGCCTCGGCGTCGAGGTGGTCGTCCCCCAGCCGCTCCAGGTACTCCTCGTAGGTGCCGCGGAAGTCCTGGATCCCCTTGGGCGAGATCTCCAGGATGCGGTTGGCGAGCTTCTGCACGAACCAGCGGTCGTGCGAGACGAAGATCAGGGTGCCGTCGTACTCCCTCAACCCCTCGACCAGCGCCTCGATGGCCTCCAGGTCCAGGTGGTTCGTGGGCTCGTCCAGGATCAGGACGTTCGGCTTGGTCACCGAGAGCTTGCAGAAGACCAGGCGCGCCGCCTCGCCTCCGGAGAGGCCCCCCAGCGGCTTCTTCACGTCGTCGCCCGAGAAGAGCACCATGCCGAGGTTGCCGCGCACGAAGCCGATGGGCTGGCCCGGCACGAACTCCCAGAGCCAGGCCTCGACCGTCTGCTTGCTCCCCTTGGGCACCTCGTTGTGGTCCTGCGAGAAGTAGCCGGGATAGGTCTCGTACCCCCACTCGACGCGGCCCGCGTCGGCCTCGACCTCGCCCACCGCGATCTTGAGCAGGGTCGACTTGCCGATGCCGTTGGGGCCGATGATCGCGATGCGGTCGCCGCGCTCGACGCGCAGGGAGACGTCCCTGAGCACCTGGTTGTCGCCGTAAGACTTGGAGATGCCCTCCAGCTCCAGCGCCTGCCGGCCGCTCGGGCGGACCTGCTTGAACTTGAAAGTCGGATAGCGGCGCGAGCTCTGGGGCAGGCGCTCGATGACGATCTTCTCCATCATCTTCATCTTGCTCTGCGCCTGGCGCGCCTTGGTGGCCTTGGCGCGGAAGCGGTCCACGAACTCCTTGTGGCGGGCGATCTCGGCCTCCCGCTTCTCGATCTCCGCCTCCTTGCGGTCCCGGTTCCCCACCTTGGCCTCCATGAAGGCCGTGTAGTTGCCGGGGTAGAGCATGATCGTCTCGTAGTCGACGTCCACGATGTGGGTGCAGATGTTGTCGAGGAAGCGGTGGTCGTGGGAGATCACCACTGCCGTGCCCTTGTAATCCACCAGGAACTTCTCCATCCAGCGGATGGAGAGGATGTCCAGGTGGTTCGTGGGCTCGTCGAGGAGCAGGGCGTCGGGGTCGGCGGCCAGCACCTGGGCCAGGAGCACGCGCAGCTTGAAGCCGCCGGACAGGGTCGAGAGCGGGTTGCGGTGGATCTCGGTGGGGATGCCGAGGCCCTCCAGGATCTCTCCCGCCCGCGCCTCCAGGGTGTAGCCGTCGTGGCGCAGGATGAGGTCCTCGACGTCGGCATAGCGCTCGGCGTCGAACTCCTTGTCGGCGTTCTCGAGGAGGCGCTCCTTCTCCATCATCGCCTCCCAGACCTCGTGGTTGCCCATCATGGCGACCTCGAGGATGGGCATGTGCTCGTAGCGGAAGTGGTCCTGCTTGAGCACGCCCAGCTTGAGGCGCTTGGGCATGTTGATCGTGCCCTCGCTGGGGAGCTCCTCGCCGGTCAGCATGCGCAGGAACGTGGATTTGCCCGAGCCGTTGGCCCCCACGAGGCCATACTTGTTGCCCGGGTTGAACTGCAGCGAGACCCCCTCGAAGAGGACCTGCTGCCCAAAGGATTTGCCAAGGTCGGTTACCGCGATCATAGAGCCGGGAATGATAGCAGCCCGCGGTCAGGCAGGGAAAAGGGGCTCGCCCTGGTGAGACTCTTGCACCTTGATTCAATGAAAGGGTGCGCGAGAAACCCGGAGCCCGGACGGGCTCTTCAACGACAACTCTTCATCGACAAGGAGCGCAGATGAAACGACTCGGGATTCTCACCTTGCTTGCTCTCTCCCTCCTGGCTGCCGTCCCGGCTCAGGCCTCAGACCCGGCGGACATCGAGGCCACTCCGGCAGTCGCCGCTCCCCTGGTCCTCACCATCGAGGACGAGGCCGCCGACCTGGCCTCGCTCGGCGCCGGCGAGGTGATCTACGCCTCCTCGTTCTGCATGTACTGCCCGGCCTACCCCGAGGACTGCCTGGACCCTAGAGCATCGTCCGGGCAGGCCTGCAGCGATCCCGGGATGAACTGCTCCTGCCAGTTCTGCGGCGGCGAGTTCGGATGCTTCTTCAACTGACAATCCTCGCGGCCGCCGCTCTCCTGGGAGCGGCGGCCGCTCCGAGCCCGGAAACGCTGCGTCTGCAGTTCACCCCGGAAGTCCACAACCTCGAAATCGTCTCCAGGCCCCTGCGCGCCGACCCGCCGAAAGACGTGCTCGTCTGTCCGAGCCTGGCGGGAGAGAAGCGCTACGGCGCCATCCCCTTCCGCGCGCTCGGCGGAAAGGCGACTCAAAAGGGCAGCTCGCTGATCTTCGCCGCCGCCTGGGGCGAGAGCGGTCCGCCGAAGATGCTGATCGATCTCGATCACGACGGGGAGCTGGGCTGCGGCGAGACGCTCCCGCTCCTCACGGATGCCCGGAGGCCCGGCCGAGCCTTCCGGACCGTCTCCCTGGCACGTCCCGGACAGGTCCGCCCTCAGCGCTACCGGATCAGCGTGCCCCTCCGCCTGGAGGGCTCCGCCGGCAGGGACGGCTACACGGCCGAGCTGGTCGACGTCCCCGTTGCCCGGTGGACCTCCCCCGAGGGTAAGAGCACCCTCTGGATCCTCTTCGACGGCAACGTCAACGGCGTGTACGACCGGCAGTTCGGCGATGCGCTGCTCGTCGACACCAGCGGGGAGCGCAAGCTGAGCGCGGACCCGTCCGGGGAGAGCTTTCTCTCCTACCACCTGCCCATGGCGCTCCCCTGGGGGACGTACGAGCTCGCCGAGCTCGACCCGCAGGGAAGCTTCGCCGTCCTGCGCCGGCTCCCGGAAGGAGCGGCCGCGAAGCTCGCGGCCCTCGGGGTCGGCGACCGGGTCGAGGCTCTCCCCTGCAACGATCTCTCCGGCCGGCCCGCAACCTTCGGCGGGGCCACGGGCCGGTACCAGCTCGTCTTCTTCTGGCTCTCGCTCTGCGGCTCGTGCGCCCAGGATGCGGAAGCCATCGCCCCCGTGCTGGCGGCGCTCGGTCCGGAGCGCCTGACCCCGGTCGGAGTCAGCCTGGACGAGGACCCGGAAGGCGCCCGCCGTTTCGTCGAAGAGCACCGCCTGGCCGGCTCACAGTGCTTCGCCGGCACCACGCTCTGGGACAACGCCGCCGCCCGCCGGCTCGGCGTTTCGTCCCCCTCGACCTTCCTGCTGCTGGACCCGGAGGGCAGGATCCGGTTCCGGGGCACTGGCTTCCAGCGCCTGCGGCCCGTCCTGGAGGAGATCTTCCCCGAGCTGCGGGGAACGCCGCGGGGAACGGCCCGGCAGCGGTAGCAGCCGCGGAGCCGCGCTATAATTGCGCGGTAAACGTCCTTCAGGAGGAAGCTCCAGCATGCGCCGACTGACGTCTCCGCAGCCGTTCCGTCTCGGTCTGTTCCTGGCTCTGGCGGCCCTCGCCCTCGCCACCCCGTCCCGCGCGGCCCTGAACCGCTGGAGCTCCGGCGGCCCGTTCGCGGGAGGTCCGGTCACGGCGCTGGCGTTCGATCCGGCCAACTCCGCGATCGTGTATGCCGGCACGTACAGCGGCGTCTTCCGCAGCGAGGATCACGGCGCGACCTGGACCGCCGCGAGCCTGGGGCTGGCCTCGGGCGTGGTCTTCGATCTCGCGGCCGACCCGGCCTCTCCGGGGACCCTTTACGTCGCCACCGGCGAAGGGGTCCAGAAGAGCCTGGATCATGGCCGCACCTGGGGCGTCCCCAGCCTCACCGCGGGACCGAGAGCGTTGGCCCTGGACCCGTCCCACCCCCAGACCCTGTACTCCGCGGTCCTGAAGACGATCCACAAGAGCATCAACGGCGGCGCCACCTGGACCGCCGGACAGACCCTGCCGGGGGACGTCATCTTTCTGGAGGTCGACCCGGCGGTGCCGGCCATCGTCTACGCCGGCACGCCCGACGACGGGCTGTTCCGGAGCGTCGACAGCGGCACGACCTGGAGCCCGGTCGGGCAGCTCGACGCGAGCTTCCTCTTCACGCTGGCGATCGACCCTGGCAACTCCCAGGTCCTCTACGCCGGCACCACGAACGGTGTGTTCAAGAGCACGGACCGGGGCACGAGCTGGTTCCGCCATGGCCAGGGGCTGGCCGGACAGTTCGTCCAGGCGATCGAGGTCGATCCCGCGTCGCCCTCGACCCTGCTCGCCCTGGGCAGCGGAGTGTTCCGCAGCACTGACGCCGGAGGGTCCTGGAGGCCGCTCGACCCCCGTTTCATCAACTCGGCGGTCGTGGCGTTCGACCCCGGCTCCTCCTCGACCTATTTCGTCGGCAGCTCCGACGGCGTCTACAAGAGCGCCGACCAGGGGATCTCCTTCCACCACTCCAGCCAGGGGATCACGGCCAGCGTCGTCACCCACCTGGCCGTGGACCCGCACCGGCCGGGCTCGCTGCTCGCGACCGTGGCCAGCGCGACCGGCAGCCTGTACAGGAGCGCCGACGCGGGCGCGAGCTGGTCGCACCTCCCGGGCGCACCCGCCAACATCCACGACCTCGATTTCGACCCGAAGAAGCCTTCGGTCGTCTACGCCGCCACCGGCACCGGGATCTACCGCAGCCAGGACGGCGGGGCGAACTGGGTCCGGATCAACTTCACCGAGGCGGCCTTCCAACTGGCCATCGATCCCCGGGGCGCCTCCACGATGTATCTGTCGAGCTTCAACGGAGGGATCCGGAAGAGCCTGGACGGAGGCAACACCTGGACCCCGTCCGGGCCGGACCCGGAGCTCACGCCGAACACCCTGCTGGTGGTCCCCAGTGATCCGGACACGGTCTACGCCGCCAGCTTCAGCAACGGCGCCTTCAGGAGCACCGACGGGGGGGAGACCTGGACGGACATCACCGGCGGCCTGCCTACGCCCGAGCTCAATACGCTGGCCGTCGATCCCCGCGACGCGAACGTCGTCTACGCCGGGGTGCTCAACGACCGCATCTACAAGAGCACCAACGGCGGCGCGACCTGGTTTTCCAGCGGCACCGGCCTCACCTTCCCGAACGTGGACGGGATCGCCGTGGACCCTTCCGACTCGTCGCGCGTCTATGCCTCGAACTCGTTGCGGGGCATCTTCCGCAGCACGAACGGCGGCGCGTCCTGGACCCGCTTCGACGAAGGGGTATTCCAGGACCTCCTGGTGCTCGACATCGTGATCGACCCGGTGAACCCGTTCCTCCTGTACGCGGTCAGCTATGGCGGCGGCGTCCTCGCCCGGGCCGATCTCCCGACCGGCCCCGGCTCGCTGCGTCTGAACGGGGGGCGCTTCCTCGTGGCCATGAGCTGGGCTACGGGGAGCGGGCTCGTCGGCCGGGGGCAGACCCAGGCCCTCACCGGCGATACGGGCTACGCCTGGTTCTTCCAGTCCTCGAACGTGGAGGTGCTGCTCAAGGTGCTCGACGGCTGCGGCATCACCGGCCACTTCTGGGTCTTCGCCGCCGGACTGACCGACGTGAGGACGGACATCACCGTGGCCGACACCCGGACCGGGGTGCTCAAGATCTACCACAACCCCCCGGGCCAGCCGTTCCAGCCGATCCAGGACACCAGCGCCCTGGCCTGCTCCGGAGCGGCCAGCATGACGGCGGAAGGGACGGCGCAGGTAGCGGCCGCCGGGCCCGTCCTGCTGCGCAACGGCCGCTTCCGGGTGACCGCCGAGTTCGCCACGGCCCCGGGCACTCCCCTCCAACCCGCCGAGGGCGCGGCACTGACGGATGACGCGGCCTACCTCTGGTTCTTCGACCAGAGCAACGTCGAGGTCTTCCTCAAAGTGGTCGACGGCTGCCTCGCAAACGGCCGCTTCTGGGTCTTCGCCGCCGGCCTGACGGACGTGGAGGTGCGGATCACGGTCGAGGACACGAAGACCGGAGAGCAGAAGGTCTACATCAACGAGCGCGGCACGCCGTTCCGGCCGGTTCAGGACACGTCGACGTTCGAAGGGTGCAGCTAGCGAGGGCGAGCCACAAGCCCCTGAGGGCGAGCCACAAGCCCCCGAGGGCGAGAGGCAAGTCCCTGAGGGCGAGAGGCTCATTTCCGGTCCCCGGCGGCATCATCTCAGGGCTCCGCCAGAGGGGAGGGGCTACATCCACCTCATCCCGTCAATCCTGCCGTGACAGAGGGCCAGGGAGCGTCCTGGACCGCATCTTGCAGCCCAGACGTTGCGAAATGCAGTCCGTCCGGACCCGTAACATCCCCCTGGCGCCCGCTCCACGCCGGCGCTCCCGTCTGAAGTGGGCCATCGCCGCGCTGGTCCTTTTGGCCATTGGCGCGTTCGTCATCCGGCCGTTCTGGCAGCTCACGAGCCAGTTCGACGACCTGACGTTCCGGCAACCGTCCCGGCTGTATGCCAAGGCGACCCGGATCTCACCGGGCCGGAGCTATCCCGTGAGCCTCCTGATCTCGGACCTCCGGGCCGAGGGGTACCGGGAGGACACCGAGACCAACCCGCTCCCCGCCGGCCGCTACCGCAAGGTCGGACGCGGCCTCGCGGTCCACCTGCGGAGCTTCCCGCGGCCGGACGGCAGCACGGGCGGCGGCCTGGTCGAGATCACCTACCGCGGCAGCCGCATCTCCACGCTGCGCCAGGACGGCGAGAAGGCCGAGGCGGTCATCCTCGAGCCCCCGCTCCTGGCGTCGTATTACGGCCCCGAGCAGCATGAGCGCCGGCCGGTCCAGGTCGATCGGGTCTCCCAGGACCTCGTCAACGCCGTGGTCGCAGCCGAGGACGACAACTTCTTCGACCACACGGGCGTCTCGTTCTCGGGCATCGCCCGGGCGGTCTGGGTCAACTTCCGGGGGGGCGAGATCCGCCAGGGCGGCAGCACCCTGACGCAGCAGCTCGTCAAGAACCTCTACCTGACCCACGACCGCACCTGGGGCCGCAAGGCGCAGGAGCTGGTCCTCGCCGTGCTCCTGGAGCTGCGCTACGACAAGGACGAGATCCTGGAGGCCTATCTCAACGAGATCTACCTCGGCGGGAGCGGCGGAGTCTCGCTGATGGGCATGGGCGCCGCGTCCCGCGCCTACTTCGGCAAGGACACGAACCAGCTCGACCTCGCCGAGGCCGCCACGCTGGCCGGCGCGATCCGCGCCCCGGCCTCCTACTCGCCGCTGGCGCACCCGGAGAAGGCCAGGGAGCGCCGCGACTGGGTGCTCCAGCGCATGCTCAAGCTCCGGCTCGCCGAGCCCGAGCGCGTGGAGCGGGCCCTCGCCTCCCCTCTGGAGGTGGCGCCCGAGCCGGTGGTCCGCCGCCGCGTCCCCTACTTCGCCGACGCCACCGCCCAAGAGGCCCAGCGCCGGTTCGGCATCGAGGACCTCGCGGACGGTGGCTACGTCCTCTTCTCCACCCTGGACTGGCGCAACCAGCAGGCTGCCCAGGGGGCCGTGGAAGAGGGGCTCAAGGCCGTGGAGAAGGGGTACCAGAAGGGGCACAAGGGCAAGGGACCGCTCCAGGCCGCGCTGGTGTCGCTCGATCCGGAGAGCGGGGGCATCCTGGCCTACATCGGCGGCCGCAGCTACTCCGGCAGCCAGTTCGACCGCGCCGGCCAGGCCCTGCGCCAGGCGGGCAGCGCCTTCAAGCCCATCGTCTACGCCGCGGCCTTCGAGGCGAAGAAGGTCACCCCCGCCTCGTTCCTGGAGGACGAGCCGCTGACCGTGCGGCTCGCCAACATGACCTGGAGCCCGAAGAACGACGACGGCAGCTTCCACGGCTGGGTCACGGTCCGCAGCGCGCTGGAGAAGAGCTACAACCCGGCCACGGCGCGGCTCGCCATGGAGGTCGGGATACCCCGGGTCGTCGAGCTGGCGCACGACATGGGCATCAACTCGGAGATGCAGCCGTTCCCCTCCGTGGCTCTGGGCGCGGCCGAGGTCACGCCGGTCGAGCTGGCCTCGGTCTACGCCACCCTCGCGGCCGGCGGCGTCCGCCCCCCCGCGCACGGGCTCGCCGCCGTGCTCGACCGCTACGGCAAGCCGGTCGAGGGGGCCTCGCTCCCGGAGCCGGAGCAGGTGCTGTCGCCGCAGTCGGCCTACATGGTGACCTCGCTCCTCCAGGGGGTCTTCGAGCGCGGCACGGCCCGCGGCGCCGCCTCCGGCCTGCGCGGCGACCTCGCCGGCAAGACCGGCACCACGAACAAGCGCCGCGACAGTTGGTTCGGCGGCTACTCGCCGGAGCGGGCCACGGTGGTCTGGGTGGGGTACGACGACAACTCCTCCACCCGGCTGTCCGGGGCGCGGGCCGCCCTGCCCATCTGGGTCCGCTTCACGGCCAAGGTGGCCCCGCGGAGCGGCTACTCCACCTTCCCGCAGCCGCCGGGCGTGACCACGGCGCTGATCGATGCCAGCACCGGGCTGCTGGCCACCGAGTTCTGCCCCCTGCCCATGACCGAGGTCTTCCGCGACGGCGAGGTTCCGACCGAGATCTGCAACCGCCATAGCAGCTACTGGGAGACCGAGGTCGCAGAGGCCCTGGAAGAGGCCGAGGACGAGATGGCCGAGGCCTACGAGGGCGGTGCCGAGGAAGAGGCCGCCGGAGTGGCGCGGGGAGAGAGCTCGGCGAAGAAGCGCCACCCCTTCCGCCGCTGGCTCAAGAAGGTCTTCGGCGCCGACGCCGACAAGGAGAAGAAAGAAGAAGCGAACCGGCCGCCCCTCTGAGCCATGCCCCTCTGAGCCATGCCCCTCTGAGCTATGATGGTGGGCTCCGGCCACCCCGGCCCGCCGGCATAACGAGCCGTGCGGCGCTGTTTCGGGTTCGGTAGCCTGATCCTGATGTCCAAGTCCATCGTCGTCCAGCGGGCGCGCACGCACAACCTCAAGGGGATCGACTGCCGGGTTCCGCACCGCGCAGTCACCGTGGTGACCGGCCCGTCCGGCGCCGGCAAGTCCTCCCTCGCCTTCGACACCATCTTCGCCGAGGGGCAGCGGCGGTTCGTCGAGTCCATGTCCACCTACGCCCGGCAGTTCCTCGACCAGATGGAACGGCCGCCCGTGGACGCGATCGACAACATCCTCCCGGCGGTGGCCCTGGAGGCCAAGAACGCCGTGCGCAACGCCCGCTCCACCGTGGGCACCATCACCGAGGCCATGGACGTCCTGCGCCTCCTCTACACCCACCTGGGAGTGGTCGGGTGCCCGAACGGACACGGCCCGGTGCGCTCCTACTCTCCTGAAGAGGCCGCGCGGGAGCTCGCTGAGGGTGCCGCGGGCGACCCGTTCACGCTGGTGGTGCGCATCCCCCGGCCCAAGAAGGGGAGAGACCAGGGGGCGGACCAGGCGCTCGCGGAGCTGATCCGCCAGGGCTTCCAGCGCCGCCTGGGGGAGGGGGAAGAGGTCGTCCGCATGGAGCCCGGCGAGCGTTGGCCCGTCCGCCTCGACCCTCTGCCGCTCGTGCTCGGCCGCTTCCCGGCCCGCCTCGATGCGATGGCGCGCATCCTCGACACCGTCGAGCAGGGCTTCAAGATGGCCAACGGCAACGGCGGCAAGGTGGAGGCGCGGGGGCCGGCCGCGGTCCGCCTCTACAGCAGGGAGCTCTCCTGCGCGGTCTGCGGCGAGGTGGTGCGGCGGCCCACGCCGGCCCTGTTCTCCTTCAACTCCCCGCTCGGCGCCTGCCCCACCTGCCAGGGCTTTGGAAGAGTCATCGGCATTGACCGGGCGCGCGTGATCCCCGATCCGAAACGGACCCTCTCCGAGCGCCCCATCGCACCCTGGAACACCCCGGCCTACGAGGAGCAGTACGATGACCTTCTCAAGGCTGCGCGCAAGCGCGGCATCCCGCTCGACCGCGCCTGGGGCGACCTGAGCGAGGAGGACCGGGAGTGGGTCTGGAGCGGCCAGGGGAAGTACTGCAACCTGGAGGAGTTCTTCGAGTGGCTGGAGGCGCGGACCTACAAGGTCCACGTGCGCGTGCTCCTCGCCCGCTACCGCTCGTACAACCAGTGCCCGGACTGCGGCGGCACCCGGCTGCGCCCCGAGGCCGTGGCCGTGATCCTGGAGGGCAAGACCCTTCCGGACCTCACGGCCATGAGCATCGAGCAGCTCCGCGCCTGGCTGCGGGAGCGGCGCTGGACGCCGCGCCAGAAGGAGCTCGCCGGCCATCTGCTCGACGAGCTGGCCGAGCGCATCGAGGTCCTCCACCGGGTGGGGCTCGACTACCTGACCCTCGACCGCCAGGCGCGCACCCTCTCGGGCGGCGAGACCCAGCGCATCCACCTCGCCGCGGCCCTCGGCTCCGGCCTGACCAGCACCCTCTACGTTCTGGACGAGCCGACCATCGGCCTCCATCCCCAGGACAGCGAGCGGCTGCTCGACCTGCTGCGGGACCTCGCCCGGCGGGGCAACACCGTCCTCGTGGTGGAGCACGACCGCACTCTGATCAGGGGGGCCGACCACGTGATCGACCTGGGGCCGGCGGCGGGCGAGCGCGGCGGCCAGGTCGTGGCCGAGGGGCCGATCGAGACGATCCTCGCGTGCGAGGAGTCCCTGACCGGGCGCTACCTGCGGGAGCGGCCCCTGACCGCGGCACGGCGGCACGTGGCCCGCTTCCGCCGCGAGCAGGGGTGGGAGACCCTGGCCCAGGAGATCTCGAACCTGCCGCGGGTGTCGGTCCGCGGCGCCCGCGCCCACAACCTCAAGGGGGTCGACGTCGATCTCCCCCTGGGCGCCATGGTCGCGGTGACCGGCGTCTCGGGCTCGGGCAAGTCGACCCTGATCGAGAACGTGCTCTACGGCACCTACCAGCGGGCGCGCGGGGTCGTGGACGTGGACCCCGGCGAGTGCGACGCCCTGCTCGGCCTCGAAGGGCTGGAGGACGTGACCCTGGTGGACCAGCGCCCCCTGGGGCGCTCCAGCCGCTCGAACCCGATCACCTACATCAAGGCCTACGACGAGATCCGCAAGATCTTCGCCGGCACCTCCGACGCCCGGGTGCGGCGCATCACTCCCGCGCACTTCTCCTTCAACGTGGAGCGCGGGCGCTGCCCGGCCTGCGAGGGGACCGGAGTCACCGAGGTCGACATGCAGTTCATGGCGCCGGTGACCGTGCCCTGCGAAACCTGCCAGGGCCACCGCTTCCGCCCCGAGGTGCTGGCCGTGCGCTACCGCGGGCTCAACATCTCCGAGGCCCTGGAGCTGACGGTCGAAACCGCGCTTGGGTTCTTCGCGGACCAGAAGCGGCTCTGCCGCCGCCTGCGGCTCCTCAACGAGGTCGGCCTGGGCTACCTGCGCCTCGGGCAGTCGACCTCGACGCTCTCCGGGGGCGAAGCGCAGCGGCTCAAGCTCGCCAGCTTCCTCGACCGCCCGGTCTCCCCGAACAAGCGCGAAGGCAAGCGGCTCTTCCTCTTCGACGAGCCCACCACGGGGCTCCACCTGGCCGACATCGACCTCCTCTACCACACGCTCCGGCGGCTGGTGCAGCGGGGCGACGGAGTCGTGGTGGTCGAGCACAGCCCGGACCTCATCGCCCGCGCCGACTGGATCGTGGACATGGGTCCCGGCGGCGGCGTCCATGGCGGCGAGGTCCTCTACTCCGGCCCCCTGGAGCCGTTCCTGGATCAGGTCGAGAGCCCCACGGCCGAGGAGCTGCGCCGCCATCTCAAATGGCCTCGGGAGACCGGGGAGCGCCTGCGGCGGAAGGCGTGAATTTTCTGCCGGCGGCCCTTGTTGTCGGGTTGCAGCGGCAGGATCTGATGACTAGGATGAGCGTTCAATGACGGAATCGATCGGCGCAGGCGCGGTGCAGGGAGCCTCTGCGGAAGGAGCTGGCCGTCCCCGTCTCTACTGGCTGGGGACGATCGCCGGCATCTTCCTCGGTCTCGTCTTCCTGGTCGCGGTCTATGCCAAGGCGCTCGATCCCGGGGCCTTTGCCGAGCAGATCCGGATCGAGGGGCTGGACATCCTTCTCTCCGCGCAGGCCGTGGCGCTGATCGCGCTGGCCCTGGAAGCGGGGATCGGCCTGGCCCTGCTCCTGGGCATCCGCCGTCTCTGGGTGCTCGTCCCGGCCGCGCTGCTCGTGACCTTTTTCCTCTTCTTGACCGGCCGAGCCTGGTGGATGAGCGCGCATGGCCTGCGCGAGGCCGAGTCCTGCGGCTGCTTCGGCAACCTGGTCCAGCGTACGCCTGCCCAGGCCTTCTGGCAGGACCTGCTCCTGCTTGTCCCCGCCCTGCTCCTGTCCTTCACGGGCCGGGATCGTACCGCCCGCTTCCCCACTGGCCGCGCCGCCCTCGTGGCCGCGGCCACGGTCGCCGTGGCCCTGTTCGCCTGGAAGGCGCCGGAGCTCCCCCTGGATGACCTGGCCACGCGCCTGAGCCCCGGCGTCGAGGTCGAGGAGATCTGCGCTGGAGCAGGAGAGGACGCCGTCTGCCTGGACACGGTCGCCCCCGGGCTCAAGCAAGGCAAGCACCTGGTCGTCCTGGCCGACCTGGAGGACGAAGCCCTGGGCAAGACGGTGAAGGGGCTCAACCGGATCGCGGACCAGGGAGAAGGTGTGTGGGTGCTGAGCGCCTCGCCCTCCGAGCAGCACCAGGCGTTCTTCTGGCGCTTCGGGCCGACCTTCAAGGTCCTCGAGACGCCGGAGCCGCTGCTGCGCCCCCTCTACCGCCGCCTCCCGCGGTCGTTCCGGGTCGAGGACGGGCGGGTGATTGAAACCTATGCGGGGCTGCCCCCGACGAGCTGACTTCCGACATTCTGAGAGGTTTTCGAGATGAAGCAGAGAATCTTCCCTGGAGCCCTTCTGGCGCTTGCCGCTCTCGCGGTCCCGGTCCTCGCGCAGACGCAGCCGGCCGTCGACAGCGTGCTCAAGGACTTCAAGAGGACCGGCGACCATCTCCTGCTGGTCAACGGCAAGCCGGTCCCGGCCTACGAGATCTACAGGAACGACGCCCTGCCGGCCTACCTCATCATCTCGCCGGCGTTCCCGTCGGCAGTGCTGCTCACCGCGGGCACCATGACGGTGGAGACCGTGGTCCCCGGCAAGGTCGTCCGGCAGCAGGACGGCACGGTCGGCCTGGCCGCGGACGCGGACACGAAGCCGCAGGGGCAGTTCAAGCTCGAAGGGACCAGGGTGGTCTTCACCGCCGACGGACGCAAGGGGAGCCTCGGACCCAACCCGCCGCTGCTGGGCAGCCGCAAGGCCCCCGCGCTGAAGAACCACAGTCCCGAATACATCGTGACCGCGCGCAACTACAAGCCGAACGGCCAGGCCATCGCGGCCCTGAAGAAGTCGGCGAAGCCGGTCCAGGTGAAGGTCTTCTTCGGCTCCTGGTGCCCGCACTGCAAGCAGCACCTGCCCTACCTGCTGCGGGTCGAGGACGAGCTCAAGGGCTCCAAGATCCAGTTCGAGTACTACGGCCTGCCGGAACGCTTCGGCAATGAGCCCGAAGCCCGGAAGTACGGGGTCGACGGCGTTCCCCTGGGGATCGTCTTCGTCGACGGCAAGGAGGTCGGCCGGATCCGGACCAACGACTGGGGGTCTCCCGAGACCCGGCTGAGCACCCTTCTCAGCGGCAGGGCGGCGGCGGGCCGGTAGACGGACAGGCTGCGGAATTGAGAAGGCCGGGCGCCCGCCCGGCCTTCGTTCAGTGGACCTTCTCGCCGCCCTCGCCGCCGTTAACCGTGCCCCGCAGCAGCCCGAGCACCTGCGCTTCCAGCTTCCTCAGACCGTTGCTGGCACCCTCGTCGGGCGAGTCCTCGACGGCTCCTTCCAGCGTCTCCCCCAGCTTTCCCGCGACGAAGGTGTCGATCACCACCGGGTGGATGTAGTACTTGCGGCAGATGGCCGGCCGGTTGCCGAGCTCCTCGGCCACCTGTTTGACCGTGGCCACCACCGCCTTGTTCGCCTCCTTCTCCGACTCGCACATCCCGACCTCGAGCAGGGCGGAGAGGGCGAGCACGGTTCCGCCCCAGGTGCGGAAGTCCTTGGCCGTGAAGTCCTCGCCGGTCGTCTCCTTGAGCCAGGCGTTGACGTCCTCGGAGGTGATCTTCTGGCGCTCGCCGTTCTCGTCCAGGTACTGGAACAGGGTCTGGCCGGGCAGGTCGCGGCACTGTTTGACGATGCGCGCCACGCGCCGGTCCTGAATTTCGACCGAATGGTCCTTGCCGCTCTTGCCGCGGAACTCGAAGCGCAGCTTGGAGCCCTCGATGTCCACATGGCCGTCGCGCAGCGTCGTGAGGCCGAACGAGCCGTTCTGGCGGGCGTACTCCCGGTTGCCGACCCGGATGAGGGTGGTCTCCAGGAGCCGCACGACCGTGGCGACCACCTTCTCGCGCGGCAGGCTGCGGAGCGAGAGGTCCTTCTCCGCCCGCTCCCGAATCTTCGGCAGGGCCTCGCCGAAGGCGATCATCCGGCCGAACTTGGTCTCGTCGCGGACGTTCCTCCACTCCGCGTGGTACCGGTACTGCTTGCGGCCGCGGGCGTCCCGGCCGGTCGCCTGGAGGTGGCCGTTCGCGGTGGGGCAGATCCAGATGTCGATCCAGGCCGGCGGGATGGCCAGCTTCCGGATCCGCTCCAGCGTCCTGGCGTCGCGCACCGTGCTCCCCTTGGCATCGAGATAGGTGAACCCCTTTCCCCGCTTGCGCCGACGGATGCCCGGCATGTCGTCCGAGACATAGCGGAGGCCGGCGGCCTTGGCGCTGTCCTCCGGGTCGACGTAGACCGCGATGGTGAGGCCGCTTTCGAGCTGTTCGGATTCGAGGGCTTCTTCGAGGGCTGCTACTTGCATTGAGTCACTCTTTGCCTTTGACGGACATCCCTGATGTAAAAAGTACAGTCGGGCGGGCTCCTTCCCACGCTTCGGCTTCCCCTCCCGGCCCGGTCCCGTGCCGCCAGCCTTTTGCATCCCTCGTGCCCGATCGTTCAGACCCCCGGCCGGAGTGGCACGCCCCCTGCACAAAGAGGCGAGGCACGATATCTTTTCGAATAGAGTCCCAGAGCGGAGAACGAGCCATGAACGCGATCGAGAACGAGCCCCGGTCCGCAAAGCGCACCGAGGGCAGCGACCTTGCCGGGGCCCTCCAGCCCGGTGTCCTCGTCCTGCGGCCGGGGGGAGCAATCGGCTCCGCTGACGACCGGGCGCTGGAGCTGCTGGGCTGCGCGGACCGCGGAGACCAGGAGCGCGCCTGGGGCGAGGTCCGTCCCCGGTTGGAGGCTCAGGGCCTGTGGAGCGGCGGCGAGCGCCAGGCCACCCTGGAGCTTGTGGGGGATCCGGACGGGGCCGCCCGCCAGCGGCGTTTCGACCTGCGGGGAGAGGGCACCGTCCTCCTGATCCGGGATGCCGGGGCCGTCGAGGCCCTGGAGTCCGACCTCCGCCTGAGCGCGCTGATGCAATCCCTGACGCAGGTCACGCCCGCGGTCGCCCACGACCTGCGGGCGCCAATCAATGCTATGGTGTTCAACGTCGAGATCCTCAAGGAGACGATCGCCTCGGGCAAGGGGGCCGAGCCGGGCGGGCGCGAGCGCCAGCTCCGCTACGTCAACGTGCTCAAGGAGGAGCTCAGCCGGCTCCACCGGGAGATGGAGATCTTTATTGCCCACATCTCGCCCCGAGGCGATCGCACCGAGATACTCGACCTGCGCGAGCTGGTCGAGGAGCTGGCCGTGCTACTGACCGGGCCGGCCCGCAAGCAGCAGGTCCAGGTTCGGCCTCAGCTCCCGGATGCGCCGGTTTCCGTCGAGGTCAACCGTTACCTCCTCCGCCAGGCCCTGCTGCACCTGACTCTGGCGTCGCTCGCCGGAGTTCCCAAGGAGGGGTCGCTCGAGATTCGCCTCGAGCGCAGGGGGGACCGGGCCTGGCTGCGGCTCGCGGGGAACCCTCCCGGCCCGGAGCCGGCCCCCGGCTTCGCCGTCCGCTTTTCCCCGGCCGGGGCCGTCGCCCAGCTCCACGTGGCACGCGAGATCCTGGCTACCCAGGGGGGCAAGGTCCGGCCCGCTGAGGAGCCGCAGGCCTATGAGGTAGAATTGACTGTCGCAGGAAACAAGGGATAACGAGATGCCACATGCTCTAGCGGTCGATGACGATCCGAACTTCCTCTCCGCGCTCGCCGAGCTGATCGAGGGCCAGGGGTTCACCACGAACACGGCCTGCACGCTGCGCGACGCGAGGGCACAGGTGAGCCACCGGACGCCGGACGTGGCGCTGGTCGACCTCTACCTGCCGGACGGCAGCGGCATCGAGCTGCTGAAGGACCTCGAGATCGGCTCCTCCACCGAGGTGGTGCTGATGACCGGGCATGCGGACGTGGAGAGCGCCGTGCAGGCGCTGCGCCTCGGCGCCAGCGACTACCTGACCAAGCCGCTGGACATCGGCCGCCTGAAGAGCATCCTCGCGAACGTGGCGAGCGTGCAGCCCGCCCCGACGGCGGCCACGCCCCAGGAGCAGACCCAGGAGAGCGACCGGCTGGGCCTGCTGCTTGGCGCCTCGCAGTCCATGCAGGCGGTCTACGAGATGCTCATCCGGGTCGCGCCGACCGACGCCTCGGTCTTCCTGATCGGCGAGAGCGGCACCGGCAAGGACTTGGCCGCCCAGACGCTGCACCTCCTGTCCAAGCGCTCCAAGGCCCCGTTCATGCCGCTCAACTGCGGCGCCATCTCCCCGACTCTCATCGAGAGCGAGCTGTTCGGCCACGAGCGGGGGAGCTTCACCGGCGCGGCGCGCAGGCACAAGGGCTACTTCGAGCGCGCCCACATGGGCACTCTGTTCCTGGACGAGATCACGGAAATGCCGATCGAGCTGCAGGTCAAGCTCCTGCGCGTGCTCGAGACCGGCGCGCTCAACCGGATCGGCGGCGACCAGCCGGTGGAAGTGGACGTGCGCGTCATCGCCGCCACCAACCGCGATCCGCACAAGGCGGTCTCGGACGGCAAGCTCCGCGAGGACCTGCTCTACCGCCTGCAGGTCTTCCCGGTCCACATGCCGCCGCTGCGCGAGCGCAACGACGACATCCAACTCCTTGCCGATCACTTCCTCGGCCAGCTCAACGAGCGGCAGGGGGCGTCGAAGCGGTTCACCGAGGATTCGATGGAGCGGCTGCACACCCACTCCTGGCCGGGCAACGTGCGCGAGCTCAAGAACGTGGTGCACCGCGCCTTCATCATGGCCGACCAGGAGATCACGCCGCGCAGCCTGCCGCGCGAGGTCGGCGGCGACTCCGGGTTCCAGCGGAGCCTCCACTTCCAGGTGGGATCCTCGATCGAGGAGGTCGAGAAGCGGCTCATCATGGCGACACTGGAAGCCTACGGAGGAAACAAGAGGAAGACGGCCGACGTCCTGGGGGTCAGCCTGAAGACCCTCTACAACCGTCTGAACACCTACCGTCTGGGCGATTAGGCCCACTTTCCCCCAGGAAAGATGGATAGCTCGAAAGAGTTCCCTCTTGAGGGGCTCAAAGGGAGCATGTATACTCCCCCGTCGTCCGACGACCCGGTAGTGGCCTGAAAGGAGGGCTGTGGCACAAATTCTGCTTTAGAGCAGCTCTGGCATGTGCGAGAGAGTCTGAGCCACAGACCACCAAACAACGGACAAGAACAGGTCCAACCGAGGAGGAGGATGAACATGAGCAAAACGACACTTCGAGTCGCGCTTGTCTGCTGCACCCTGGCGATTCTGCTGGCTCTGGGCGCCTGCAGCTCGACCAGCACCCCTGGAACTCAGATCGACGATGCTGCCATTACTGCCGCCGTGAAGGCGCGACTGGCCGCTGACGGGGACATCAACCCGTTCAACATCGACGTGGACACCAACGAGGGCGTGGTGACCCTCCAGGGACGGGTGGACAAGGAAGAGGCACGTACGAAGGCTGAGGAACATGCCCGCGAGACGGACGGTGTCAGGCGGGTCATCAACCTGGTCAAGGTGGGCGACCGGTCGTAAAGGCCGCCCTGGTAGTCTTAAATCCAGTTGCATTTCAAAGGGAGAAACACAAACATGAAGAAGCTGTTCGTACACCTGTCGATCCTGTGCCTGCTGGCGATCCTGCTCGTTCCGATGGTGGGCTGCAAGGGTGACGACACCGCGGGTGAAGAGACCCCGATGACCGACACCACCACCACGGACACCACGGAGCCCATGGACACCGGCATGACCGATCCCATGGACACCGGCATGACCACCGACATGACCATGGAGCCCATGGGCACCGACATGTCGACCCCGCCGGCCCAGTAAGCTCAGACTCTTCGGCCTGTCGAGATATAGAGGGCGCCCGCCTCGGCGGGCGTCCTTATTCTTTTGTGGCGGGTGTAAAAGCTTCCTCAGGAGGCGGGGGTCGTCACCTCGCGCAGGAACGCCCCCGCCGCCGCCCGGAACTCGTCGGTCCACTCGTGGCCGCCCTCGAAGATGACGGCGCGCACGTCGACCCGCTTGGCGCGGAGGAGCTCGACGTCGTGCTCCATCTTGGCGGCGTCGTACCACTCCTCGCTGCTGCCGCGCCCCAGGAGCACCGGCGGGAAGCCGGAGAGATCGCGCCGCTCGAGCTCCGGCGGCACGTCGCCGCCCAGCACGATCAGCCCCTGGCAGGAGTAGCCGGAGCCGGCCGCGGCGCGGTAGGCCATGGCGGCTCCCTGAGAAAACCCGAGGTAGACCAGGCGCTCCGATACCGGCAGGTCCTGCTTGATCTTCGCGACGACGCTGGCCACGTAGCGGACGTTGTCCAGGATCGCCTGCTCGCGGTCGAGCCGTGTCATCCAGCAGGCGATCACGTCACCGGTGCGGTTGTAGAAGGGGTGGAGCGCCTGGACCGCACAGAGCACGGAGCGGGAGGCGCCGGGAATCCGGCGCAGCTCCTCCAGATGCTTTTCGGCCGTCTCTCCGTAGCCATGGAACCCCACCAGGAGAGGAGCCCCCTCGACCGACGGCGGGGTCTCCAGAAGATAGCGGCCATGAACCAGCGCCGCGATCTGGTGTGCCGTCATGCGCGCTTCCTCTCCGTCCGCCGGTGCAGAGGAGACGAAAGCTCGTGCACCCGGCTCTCCAGCAGGCTCGCCAGCCCGGGGCTCTGCAGGTTCTCCTCGACCAGCCGTACCAGAGCGCTACCCACGACCACGCCGTCGGCCACCTCCCCCACCGCCTCAATCTGGGCCGGCGAGGAGAGGCCGAACCCAACGGCCAGGGGCTGGTCGAGGCGCTTGCGGAGGCGCTTGATGTCCCGGACCAGGTCGGAGGGAAGGACGGCGCGCTCCCCGGTCACTCCGGTGCGGGACACGTAGTACACGAAGCCGGACGAGACCCGGCCCACCCGGCTCACCCGATCGCGGGTGCTCGTGGGCGCCAGCAGGAAGATGGAATCCACCCCCTGCTCCCTCAGTGCCGGCACCAGTTCCCGCTCCCCCTCCTCGGGCGGCAGGTCGACGCAGAGCACGCCGTCCACGCCGGACGAGGCGGCCTGCTCGGCGAAGCGCTCGATCCCCCGGGCGTGGACCGGGTTGAAGTAGGTGAAGAGCACGATGGGCACGCCCAGGCGATCGCGGTGCCGGGCCACCAGCTCCAGGATGTTCGACATCTTGGTGCCGGAGGCCAGCGCCCGCACGGCGGCCCGCTGGTTGATCGGGCCGTCGGCGATCGGATCGCTGAACGGGACCCCCAGCTCGATGATGTCAGCCCCTCCGGCGGACAGGGCGTCCAGGAACGTGGCCGTGGCCTGAAGGTCCGGGTCGCCTGCCATCAGGAAGGGGATGAAGGCCGCCCTCCCCTCCTCGGCACACTTGGCGAACACGTCGTCGATCGCACTCATCGCATCCCTCCGACCTGCGCCGTCCCGGCGCTCTCCGCGTGCTCCTGATCCCAGGCGATGACGGACTCCACGTCCTTGTCCCCCCTGCCCGAGAGGTTGACCAGGATGATCCGGCGTTGCGTCAGGCGCGGCGCCCGCTTGATCACCTCCGCGACGGCGTGGGCGCTCTCCAGGGCGGGGAGGATCCCCTCGGTGCGCGCCAGGAGGTGGAAGGCCGCGATCGCCTCCTCATCCGAGGCCGAGGTGTACTCGACCCGGCCCGAGTCGCGGAGCCAGACGTGCTCGGGCCCGACCGCCGGGTAGTCGAGTCCGGCGGAGATGGAGTGGGTCTCGGAGATCTGCCCCTCCTTGTCCTGGAGGACCAGGGTCCGGGTGCCGTGCAGGACGCCCAGCCCGCCGCCATGGAAGCGGGCCGCGTGCTCGCCCAGCCGCGCTCCCCGGCCGCCCGCCTCGACCCCGATCAGGCGCACCTTGGCGTCGCCCAGGAACGCGGTGAAGAGGCCGATCGAGTTGCTGCCGCCGCCGACGCAGGCCACGGCGAGGTCGGGCGACTCGGTGCCGGCGACCTTCTTGAGCTGGATCCGGGCCTCGTCGCCGATGATGCGGTGGAAGTCGCGCACCATGCGCGGGTACGGGTCCGGTCCGAGGACGGAGCCGAGCACGTAATGGGTGGTGCGGACGTGGGTGACCCAGTCGCGCAACGCCTCGTTGATGGCGTCCTTGAGCGTGCGGCTGCCGGAGTCCACCGGCACGACCTCGGCACCGAGGAGGCGCATGCGGTCGACGTTCAGGCGCTGGCGCCGCATGTCCTCGCTGCCCATGTAGACCGTGCAGGAGAGACCGAGGAAGGCCGCGGCCGTTGCCGTGGCCACGCCGTGCTGGCCGGCGCCGGTCTCGGCGATGACCCGCTCCTTCTCCATGTTGCGGGCGAGCAGGCACTGCCCCACGGCGTTGTTGATCTTGTGCGCGCCGGTGTGGAGCAGGTCCTCCCGCTTGAGGAAGATCTGCGCTCCGCCAAGGTCATGGCTCAGCCGCTCCGCGAAGTAGAGCGGCGTGGGCCGGCCCACGTAGTCGCGCAGCACGTCCTCGAGCTGGCGCCGGAACAGCCGCTGCTTGCTGGCCCGGTCGTAGGCCTGGGTCAGCTCGGCCAGAGGCGCCATGAGCGTCTCGGGCACGAACCGGCCGCCGTAGGGGCCGAAGTAACCCTCCGCGTCAGGGAGGGGTTTGGCTCTGCGCATTCCGTACCTCCTCGAACAGCCGCCTCAGCAGCTTCGGATCCTTGATGCCGGGGGCCGACTCGACCCGCGAACAGACGTCCACCGCGTAGGGGCGGCTGGCCTCGATCGCCTGCCGCACGTTGTCGGGCCCGAGCCCGCCCGCGACGAAGACACGCCTCTCTCCGGCAATCCCGGCCACGGCCTGGAAATTCCACGCCATGCCGGTGCCGCCGTAGAGGGAGCCGTGGGGAGTGTCGAAAAGCCAGGCCCAGGCGTCC
Source organism: Thermoanaerobaculia bacterium (assembly GCA_035556715.1). Classification (GTDB taxonomy): domain Bacteria; phylum Acidobacteriota; class Thermoanaerobaculia; order Multivoradales; family UBA5704; genus DATMER01. The sequence continues at coordinate 63,326 of DATMER010000047.1, forward strand.
GCCCATCCGTCGAGCCCCTCCGTGCCGCGGAAGGTCTTGATGGACCTTCCGGCGAAAGAGGCGGCCTCTTCGGAGGTCTCGTCGCCGCTGAGCTGGAGCAGGTCGAGCCCGACGCGGGAGCCGATCTCCTCGATCTCGTGGGCCGGCCGGTTCACGAACACGCCCACCAGCCGCACCCCGGAGCCGGCCTCCCGCGCAGCGGAAGCGATCTCCCGCGCCCGGTCCACGTCCACGTACCGCGGGCTGCGCGGATAGAAGTTTAACCCGAGGAAGTCGGCGCCCACCTCGACCGCCAGCCGGGCGTTGGCCGGGTCGGTGACGCCACAGATTTTCACGAGCGTCCTCATGCGCGCCCTGTCAGCTCCCGCAGCTTGGCGCCGGGGTCGGGAGCGAGCAGCAGCGACTCGCCGATCAGGAAGGCGTGGAAGCCGCTGTCGCGCAGCATCAGCAGGTCGAGGGCATCGCGGATGCCGCTCTCGGCCACGCGGACCGCCCCGGGCGGCAGGCTCGGCACCAGGGAGATGGAGTGATCGAGGTCGACCTCGAACGTACGGAGGTTGCGGTTGTTGACCCCGACCATCTCCCAGGGCTCGCCGACGAGCTTGGCCACGTCGGCGGCATCGTGGGTCTCGATCAGGGGGACGAGCCCGAGTCCGCGGGCCAGGCGCGCGTACCAGGCCAGCTCCTCGGAGCCGTGCAGGGCGGCGATCAGAAGGACTGCGTCGGCCCCGGCCTCCTTTGCCCAGAGGAGCTGCACCGGATCTACGACGAAGTCTTTCGCAATCGCAGGCAGGCCCGAAGCCTCCTTGCAGAGGGTCAGGAGGTCGTAGCCGCCGTGGAAGAAGTCGGGCTCCACTACCACCGAAAGCGCCGCGGCGCCGTTTTCGGCATAGATCCGCGCCTGGGCCACGGGATCGACCCTGCCGTGGAGCGAGCCGAGCCGTGGGGAACCCATCTTGACCTCCGCGATGACAGCAGGAGCCCGGGAGACGGCGGCCAGAAACGCGTTGTCCGCGGGACTGAGAGGGTCGCCTTCGGCCAGCTCCTGCTCCGTGGCGGTCACCCTCTGGCGGCGGCGCTCGGCGATCCGCACCAGGATGTCGGGCGGAGAGCTCATCCCAGGAACCCCTTGAGCTCGTCCAGCTTCCTGGCGGCGGCGCCCGAGGCGAGGGCTCCGCGGGCGGACTCGTATCCCTCCTCCAGGCTGGAAGCCAGGCCGGCCACGTAGATAGCGGCCCCGGCGTTGAGGGCGGTCACGTCCGCCAGCGGCCCTTCCTCGCCTCCGAAGACCCGGTGCAGGAGCGCCGCGTTCTCCTCGGGCATGCCGCCGGCCAGGTCCTCCACCCGGACGCGGCGGAGGCCGAAGCGCTCCGGCTCCAGGGTGTAGGTCCGGACCTCCCCGTCCTGCACCTCGCTGACCGTGGTGGAACCGGTGGTGGTGATCTCGTCCAGGCCGTCGCCGTGAACCACCAGGGCGTGCTCGGCCCCGAGATCGCAGAGCACCTGGCCGATCGGCTCGACCAGGGCCTGGGAGTAGACGCCCATGACCTGGCGGCGGGCGCCAGCCGGGTTCGTGAGCGGGCCGAGGACGTTGAAGATCGTCCGCATGCCCAGCTCGCGGCGCACGGGCATGACCTCGCGCATCGCCGGATGGAGGAGCGGCGCGAACAGGAAGGTGATGCCGACCGTGTCGAGCGCCTGCCCGGCGGTGGCCGGATCGATCTCGATCCTGACCCCCAGGGCGGCCAGCACGTCCGCGCTCCCCGACTTGCTGGACACCGAGCGGTTGCCGTGCTTCGCCACCGAGACACCGGCGGCCGCGGCGACCAGGGCCGCGGCGGTCGAGATGTTGAACGTGCCGCGGCCGTCGCCGCCCGTGCCGCAGGTGTCCACGATCCCCTCCGAGGTGTGCGGGATCGCGATGACCCGCCGGCGCATGGCCGCGGCGGCGCCGCTGATCTCGGACACCGCTTCGCCCTTCATGCGCATGGCAACCAGCAGCGCCGCCTTGATGGGCTCGCTCACCTGTCCGTCCATGAGGGCGCCGAACAGCTCCTCGGTCTCCTCGCGGGTCAGGCTCTCGCCCGCCACGAGGCGCCAGAGCACCTCCTTGGGATCTTTCATGACGGCGTGACAACCTCTCTGCAGAGACTCAGGAAGTTGGAGAGCAGCCGCGGCCCGGAGCCGGTCAGCACGGACTCCGGATGGAACTGCACACCCCAGTAGGGAAGCGTCCGGTGGCGGAGCCCCATGAGCGTGCCGTCGTCGGCCCAGGCCAGCGGCTCCAGCTCCTCCGGCAGCGTCCCTTCCTTGACCTCCAGGCTATGGTAGCGCGTGGCCTCGAAGGGGTTCGGCAAACCGGCGAACACCCCCTGGTCGCCGTGGCGGACGGGCGAGGTCTTGCCGTGCATGAGCCGCGGGGCGCGGTCGACCGTGGCGCCGAAGGCCACTCCGAGCGCCTGGTGCCCGAGGCAGACGCCGAGGATCGGAATGTCCGCATGGCGGCGGATCAGGTCGAGACAGACGCCTGCCTCCTCGGGGCGGCCGGGGCCGGGCGAGAGCACGATCCCCTCGGGGTTGCGGGCAAGCATGGCCTCGGCGCTCTCGGCGTCGTTGCGCAGCACCTCGACCTCGACCCTGGAGGTGGTCAGCATCTGCACCAGGTTGTAGGTGAAGGAGTCGTAGTTGTCCACCATGAGGATCACGTGCGTGGTCCCTCCAAAGCCTCGGCCAGGGCGACCGCGGCGAGCAGCGCCGCGGCCTTGTTCTCGGTCTCTTTCTCTTCGGCCGCCGGATCGGAGTCGGCGACGATGCCCGCTCCCGCGGTGACGGATGTCTTCCCCTCCTCCACGACCAGCGTCCGGATCGCGATGCAGGTGTCCACGTCGCCCGAGTAGGAGAGGTAGCCGACGGCACCGGCATAGGGGCCGCGAGCCTCGGGCTCCAGCTCGTCGATGATCTCCATGGCGCGGATCTTGGGCGCGCCGGAGACGGTGCCTGCCGGGAAGCAGGCGAGCAGGGCATCGAGCCCGTCCTTGTGAGGGTCGAGCTCGGCCTCGACGCTGGAGACCATGTGCATGACGTGGCTGTAGCGCTCGATCTCCATGAAGCTCGCCACCCGGACGCTGCCGGGCAGGGCCACGCGCCCGAGGTCGTTCCGCCCCAGGTCCACGAGCATCACGTGCTCGGCCCGCTCCTTGGCGTCGGCGAGGAGGTCCTCGGCCAGCCGCCGGTCCCCCTCCGCGTCCATGCCGCGGGGACGGGTGCCGGCGATGGGCCGGGTCTCCAGGTGCCGCCCCTGCTTCCGCACCAGCATTTCAGGAGAAGCCCCGACGAGCGAGACGTCGGGCGACTCGAACAGGACCATGTAGGGGCTCGGGTTGACCATGCGCACGGCGCGGTACAGAGCCAGGGGATCGACCCGGCGCGGCACGGTCCAGCGGCGGGCCAGGACCACCTGGAAGATGTCGCCCGCGGCGATGTGCTCCTTGGCCGCGAGCACGGCCTTGCGGAAGGCGGGGCCGTCCAGGCTCGGCGTGGCCCTGGCCCGGCCCGGCGACTGCTCGGGCATGGCCACCCCGCCGCCCCCGGCCTCGCTGGTCAGCAGCTTGGAAAGGCGGGCGAGCTGCCGCTCGGCCGCGGCCATGTTCACCTCCCCCTCGATCTCGTTGGCGATCGCCAGCACCCTCTGGTAGGCATGATCGAAGATGACCAGGGTGTCGAACCTCGCCAGGAGGGCGACGGGCAGATCGAAGGAGTCGGCCGGCCGGTTCGGCAGCCGCTCGACCATGCGGATGAGGTCGTAGCCGAAGTAGCCCACGAGCCCGCCGGTGAAGGGGATCGGCCCGGGCTCGGTATGGACGTGGTGGACGACCTCGCGCAGCGCCTCGAGGGGCTCTCCGGGCAGGCGGCGGCGCTTGCCTCCGCGCTCGACCTCCAAGCGGTCGGGATAGAGGCGGTAGACCTCGCGCGGTCCCGCGCCGAGGAAGCTGAAGCGGGAGACCCGCTCGCCGCCGGTCACGCTCTCGAGCAGGAACCGGTGCGGAGACAGTCCGGCCAGCCGGCGGTAGACCCCCAGCGGCGTCAGGGTATCGGCGAGGAACTCCCGGGTGTGCGGCACGGCCCGCCGCGACGTCTCACGCATCTTGTCTCCGATCCGATTGAGCTTCCCTGACAGAGTGCAGCGGCGAGCCCAAACCGTGTCTCCGGAGGAGCTCCTCCGCAATCTCCCCCGGTTCCACCCCGCTCGCCTGCAAGAGCACCAGCAGATGGTAAAGGAGGTCCGAGGCCTCGCTCACCACCGCGTCCCGCCTTCCGGCTACCGCAGCGATCGCGGTCTCGACACCCTCCTCCCCCACCTTCTGGGCGATCCGCTCGATGCCCGACTGGAGCAGGCGCGCCGTGTAGCTCGCCGCCGGATCGGCGCTCCGGCGCTCTTCCAGGATCGAGGCCAGCCAGCCGAGCTCCAGCCGGGCCGGATTGGGCTCGAAGCAGGTCCGCGTGCCGCGGTGGCAGGCGGGACCGGCCGGACGCGCCCGCACGAGCAGGGAGTCGCCGTCGCAATCCACCAGGATCTCTACCACCTGGAGGGTGTTGCCGGAGGTCTCCCCCTTGCGCCAGAGCGACTGGCGCGAGCGGCTCCAGAAGTGGGCCTGCCCGGTGGAGAGTGTCAGCTCGACGGCTTCGCGGTTGGCGAAGGCGAGCATCAGCACCGCGCCGGTGCCGACGTCCTGGACGACCACGGGGAGCAGGCCGCGGTCGTCGTACTTGAGGGACGAAGGATCGATCATGCTGTCTCCCGCATCGGCCTGATCGGAAAGCCGGCCTGGGCGAGGGACCGCTTGACCTGGCCGACCGTGTACGTGCCCTCGTGGAAGATGGAGGCGGCGAGCACCGCGGCGGCGCCGGCAGCGAGCGCTTCCGAAAGGTGCTCCAGGTTGCCGGCGCCTCCCGACGCGATGACCGGAACGCCCACGGACCGCACGACCTCGCCGATCAGCTCCACGTCATACCCTCCCTTGGTACCGTCGCGGTCGATGCTCGTCAGGAGGATCTCCCCCGCGCCGCGCTCGACCCCTTCCCGAATCCAGGTCAAAGCGTCGAGGCCCGTGGGGTGACGCCCGCCCCTGGTGACGACCTCCCCGCGCCGCGCATCCACCGAGAGGACGACGCACTGGCTCCCGAAGCGGCGGGCCAGGATGGAGATCAGCTCCGGCTTCTCCACCGCTGCCGAGTTGATGCCGACCTTGTCCGCCCCGGAGCGCAGGAGACGGTTCGCGTCGTCCTCGGAACGCACCCCTCCGCCGACGGTCAGGGGGATGAAGACCTGCCTCGCCGTGCGCTCCACCCAGTCGAGCCGGGTGTCCCGGCCCTCGGGAGCAGCGCCGATGTCGAGGAAGACGATCTCGTCCGCTCCCTGCCCGGCGTAGCGCAGGGCCGCCTCGGCCGGGTCGCCCTGGTCGACGAGGTTCTTGAACTGCACCCCTTTTACGACCCGGCCGCCGGAGACGTCCAGGCAGGGGATGACCCGCCTGGCCAGATTCGAGGAGGCGCTCACAAGATACCCTCCCGGCAGACGTCCAGCGCCTCCTCGATCGTGAAGACCCCCTCGTACAGGGCGCGGCCGACGATGGCTCCGGCGATCTCGGGAATCTCCCGGGCCGCGCGCAGGTCGTCGAGGGAGCGCACGCCGCCCGAGAGGAGCGAGGGGATGCCCGAGGCCATGGCGACCCGGCGGGCCAGGTCGAAGTTGGGACCGGAGAGCATGCCGTCGCGCTCCACGTCGGTCACCAGGACCGCCGGGCAGGGGAGGCCGCGCAGGCGGACGCACAGCTCCGGCAGGCGCCAGGAGGTCCCCTCCGTCCAGCCCGCGATGCGCACGTCGCCGTTCTCCACGTCCAGGGCCGGGACGATCCTTCCGGGATGCTCCAGGGCCAGGGCGCGGAAGCCCTCGACGTCCCGGGCCACCATGGAGCCGACCACCACCCGGTCGCAGCCCGCCTCCAAAGCCCAGCGGATCGCGTCCCGGTCCCGGAGCCCGCCGCCCAGTTGCACGAGGCCGCGGCTTGCCATTTGAGCAAGGAGCTCCCGCTGCGGCGGCTCCCCGAAGGTGGCGTCGAGGTCCACGACGTGGATGCGCGTGGCGCCGGCCTGGATGTAGCCGTCCAGGAGGGCGAGGGGATCGTCCCCGTAGACCGTGGCCCGGGCGTCGTCACCCTGGCGGAGCCGGACGGCACGGCCGTGTCTCAGGTCAATCGCGGGCAGCAGCTCCATCAGCCATCTCCAAGTAGTTACTCAGGAGTCGGAGCCCGGCCTCGCCGCTGCGCTCCGGGTGGAACTGGGTGCCCATCACCCGGCCGTTTCCGGCCGCCGCGGGGAAAACGCGGCCATGGGTGCAACGGGCCAGGCAGAGGTCGTCCGGCACGCCCTCGGGCGCGTAGCTGTGGACGAAGTAGACGTACCGGTCGCGCAGCCCCTCCAGCAGCGGATGGTCCGCCACGTCGTGGAGGCGGTTCCAGCCGATGTGGGGCACAGGCACCTCGTCCGGCAGACGGGTGACCCGGCCGGGCAGGAGCCCCAGGCCGTCCACGGTCTTGAACTCCTCGCCGGACTCGAAGAAGAGCTGGAAGCCGACGCAGATCCCGAGCAGCCAGGCTCCACCGTCCAGAGCGTCATGAAGAGCCGCCTCCATCTCCCCGCGGATCGCCTCGCGAGGCGGCGCGAAGGCCCCGACCCCGGGCAGCAACAGGCAGCGGCCCGCGGCCACCCGGCGAGGGTCGAGGGTAGTCTCCACCTTCGTACCAAGGCTCTCCAGAGCCCGCACGAGGTTGCCCAGGTTGCCGACCCCGGCGTCGATGACCGTGGTTGTCCCGGTCATCATACGGAGAGCGTCCCCTTGGTGCTCGGCACCTCGTTCGATCCCGACCGGGCGATCGCGGCCCGCAGGGCCAGTGCCGCGGCTTTGAACGCGGCCTCGGCGGCGTGGTGGCCGTTGCGGGCCGTGAGCACCTCCAGGTGGAGCGTCAGCCGGCCGCGGTCCGCGAAAGCCTGGAAGAAGTCCGCGACGAGAGTGAGAGGGAAGTCCGCCGTCACCCATCCGGCGGCCACCTCGCGGGGAGCGTTCCAGGCGAAGGTGCCCCGTCCCGAGAGGTCCACGACCGCTCTCGCCAGCGCTTCATCGAGAGGAGCGTAGGCATGGGCGAAGCGGACGATCCCGCGCCGGTCCCCCAGCGCCGAAGCCAGAGCCTCGCCCAGGGCGATCCCCACGTCCTCCACCGTGTGATGGAGATCGACCTGCGTATCGCCGCCGGCCCGGAGGTCGAGCCCAAGCCCGCCATGTGTCGCCAGAGCCTCCAGCATGTGGGCGAAGAAGCCGTTGGGGACGTCGATCTTGCGCGGGCCGCCGTCCAGGGAGAGGGCGAGGCGGATTTGGGTTTCTTTGGTGGAGCGTTCGACGTTTGCAGCCCTCACCCCCGGCTCTCCACGAAGTGGCTTCCGGGCTCCCTCTCCCCCGCGCAGGCGGGGGAGAGGGCTGGGGAGAGGGGGGATGGGATCAACCGGCCGGGGGGTGAGGGTCCGCCCCTCACGAATCTCCGCCAGAGCCAGATGCGTCTCCCGCAGCGCCATCCCACTCCCCACCGACACCCGCAGGCAGTTGGCGAGCCCGGGGTAATGCCCCACGTCGCGAATCCGAATCCCCCGAGCAGCCAGCCCGTCCCGCACCTCTCTGGCTTTGTCCGGCGAGGCGCAACGGATGAGGAGGAAGTTGGCCTCCGAGGGAAAGACCTCGAAACCCTCCTCGACCAGCATGCGCGCCCATTGCGCCCGGCGGGCGACGATGATCCTCACCCGGCGCTTCTCCTCTTCCTCCTCGGCCAGGACAGCACGGCCGGCCAGCACCGCGGCGTGGCCGAGGTTGTAGGGCAGCTTCACCTTGAGCAGCTCCGAGACCAGACCGGGCCGGGCCATCAGATAGCCGAGACGCATGCCGGCGAGGGACCAGGCCTTGGAGAAGGTGCGGAAGAGGAGGAGGTGCGGGTACTTGTGGAGCAGCGGACGGTAGTCGAAACGGCAGAACTCGCCGTAGGCGTTGTCCAGGAGGAGCGGCCCCTCCAGGCGCTCCAGCAGGGCGGCCACCCACTCGGGCGGCAGCGCATCCCCCGTGGGGTTGTTCGGCGTGCAGAGGAGGACCGGCCGCCGCGGGTTGCGCTCGACCTCGGCTTCCAGCTCGTCCATGAAGAGAGAGGGACGAGTGAGGTCCGAGCGGAGCAGGAAACGGGGGACGCCTCCGGCCCGCAGGACGAACATGCGATAGAGGCCGAAGGTCGGCTCGACCCCGAGCACCTCGGTGCCGGGACCGGACAGGGCCTCCAGAGCGGTGGACAGCAGCTCGTTCGAGCCGTTGCCCACCAGGATGCCCTCCCAGGGCCAGTTGTGCAGCCGGCCGAGGTCGCGGCGCAGGGCGTCGCCGTGGAAATCCGGATAGCGGGCCCAGTCGGTGGACAGCAGCCCCTCGGTGACCGCGAGCTTGATCCGGCGCGGCAGGTCCCAGGGGACCTCGTTCTGGTCCAGCTTGTGCCGGCAGGGGGTGAGGTCCAGGTGGTAGACCGAGAGCCGGCGCAGCTCGGGACGCACCAGGGACGCGGGATCGATGGGACGGATCATCCCAGCCTCCTTCTCGCCGACGCCGCGTGCGCGGGCAGCCCCTCGGCGTCGGCGAGCGCCGCGGCGGCCGCGGCCCTGCGGGCAGCGGCAGTCTGAGTGAACCGGATCGTGTGGCTCCGCCGCAGGAAGTCCTCCACCCCCAGGGCCGAGGCGAAGCGGGCGCTGCCGCAGGTGGGCAGCACATGGCTCGGGCCGGCGATGTAGTCGCCGAAGACCTCCGGCGTGCAGGCGCCCAGGAAGACCGCTCCCGCCGAGTTGATCCTGTCTGCGATCGTCTCCGACTCCGGACCCACGAGTTGCAGGTGCTCGGGCGCGATCCGCTCGACCAGGTCCACGGCCTCGTCCAGCGAGCCCACCACCAGGGCCGCTCCGAAACGCTCCAGCGAAGCTCGGGCCGTGGCGGCGGTGGAAAGATCCGAGAGCTGACGGTCCACCTCGCGTGCCACGAGCTTGCCCTGCCTGGCGTCGAAGGTGATCAGCACCGCCGCGGCCAGGGGATCGTGCTCGGCCTGCGCCAGGAGGTCCGCGGCGAGGAGGGCGGGATCGGCGTCCGAGTCGGCCACGATCACCACCTCGCTCGGACCGGCGATGCCGTCGATGGCCACGTCCCCGGCCACCAGCTTCTTGGCCGCGGTGACCCAGGCGTTGCCCGGGCCGACGATCTTGTCTACGCGGCGGACCGTCTCCGTGCCATAGGCGAAGGCGGCTACAGCATGAGCGCCGCCCATCCCCCAGACCTCGGAGACTCCGAGGCGCTCCAGAGCGTGGCGGAGCGCGGGATTGCCGCGGTACGAGCCGGGCGGCGTGGCCACGGCAATCTCCCGGACTCCGGCCAGCTTCGCGGGCACAACCGTCATCACCACGGTCGAGGGGTAGGCGGCCCGGCCGCCCGGGATATAGATGCCGACCCGCTTCAGTGGCTGGATGCGCTCCTCCAGCACGGCCCCGTCCTCGTCCTCCAGACGGTAGCCGGTCCGGACCTGCGGCGCGTGGAAGCGCTCGACCGCCGCGATGGCGCGCTCCAGGGCCTCGGCGAACCCGGCCGGGAGAGACGCTTCGTCTACAGCCCCATTCAGGGCCAGATCCGGGACCGACGCCGCCACCGCTCCGTCGAGCTTGCGCGCGAAGCCGAGCAGGGCACGGTCCCCTTTCGAGCGGACTCTTTCCACGATCCGGGATGCCTTGCGCAGGGTCTTCTCGTCCAGGATCCCCTCGCCGCGGCGGACCAGGCGCTCGACGGCGCGCGTCCCGGCCCGGGAATCCGCCTTCACCACCGCCAGAGTGCTCACGACACCACCTCCGCGGCCTCCAGGCGGCCGATCCACTCGTTGAGCAGGGCGCGGTGACGCTGGTACGAGGCCCGGTTCACCACCAGGCAGGCTGCCACTTCGGCAACAACCTCGATCTCCACCAGGCCGTTCTCCTGGAGGGTGCGGCCGGTCTGGACGATGTCCAGCGCCAGCTCCGCCAGGTGAAGCAGCGGCGCCAGCTCGATCGAACCCGAGAGCTTTACGATCTCCGCGCCCCAGGGGCGCTCCGCCACCACCCGCCGCGCCGTGCTCACGTACTTGGTCGCCAGCCGCACCTGCCCCCCCGGCTGAGGCATGGCCTCGGCCGAGCGGCCGATCAGCGACATCCGCGAGCGCCCCTCCCGCAGGCGCACCGGCACCAGCAGGTCGCCGTCAACCTCCCCGAGCACGTCGCTGCCCACGATGCCGAGGTCGGCGACCCCGTGCTCGACGTAGAGAGGGAGGTCCCAATCCTTGAGAGAGAGGACCTCCACCCCTTCGTCGAGGCGCGTGCGCAGGCTGCGGCCGTTCGGGTCCAGGCCGAGGAGCGGGATGCCCGCGGCCCGGAAAGCCGCCAGGGCCGGGTCCAGGTTCCGGCCCTTGGGGAGGGCCAGGCGGATCATGGGACGGCCTCAAGCAGCCGGTCCACGCTCACCGAGAACCCGGCCGCGGCCACCTCGGCGCCCAGGGCGCGGAACATCCGGTCGTAGCGTCCTCCTCCTCCCACGGGCAGGGCCGAGGCGCCGGCGAAGGCGCGGAAGACCAGGCCGTCGTAGTAGGACCGCTCCCCTCCCGAGAGCCGCGGATCGAGGCCTTGGCGGGCGAACTCCGCGAGGTCCACGAAGAGGTCCACCTCCGGGAAAAGACCGGCCATCTCGTCGCGCAGGGCGAGCAGGCCGCGCAGGCGGAGCCCCTCCTCCTCCCCCAGGTCCTCGGGGCGCTCCGGCAGGCCGGTCTCGATCACCGGGAGGAGCTGAGGGCAGACGCGCCTCACCTCGCCACGCTCGCGCCGGGCCAGGGCCGCAGTCAGGATCATGGGATCGGCCGATCCGCAGCCGAGGAGCAGGCGGTCCAGGCAGCCGGCGAGGCCGAGAACGACCTGGACCCGCCGGTCCGCGCCCGCTCCGCTGGCCGCGACCATGTCGAGGAAGAGCCGCAGGACCTCGCGCTCCCCGGGCTCGCCGGGCACGCCCAGCAGCTCGGCGCCGAGCTGGTAGAACTCGCGCTGCCGGCCCGCCCTCTCCTCCTCGTAGCGGATCACGTCGCCGCGGTAGAAAACGCGCAACGGCAGCGGCAGCGAGTGGAGCCGCGGGGCGAGCAGCCGGGCGAGCATGGGCGTGAAATCGGCGCGCAGGGCGAGCTGCTCGCCGTCCCGGTCGATGAAGCGGTAGAGCTCCCCGCGGCTGGCGGGCGTGAGCAGCGACTCGTACGGCTCCAGGTAGTCGAGGATGGGCAGGATCGCCTCGCCGTAGCCGGCCGCGGTGAGCCGGGCGACCAGGCGCTGCTCCAGCTCGCGGCGACGCCGGGCGCTCTCGAAGAGCAGGGCGGCCACGCCGGTGGGGAGCGCGGCGGAAACCTTCATGAGATCTCTCCCAGGCCGGCGACGCGGCGCGCCAGCGCCAGGGGCAGCTCCTTCCCGGTCATCATCCGGAACTGCCCGGCGGCCTGGCCGATGAGCACCTCCCGGCCGTCCACGGTGACCGCCCCGCGGGCCGCCGCCTCGCGCAGGAGCGCCGTGGGCTCCATCCCGTAGACCATGTCGATGACCACCGCGCCCGGACGGAGATGGTCCACCGGGAACGGCAGGGCCTCGCCGTCCGTGCGGCCGATGGAAGTGGCGTTGACCAGGATGTCATAAGCGGACGGGTCGAGATCTGCCAGGGGCAGGTACGGGAGATTGAGGAGAGACGCGGCCTGGAGCCCGCGCTCGGCACCGCGGTTGACGAGCGTTACCACGGCTCCGGCCGTGGACAGCCCGGCCGCGGCCGAGCGGCCGGCACCGCCGGTGCCCACCACGGCCGCGGTCCGCCCCTCGATTGGAATCCCACGCTCCCGGAGCGGCAGGACCACGCCGTCCGGGTCCGTGGCCTCGGCCTCCCAGACCCCCTGGTTCCAGACCAGGGTGTTGGCCGCGCCGATCAGCCCCGCGCGCGGGCTCTCGGCACCGCCCACGGCGAGAGCGGTCTCTTTGTACGGCGCGGTCACCGAGAGGCCGCAGATCGGGAGACCCATCTCCTCCATCGACCCCGACTCCACGACCTCCAGCCAGAAGTCGCCGAACGACTCGGTGTGGAAGGGGAGGTAGAGGGCCGGGATGCCCAGCTCCCGGTAGGCGGCATTGTGGATGCGGGGGGAGAGCGAGTGGGAGACCGGGTTGCCGACGAGGCCGAACAGGGTCGAGACCGGGAGGAGAGCCGGCAGCCCGAAGTCCTCGACGAGCTGCCGGATCGTCGGCTGCCCGGGAGCGCCGGGGACCTCCCCGGCCGCGCCGTAGACGACCGGCGCCCCGAGCCGGGGGGCGACCAGGCGGGTCCAGACGCCGGCCAGGCCGGTGGAAAAGGCGGTGACGTCGCGCCGGTCCAGGCCCGCGAGCAGGAGCAGCGGCGCCAGCTCCTCACCCGGCTGCGTGGCCGCGGGGACCAGCTTGTAGAGGGCGGCGCCGGTGCCGGACATGCGCTGGAAGGTGGCCTGGAGGTTGGCAAGGGGGGTCGCGGGGCCGTGCCAGGAGAGCACCCGGCGCTCGGGCGGCACGGCCTTGAGGACCTCGGGCACCAGGTCGCGGGCCATCTCCAGGTCGATGAGGTCGTAGCGGCGGGCGGCGTCGAGGAGGCGGCGCTTGCGCCGCTCCGCCGAGCCTTCCATGGCGCCTCCTTCGGCCCGGCTGCGTAGTGTGTAGAGGAGGAGCCTGCCGGGCAGGGCCTTGCGCAGGGGCTTGGGGTCGAGGTCGCCGATGAGGTCGGCGCGCACCTCCAGCCAGTCGGCGGCCGCCAGCCCAGCCATGTCCGCCGGAGCCGTGTCCGCCGGAAGGGGCGCTGTCAACGTCGCGATCAGGGTGGCGGTACTCGCCGCCTGGGCTCTCTCCAAAACGAAAACCTCCTTCCGGACCCGGAAGGAGGCGGCGCTGAAGGTGCTGGCTGTCTCGTCCCGGGCCGGTGGTGCCGGGACAGACCCGGCTCAGCTTACGGCGTGATGATGAGCGCGGCGCCAGGTTCCGGCGACGGAAAAGGAACGGCATTGGGTCCTCATGCTCATCGCCGGCGATTAGAGCAGGCGACGGAAGGAGCTGTCAAGCGACAGCCAAGCGTCACGCTTTGGCCGCGCCACGTACTTTTAGCTATGGGAGTGTCAACAACATGCAGTTGCCCGGAATTCAGACCACCCATGCTCACGACCACAAGTGGGAGCGCGGCTACAAGGCCCCGGCGCACGCCCGCGACTTCCTGAAGAAATGCCACCAGACCCGTCCCTGGCTCACCGTCCTGACCGCCCTGTCCGATCACGCCGTCATCCTGGCCCTCGCGGCCGGTGTCTACTGGGCGTACCTGTACCTCCATCCGGCCTTCCTGCTCGTGCTCTACCCCCTTGCCGCGATCGGCATCGTCCGCTCCATGCGGGGGCTGGAGAACCTGGTGCACGAGGGCTCGCATTTCAACTGGTCGCGCTCCGATCACGGTCTCAACGACCTCCTCTGCAACCTGCTGGCGGCCGTGCCGGTCTTCAGCGACGTGGTGCGCTACCGCCCCGGCCACAAGCTCCACCACTTCTCCTTCGGCACGGACGAGGACGCCGACCTCGGGCGCTACCAGGTGCTCGCGATCGAGGAGATCAGCCGCCGCAACCCGATCGCCTTCGCGGCGGGGATCGTCCGCAGGATCGTCGCCTACGTGATCGGGTGGTGGAAGGTGATCCAGACCCGGCCGGCGGTGCTCGGGAAGTCGCTGCTCTGGCACGCGGTCTTCCTGATCCTGCCCGCGGCCCTGGCTCTGGGGCTCGGCACCGCGCTCGCGCTCTGGCTGGCCTTCTGGATCGGCCCGTTCCTGCTGCTCCTGCCCTGGCACCGCTTCGTGGCCGAGGCCGGCAAGCACCAGTACGAGGGGCAGGAGACGGTCTTCGACGCCACGATCAGCAACATCGGGTTCGTTCACCATCTGCTGCTGCACCCGCACAGCGACGGCTACCACCTGCTGCACCACCTTTTCCCCGGGATCCCGCACCACCAGCTCGCGCGGGCGCACCGCGGTCTCGCGCAGTTGGACCCCGGCGGCTACGGCGAGGCCCTGCGCCTGCGCACGCACATCCTGGAGGACCCGGAGCCTGCCCGCCGCCCAAAGCCCGCCGCAACACCTCCTCCGGCTGTCCTGGACCCGGTCGAGGTTGAGGAGGAAGTGCTGGTCGGGTAACCTCCCGGCATGAACGAAGTCCGGATCGACATCGACACGGCGATCCTGGAACGGTTCCCGGATAGCCGGGTGGGCGGGTTCCTGGCGCGGGGGCTCCGCGCCGCCGCCGACCGTGTGAAGCTGGAGCCCGCCGAGACTTTGGCCGCGCCGCTCACGAGTCAGGGGATCACCATCGAGGGAATGAGCGAGGAGCCGCGCCTCCGCGAGTGGCGCAAGGCCTTCCAGCAGATCGGCCTCAAGCCCTCCACCTACAAGGGCAGCGCCGAGCAGCTCGCCCGCCGGCTCCTCAAGGGCTCCTGGATCAGCACGCCCCTCCCGCTGGTCAACCTCTACTCCGCCGTGTCGGTGAAGCACCTGACGCCCATGGGCGCCTACGACGTGGAGCGTCTCCCCTCCCCGTCCGTCACCCTCCGCCTGCCCCGGGAGGGGGACGTCTTCCATCCCCTCGGCGGCCGGCCCGAGGACATGCCTCTGAAGCCGACCGTCGCCGTCTACGCCTCCGGCTCCGAAGTCGTCTGCTGGGCCTTCAACCACCGCGACTCCTCGGCGACCTGCCTGCTGCCCGAGACGGACCTCGGCCTCTTCATGGCCGAGGCGGTCGCAGGCGTCCAGTACGGTTCCCTCGAAGCCGCGCTCGCGGAGCTGGCCCGGGATCTCCGGGAGGCCGGGACGGACCTGGGGGATGTCAGCTACACGGACGCGTCCGTACCCGCAACGAGCCTCCAGATCCGGTAGCGAGAGGGGGAGAAGCCCGGGCACGTTGGGGAACGCCTCCCCAACGAAGCCGGGGCCGTCCGACACGTTGGGGAACTCCTCCCCAACATGAATCCGGCCCGCATGGACTCGCGGCGGCGCACAGACACGTTGGGGAACGGTTCCCCATCGTCGCGGCGACGATCGGGTACGCTGGGGAGCCTCTCCCCAACGAGAACGAGGGCCGTACCGGGCCGCTGCACCGCTCGGGCTCGCTGGGGAACGTCTCCCCAGAGCCTGCCCGTGTGAGAACTTGAGGCTGGTCGGGCCGGGAAGTCATTCCGCGGCCCCCGACTCGATCGCCCGCTTGACCGCCCGGATGTCCCCGTCGAGCGTGCGGTCCCCGAGCATGGGCGGTGCAAGCTCGCGGACGCGCAGGTAGAACCGCCGCGTGCCCTCGCCGAGATGGGCAGCGATCTTCTCTCTGCGCTCCGGACGGGTGCGGTCGGCGAAAGCGTCCGACTCGCGCTCCGCCGCCTCCCAGTCTCCATCCTTGCCGGCGGGACGGCTCTTCCGTGGGTCGATCTCCATCCCCGCGCGCCAATCGACGGCCTGGGCCGCCACGATCAGCTCGATGGCCAGCGTGGACTGGGTGTTGCGCAGGACCGTCCGGAGCTTGCGGGCGGCAATGGTCGCCATGGAGTTGTGATCCTCGGAGTTGGCCGAAGTGGGGATGGAATCCACCGAGGCCGGGTGGGAGAGGACCTTGTTCTCCGAGACCAGCGAGGCGGCCGCGTACTGGATCAGCATCAGGCCCGAGTTCACACCACGGCGGGGGATCAGGTTCGCGGGAAGGTTCCGGTTCTGGGTCGCGTCCAGGAGCATCTGGGTGCGCCGCTCGGAGATGTTCGCCAGCTCGGCCAGGCCGATGGCGAGGAAGTCCGCGGCGAAGCCCACGGGCTCGCCGTGGAAGTTGCCGGCCGAGTAGCCGGCCCGCTGGTCGCCCCGGTAGCCCTCCGGCCAGTTCTCCCGGAACTCGTGGTCGAACGGCGGCTCCGGGGCACCCGGAAAAAAGAGCGGGTTGTCCGTGGCCGCGTTGACCTCGATCTCCGCGATGCGGCGGGCGTAGGCGATGGCGTCCCGGGCCGCGCCGTGCACGGTCGGAGCGCAGCGCAGGGAGTAGACGTCCTGCACCGCGCCTGCCCGCTCGACCAGGCGGCTCCCGCGCAGCAGCTCCCGGATGCGGGCGGCGCTGGCGATCTGGCCGGCCTGGCCGCGGGCTTCGTGCACCCGGGCGTCCAGGGCGCGGACGCTGCCGCAGACCGCCTCCAGACTGAGGGCAACCGCGGCGTCCGCCACGTCCGCGGCCCGCTCGGCATCGTGCACCGCCAGGGCGAGGAGCGCCGTGGACACGGTCGTGCCGTTGATCAGCGCCAGGCTCTCCTTGACGCCCAGCGTCAGGAGAGGCTCGCCCAGATCCTCGGCAAGGCTCCGCCCCTCGCGCAGGTCCCGATGGATCGAGCCGCGCAGGTCCTCGGGCTCGCGCACGACGTAGTACCTCCCCTCTCCGATCAGCACGGAGAAGAGGTGGGACAGCGGGCAGAGGTCGCCGCTCGATCCCACGGAGCCGCGGAGCGGCACCAGCGGCACGATGCCCCGGTTGAGCAGGGACTCGAGCGCTCGCACCAGCTCCGGCCGGACCCCCGAGTGCCCCTTGAGGAAGGCGTTCAGGCGGATCGCGATGATGGCCCGCACCACCTCCGCCTCGAAGTAATTGACCATGTCGTCCGGGTCGGCGTTCTCCCCCACTCCCACCGAGTGGCTGAGGAGGAGGTTGCGCTGGAGCTCCTCCAGGTGGTCGGGCGCCACCGGGATGTTCTTGAACTCGCCGAAGCCGGTGGTGACGCCGTACTCCAGGACCGGCCGCGCGGCCTCCCCCCGCTCCATGGCCGCGAAGTCCTCCCGGTAGCGCTGGGCGATCCCCTCGATCAGCTCGCGGCTGGCGCGGATGCGGTCCATGGCCTCTTCCGAGACCTCCACACGGACGCGGGGATCGCGCGCCAGGCGGGCGACGGCGGCCAGGGTGAGGGACGAGCCGTCGAGGACGACAGGGTCCGGATCGCTCACCGAGCGATCTCCTCCCTCAGCAACATCTCACGGACCGTGGCCACCAGCTCGCCGCGCGGGACCTCGCGCTGGCCCGGACGCTCCTCCAGCCACTCCTCGCGCCGGGCCAGGGTCTCGGCCTTGCGCCGCCCCACCTCCATGTCCTTGAGCGTGACGATGCCGCGCTCCTTCTCGGTGGAGCCGTAGAGCACGGCGATGGGGATGCCCCAGTGGTCCGCGTACTTGAGCTGCTTGCCCGGCCCCTTGGCCGTGCCCAGGTAGAGCTCGGCCGGGATGCCCGCGCGCCGCAGCTCGTAGACCATCCCCAGGCACTCGCCCTCGAGCGCCGGGTCCATGCGGGCCACCAGCACCTGGGAGGTGGACTTCTTCAAGGGGAGACGGCCCAGATCGATCAGGGCGGCGAGCAGCCGGTCCACGCCGATCGAGGCGCCCACCGCCGGGACGCGCTCGCCGAGGAAGCGCATGACCAGGTCGTCGTACCGGCCGCCGCCGAAGACCGACCCGAACTTGGACGGCTTGCCCTCGCCGTCCAGCAGGATCGCCTCGAAGACTGGTCCCGTGTAGTAGGCCAGGCCGCGGGCTATGGAGACGTCGAGGGATACCTGGTCGTCGCCGTAGCCGAGGGAGTACAGGTGCTCGGAGATTCGCTCCACCTTGGCCAGCTCGGCTTCCGACCCTTCCACGGACGCGAACGTCTCCCGGAGCTGGGCGAGCACCCGGCGGCGGTCGTCGGCGGGGATGGCGAGGAAGCGCTCGATCTTGTCCACCTGTTCGTTCTGGAGGCCGAGGCCACGGATGGGATCTCCCGAAGAGTCCACGTAGCCCTCGGTCAGCTCCAGCCGGACCTTCTGCATGCCGATCTTGTCCAGCTTGTCGAGGACGCGGAAGACGTCCGCCCCCTGCTCCGCCGGGATGCCGGCGAAGGCGAGGAGCAGGTTGAGGATCGCGCGGCTGGAGAAGCGCACCCGGTAGCCGCCCACGTTCAGGGCGGTCAGGGTGTCGCACATGCCGGCGAGGATCTCGGTGTCGGCGATCTCGGATTCCACGCCCACGGAGTCGAGGTCGAACTGGGTGAACTCCCGGTAGCGCCCCGGGCCGGGCTTGTCGGCGCGCCAGACCGGCGAGACCTGGTAGCGGCGGAACGGCCGCGGCAGGTCCTTGTACTGGGAGATCACGCGGGCCAGCGGGACCGTCAGGTCGAAGCGCAGGCCGAGCGCCTCCTCCTCCGGGTTGCTCACCGTGAAGATCGACTGCGACGCCTCCTGTCCGGCCGCGGAGCCGCGGAGGACGTCCAGGTACTCGACGGCCGGGGTGGACAGGGGCACGAACCCGTACAGCTCGTACACGCCGCGGATGGTATCGATCATCCACTGGCGGGCCAGCATCTGCTCGGGCAGGAGGTCGCGCAGGCCGCGGGAAAGGCGCGGTTCGACGGTATCGGACATATGGAGGTTTCCTTCTGAACGGGGAGTGGTACCGGCGATGGGATTTGAACCCATGACCTCCTGATCCACAGTCAGGCGCTCTACCCCTGAGCTACACCGGCCCGTACGGGGGGCAAATCTTAAGCGGTCAGGGTCGGGTTGTCAAAAATTCAGCGTGCCACCAGCAGGCTCGAAACGAACCGCCGGCCCGAGTCCTGCCAGACCCGGGTCACCTTGAAGCCGGTCTCCGCGGCCAAGGCCTCCACCTGCTCGACGGTGAACTTGTGGGAATTCTCGGTGTGGATGGTCTCCCCCTCCTCGAAGGGGATTTCGAGGTCCAGGGAGCGGATCGGCACGGTCTGGGCGCGGCGGCTCTCCAGGTGCATCTCGACCCGGCTCTTGCCGGCATTCCACCGCGCCAGGTGCCGGAACTGCCGGAGGTCGAAGCCGCCGGCCAGCTCCCGGTTGATCCGCGCCAGGACGTTCAGGTTGAACGCCGCCGTCACCCCCAATGGGTCGTCGTAGGCGGGGATCAGGATACTCTCCGGCTTCTTCAGGTCAGTCCCCAGGAGCAGGGCGTCCCCGGGGCGGAGCACGTCGCGCACCTCGCGCAGGAGCCCGACGCGATCCTCCGGACCCAGGTTGCCCACGGTGGAGCCGAGGAAGAGCACCAGGGTATTGCGGGCATGGCCGGCGCGCAGCGGCTCCTGGTCGCGGATGGACCGCAGCCCCTCCGCGTAGTCGGCGACCAGGGCGGTGACCCGCAGGTTCGGGTAGGTGGAAAGGAGCTGTTCGCTGCCCTGCTCGAGGGCGCTCGCGGAGACGTCGATGGGCATGTAGTCGAGCCGGCCCTGGCGGGCGAGCAGCGCGTCGATGAGCAGGCGGGTCTTGCGGGCGTCGCCGCTGCCCAGCTCCACGAGCCGGACCGGGCCGTTGAGCGACGCCACGATCTCGCCGGCATGGGCGTGGAGGATCTCGGCCTCCGCCCGGGTCAGGTAGTACTCGGGCAGAGCACAGATCGTGGCGAAGAGGAGCGAGCCCAGATCGTCGTAGAAATACCTGGGTTGGAGAACCTTGGGCGAAGAGGTCAGGCCCTGGCGGACGTCCTCGGCAAAGCTGGGGCGATGGCCGGCGTCGAGGCGGCGCAACCGCAGCCGCCCCGCGGGCCAGCGGGAGGGGGTCCCGAGCGGAGGTTCCCCGACTCTGCCCGCAGCGCTGTCAGCAATGGCGTCGATCTTCGATGCCCTCGATGCGATATCCCGTTCCATGTGCCGGTCGAAGCCGGAGGCCATGGTAGCATCCCCCGGCCTGTTTCCAATCAGGAGAACAAAAGGGATCGAGGAGACCATTGCATGGACCGTGAAACGCTGGACATCGACGTTCTCTTCGTCGGCGCCGGACCGGCCAGCCTGGCGGGGGCCTATCACCTCGCCAACCTGATCCGAGAGCACAACGAGACGTCCTCCGCCAAGATCGAGGTCTCGATCGCAGTTCTGGAAAAGGGCCGCGAGATCGGCAGCCACGCGCTCTCCGGCGCCGTGGTGGACCCCCGGGCCTTCCGCGAGCTCTACCCCGAGGACTGGAAGAGCGCGCCCTTCGAGGCCCGCGTGGAGCATGAACAGTTCCTCCTGCTCACGAAGAAGAGCTCCCACGCCCTCCCCGTCCCGCCGCCCATGGACAACGAGGGCAACTACGTGGCTTCCCTGGGCAAGCTGGTGAAGTGGATGGCCGTCAAGGCCGAAGCCGCCGGGGTCGACATCTTCACCGAGTTCCCGGCCGCCTCCGCCCTGATGGGGGAAGGAGCCGAGAGCGGCCGCGTCGTCGGCGTCCGCACCAAGGACCGCGGCATCTCCCATACCGGGGAGAAGAAGGCCAACTTCGAGCCGGGCGTGGACATCCGCAGCCAGGTCGTGGTGCTGGGCGAAGGTCCCCGCGGCACCCTGGTCAAGCAGCTCGACGCCGAGCTCGGCCTGTGGCAGGACCGCAACCCGCAAATCTACGCCCTTGGCATCAAGGAGGTCTGGGACCTCCCCCCGGGCCGCGTGGAGCCGGGCCAGGTCACCCATACCCTGGGCTGGCCCCTGGATGCGAACACGTTCGGCGGCGGCTTCTTCTACGGCATGCAGAACAACCAGCTCATCGTGGGCCTGGTCGTGGGGCTCGACTACAAGAACCCGCTGCTCGATCCGCACCTGGAGTTCCAGCGCCTCAAGACCCACCCGGAGATCGCGAAGATGCTCGAAGGGGGGACCATGGCGTTCTACGGCGCCAAGGCGATCCCCGAGGGGGGCTGGTGGTCCATGCCCCGCCTCTGGGGCAACGGTTTCCTCCTGATCGGCGACTCGGCGGGCCTGCTGAACAGCCAGCGCCTCAAGGGGATCCACCTCGCCATGAAGTCGGGCATGCTCGCGGCCGAGACGATCTTCGAGTCGCTCAAGGCCGGAGGGATCACAGGGGAGCGGCTGTCGAGCTACGAGCAGAAGGTCGAGGAGAGCTGGATCAAGGAAGAGCTCTGGGGGGTGCGCAACTTCCACCAGGCCTTCGACCACGGCCTTTTCGCGGGCATGTTCCAGGCCGGCGTGGGTATGGTCACCCGGGGCCGAGGCTGGGGGGTCGTCAACAAGTTGGAGACCCGCCCCGGCCACGAGCGGATGATCCGGCTCGACACTCCCGAGGGTCAGCGCCTCCGCCCCGGCGATCCCCTGAAGGCCGACGGCAAGCTCATCTTCGACAAGCTGGCCGACGTCTACAACTCCGGCACCACCCACGAGGAGGACCAGCCGGTCCACCTCCTCGTCGCGGACACGGACATCTGCATCTACCAGTGTGCCGTGGAGTACGCGAACCCCTGCCAGCGGTTCTGTCCCGCCGCTGTCTACGAGATGGTGGACGACGCGGCCTCGCCCACGGGCAAGCGCCTGCAGATCAACGCGAGCAACTGCGTCCACTGCAAGACCTGCGACATCATGGACCCGTACGCGGTCATCACGTGGGTGCCCCCGGAAGGGGGCGGCGGGCCTGACTACGGGAAGATGTAGGAGGGGCGCCATGAATGTCGCCCCTACAAGCGAGCCCCAACCCTCTGGGCTTGTTTGTAGGGGCGTGATTCATCGCGCCCTGGATGGGCAGGTCTCTACCCCTACCCCTTCGGGCTGATCACACAGTCCCCGCTTCCGGTCTCCACGCGGATCACCGTCTTGCCGCTCCCCCGCTTGGCGCCGACGACCTTCTTGCCGGAGCGCCGGAGCTGGGCGTCGGCGTAGTCGACCACCAGATCGCCGCTCCCCTGGTCCGACTCGATGTCGAAGGACGCGTTCGGCCCGGCGTGGATCTCGACGTCGCCGCTCCCTGTGTCGGCGCTGATGCGCGTCGCCTGCGCGAGCGAGCTGTGGATGACCACGTCGCCCGAGTTCGTGTCCGCCTCCAGCTCCTCCAGCTCGACCCCCATCACCCGCACGCTGCCGGAGCCCGTGTCGGCGATGACCCGCCCGGCCGACCCTTCGCGCACCGTCACGTCGCCCGAGCCCGTGTCGATGTACAGCCGGCCCGCGGACAGCTTCTCCACCACCACGTCGCCAGAGCCCGTGTCCACCTTGCCGTTGCCCACCAACCGGCGGACGACCACGTCGCCCGAGCCCGTATCGATCGAGGTCTCGCCCCGGGCCGAGCCCAGGACCACGTCGCCCGAGCCCGTATCCAGGTTGAGCTGACCGTCATAGGAGGCGATCTCGATCCGGCCGCTGCCGGTGTCCACGGTGAGCGTCCCCTCGAGCTGGCCGCCGCGCACCGCGCCGACCACGTTGCGGACCACCACGTTGCTGGCGGCCGGCAGCGCGATCTTCAAGTCGGCGTAGAGGATCGGGGCCGACGAGGTCCTGTCGTTGTATATCCGGACCTTCTCCCCACGGTAGGTGGTGGAGGTGTGCCCCTTGCTCTCCAGCCAGCCCAGGAACCAGGAGTCCTCGCTGGACTTCTTCCCCGTGCGCGGGTAGGCGAAGCCGTCGTAGTCGTCCACCGGGTAGGAGAGCGTCCACTCCTCCCGGCCCTGGCGGTCCTCGGCCTTCACCCACTTCATCCCCTGGAGGAGGCCCTGGGTCTCGCGGGCGGAGTCGCCCTGCGCGTGGATGGTCGCGTCCACGACCACCTGGTTGCCCTGCGCGCGGACCAGCTCGATCCGGCCCGCGAGGTTGGCGATCCGCAGCTCGGCGTCCGCTTTCGCCGGGAAAGCCTGGCGCACCGCGCGGGTCTGAGGGCCCTGGGCCGCGAGGGGCGCAAGGGGAAGGCTCACGCCGACCGCGAGGGTCGCGGCCAGCATCGATATCGGCAGGTGTCTCGTCATGGCTTAATCTCCTTCGTCCAACATCCCTACGGGAGGCCCGCGAAAAAGGTTGCAGGCTGAGGGTAGACTGCCGGGCCATGCGCCCCATTCACGCCGCCCTGCTCGCCTGCTGTCTCTGTGGCCCGGCTGCCTTGGCCGAAAAGCTTACCGACGACGCGATGTTCGCCGCCGACTTCTCCGGCCTCCAGCCCGACGACCTCGCCTGGTCCCCGGACGGCCGGTACCTCACCTGGCTCTGGGGAGAGGACGAGGAGAAAGTGCTCTGGAGGCTCGATGCAACCACCGGCAGGAGCGAGGCCCTGCTCCGCCTTGCCAACGAGAAGCTGGAGCTCGACGAGTATCTCTGGTCCCCCCGGGGAGACGCCCTGCTCCTCGTCGCGGGTGGCGATCTCTATCTCCTCCCCCTCGAGGGGAAGCTCCGGCGGCTGACCGAGACCGGGGAAGACGAGAAGCAGCCCGGCTTCTCCCCGGACGGCTCGCGCCTGGCCTTCGTGCGCGGCTTCGACCTCCACGTCCTGGACCTCGGGAACGGCCGGGAGACCGCTCTCACTCGCGACGGCGAGGAGAACGTCTTCCTGAACGGTACCACCGACTGGGTCTACTGGGAGGAGATCTGGGACCGCGAAGCAGCCGGCTACTGGTGGAGCCCGGACGGCAAGCGCATCGCCTACTACCGCTTCGACGAGCGGGAGGTCCCCTCGCATCCCCTCGTCGACGAGATCCCCCAGGCGCCGGCCCTGCGCTGGCAGAAGTACCCCAAGCCGGGGGAGAAGAACCCAAAGGTCCGGGTCGGCGTGATCGGCGTCGAAGGCGGCAAGACGACCTGGATGAGCACCGGGGAAGAGGACGTCTACCTCGCCCGGGTCTCCTGGACCCCGGACGGCGAGGCCGTGGCCATCCAGCGCCTGAACCGGGACCAGACCCGCCTCGACCTCCTCCGCTGCAGCGCGATGGACGGCGCCTGCTCTCCCCTCCTGACCGAGACCCGGCCCACCTGGATCAATCTCGGCTACGACTTCCGCTTCCTGGACGACGGGCGCTTCCTCTGGGGCTCGGAGGGGGACGGCTGGCGGAGGCTCTACCTCCACGACCGCGATGGCCGCCTCGTCCGGCCGGTCACTCCGGAAGGATGGGGGATCGCCTCGATCGAGGGCGTGACCGGGCATGGGATCATCGTCACCGCCTTCCGCACCGAGGGGATGGGTCCCGCGGACCGGCTGGTCTACCGGGCCGGCCTGAGCCGGGAGTCCTGGGAGCCCCTCGCCGCCGAGCCCGGCACCCACGCAGCCGTCGTGGCTTCGACCGGCAGTTGGGCCCATACCCGGCACGATGCCGACACCCCGCCGCGGAGCGAGGTCCGGACCGCGTCAACAACCATCCCCCTGCCCTACACTCCGCCGTCCGGGTACGACCCCGCGGCCCTGCCGAAGTGGGAGTACTTGTTCATCCCGGGGCCCAAGGGCGTCCGGCTGCCGGCACGCCTGCTCAAGCCCGCCGGGTTCGACCCGGGCCGGAGATATCCCGCGATCATGTATCACTACGGCGGCCCTGCCTCTCAGGTCGTGATCAACCGGTGGGACAACCGGCGCCGCGACCTTTGGCACAAGAAGATGGCCGAGCGGGGCTTCGTAGTGCTCCAGGTGGACAACACCTCCTCCTTCTTCTTCGGCAAGACCGGGGAGGACCGCGACCACCGCCGCTTCGGGCCGGCCAACCTGGAGGCCCAGCTTGCCGGAGTGGAGTACCTCAAGAGCCTGGGCTGGGTGGACACCGCGCGGATCGGCCTCTGGGGCTGGTCGGGCGGCGGCTATCACACCCTCTATGCCCTTCTTCAGGCGCCCGGGGTCTGGAAAGCCGGCATCGCCGGCGCCCCGGTGACCGACTGGAACCTCTACGACTCCATCTGGACCGAGCGCTACCTCGACACGCCCCAGGACAACCCGGACGGCTACCGTGAGTCCTCCCCGACCACCCACGCGGAGAAGCTCAAGGACCATCTGCTGATCATCCACGGCTTTGCGGACGACAACGTCCACCCGCAGAACACGGTGGTCTTCATCGACAGGCTGATCGCCGCAGGCATCCCCTTCGAGGATGCCTTCTACCCCGGCCAGACGCACTCTTTCCGGGGGCCGGCCTTGCGGCACTGGTACGCCAGGATGACGGAGTTCTTCGAGAGGACTCTGAGGGCTGACCCTAACCCTCGTACCGCTTCAGAATGACCGCCCCGTTGGTGCCTCCGAAGCCGAAGGAGTTGGTCAGGGCGTATTCGAGGTCGACCTGGCGCGGGCGGTGGGGGACGAAGTCGAGGTCGCAGCCCTCGCCCGGTTCGTCCAGGTTCAGGGTCGGCGGGATGGTCTGGTGGCGCATGGCCAGGGCCAGGATGCCCGCCTCCAGGCCTCCAGCCGCTCCGAGGAGGTGGCCGGTTGCCGACTTGGTCGAGGACATCGCCAGCTTGTAGGCGTGGTCCCCGAACACCTTCTTCACCGCCCGCACCTCGGAGAGGTCCCCGAGAGGGGTCGAGGTGCCGTGGGCGTTGATGTAGCCGATCTGCTCGGGCCGCAGGCCCGCGTCCTTGAGGGCAACCCTCATGACGCGCACGGCGCCGTCGCCCTCGGGGTGCGGCGCCGAGATGTGGTAGGCGTCGGCGCTCATGCCGTAGCCCACCATCTCGGCGTAGATCGGAGCGCCGCGCCGCCGCGCGTGCTCCAGCTCCTCCAGGATCACGATGCCCGAGCCCTCGGCCATGACGAAGCCGTCGCGGTGGGCGTCCCACGGGCGCGAGGCCTTCTCCGGCTCGTCGTTGCGGTGCGACAGGGCGCGCATGGCGCAGAAGCCGGCCATGGACAGAGGCGTGATCACCGCCTCGGCCCCGCCCGCGATCATGGCGTCGGCGTCGTCGTGCTGGATGAAGCGGAAGGCGTCGCCCACCGCGTGCAGGCCGGTGGTGCAGGCCGTGGCCGGCGACGTGTTGGGACCACGAGCGTGGTAGCGGATCGAGACCTGGCCGGCCGCCATGTTGACGATCAGCCCCGGGATGAAGAACGGCGACACCCGGTTCGGCCCCTTCTCCAGCAGCGTGCGGTGCATCGACTCGATCAGCGGCAGGCCGCCGATGCCCGAGCCGATGACCACGCCGACCCGGTCGCCGTTGGAATCATCGATGACCAGCCCCGAGTCCTCCAGCGCGAACTTCGACGCCGCCAGGGCAAAGTGGATGAAGACGTCGCTCTTCTTGACGTCCTTCTTGTCGGTATAGTCGAGCGGATTGAACCCCTTCACCTCGCCCGCGATCCGCGACGGGTACTCCGACGCGTCGAAGTGGGTGATGGGGCCGATGCCGCTCTTCCCTTCCATCAGGGCGCGCCAGTTCTCGGCGGTCCCCACACCCAGAGGGGACACCAGGCCCACCCCGGTGACGACGACGCGGCGACGTGCTGTTGAGCTCAAGATCTTCGCTGATTCGATGAAAAACGGTCGGCGGCTTCGCGAGGAGTCCTAGTTCTGGTCCCCGGTGTTGCTCTCGATGTACGTCACCGCCTCGCGAACGTTGCTGATCTTCTCGGCCTCCTCGTCCGGGATCTCGATCCCGAACTCCTCTTCGAAGGCCATCACGAGCTCCACAATGTCCAGGGAGTCGGCTCCCAGGTCATCGGTGAAGCTGGCTTCCAAGGTGACTTCGTCCTCGTCGACGCCTAGCTGCTCGACGATGATGCTCTTGACCCTCTCGGCTACTGCCATGATCCCCTCCTTGCTCTTGGGCAGCCGCACGGGCCGCACGAAGAGCGGTTCTAACACAAAGGCGTTTCAGATGTACAGGCCGCCCGAGACGTTCAGCACGTGCCCGGTGACGTACCCGGCCTCTTCGCTCGCCAGGTAGAGCACGGCGGCGGAGACGTCGTCCACAGTTCCGAGGCGCTTCAGGGCGATCGACCCGGACAGCTCCTCGCGCGATGCCGCGGGCAGGTTGGCGGTCATGGCGGTCTCGATGTAGCCCGGCGCGACCGCGTTGACGGTGATGCTCCGGCTCCCCAGCTCCCGCGCCAGCGACTTGGTGAGGCCGATCAGCCCGGCCTTGGCCGCGGCATAGTTCGCCTGGCCGGCGTTGCCCATCATCCCCACCACCGAGGTGACGTTGATGATCCGCCCCCAGCGCCGCTTCATCATGCCCCGCAACACCTCCTTGGTCAGGGCATAGGCGCCGGTCAGGTTGGTCCGGAGCACCCGCTCCCAGTCTTCCAGGGACATGCGCGCCAGCAGGTTGTCGGCCGTGATCCCGGCGTTGTTGACCAGGATGTCCACGTTGGCGAAGTCCTCGGGGAGCTGCTTGAGCCGCTCCCCAAAAGTCTCCGGCTGGCTGACGTCCAGGGCGAGAGGCCGGGCGCAGCCGCCGCCCGCGTCGATCCGCGCCGCCAGGTCCTTGAGCTTGTCCTCGCTGCGGGCCGCGAGCACCACCCGGGCACCCTGGTCCGCGAGCCGGCGCGCGACCGCCTCACCGATCCCCTGCGAGGCCCCGGTTACCAGGGCCGTCCTGCCGTCGAGCTTGAACATCAGGATTCCTCCGCCGCGGCCAGGAACTTCTTGAGCTGCTCGGGATCGCTCAGGCTCGCGCAGAGCGTGCCGGTGGCGATCCGGCGGTTGAGCCCGGTGAGCACGTTGCCCGGTCCGATCTCCAGGAACGTACCGACTCCGGCCTCCCGGGCCATCCAGGCCACGGACTCGACCCAGCGCACCGGGCCGTCGATCTGGCGCTCCAGCGCGTCCCGGGCCGCGTCGCCCGTGATCACCGGGGCCGCGTCCACGTTGGCCACCACGGGCACCCGGGGGGCCCGCAGCTCCACCTTCGCGAGCTCGCCGGCCATGCCATCCCGGGCCGGCCGCATCAGCGGCGAGTGGAAGGGGGCGGAGACGGCCAGGAGCGTGGCCTTGCGCGCGCCCCTCTCCTTGGCGAGGGCCACGGCGCGGTCCACCGCTGCCTTGTGGCCGGCGATCACGGTCTGGCCGGGGCTGTTGTAGTTGGCCACGGCGCAGAGCTCGCCCTGGGCGGCCTCTTCGGCGACCGCCGCCACGGCCTGGTCGTCCAGGCCGATGAACGCGGCCATGGCGCCGACCCCGACGGGGACAGCTTCCTGCATGAGCTCGCCCCGGCGACGGACCAGACGGAGGCCATCGGCAAAGTCGAGGGCGTCGGCGGCCACCAGGGCGGAGTACTCGCCCAAGCTGTGACCGGCCATGGCGACCGGCTCGACGAACAGGCCCTGGGAGGCCAGGGAGCGATAGATGGCGATGGACGCGGCGAGCAGGGCGGGCTGGGTGTTCGTGGTCAGGCCGAGCTCTTCCTCGGGACCCTCCCAGCAGAGGCGCGAGAGCGGGAAGCCCAGGACCTCGTCGGCCTCCTCGAAGGTCCGGCGAGCCTCTTCGGAGGCGTCCGCCCAGGCCTTGCCCATCCCGACCTTCTGCGACCCCTGGCCGGGGAAGACGAACGCGACCGTTCTCCCTTCCAGGCTCACCAGCGCACCACCGCGGCGCCCCAGGTCAGGCCGGCGCCGAAGGCCGAGAAGAGGAGGATGTCGCCGGGCTGGATGCGGCCGGCCCGGTTCAGCTCGTCGAGCCCGATCGGGATCGAAGCGGCCGACGTGTTGCCAAAGCGGTCCACGTTCACGTACGTGTGCCCCTCGGGGACCTCCAGGCGCTGGCCCACCGCGTCGATGATCCGCCGGTTGGCCTGGTGGGGGATGAACCAGGTGACGTCCTGGTGCCTGAGCCCGGAGCGGGTCAGCGCCTCGTCGCTGATCTCGGCGATCGAGCGCACGGCGATCTTGAAGGTCTCGCTCCCCTTCATCTTCAGGAAGTTGAGGCCGCCCTCCAGGGTCGCGACGGAGTGCGGCGCGCGGCTGCCGCCGCCGGGCAGCTCGACCAGGCTGGCCAGGGAGCCGTCGCTGCGCAGGGCCGTGCCGAGCAGACCGCGCTCGGTGCCCTCCGGGGCTTCCTCCGACCGGAGCACCACGGCCCCGGCGCCGTCGCCGAACAGCACGCAGGTGTTGCGGTCGGTCCAGTCGACGATCTTGGAGAGCACCTCGCCGCCAACGACCAGGATGGTCTTCGCCCAGCCGGTCTGCAGGAACTGCTCGGCGACCGAGAGGGCGTAGACGAAGCCGGTGCAGCCGGCCGCGAGGTCGAAGGCCGCGGCGCGGTTGGCGCCGATCTGGTCCTGGATGCGGGTCGAGGTGGCGGGGAACGGCTGGTCGGGCGTGACCGTGGCGCAGATGACCACGTCCACCTCGCTGCCGGGGATGCCGGCCATCTCCAGGGCGGCGCGGGAGGCGGGCACGGCGAAGGACGAGAGGCACTCGTCCGGCCGCGCGATGCGGCGCTCGCGGATGCCTGTCCGCGCCAGGATCCACTCGTCGGTCGTGTCGACGATCTTCTCCAGGTCGGCGTTGGTCAGCACCTTCTCGGGGACGGACATGCCGGTCCCCACGATCCTTCCCCGTTTCATCCCGCGGCGGTCTCCTTGGGGCCGCCCGTCTTTTCGGAGAGCAGGCGGGCCTCCTGGCTGTGAAGCTCGGCGATCTTGTCGCGGATCTTCTGGTCGAGCCGCGCCGCGGAGAACTCCACGGCGCGGCGGATCGCATTCTGGATGGCGTGGGCGTTGGACCGCCCGTGGCCGATGAAGCAGCCGCCGTTGACGCCGAGGAGCGGAGCGGCGCCAAACTCGGAGTAGTCGGTCCGCTTGCGGAACGCGTCGAAGGCCGGCTTGGCGAGCAGGTAGCCCATCTTGGTGCGGGAGCTGCGCTCGATCTCCTCGCGCAGCATCTTGCCCACCATCTCGGCCACCGCCTCGGCGCTCTTGAGGATCACGTTGCCCACGAACCCGTCGCAGACGATCACGTCCACCGAGCCGTTGAACACGTCGCGCCCCTCGACGTTGCCCACGAAGTTCAGGCCCGTGTTCTTGAGCACCTTGAACACTTCGCGGGTCATGTCGGTCCCCTTGCCCTCCTCCTCGCCGATCGACATCAGGCCGACGCGGGGGGACGGGGTGCCGATCACCTCCTGGGCATAGAAATGGCCCATGACCGCGAACTCGCGGAGATGGTCGGGCTTGGTGCCCACATTGGCGCCCACGTCGAGGAGGACGGTGCGCCCGCTGACATTGGGGAGCACCGCGGCCAGAGCGGGGCGGTCCACGCCGGCCACGGTGCCGATGACCATCTTGGCCGAGATCATGGCCGCGCCCGTGTTGCCGGCCGTGACCATGGCCTGGGCGCGCCCCTCCTTGACCAGCTCGGCGCAGATGCGGATCGACGAGCGCCGCTTCTTGCGGATCGGCGTGATCGCGGGCTCGTCCATGCCCACCACCTCCTCGGCGTGGACGATCTCGATCCGCTTGGGACGCCGCCCGAGGCTACCCAGCCGGGCAAGCTCAGTCTCGATGCAGGCGCGGTCGCCGACGAGCAGGATCTCGGCGCCGTCCTCGATGGCGGCGGACACGGCCCCCTCCACCGCGGACTGCGGCGCGAAGTCCCCCCCCATGGCATCGACCGCGATCGGCATATGTCGAATCGGAGCTCCAGCCGGACAGGGCGAGATTGTACTCGACCCTGGGATTTCGTACCCGTTCTGAGATACGGAGACGGGAGACCGAAGCGGTCTCCCGGAAGCGGGTCAGCTCTCCTTGACCTCGGTCACCAGGCGCTTGTTGTAGTACCCGCAGTGCCCGCAGGCGCGGTGGGACAGCTTGGCCTCGCCGCAGTTGTCGCAGATCGACGTGGCGGGCCGTTCCAGGGCGTCGTGGCTCCTCCGCTTGTCACGGCGGGCCTTGGAGTGGCGTCGTTTCGGATTCGGCATTTTTGTCAGGCCTCACGGTCTTCGTTGATCTATCCTTCGGAGTCGAACCGGCTCTTGAGAGCCGCGAGCCCCGCCCAGCGCGGGTCCTTCGTCTCCTCGTGGCACGAGCAGGCGCCAGTATCGCCAGTATCGCCGGCATTGCGGTCGGCGCCGCAGACGGGGCACAGCCCCTGGCAGTCCTCCTGGCAGAGCGGCTTCATGGGCACGTTGAGCTGGAGCTGCTCGAGGAGGATGGGATCGGTCTCGAGGACCTCCCCTTCCACGGTCAGGACTCCCAGCTCGTCCTCCTTCAGCTCGCGCTCCCCGCCCCCCGCGTGCGCACGCTCCTGCACGATCATCAGCTCGATCTCGGGCTCGACGTGCTCGACGATCGGCTTGAGACAGCGGTTGCAGATCAGGCTCTGATCGTACGAGAGCCGCGCCCTCAAGTAGTACCCGGGATCGGCGAAGACCACCTGTCCCTTCCACTGCACCGGGCTCAGGGAGAGCAGCTCGGGCCGCTCCAGCGACTCCAGGGGAATGCTCTGCGTCTCGTCCCAGGTGAAAGGCTCATCGCGGACTTGATCCAACCAAATACGCATACACAACCTCCCACCGGGGCAAACGCGAAGGGTAGGGGAAAATTCCCCTTGGGTCAACCCTGGCAGCCGTGGAAGCGGAGGCGGAAGGAGGCCGGCTTCTGGGTGGAGGCGAGCGTGACCTGCCCGCAGCGGGCCACCGGCGTCAGGAGCGTCTCCCAGTCCTTCCAGCGGAGCACCTGCTCGCGCTCGACGATGGGGATCTTCTCCAGGAACGTGCGGACCCGCCTCACCAGCATCAGGGACTCCCGCGGCTCCAGCCAGAGGCCGAGCACCAGGCGGCCGTCCCGGTTGAGGGCCTCGGTCACGTCCGGCGGCGCCAGCTCGGCCAGGCGGGGGGCCAGGGCCTCGGCCCGGCGGAGGCTGCTGCTGTCCATGGCCAGGATCTGCCAGCCCGCGACTTCCGCCCGGGGGAGCCCGCCGACCAGGAGGCCGGTCAGCCCCTCGCCCGGCAGGGAGAAGCGCTTGGAGCCTGGAGGGTGGAAAATGGCCGCGCCCGGCAGCTCGCCGAAAGGCCCGAAACTCTTCCCCTGCCCCTCCGGGGTCGCGAAGAGCGCGAAGGCCGCGGGAGACAGCGGACGGGGCTCCGCGTCCGGCCAGCTCGCCCCGGAAATCGCCAGGAGCACCGGCCTCGGCTCCCCCTGGACCGGGTCCGGGACGTTCGGCACCGGCTCGGACGAGTCGCGCGACAGCTCCAGGTCGCCGTCCCGCCGCCGCAGCAGGTAGTCGCCGTCCGAGAAGCCGGAGGTCTCCCGCTCCAGGCGTACGATCCCCAGGCTCCGCGGATGGAGCAGCGGCTGCGCGGCCGGGCCGAGGACCGGGGTGCCGCCTCCAGCAGTGACAGTCCAGACCCCTTCGCTCCAGGCCACGCGGAGGACGCGCTCGACCACGGCGTCGCCGGTCCCCCGGGTCTCGGTGATCTCCCCGCCCGCGAGCCACGGGTTGTCCGCCACGGTCCCCGCGGCCTTCGCGACCGTGCCGAGGCCCGGATAGATATCCGCCGCCACGAAGAAGCGCTCGCCGTCCAGGTCGGAGCAGACCGCGATCTCCTTCGACGGGGGTACCGCGAAGGGTCCGAACGAGGGGAGCACCGGAGGCGGCACCCCGGCCACCCGCGCCGCCGCCGCCAGCCAGGCCGAGCCGTCGTCCACCACCTCGGACAGCTCGCCCACGTTCTGATGGGGATAGGGGACCCAGAAGCAGGCCTCGTACGCGCCCGACGCCATGAGCCGGGCCGGCAGGCCGGCCGGGTCCGGGACGGCCGGACGCTCGCGCGGCCAGTAGGAGCGCAGGATGTGCCCGGCTACGAGCGCGAGCACGGCGAGCAGGAGGATCAGCTTCCCGATCCTCCTCACGCTGCTCTCCCGTCCAAGCCGTCCAAGCCCAGATCGACCAGAGTGGCCGCCAGCTCGCGCAGGAGGTCGTCGTCCGTCTCCCCCACGCCCAGGTCCACGGCCCCGGCACTCAGCTCGGCCGCGAGGTCGGAAAGGACGTCCCCGGGCGGATAGGGAGCGAGCGGAGGAACAGCGCGGAACGGCACTGGCCACTCCTCAGCCACAGTCCGGACGACCTCCGCATATCCCCGGGAGGACGCCTCCAGGGTGTGGGACACTACGAAGCGGCGGGCGTTCTCGCCCATCTGGCGTCGCAACCCCTCGTCCGCGGCCAACCGCCGGAGATATTCGAGGAGCAGGTCCTCCTCGGTCTCGTCGAGGTCCACCTTGGCGCAGGCGCCGTCCGGGATCTCGGCGAACGCCCCGAGGTTGCTCACGATCACCGGCTTGCCCAGGCCGAGGAGGCGGATCAGGGTGCCCGACGTCTCACCCGAAGTGGGATAGCGGAGGTTCACCGCCACGTCCGCGGCCACCATGTAGCGCAGGAACTCGTCGAGCTCCGTGTGGCCCACGTGGACCACGCCGTCCGGAAGCCGGGGCATCTCGTAGTGAGGCGAGACCTCCCCCACCAGGAGATAGAGGGCGTCCGGCCTCTCCGCCCTCAGGCGGCTGAAGGCGCGCAGACTCACCTCCAGGCGCTTGGCCGGGGTGATGAAGCCGTACGAGGCCAGGACGAAGGCGTCCTGAGGGATGCCCAGGGCCGCCCTGTCGGTCGGCGTTTGGTCCCCCAGGCTCAGGTGGTGAGGCACGAGCGAGACGCGGGCAAGCGGCCGGCTGGCCAGCACCCGCTGCCGGGTGAAGTCGTTGTGGACGATCAAGGCGAGGCTCGAGTCCACGATCCGCTCGAACAGCGGGTAGCTCCAGACGTCGAGGGGGATTCCGGTGTCCACGCTGCGCCGGGCAAGAGCATGGCCGGTCCGGCCGTAGGCGTATCGCATCTCCTCCACGTAGCCGTCCAGGTCACCCCGGGAGAGGGTCATGCCGCGCACCAGGTGGTGGAGCATGGCCTCGTGCAGGACGACCACCCCGGGAAATCGGACCGCCATGCGCCAGGCGCGGGCGTGGTAGTCGACGTTGTTGCCCAGGTGATAGAGGACCGCGTCGAAGCGCCCGCGCATCTCCGGGAAGGCCCGGTCGCCATGGACCGGGAAGCGGGCCCGGATCTCGGGGTCCACCCGGACTCCCTCGTCCACGAACAGCTCCAGGTCGAGATGCTCCGCGAGATGCGGCAGCAGCTCGGCGCTGTAGTCGGCGATCCCCGAGCGCTGGGGTGGGAGGGGGCTGAACCAGGCCAGGCGCATGGCGGGGCGGAAGGTAGCACGGAACCGCGGTCGATCCCATCCCCCCTTGCGACGCGCCGTCTCCGTCTCCCGGCGTGCCTTCCCTCGGTCACGACGCGCCCGACCTCTCTCGCGACGCGCAAAATTTCTCTCGCGACGCGCGTCGCAGAGGAGGTCGGGAGCGTCGCGGCAGCAATGACGTACGTCGCGAGACAGGTCAGGCGCGTCGCGAGATAGATTACGTGCGTCGTTAGACAGGTCAGGTGCGTCGCAAGAGAGGTTAAACGCGTCGTGAGAGAGGTCAAGCGCGTCGTGACGGCGGTCAGACAGGTCGCAGAGGCGGTGACGCGCGTCGCGAGGAAGGTTTTACGCCTCGTTGCGTGGCTTCGGTCTGATGTAGGGGAGGGGCTTGCCCGGGCAAGCCCCTCCCCTACATCAGTGCCCGACGCAGCTCTTCCGTCGTAAGGCCGCGACCGGCCGCCGCGTCGGCTCGCGCTTCCGTGAGCCCGCCGTCGAGGTCGTCATCGTCGGGCTCATCGTCCAGCGGAGCATGATCGAGGGCCCAAGTCACAGGATCGACCGGCGCCTCAAGCTTTGTCATAGGCCATATTCTAAGCTCCGCGGTACGATAGAGGCTATGGCCCGCCGCTCCAAGCTCGACACCGAGATCCAGCGTCTCTACGGGCTCCCGTTCGGAGAGTTCACGGCGGCCCGCAACACGCTGGCCAAGCAGCTCCGCAAGCAGGGGGACAAGGACGACGCCGAGGAGGTCGCCTCCCTGCCCAAGCCCACGGTCTCGGCCTGGGCGGTGAACCACCTCTTCACCACCGACTCCGAGCGCATGGAGGAGTTGCTCGCCTCGGGCGAGAACGCCCGCAAGGCCCTGCGGTCGATCCTCTCCGGCGGCGACCCCGGCGCCCTCCGCGAAGCCATCCAGGAGGCCCGCGACCTCGCCAACGAGCTGCGCGACCGGGCGGTCGCGGCCGTTGCCGAAGAGACCCGCCGGCCCGGTCCGGCCATCGTCGAGCGCATCGCCACCAACCTCCAGTCCCTGGCCTTCAGCCCCGCGGCCGAGCCGGTCCTCCAGCGCGGCTGGATGGACGTGGACCTCCCGCCCCCTGGCTTCGAGGTCCTGGCCGGCCTCCAGCTCGCCGGGCTTCCGAAGCGCGCCGCGAAGCCGGCCCCCCATCCCGAGCCACGTCCTGAGCCCGCAAAGAAGCCGGCTGCTGCCAAGCCGGACCGGAAGGCCGACGAGCGCCTCAAGGAGGAGAGGGAGGAGACCCGTCTCCGCGAGCGCAGGGAGAGGGAGGAGGTCCAGGCGCGCGAGCGCCGGGAGAAGGAAGAGGCCCGCGCCCGGGAGCGCAAGGAGAAGGACGAGGCCCGCCAGCGCGAGCGCCTGGCCCGTGCCAAGGCCCAGAAGGAGGAGGCTGCCGGCCGCGCCGACTTTCTCCGCCGCAAGGCCGAACAGGCCGAGCGCGCCGCCGAAGAGGCCCGCCAGCGCTTCGAGGAGGCCGAGCGCCTCGCCGCCGACGCCCGCAAGCGCGCCGACGAGGCCGAGCGCGCCCTGGAGAAAGCCGAAAAGGTGATGGGGACGGCGAAGGGGCGGTAGGCGGCTACAGCAGCCCGACCGGACGCGGGAACGCCTTCGTGCGGTCGAGCTTGTCGGCCGGGTAGCTCACCACCATCACGGTGCGGTCGTCCTCCGGGGGCGCGCCGCCGGTGAAGGCCTCGACGCTGGCGAAGATGGCGTCGGCCACCTCCTGTGCGGACCGGCCCTGGAGCTCGCGGGCCACCCGGAGCATGCGCTCGACACCGTACTCCTCCTCGGCCTCCCCGGCATGCCCCTCCCCGCGCCCCAGGGCCTCACAGATGCCGTCCGTGTAGAAGACCAGCAGGTCGCCCGGCTTCATGATCACGAAGCCGCGCTCGTAGCTCGCCTCGGGGAGCGGCCCGAGCACCGGCCCGCCCTCCTCCATGCTGCGGATCAGGCCGTTGGCGGCCAGGTGGTACGGCGGCGGATGCCCGGCGTTGACGTAGATGAAGACCCCGTTGAGCTCAAGCTCGCCATAGAACATCGATACGAAGCGGCTGGTGAGCGTGCTCTTGTGGATGATGCTGTTCATCCGCTCGACCGTGCGCACGATCTTGAAGTCGCGGGCGAGGCCCATGCGCAGCCCCATGTAGATGTCGCGCACCTGCAGCGCGGCCGGAAGCCCGTGGCCCGACACGTCGGCGATGGCGAGCCCCATGATCTTTTCAGTCAGGGGGATGAAGTCGAAGAAGTCGCCGCCCACCTCCTCCATGGGCTCGGAGCGGCCGGCGATGTCGAACTGGCCGTAGGCCGGAGTGCGCCGCGGGAGGATGGACGCCTGGATCTTGCGCGCCTGGGCAAAGATCCCCTCGATGCGCTCGCGCCGGATCTTCTGGTTGATGCTGTGGCGCAGGATGCCCAGGGAGAAGAGGATGTCGTCGCCGTTGACCCCGGCGGCGACGTCGAAAGCCAGGATGTACTCCTCCTCGCCCACCTCGATGGCCGCGAACTGCTGCACACCCAGGAGCTGCTCCAGCCCCTTGTCGATGCGCGGGTCGTCGGCGTCCATGAACACCGCGCCCTGGTCGAGCACGAGCTGGATGGGGCTGTAGGAGACCGGCACCTTGAGCCCGCTCGGCACCTCCTTGGCGTCGCCGAACACGTGCTGGAGCACGTAGCAGTCCCCGCGCCGCACGTAGGACCGGCCGCCATAGATCCCCAGCTCGTCGCGGAACTTGACGACGATGGTCTCGACCACGGTGTGGACCGTCGCGCCGACGTCGTCGTCGCGCTCCATGGACGCGACCACCTGCTCCACTTTTTTCATCAGGCCGCGGTAGTTCACCGGGCGGGCTTCCATGATCAAGGCGCGGATCTCCTCCTAAGGGTCGAGAAGCATAGCAGGAAGGACTTCAGCGGCTCAGCCGTTGTCGATCAGGGCGCGGATGATCCCGTCCTGCGCGCCGCGGGCGTCGCCGCCCACGCGGTTGAGCAGGATCGAGAACGCGTAAGCCTTGCCCGAGACCGCCTTGGCGTAGCCGGACAGGGCCGAGACGCCCTCCAGGGTGCCGGTCTTGGCGAACACGTTGCCGCGGTAGGGCGGCTCGGCCATGCGCCGCTTCCAGGAGCCCATGTCCTCGCCCGAGTAGGGGAGCGACTGGGCGAACTCGGAGGCGGCCTCGTGGAAGAACATGTGCCGCAGCAATAGAGTCAGATGGCGGGGCGCGAAGCGGTTCCCCCGGCTCATGCCCGAGCCGTCGGCCATCTCGAACGAGCCGCGGGGGATGCCGAGGCTCGTGGCGAACTCGCTGATGGCCTTCACCCCGTCCCCCCAGCTCCCCTCTCCACAGCGCAGCGCGCCCAGGTGCTTGGCCAGGCTCTCGGCATAGAAGTTCTGGCTCCGCTTGTTGGTCACCCGGACCGCCGACAGCAGGTCGCTGCGATGGACCGCGACGCGCTCCCAGACCAGGCTCGGCAGCCGGTCCACGGGGCGCAGCCGGCCCTCGACCCGGATCCCCTCCTCGGCGAGCGCCGTCACCAGCCCCTGGCCGAAGTAGTTGACCGGGTCGGGCACGGTCACCCAGGCCTCCACCGGGCCGGAGGCCGAGCGGATGCTCCCCTTGACGAAGAGCTCGTCGCCGGAGCGGTGGATGACCACGTTCTGGCCGCCCTTGCCGATGGTGCGGGCCGTGTTGCGGAGTTGAAGAACCGGCACGTCCGGCACCAGCTCGACCTGGGCCGCCTGGCCGGCGCGCGCCGGCCAGACCCGCACCAGGATGCAGTTGTCGCTGAAGGAGAGCGCCTCGACCGGCGCCTCGTACCAGCGGGTGAGCTGGTCCCGCGGCCAGTCGGGATGCACCAGTTGCGGATCGAAGAGGCCGTGATCCAGGTAGACGTCGCCCACGACCCGCTCCACTCCCTTTTCACGCAGGGCGCGCGCCCACTCGCGGAAGGCCGCGAACGAGTCGCCCCCGTAGTCGCGGCCCGAGATCTGGGGGTCGCCGCTCCCGACCACGCCGAGGGACCCGCGCAGCACCCCGTCCTTGACCGGGCCGTTCATCATGAAGCGGGTCTCGAAGGCGTAGCCCGGCCCGAGCGCGTCGAGGATCGCCGCGGTAGTGAAGAGCTTGGTGTTCGAGGCGATCACCCGCAGCTCGTCCTGGTTGTAGCCGTAGACCGACTCGCCCGTGTCGAGGTCCACGACGTGGACCCCGAGCGCCGCGGTGACCCGCAGGGCCTGGGCAACCTGGACCTGCAGGGCGTTGTGCAGCGCGGTGGTGGACGCGGTCTCGACCTCGGAAGAGGCCGGACCCAGGACCAGGGCGAGGACGATGAGCGTCAGGACGGCGAGCTTGCTACGGGCCAAAGGCGTCTCCAACGGCTAGCGGTGAACGTGGTCGATGACCCTATCCATTGGGGCCAGTGTAGCAAACCGTTGCGAGATCCGTGCCCCCGCTCCTACAGCAGCATCCCCGCGATCGTGGCGGTCTGGAAGGTGGCCAGCGAGCCCGCGATCATGGCCTTGAGCCCGAGCCGCGCGAGGTCCCCCTTGCGCTCCGGCGCCATGGCCCCGATGCCGCCGATCTGGATCGCGATCGAGGAGAAGTTCGCGAACCCGCACAGGGCGTAGGTGGCGATGATCTTCGAGCGCTCCGAGAGCATGCCGGCGGTGACCATCTCCTGGAGCTTGGCATAGCCCACGAACTCGTTGATCACGGTCTTGATGCCGAGCAGCGTGCCGACCTCGTCCGCCTCCGCCCAGGGCACCCCCATCACCCAGGCCAGGGGGCGGAACACGAAGCCGAAGATCGACTCCAGGGTCATGATGTAGCCGAACCATCCGGCGATCGTGCTGATGATGCCGTTGAGCAGGGCGATCACGGCGATGAAGGCGATCAGCATACCCGCCACGTTCAAGGCCAGCTTGAGCCCCTCGGTCGCCCCCTCGGCCGCGGCGTCGATGACGTTGGTCCACGGCCGCGAGACCTCCAGGGTCACCACGCCGGCCGTGTTGCTGGCCTCGCGCTCGGGGAACATCAGCTTGGCCATGAGCAGGCTGGCGGGGGCCGACATCACGCTCGACGCGATCAGGTGGCCGGCGCTCACGCCCATGCCCACGTAGGCCGCGAGCACGCCGCCGGCGATGTTGGCGAAGCCTCCGGCCATGACCGCCATCAGCTCGGACTGGGTGAGGCTGGGCACGTAGGGGCGGATCAGCAGCGGCGCCTCAGTCTGGCCGACGAAGACGTTCACCGCCGAGGCCAGCGACTCGGCGCCGGAGGTGCCCATCACCTTCATCATGATCTTGGCGAAGATCTTGACGATCCATTGCAGCACGCCCAGGTAGTAGAAGATCGTGATCAGGCTGGAG